>JAAYNI010000098.1 GCA_012520995.1 Candidatus Rifleibacteriota bacterium
TATGAACAGGAAAAAAGCTCACGCATAAGAGCTTCTGCAATTCAAGCATTAGGAATGCTTGGCTCTGACAAATTGCTTCCGGTTTTCCAGCAAGCTCTAAAAGATGAAGATCCTAGAGTCAGAGCAAATGCTATTGAAGCTATAGAAGAGATGAAGTCCGCCTCAATTGTCGGAATTATTCAACCCTATTTGGATGACCCTAACAATAGAGTTAAAGCTAATGTAGCCAAGGCCATTTGGAAATACGGTGACTTTGACGTTTCCTCGACCATCAGTCAGATGCTTAAGCACGAAAATAAGTGGTATAAAGCTTCTGCGGCTTATGTAATAGGTGAATTGAAAGATCCAAGATTTATCAGTTCCTTAGCTAATACGATTAAAGATGAAGACCCTGATGTCAGACGAAACAGCATCTTTGCATTCAGAAAAATAGAATACAAAAAGGCTTTACCATATTTGCAACCTTTACTTCTAGATCCCAACTTTGATGTCAGAGTTGAGGCCGTTCTTGCATTGTCAAAGTGTGTTCCTGAAGTGGCTGGTGAAATTCTTGCGGAAAAGCTCAAGACAGAAGAAAATCAAGTTGTTCAGGCAACTATAATATCATCATTGGGCACCTTGGGATATAAAGAATCCGCTCCACAAATCAAAACCTACTTAGACAGCAATGATACAAGAGTCGTGGCAAATGCCATTGATGCTCTTTCTTTGCTTTTACCTCAGCCTGATTCCGAACTTTTCTCTAGATACAAACAATTGCTGAAGCATCCTGACAACCGAGTTAAAAGCAATGCCATTAAAGCTTTATGGAAATGCGGCAAATATGATGTATTAGAAAACCTCCGCGAGCTTTTCAAAAGCAAAAACCAGAAAGAACTGACTTCCGCTACCTTTATCTTAGGCGAAATAGGTGCGGAAATCAGCAAGCACCAAGACATTGAGGAACAAATAAACCAAATAGTAACCGAACTGGTTGAAAATCGAGACAGTCTGAACTGTATAATAGCTAAAGAAGAAAACTTGGAGTATGTTCCTCCTCAAAAAACCGAGGAAACTCAACCTCAAGCAGATATAGAAAAAAAAGAGCCTGAAGAAGAACCCGCGGAAGAGCCCGCTCCATTAATCAAAGTTCAGCCAGAAGTTTTATTGGATCTGTCTTTCAATAATGACTTGGAAAAAGCTAATGAGCTAATTCAAAGCGGAGACTATGCTGAAGCTCATACCATTTATGACCGGATATTATCCGTTAATCCAAATCATTTAAAAGCCCTTTCAGCACAAGCTAATCTTTATTATGCCGAAAAAGACTATCAAAAAGCTTCCGAGCTTTATTTGAAGGCTTTGGCAATCAAGCCCGACTTAGTAAAAGCTCTATTCAATCTTGGTAACATCTATTATTATTCCAAACACTATGATTTGGCAGCGAAGTATCTCTTGAAAGCTCTTGAGATATATCCCAAAATTTTGGGAGCATACATGATTCTGGCTCAGATTTACCAGATTGCAGGTCGCTATAAATCCAGTATTACTCTACTTACTAAAGCAACACAACTATCGCCTCGAAATCCTATTATTTATCAAAAACTTGCTTCTCTTCACCTGCTTTATGGCCAATACGATGAAGCAAGAGATGTGCTGCAAAAAGCTATATCCATATCTCCGATGGATATAGAATCCAAGCTCCTATTAGCATATACATTTAACTTAGCAGGGCAGCACAAACAAGGCTTTATGGCTTACGAAGAATGCTTAAAAACATGTGTGGAATCTTCAGACCCTGATGCTGCTTTAAAGCTTATGGCTAAAGGATTTAAATATATACAACAACTTCTGCAAGAACAAAAACCAGGAGTTTAAGACACAAAACTGCTATTTAAACAGACACCTCTTTTTTTGCTGTGACCCTACTGCTCAATGACGACCTTCAAAAAATTAAGGGAATAGGTCCTAAAAAAGCTGCAGCACTTAACGAATGCGGCTTTTATAAAGTTATTGACCTTTTCAGATGCTATCCTGCCGAATATCAGGATCGCACTTCCTTTTCTAAAGTTTCAGAAGTAAAAGATGGAGATGAAGCTCTTTTCAAGCTTAAACTTGAGAAAATTTCGCTTTTTAGAGTAAAAAAAGGTCTAACCATTATAAACGCTGTGTTTTCTGATGAAACGGATTCAATTTCTGCGAAGTGGTTTAATAAAACATATCTGACAAAACAACTTAAGCCATTTAACTCTTATTGGCTCTATGGCTCGATTAAAGCACTAAAAAACTCGCTCTATATAGCTAATCCTGAAATTGAACCGGCAAACTCGGCAAATTTCTCTCTCAAAAAAGAACTTACACCTGTTTACTCTTCTAATATCAAACTTAAAGAAGCCAAGATTTCCCCGCTGGGTTTTCGCAACCTTATAAGAACCATTATTGATACAGTTAATTGGAAAGCTTCTATACCTTCTTTTTTTAAGGACACTTCTTACGAAGCTATATTTTCAGCCTTACGTTTGATTCATCGTCCATCATCTGCTGAAGATGTAAAAAAAGCGAAGAAGACATTAGCTTTTTTTGATCAGCTTCTATTTCAGATAGGCGTCTTGAAAAGAAGAGAAGCTCTGACAGGCGAACTTTCTTTCCCAGTTTCTATATCATCGCCTATAATTCAGCCTGACTATCCCCTGCCCTTCAAGCTGACGAATGCCCAACAGAGAGTTTTTAGCGAAATAGTTTATAACATAAGCCAAGATTCCTCCAAGCCTCCTATGAACAGACTTTTACAAGGGGATGTTTCCTCGGGGAAAACTTTAGTGGCTTTTCTCTCAATGCTGGAAACCTCAAAGCAAATACATCTGGGAAGTCAGTGCGTATTTATGGCTCCTACAGAGCTTTTGGCATTACAACACCTCAAAAGCTTTGAAAAGTTTTTTCCTCAGTTTATTTCTGAAGCGGCTATATTAACAGGTTCACAAAAAACAGCAGAACGCTCTGAAGCTCTTGAAAGAATAGCCAATGGTTCAGCAAAGTTTGTTTTTGGAACTCATGCTCTCTTTCAAGAAGCAGTGACTTTCAAAAAATTAGTTTATTGTATCATTGATGAGCAGCAAAGATTCGGAGTAAACCATAGGCGCATGCTTTTCAACAAAGGCGACAACCCTCATCAATTACTCATGTCAGCAACGCCCATTCCACGTACGCTTTCTTTAACTATTTTTGGCGACATGGATGTTTCTGTAATAGATGAAATGCCTCCTGGCAGAATTCCTATAAAAACAACTATAAAACCGAATATTCGTCATGCCTTGCCATTGATCAGAACAATTTTGGAAAGAAATCAACAAATATATGTTGTTTGCCCTTTAATAGAGTTTTCAGACAAAAGTCATCGTATCTCAGTAGAAGAAGCTGAAATGATTTTTGATGATTTGCTTCCGGAGGCCAACACTGCTGTTTTAACAAGCCGTCAAGATTCTGAAGAAACAGAGCAAATAATGCAAGCTTTTACAACTAAAGAAATAGATATAATTATCGCCACTACAGTGATAGAAGTCGGCATAGATAACCCTAATGCAACTCTTATGATAGTTTTAAACGCTGACTCCTTTGGGCTTTCGCAATTGCATCAATTAAGAGGAAGGGTCGGCAGAGCCGGTCTTGAATCTTTCTGTGTGTTTATTTCCGACAAGGATAGCGAGAGACTCAATATACTGGAAAGCACTTCGGACGGATTCGAGTTAGCAATGGAAGACCTGAAGTTGCGAGGCGCTGGCGATATTGTAGGTACGAGGCAAAGCGGATTATCTCACCCTTGCTTTTCACATAAAATTCCTCTGAAAATGATAGAATTAGCACGTAATCGAGCTTATGAAATTCTCAGAGCAGAAACTGAAGAGATCTCGGATTGGTTCTTTCAACGCATGAAAGCTTCTTTTGGCGGCAAATATAAGACCTTTATGGAAGGAGGTTGACTTATAATGCGAGTTATTACGGGCAAAGCCAAAGGCATGAAATTAAAAATGCCTAAAGGCGGTTATACCAGACCTGTTATGGATAGAGTGAAGGAAGCGACTTTCAATATTATAGCTCACGAAACACCAGGCGGAAGATTCTTAGACCTTTTTGCAGGCGCAGGAAATCTTGGCATTGAAGCCCTCAGTCGAGGAGCAGCTTCCGCTGTATTTGTTGATCTTGCCAGAGAATGCACTCAAACTATAAAAGAAAATTTACGCCACACAAAACTTGAAGAAAATGCGGAAGTTTATGGAATGGATTGTTTAAAATTTCTCAAGCAATTCAAATTTAATGAGCCCTTTGATGTTGTTTTTATAGATCCGCCTTATCTGAAAGGTTTTCTGGAGCCAATATTAGAATATCTTCCAGAATCTTCGAATTTCACAGAAAATACCCTTTTCATAATCGAAAGACAAAAGAAAGATGATCTGAGTCTTGAGAGTCGTCCCGAATA
>JAAYNI010000099.1 GCA_012520995.1 Candidatus Rifleibacteriota bacterium
CTGGTGAATCTTGATCCTGATAACGTGCAATCGGGCTTTGCTGAAGTTCCGTTAGAACTGCTCGGAATAGACGAAAACTCAGAATATCAGGTGACTGATCTGCTGACAGACCAAACCTTCACGTGGCGCGGCAGACGCAACTTCATAAAGCTGGATCCTCACTCCATGCCCGCCCACATTTTGTCTGTTAAACCTCTCTGATGTTTGCCGCTGAAAAAGCAAAAATCACAGGCATTATGCTTGCCAATACTTTGTATTAGCCAGTATAATGCCTGTGATTCTTTCCAAGCGAAAGACCTGAGAGGGTAAAAAGGGTAAAACTATCAAATTATGAACCAGAAAAAAACGGGCACAATATTGTCCTATGTTAATATCCTCATCAGCACTTTGACGACTCTTTTTTATACTCCCGTCATGATCAAATTTTTGGGAAATGCGGAGTATGGGGTCTACAGGCTGTCTATTTCCATAGTAAGTTACTTGGGTCTGTTGTCGCTGGGATTTGCCGGATCTTACGTAAAATTTTATTATCGCTATAAAACTCATGATAATGAAGAAGGTATCGCAAAGCTCAACGGACTGTTCATGAGTTTTTATATTATAGTCTCTCTTATCGCCCTAATATCCGGCAATATAATTTCTGAAAACATCGGTTTTTTTCTGCAGGGGAAAATGGCGCCGTCTGAGATATCACTGTCTTCCGGTTTGATGAAGATTTTTACATTAAATATGGCGCTTACCTTTCCTGCTTCGTTATTTGAATCTTACATGACTGCCAATGAACGCTTTATTGTCTTGAGAATAATTATGCTGGCAAGAGGCGTTCTGAATCCATTCCTGGGAGTTCCTCTATTGATACTTGGCTATCGTTCGTTCGGGCTAGGCATAGCCGTTACTTTTGCTACAGTATCTTCATTGGCATTAAATGCTTATTATTGCATAAAAAAAATCGGCATGAAGTTCAACTTCAAAAAACCGGATTTTTTATTGTTTAAAGAAATAGCGATCTTTTCAAGTTTTTTATTTTTCAACATAATCATAGATCAAATAAACTGGAATGTTGATCAGTTCATCATAGGAAAATTTGTCGGTTCAATAGCAGTGGCAACCTACTCGATAGGAGCAGTGATAAATCAGCTGTTTCTCGCAACTTCAACAGCCGTTTCAAATGTTTTTGTGCCGCAGGTCAACAGAATCGTAGAAAAAGGACATAAAGAAAATAAGAATATGAACAGCGAGCTGACCAGCCTCATGACGAGGATCGGCAGAGTTCAATACTACATTCTCATGTTAGTTCTTATTGGCTTCATAACTGTGGGACATTACTTTATAACTGTTTTATGGCTTGACAGCGCATACACAAGTTCATACTACGTGGCTCTTATACTGGTCGTTCCGGTAATTGTTCCGCTGATTCAAAACGTCGGAATAGAAATTCAAAGGGCAAAAAACATGCACGCTTTCCGTTCCCTTTTGTATCTGTTAATTGCCATCTTTAACGTGATTATCAGCATTCCCCTCGCAAAAAAACACGGAGATATAGGCGCCGCGATTGGAACCGCCATCGGACTTACAATAGGCAATGTTTTTATTATGAACTGGTATTACCATGCCAAAGTAGGTTTGGACATGAGTTTTTTTTGGAAAAACATCCTGCAGGCAACAAAAGGAATGCTTCCTGCTGCATTGCTTTCCTTCTTATTTCTTAAAACTGAGACAGAGAATCTTTCAACATTTATTCTCAAGAGCGCGGCAATACTGGTTGTGTATATATTTTTCGTTTGGCATTTCAGTTTTAACGAATACGAAAAGAAATTATTGAAAAAGGGGGAATGACAATGATTGCAATCAACAACAAAGCCGATTGTTGCGGATGTTCCGCCTGCGAACAGGTTTGTCCCGTTAAATGTATTTCTATGGAATCAGACAGCGAAGGCTTCCTTTATCCTAAGACGGATGAAAAAGCCTGCACAGGCTGCGGTCTTTGCAAGAAAGTCTGTCCAATTTTGAATTCCGCGTCTGTTTCTTCAAGTCTGCAAAAGGCCCATGCGGCTTACAACAAAAACGAAGAACAGCGTCTTGCAAGCTCTTCCGGCGGTATATTTTCACTTTTGGCAAAGCAGGCAATCATGGAAAGCGGATTAGTTTTCGGAGCCGCATTCTCGAACGACTTCAGAAAAGTTGAGCATATCAGCTGCAAGACTCTCGAAGAACTTGAAAAGCTTCGCGGAAGCAAGTATCTGCAAAGCGACAAGCAGGATTCATACAAGCAAGCAGAACATGCCTTGAATGACGGCAAACTTGTTCTTTATTCAGGCACGCCCTGTGAAATAGAAGGTCTAAAAAAATATTTAAGAGAACCGCATGAAAACCTTCTGACTCTGGATCTTATCTGCCACGGCGTTCCAAGCCCGAAACTTTGGAGCAAGTATGCGGTCTTCCGTGAACATGAAGCAGGAGCTTCTATTTCCAAAGCTTTTTTTAGAAATAAATATTATGGCTGGAGAAAGTACTCGCTTCTATTAGAGTTTTC
>JAAYNI010000100.1 GCA_012520995.1 Candidatus Rifleibacteriota bacterium
ATAATTGAGAGAGTCAGATCTCTTATCATGCTCTAAAGCATGACCAAGATTTGCTCGTAAATATAAATTGATTGAGTCCGCTGGCATATGCCAGCATGACCCGCTCGGCGTCATAATTCTATTTTCGTCTTCCGATCTCGTTTCCAATGAACTTTGGCTTCTTTTTAAAGCCCCCTGCCGAGGCAGGACTTTTACTATAACACTGCCCTGAAAAAAATGCAAGCATTTTTCTCAAAATAATTTAAAATTATTTTGAGAGTGATGAGTGGCGGGTAAGAACCAACATCCAGAAGATATTTATCCACGGATTACGCAGATTGAGAACCGATAAAGAACAAAACCTTTCTAAACCACAGAACACACGGAATACACGGAAAAATATGCCGACAGACTAAAAATTGTGCTAAAACTTCGTTTTTGCTAATCTCCGACTAAAATCTTATTTCATAAGAAATAAGTCGATTTTTACCCTTAAAAACATCACAGAGGCAGGAAGCTGCAGAAAAACAAACAACGGTTATTTATCAGAATCTTCAAGCAATTATCAGTTTTAGCGATTGAGTCTAAACAATCAACTCGCCTCCTTTAGGGGGTGCATGCCAATCCACTATCACACAACCCATTATTGTTAGGTGTATTCTGTGGTTTAAAAAAGTTTTTTCGTGCCTTTCGTGTAGTTATCGCTTGAAATTGCCGATAGACTCATAAAGCAATAACTGACAAGCAGATATAAGGACAAAACAATGGCAATCAGCTACTGCCCCAGATGTGAGAGGGGCACTCTCAATCACAACGGCAGCTGCAAACAATGCGGTTACCAAGTCAGAAGAAGATGCACTTCCTGCGGTTTCACTAATGTTCAATACGCAAGATACTGCGGAGGATGCGGACAGGCCATGAGCGAATTCAGAAGAATATATAAGTCATTGGACAAAAAAGTCTCTTTTGTGCAGGCCATGAACATAAAAAAATTTGCCAGCGGTCTCTTCTTTGGACTTTTGCTGGTAATTTTTGCTTTCGGAAGCATGGGAATGAAACGCTTTGTAGAAGACATCGATATACCACACACCGAGACCACCCCAGAATTTGTCAGACCTTCTTTTGAGTCTGCAAACATGAAAGGTTTTAAAAACGAAGTCCAAGGATTCTTTGAGGAAAAAGACCTCTCACAAAGAGCCAATCTTGAAGACCTGTTCGCGATTATGGACGGAATGATGAAACAACTGAATCCGAAGCTCAAATATCTTGTCAGAGACAGATATCCTCTAGATACAGCTCTCGAATACTACAATAAAATTCAAAACTTCCCCAAAACTGAAAATATCAGCAAGGGAATGGCATATCTGATGATGTTTTCTTACGCCTCAGATCTTTTTGAGTTGAAGTATGGAAACTTTGCAGACAAAAGCCTCTACAAGAATATCCCGAAATTTCATTTTATGGCAGCACCTGCCGCTGCGCTTGACTCCATAGGAATAAGAAGCGCTGATGAAAACGGAAATCTTGATCTGAACAGCGACATCTCTATAGAAAGCCTTTGCGACATGGCTTCGGCAATTATAGTCACAGCGGACAAGAGACTCTTCCTGTAGGAAGAGCCAGTGGCGAGTGATGAGTGGCGAACCCTTCAAGGGAGTAGGGGTTAGGGCGTAGAGGGGTAGCAAGGATCAATACCCAGAACAGAAACCGCAAAAACTTGGAACTACGAAAACACAAACCAAAAAGCAAAAACCTTTTCTAAACCACAGAAAACACCGACCACACGGAAAAACTCCCAACTGTACGATCATTACGCAGATGGATGCAGATAAAGAAATCAATGATTTATTAGAAGCTAATAGCAGTTGTAACTTCTAGCATTGAGTTCTAAGCATTCATTTCTAATTTATACTTTATAATTTCTAATTTAATTAAGCGCCACCCGCCACGTGTCACTGTTTTTTTTATATCCGCAGATTACGCAGATGATCACTGCCCGTTAATCATTGTTTTTTAGCACCCTCTATTCACTAGATCCCAACATCCTTTGTCTTAGAGCTCTGTCCGCTTTCTTTCAAAGTGAATAGGCCAAAAGCAAGTATTAAAAATTGGACCGACAAAGCTCCGAAAGCGCTCCAGCCTATTCCGCTGATGCCAAGTTTAGAAACCAAAAAACGCCCAAAGGCCAACTGCAAAGCTGCCGACATCAAAGCTGCTGCCGAAGGAATAGCATATTTTCCAGACGCGAAGTATTGTCTGTTCAAAACGGCTATAAGAGAAGCCGGCAACAAAGCCAAGGAATAAACAGAAAAGAGCTCTCCTGCATAAGCTGCATTCTCATTCGTAAAAGCCCCGCGTTTGTACACAAGGCTCATTATGCCTTCTGCTCCAAAATAGCATACGGTTATTGCCGGAAGCAGCAATAAGAAAATAATTTTCATAAGCTTCTTCGATAAATTCATGCGTTTATCTGAATCTAAAGAACTGAAAGCGGGCAAAAGCACTTGAGCAAGACTCATAGAAAATAAAGCCAGCGGAAAATTAAAAAGCTTCGCGGAATATTCCAAAGCAGCTATACCGCCAGTGCCAGCCATAGAGGCAAGAGTTCTTTCATAAATAGGCATTATTGGCAAAGTCAGGCTCCAAACTCCGACCGAAGAGCTGGAGATCAGAAACCTTTTGCAAACTACTTTATCAAATTGGAAAATATCACTAAAACTGAAAGAGTTAAAAACCCTGTTTTTTTTAATTAGGAACAAAAGCCATGCCAGCTCCAAAACTCCGCCAATAGAAGTAATTAGAGCCACCCTCTCAGCAGTAAGAGAAGATTTGTTCACCAACATTGCCAATATCACGGAAAGGTTTACTATAACAGGCGCAAAGGCTGGCCCAGCAAAAAAACCGGCAGAGTTCAAAAGAGAAGCGAAAACCCCTAGCATAAAGACACAAAAAACATAAACAGTAAGAATGCGCCACATTAATGAAGCCTTAGCAAGCATTTCTGAGGTAAAAGAAGGCGTCATCAATCCAAGAATGTTATCTGAAAAAATCGCCAAAAGAGCAGCAAGAATTAAAGTAAAAAAGGCAGTAGTATGAGCTAAGGTCACAAAGGCTTTTTTAAGAGATTCAGAATCATCTTTCAAACTCACAAAAAGCGGCACAGCAGCTGAATAAATCAAGCCTTCAGAAAGCAGTTTAACAGCCAAATCAGGCAACATCAAAACTATCAATAGAACATCCGCATGACTGCCGCCGCCAAAAAATGCCGCAATCATGGCCAGCTTTGCAAAGCCTGTCAGCTTTGAAAGCAAAGTCATTCCGGAAACTGATATGAAAGGCTTGAGAATCTTCACGTGCACTACCACAACATCTAAATATTTCTTTTAGGATTATTTATCCACAGATTACACAGACCATTAAGGAAAGGGAGTAGGGTGTAGGGGGTCGGGGGCAGCGAGGACCAACATCCATAACAAGCAGTGGCTGGTAACGAGTTGCATTGTTTAGCAAGTCAATATTACAGGCAAGAAGCACTTTTAGCAACTTGAAGAAATTGCTGCAGGACCGTTATTTTTGCCGAATTGTTTGCAGCGGTATTCAGATAGTCACACTCCTAGAAAGTTTCCAGTTCGTGTATTTCGTGGTTACAAACTCAATAAATCACTTGCATCATGTATAGGCCGCCTGGGGGAGCCGGAGCTCCCAGAACACGTCTATCGCGGCTCTCAAATAAGTTTTCCACATCTGTCGGCAAAAGCTCACCGCATCCTACCAAGTAAACAGCCTTGGCCATATTTCTCACCATATTGTGCATGAATCCTTTGCCCCAGACATCAAAAAAGCCTGTGCCATCTTTGATATTGAAAGAGACCTCGGTAACTTCTCTGAAGGTAGTTTCATATTGCTGTGGCGATTTTGCGAAAGCCGCATAATCGAGATTCCCTACAAAGACAGGCAACAACGCTTCTATCTTCTTTAAATCGAAGCTTTCGGTGACCTGCCAAAAATAGTTTCGCAAAAAGGGCGAAGGTTTATCGACAAATTTAAACAAGTATCTGTAATGCTTAAGCTTGGCAGAAAAGCATGGATGAAAATCATCTTCTGTTTCTTCGCAAGAGGTTATAACTACAGCCCCCCCCAGCCTTGCATTCATAGACTGCACAAGACGATCGCAAGGAATCATAGAATCTGTTTTAAAAAGAACTACTTGGCCAACAGCGTGTACACCCGTATCTGTGCGGCCAGCTCCGACAGCTCTGGCAGGGCACTTAGTGATTCTTTTGAAAGATTCTTCCAAAGCTCCTTGAATTGTAGGTACATGCGGTTGAAATTGATAGCCGAAGAAAGCGCTGCCGTCATATTCAAGAGTAAGTTTAATGTTTCTCATATTTGGCTACTTTAAACAAAGAGTTGGAAGCGGTTCGAACAAGCAAAAAGTCGCCGGCATCATTCAGAGAATCTGCTTGCAGCATCCCTTTAACATGCACCTTGCCAAGAAGTTTGCCATCAGTAATTCTCACTGCATAGATCCAGCCGTCTTCGCTGCCGGCATAAAGAATTTCTCCTGCAATCACAGGTTTTGCTGTAAAAGTCCTTCGTTTAATTCTGAATAATGTTTCAAACCTGCCAGTCAAAGAATTAAATCTAGTTATTTCATTTTTATGTACAGCTATTTGAAATTCAGGTTCAAAAAAAGCCGGATAATACTTGCTATAAGAAGATAAGGCTAAAGCTTTATGTAAAACTTCCACTTTATTTTCTCTGACAATATAGAAAATGCCCTTCTCTGTAAAAAAGGAAATTGTGCCCGACAAATCCCTATAAAGAGGAGAAGCCGCAACAAATTCAGAATGAGCCGTCTCTGCTTGTTTAACACCGTCTTCTGCAGACAAAGTCACAATCTCGCCAGTTGCAAAAGCTGCAATCACCTTGTTTCCATACTGTTTTAATATGGCGAACTGCCCTACCCCGTCTTTAATTGGCTTGTCATGAATATATTGCCAAATAATTTTTCCGCTCTCTCTCTCAAACCCAACAACTGTGCCATTAGGTATGCTCAAAATCAGAGTCTTGCCATATTCTGCTATATACAAATCATCAATTGGCTTTAAAAGATAAGGAACCTGAGAGGATTTATCATGATATATTTTTTCAAGCCAAAGTTTATTTCCGAAAGAATCGTACAAACCGAAATATCCATGCAAAAAACCTAAGAGAAAATACTTTCCGCCATCCAAAATTTTAAAACTGATCGGTTCCGGAGCAGGATAATAATCCTCCCTCAAGTCAGGGTAAAAGTTTTTAAAATCAGGAAAAGTAATAGGATAGTCAAAAAGCTTTGTCATCTTGAGAGAACCGTCTGCAGAAATCCTTTCTACTCCGTATTGTCCAAAAAATGGCAAAGCTGATGATAATTGCAGTACTCCTGGAGAATAAAAAAGAGGGCGCCCGAAGCTTTTCTGAATATCAGAGGGCTTCTTCTCAAGAGATTCAGCAGAAAAGGAAACAATTTGTCCCTTGTTATCGGAGAGAAATACCTTTCCTTCAAACAACGCAGCAAAAGAAGGTTTATCAACTATTAGCTGGCTCGGCGGATAGTAATGAGCAAAATATTCTCCCAGAACAGCTTTTTTGTTATCAGAAAGACCAACAACATAAATATGTATAAAAAGCCAAACAGAGAGAGTCAAAAGAAGTCCTAATGAAAAGCCTTTCGCTTTTCCGTCTCCCATATCTCTGTCAATTGCCATTTCAAAGAAGGATTTAACAATCAAAGCAATGAAAAACTCAGCTATTCCAGCAACTATGAAAACTAAGATAACTCCTGCAATAATAAGCTCATCAAGCGGCAAGGAGTTCAAAGTTTTTGCCTGAAAAAAGGGCTGGAAATCCGCCAAAGTCGGAACTTTATATGAAAATAGACTTCCGAACCATGCTGAAAAAATGCCGTACAGCAGAAAATAGGAGGAAGCTATTGAATAAATTATTGAACGCAAAAAGGCTTGATTTATAAACCTATAAAGCAAGAGAAAAATCAAAAGCTGCCAAGAGAAAAAGCTTCGCGGCAAAAATGGACTATAAGATCCTATATAGCTGCCTAAGCCTTTTGAAGCCAAACAAATCAAAATGCCTAAAGGCATCATATAGAAGACACCCAAAAAGGTGCCTTTGATTCTGTCAGCTGTTGTTTTAGGGATGCTTTTAATAGGCTTTTTCATAGCTGCTGCAAGTCTTCTGAGAAGATCAGAATATTCATTGCTCTTCTCCTTTTTCATACTTCAACAATAACTTCGGTAAGAGGCGAGTTTTTTTTTACAAAGCAAAAATATAGAGATTTTTTTCACTAACCTTTGCTTCTTGCTTTACATTGCTTGACTTAAGATTTTTAATGGTTTAAGCTTTTACAGTCAGATAACACCCAAAACTAAGGGAAAGAATAATTAGGAGACTTATATGACAAAAAGAGTATTCAACTTTTCTGCAGGCCCCGCTATGTTACCTCTTGCAGTATTGGAAAAAGCAGCTGCTGAAATGACAGACTATAAAGGCACTGGCATGAGCGTAATGGAAATGAGCCACCGCTCTTCAACATATCAAGCCATTATAGACAAAACAGAAGCTGATTTACGCAAACTGATGAACATACCGGACAATTATAAAGTTCTCTTTTTGCAGGGCGGCGCCAGCTTACAATTTGCCATGGCTCCTATGAACCTTGCAAAAAATAAGAAGATTGATTTTGTTGATTCAGGAAACTGGTCAAGCACTGCTCTCAAAGAAGCAAAGAAAATGGGCATGGACTGCCACGTTGTAGCTTCTTCACAAGCTGATAACAACACATATTTCCCTGACTTCAAAGCAGAAGATGTACGCAAAGATGCTGACTATCTGCATGTAACATCCAACAACACCATTTACGGCACCAAAAGAATGAACCTGCCGAAGCTTTCAATTCCTGTCGTTTCAGACATGTCCTCAAACATTCTCAGCGAAGTTTTCGATGTTAAAGACTACGGTCTGATTTATGCAGGCGCCCAGAAAAACATAGGTCCTGCCGGCGTTACAATCGTCATAATCAGAGAAGACCTCGTAGGCCTTGTCCCCAATCTGCCTACCATGTTGGATTATAAAACCCACGTTAACAAAGGTTCTATGCACAATACACCTCCGACTTATTCAATATATCTCGCAGGCTTAGTATTCGAACATATGCTCGCTCAAGGCGGAGTTCCCTACTATGAAAAGCTTAACAAAGAAAAAGCTGAAATAGTGTACAACGCCATAGATTCCTCTAAACTCTTCAAGGCTCACGTAAAGAAAGGCCCAGATCGCTCGCTCATGAACATCCCCTTCTTCTCAGGCAACGAAGACCTCGACAAGAAGTTCATCAAAGCAGCCGAAGCAGAAGGTCTCCTGACCCTTAAAGGTCACAGAAATATCGGCGGCATGAGAGCTTCGATCTATAATGCTATGCCAATAGAAGGCTGCCGCAAACTGGCCGAATTCATCGCAAAATTCGACAAAGAAAACGCTTAAGCCTGAAGGAGAATAAGTAAAATGACCAAGAAAATTTTAGTGGCTACTGAAAAGCCATTTGCAAAAGAAGCAATAGACCTCATGAAAGGCGTTGTAGCAAAACACAGCGGCTACAAACTTGAACTTCTTGAAAATTACACAGACGCAGCTCAGCTGAAAGATGCCGTTAAAGACGCTGATGCCCTCATAGTTCGCAGCGACAAAGCAACTAAAGAAGTTTTGGAAGCAGGCAAAAACCTAAAAATAGTCGTAAGAGCCGGAGCAGGCTATGACAACATCGATCTTGCAGCTGCCACTGCTTGCAATATTGTTGCCATGAATACCCCTGGCCAAAACTCCAACGCCGTTGCAGAACTCTCAATCGGCATGATGATCATGTCCGCCAGAAATAACTACAACGGAAAGTCAGGCACCGAAATCAAAGGTAAAAGCCTCGGAATCTACGGTCTTGGCAACATCGGAAAACTCACAGCCCAATACGCTAAAGCTTTCGGCATGACTGTAAACGTATATGTCAGAAATTATGAGAAATACAAAGCTGACATTGAAGAGCTTGGCCTCAACTATTGCGACTCAGTAGCCAAACTCTTTGAAACAAGCCAATACGTAAGCCTTTGCATACCTGCAAGCGCTGAAACCAAAGCATCCGTAAACTATGATCTTCTGAGCAAAATGCCTAAAGGCGCATGCTTGGTCAACACAGCCAGAAAAGAGCTGATTGATGAAGAAGGTCTCAAAAAAGTTATGGCAGAAAGATCTGACTTCAGATATGCAAGTGACGTAGCTCCTGATTGTGCCGCCGAACTCAAAGAAAAATATGGCGACCGTGTATTCTTCACACCTAAGAAACTCGGCGCTCAGACAGAAGAAGCCAACATTAATGCTGGCGTTGCAGCTGTCAAGCAGATCATAAGATTCTTCGACAAAGGCGATGTCACTTTCAAAGTGAACTAAAAACAATAGTGGGCAGTGGATGGTGGGTAGTGGATAGCGAAATTGTTTTAGAACTTCAATAGTAAAACAAACAACTGCCATAAGCTGTTAAGAAGCTACCAATACCCTGAACTCTTTACAATCCTAGGATATGAAAATAGGCTAGATTTTATTTCTAGCCTATTTTTTTATCCACATATGGGCACTGTAGTATCAGAATATGAAGTCAGTAGTAAGGAAGCTTGAAAGATCATCTTTCAAGATTGTGGTTATCATCTGCTTGTTGTCTTCCGTATCTTTAGCAGCCACCAAAGTTCTTATGGTAAAAACACGTAAAGCATCCGAGACGGACAAAGTGCCTTCAGCAGAGTCTTTTCGGCCAGTAAATGGGAAAACGTCTGGACCACGCTGACACTGGCTGTTCAAGTTGACACGGCAAACCTGATTAACCATAGGATCAATAAGAGAAGCCATTTCTTTCGGATCTTTTCCGAAGAGGCTTACCTGCTGACCGTAGTCAGACATGACAACATAATTAATAGCTTCTTCAATCTCATCATATACAGCAACGGGCACTACAGGACCAAACTGTTCTTCTGTATAAATTCTCATTTTGTCGTTAACCGGATAAACCACAGTCGGACAAACGAGCGACTCGCAAGAAACACCGCCAGATGGATTAATAACTTTCGCTCCGTGACTTACTGCATCATCTATTAATTCAGCAAGGTGAGCCGGTTTGCTCGCTTCCGCAACAGGAGTAATTCTGACTCCATCAGTCCAAGGCATTCCCATCTGCATCTTTTCAACTTCCGCGATAAATTTGGGAATAAAATCGTCAACAATCGAGGAATGCACCCAAAGCATCTTGAGAGCCGTACAGCGCTGACCATTAAATGATAAGGCTCCGAGAGCACACTCTTTGGCTGCTCGTTCAATATCTGCGTCAGGCAAAATTATAGCAGGATTCTTAGCGTCAAGCCCCAGCACGCATCTCATTCTATGAGGCTTGGGATGATTTTTTCTTATGCTGTCTGAAGCTTTGCTGCTTCCAATAAAAGCCAGCACATCTATCTTGCCCGATGAGACAATAGGAGTAATTATAGTGCGTCCGCTGCCATACACTGTGTTGATAACTCCAGGAGGGAAAGAATCGCGAAAAGCCTTGAGAAGCGGCCAGAACAGCAGACAACCAAGTTTCGGCGTTTTGAAGACAACGGTATTTCCCATGATCAAGGCAGGAATCAAAGTTGTAAATGTTTCGTTCAATGGATAGTTGAAAGGCCCCATGGATAAAACTACGCCAAGAGGCGCTCTGCGTATCTGTGCAATAATACCCTGTTCTATTTTAAATCTCGAGGAAGTGCGATCAAGATCCTTAAGGGCTTCAATTGTGTCTTTTATGTAATCAACTGTTCTGTCAAACTCTTTAAGAGCATCGTCAAGATTTTTGCAAATTTCCCACATAAGCAGATTCACAATTTCATCACGATGAGAGATCATCTGCTCAACAAATTTCTGCACATGTTTAATGCGATCTGCAACCGCCATAGTAGGCCATTGCCCCCTGCCGTGGTCATATGCTGCCACAGCTGCATCCAAAGCTTCCAGAGCTTCTTTCTCCGTCATATTAGGCACGCTTCCAAGTCGCGGCTGAATGAGGTTATCCCCATCTTTTATTCTGACAGGAGAAAAAACGTCTTTGCGTTCTCCATTCCATTTACGAAGCTCTCCATTTATCAAGTATTCATCCTGCTCCATCAGGGGCATAGAAAATTCTGCCGGTATATCGTCCTTTTTTGGAAAAAGAGCTTTTAAATTTGCTGTATCTGTCATCTTGCCCTCCATAATTTTAAGATTGCCACAATAGATTTCAGTTGCCAATAATAACAGATAAATGACTTCTCCAGGATAAAAAAATTTTCAACGAAGCATTTATAAATTCATAAAAGTAAAAGCCGCTTAAAAAGCGGCTTTTTTATAAACAAAATTTCAAATAAATGTTAAAAACTAAAGACTGTTGATGAGATCCTCAAGCTTTGACGAGTAGTCTTCATCAGACATGTCGCCACCGCCAAAATCATCTCCCCCGGAATTGTCAAAAACAACATAGTTATCCTCATCGTCATCGTCATAGCTGGAGGTTGTTGTTGAAGAGGTAACTCCAGAGGCTTCTTGCTGATCTTTTTGATACTGATAATCAGCATAGGACTGAAAAGGAGAATTCTGCTTAGCTTCCTCTTCGGCTTCAAAAGAGTTTACCTTGCCTTCATAGGCTACTATATCGGTTTCAGCCTTGGCAAGAGTGCTTTTCATAGTTTGCAATTGAGAGTCTTTTTCAGCCAATTCCCGTTCATAGCGTCTGCGCCTACTTTCATAGATTTCATTATTAGTTGAATGCCATAGTCTTCGAGCAGTGGCTATGGCATCTTTCAAATCTTCGACTTCTGATTCAAGCTGAGGTATTCTATTCTCCAAGTCGCTTTTTGTAGCATACGCCTCTGAAAGGTTCATAGAAACCGAGTCTCTATATGCACTTTCCTGAGCTGATACCGCCAACCTGTCCATTTCTTCCCACTCCCTGAGACGGCGAGCTTGTCTTTCTTCGCGGACAGCCTGCTGATATTCCATGCGCATATCATATCTGTAACGCAAATGCTCAATCAAAGCAGATGTTTTGGCTTTTACTCCCGGATCGTCTGTAAGAGACATTATTTTTTCATAGCATTTGATAGCTGTAGGCGCATCCGAATAGGCTGTCGCCGACACAAAACCTAAAGATTCCAAAAGCTGAAGATTTTCAGGATCCTTTTCAACTTGAGCAGCCAAATTATCACGCAAAATTTTAACCAAACCAAAATCATTTAGAACAAGCACAGTTCTATCACGCCTAATTGATTGAAAATAAACATCGGCAGCCTCATCCAGCTTGCCTGCCTTTTGAAGCTTTAACGCTTGGTTATAAAGACTCTGAGCTTCAGAGTCTATTTCTTGTGCAAACAAAGAAATAGAAGAAAGAAAGAAGGACAAAAATATGACGCCAAAAAGCAAAAAAACTGAATTTCGGCTCAAATTGAGAGGCGAAGCATTTTTTGTAAATCTAAATAGAAGTCGGGCGTTTGTACTTTTCATAATTGGCTTTCCATGTTTTCAAAGCATTTACGTCTACTAAAAGCATAGCACTTTGTCAGAAAAGGAGCAAGACGTTAGCGCTCTGTAACATCTAAAAGTCTATTTTGAGAATAAAAATTATTATCCCATCTGTGGATAGAAAAAAATCTGTCCGACAATAAACATTCAGATGTTACACAGCAATAGTAGATCAGGTGCAAGATAATAACTTAGCAATTTCAAGTTCAATAGAGTGCATTTTTTTCACATGTTAACTTTTTTCACAAAGCACCTGTAACACTCTTCAACAAAGAAAAGCAGAAACATTTAACAAAACAATCACTTTTTAAATGTAAAAAAACATCAACCTAGATTCAAGATAGTCTTATTCAGAGTAAGCTCATATTTGTGAAAAAAGTAACATTAAGACTCATTCTAAGGGGAAAAGAGAAAAACAAAAAAGTTTTCAAGAACTTTTTAAAAGTTGGCGCGTCTTTTGCATATATATAGGCAGTTCATTGAAAAAGAAATTAAAAAGCTTTTCCGGGTGCTGGCACTATAAATATGTCACCAACCAAAGCAAAGTTACTCTCTCTTGTCATATAACGATTTGCTCTACAGACATAACACAGTCCGCATTACCAGATACACTACCTATCAAACATTTATTCACAGAAATAGTTATCAATTGTTCAATGCGCTCGGGTTCTTCCATACAGCCAAAGAAGAGTTCTACAGCAATATAAACACTTAGTCCTTTTTTGCCGAAGCCTGGAAAGCTTTTTTCTAATATTTTTCGTCATCAACTCCGATGACTAAAGTATCCTCTCAAAAGATCCTCTCACTTTGTCCCCGGCTTTTAAGTCCGGGGATTTTTTTTGCAAAAAAACACAAAACCTTTGAAACCACAGAACACACAGAACACACTTAAAAGGACTTATATTTTTTATTTTCTAGATTTTCTACAGCTTTTACATTCTACACTGCACTTTTTACATTATTAAAACACGCTCATCACTCGCCACTCTAGTGCGATGCACACTTTTTAGCAGCTATTGTCTTGTAAATTTTGAAAATCTGCCAGGAAAACTTCAGAGAAAACAAAGCACTAGTGTTGTGTTGCAACTAAAACTTCCCTATTTTGATATTATTCTAGTTAATAATGTCTTCATGGTTATCTGATACTGCTATCGCACAGTGACGAGTGATGAGTGGCGAGTGGCGAGTTGAATTGTTTAGCTCCCCCTAGCATCGAACATCAGCATCTGTCCTTAATCAGAGGCTAGGGCAAAAATTGTGATTATGCGGTAGCAGAATGCAATTTTTGCCCAATTTTGCCCTC
>JAAYNI010000101.1 GCA_012520995.1 Candidatus Rifleibacteriota bacterium
TCATCATACCAATCCCAGCACCACTCCCATACATTCCCAGACATGTCATGCAACCCTAGTTCGTTCGGCAATCTTTCTTCCACAGGATAGATTTTTTCTTTGCTATATCTAAAGGTATCTAGGAGAGTTTCTAAATTCTTATCATAGTCGATTTCTTCACTCATAATTTCTGCATACAGTGCATAATCGTTTAGGTTTTCTCGTGCATCATCTTCTTCAGTACTTCCTGCATAGCCTTTAGTATAACCTGTTCTATTTATTCCATCAGCATCAATTGCTCCTGCTCGAGCATCTTTATTCGCCCCCATTGCTGCCCACATCCACTCCATTTCTGTGGGGAGGCGATAACCAGAGGCATTCCAATTACAGAAAACTGTATCCCAATCGAAAGCAATTTCATCCCACTTAATTTTTTTTTCAACGTCGCAATCTATATTAAAAAGATTAGCTAACATTATTAGAAATGCCCAATCTGAATGACCATCACCGTTGTAAATCTGAGACATAGAGTCAAAGGGTAAATCTTCCCAATTATTAACTCCTTTCATCGTATACGCAGGTGTAAGGCCTTCCTTTATACTCAGTTTATTGCAAAAGGCAAAGGCTTGGTACCAGTTTACCATTTGTACTGGGTCGTTCATGTCAGTGGAATATCTTCTATTACTTGGATCTTTTCCCATCACATCAAGGAATTGCTGGCGCGTTATTGGGTATTTGCTCAGGCTATAGGGTTTCGTAATAACAGAAATATTTTCCTTTTTCTCATCGCGCTGGAAGGAACCTGCAGGCACAAAGCACATTTCAATTTTCAAATTATGTATTGTTTGCTGTTGCATTTTTCAGCCTCCATCGTGGTTAAAGACAAAAAGTCAGTATTATTATTTTTTATATGCACAATGTCTCTCTCCTTTATTTTGATGTTAAAATTTATTTTAACACAGCAGACTGAAAAAAACAATAAAACTTTTCGATATGTATGGTCAAAGAAGAGACATGGTACCTCCTTGTATCTTATAAAGCACATCAATATATAGCTTCGTACTAGGAATTGGCGCTGAAAGTAGTAGCCTTTATAAGCGAGCGAAATAATCAATATAAGTTCAATCCCCAAATATATTTAAGCAACAACCTTTGAATCTGATGCTTGTGTACTGACTCCCCGAATCTCTGTGATATCTATTAGCCATTTCTTGTTCGCCTCTGTTGCTCTAAAATCCTGACAGAAGCAACTATTATTTAGTTGCTTTTTATATTTTTTTATATTATACTTTTATTATGAGTACCCAGGAAAAGCTAATAAAACGACTCTTAGGGAGACCGAAAGATTTTACGTATGCAGAGTTGAAAAAGCTGCTTACATATTTAGGATATTTTGAAACACAAACTGGTAAAACAGCAGGCTCTAGGATTGCTTTTATTAACAAGGAAACGAAGCATATTATTCGTCTTCATAAACCGCATCCTGCGAACGAATTAAAACGATACCAAATAGATCAAATTATTGATGAGCTAAAAACACGGGGGTTGCTATGAAAAATTTTTTAACGTACAAAGAACTTTTAGGCTCAGTACACTTTAATGCAGAGGATGAAGTGTTCTTTGGTAAAATAGAAGGCATTGATGATCTCGTTTCTTTTGAAGGAACGAGCGTGAAAGAACTACAAGTGTCTTTTAAAGAAGCCGTTGATGATTATATAGAGCTCTGCCGTGAAAGTGGCAAAAAAATTGAAAAATCGTACAAGGGTAGTTTTAATATCCGTATATCGCCTGATATTCACAAAAAGGCAAAAAGGCTTGGCATTATGAAAGGCATTTCACTAAACCAGTTTGTTCAAAAAGCCATTGAAGAAAAGGTAGAAAGAGAATTGGAACTTTTGAGCTAAGTTTTTCTAGAATTCCTGTGAAAAGCAGGGCTTTCAGCAAAGCTTGGCTGCTTGGAAAAACACTGTCCGGGCGGATTCAATTTACGATAACAGGAATTAGACTATCACAGTTAGGAGATAAATACATGAAAAAAAGAATAAGCCCTATTTTCCCTGGAGAAATTTTGCAGGAAGATTTTCTCACACCGATGAACATAAGTGCATACAAACTAGCAAAAGAAATTTTTTTAGATCAAACACGTATTAGTGAAATTATTCGGGGAAAAAGATCTATAACAATTGATACAGCTTTACGCTTTTCTAAATTTTTCGGAAACTCTCCTGAGTTTTGGATTAACATTCAGACCCAA
>JAAYNI010000012.1 GCA_012520995.1 Candidatus Rifleibacteriota bacterium
CTGCTTGCTTGCTTGCTTGCTTGCTTGCTTGCTTGCTTGCTTGCTTGCTTGCTTGCTTGCTTGCTTGCTTGCTTGCTTGCTTGCTTGCTTGCTTGCTTGTACACTATCTTTCTCATGAAGAAAAGATTAGTTTTTTATCACTCGAATGTCAACCAGAAAAACCATTGCAAATCCTTAGGTCTTAACTTTCTGCAACAAGCAAGTCACAACAGCACAGACGGAAACGATGCTCTTTTTCATTCACACCCATCCTTTCATTAAACTCTGTGGTATAATATTCTTGGAGATTAGCATGAGGTGAGTTTCAATGGCTGAAAGAGAACTTATATCATTCGATTGGGCAATGAAGCGGGTTTTGCGCAGCGAAGCCAATAAAGGCGTGCTTGAGGGATTCCTTTCCGTACTTCTGAACAGGAAAATAGTGATTGATTCAATCGCTGAAAGTGAAAGCAACAGAGAACACCCCTATGATAAAAGCAACTGCCTTGATATTAAGGTTAAAGTCAATGAAAGAGAATTCATACTAATTGAGCTTCAATATGAGTATCAGCATGATTACTTTCAACGCATGCTGTATGGAACTTCCAAAGCGATAACTGAGCATATGTACAAGGGAGACCTTTACTCAAAAGTCGTCAAGGTTATTTCCATAAATATTTTAAACTTCGATCTCGGAAGAGGCAAAGACTATGTTTATGTAGGCAAAACCGAATTCATCGGCATGCATCAGCATGATGTGCTTAAACTCGATGACAAACAAACAGAATTGTTCGGGAAAAAATATCCCTCAGAGCTTTATCCTGAATATTATTTGATAAAAGTCAAAAACTTTGACGACTACGCTAAAACTCCATTGGATGAGTGGATATACTTTCTGAAAAATTCCTCGATAAAAACTGATTTTACAGCACCAGGCCTCTCGGAAGCTTCCAAGCTCTTGGATGTTTTGTCCATGGAACCAGAAGAACGCAGGGCTTATGATGATTATATAGACTTAATCCGCCAAAAGCGAAGCGCTCATAAATCTGCAATAATGACAGGAATGGATAGAGGTCTGAAAGAAGGCAGAGCACAAGGGCTGAAGGAAGGCAGAGCAGAAGGTATCAAAGAAGCCAATCTTGCAACCGCAAAACGACTGCTTGCAATGGGTTTGCCGATATCTCAGATCACAGAAGCCACAGGATTATCGCAAGAAGAAATCTTGAAATAATGTAAAATGTATAGTGTAAAGTTTAAAAATCTAAGTCAAATGCAAAAGCAAAGTTCAGTTATTAGTTTGAGTGTTAAGTTCTAAACAATCATTTCTAATTTATAAAAGCCCGCCACTCATCACCCACTGTCCACTAATCACTGCTCTCAAGGTGGACAGACTCCAGAATTAATGCTAATATATTGCCCAAGCATTCCGGAGGTTAAAATGAAAGATCTTTACACTGTAGCCATTGTTGGCAGACCAAATGTCGGCAAATCATCACTGATGAACCGAATAGTAGGCAAACGACATGCCATAGTCGACTCGATATCCGGAGTGACACGAGACAGAAACTACGCAACCGCCGTCTGGAACGCACGGGTATTCAACCTTGTAGACACTGGCGGCTTAGACCTTGACGACTCTCAATCCTTGATGCGCTCAATACGTCAGCAAGCCGAGTTCGCCATTGAAGAAGCCGACGCCATAATTTTTCTCTGTGACGGCGAAGCAGGTCTGGTTCCTGACGACAAACAAATATTCAATTATCTTAGAAAAATCGCCGCTGATCTGCCATTATATGCAGCAGTCAACAAGCTGGATTCTATTTCCCACTCAACAGAAGTAATGCTGGCAGACTTCTACGAGCTTGGCGCCGACAAGTTATACGCTGTTTCAGCTCTGCACGGCAACGGAGTCGCAGACCTTTTGGATGACATAACGGAACCGATGGAACGCAACTTGGATAAATACGATGAAAAGAAACAGCCGCCAGCTATGGAACGTATCGCCATAGTAGGGAGACCCAATGTAGGCAAATCCCTTCTTTTCAACAAGCTGATACGTAATGAAAGAAGCATTGTAGATGACGTTCCAGGCGTAACCAGAGACACAATTCTTTACGAACACAAGAGAAACGGAAAAACCTACACTTTTATAGACACTGCCGGACTCCGCCGTCCAAACAAAAAGAAAGATACTGTTGAATTTGTTTCAGCTCTGAAAACTCAAGACGTGATAGAATCCACCGACATATCAATCTTAGTTCTTGACGCTTCCTCTCCAGCCATAACAATGCAAGACAAACGCATAGCAGGCAAGATAGTTGAAACCAACTCCGCCTGCATAATAGTCTGGAACAAATGGGATCTTTTTACAGCTGGACAAGCCAGATGGGATGAGCTTATCAAAGAAACAAGAGAAGCATTCCCCCAGCTCAGCTTTGCTCCTATCGTTTCAGCATCCGCGATGTCAGGATTACGTGTAGATCGCCTCTACAACCTCATAGACATGGTCAGAGAAAATGGCCGCAAACGCATATCTGACGCAATCCTAAAAGAAATACTATTTGAAGCTGTTACAATACAGCCGCCTCCCTCTTACAAAGGCAGAGAAATGAGACTTTTCAAGCTTTTCCAAAAACCTGGACCGCCGATAGTCTTCAGACTCAAAGCTTCAGCGCCGAAAGGTGTTCACTTCTCTTACCAACGCTATCTGCTCAATCATATTATGCAGGAAGAAGCTTTTGAAGGATGGCCAGTGAAGCTTGAAGTGAGCTGAATCTGTGGAAAAAATTGCAATAACTGCTGTAATAAGCTATTTGTTAGGCTCAATTCCGAATGCTTACTTGATCCCCAAGCTGTTTTATAAAACCAATATTATGGAACACGGCAGTAAAAATGCCGGAGCCACCAATGTTTTTAGAACTCTTGGCACCTTCCCTTTCGCCCTGACTTTGGCTTTAGATGTTGCAAAGGGGATGGCAGCTGTTCTTATAACAGCAAAGCTTTACAATGATTTTCCCTATCTTCTGATAGTAACAGCTATATCGGCCTTATTAGGACACACATTTTCATTTTGGATAAAATTCAAAGGCGGAAAAGGAGTGGCTACAGGGTTAGGCGTATTTATCGCCATATCGCCCAAATCAACTTTAACCGCAATGGCAGTCTTTTACGCTGTCTTGTTCGCCACCAGAATGGTTTCTGCAAGCTCTATAGCCGCAGCTTTATGCTTGCCTGTCGCAGTATATTTTTATCAAGAGCAGAGCATTCTCTCAACACATTTTGCCGTTTTTTCAGCATTGGCAGCGGCTTTTGTAATTTACAAACATAAAGAAAACATTAAACGCATAAGAGCTGGTACTGAATCCAAGTTGCCTATGTTTACACAAGCCAGCACACGCAAAGAGGAGAACGAAGAATGAAATTTGCCGTAATCGGAGCCGGTTCCTGGGGTACAACAATAGCCAATCTTTTAACTCTTAACTCTCACGATGTAACTCTCTGGGCAAGAGAGCCAGAAGTAGTTGAAGGTATAAACAAAGACAGAAAAAATCCGTTTTTTGTTTCAGATTTACCCCTTGAGCCCAATTTAAAGTGTACAAATGACGTAGAAGAAGCTCTAAATAATGCTGATTATGCGCTTTTTGCCATTCCGTCCACTTTTTTGGCAAGCAGTATAAAACCCCTGAAACACCTTTTAAAAAAAGTCAAAGGTGTAGCCAATGTAGCCAAAGGCTTTGAACAAGGAACAGGCAGATCCCTGTCAGAAGTTATCTGCGAAGTTTTGGATATAGAGCCTGAATCACCTGAAGACAGAGTAGCTTGCCTTTCAGGCCCGAACATAGCGACAGAAGTGGCTCAAAAACGCATAGGCGCCTCTGTTATCGCATGCCCGGATGAGCAAACGGCCAAAATTCTCCAAAAAGCTTTTGCAACCGATTACTTCCGTATATACAGACAACTTGACCGAAAAGGTGTGGAACTGGGCGGTACTCTCAAAAATATTTTTGCTATAGGAGCCGGCATACTTGACGGCATGGAACTTGGCGATAACGCCAAAGCAGCCTATCTGACAAGATCCCTCCACGAAATGGTGAGACTGGGCACGGCACTTGGCGGCCAAGTAGAAACCTTCTACGGCCTTGCCGGTTTGGGTGATCTTATAACCACAGCCAACTCTTATCACTCCAGAAACCACAAGCTCGGCATGGCCTTAGCAAAAGGCGTGACCCTAAAAGAACATCTGCAGACCACAAGAATGGTTGTAGAAGGCGTGGAAGCCACAAGAATTGCTTCTGAGTGGGGCAAAAAATTAAACATTCAAATACCTATTACCGAAGAATTATCAAAGATACTCTTCAGCGATCATAGTGCGGAAAACTCTCCCCAAAACCTTATGGCAAGGTCCTTGAAAGCTGAAACTGATTAATTTTTCGGAGGCATAATGGATAAAAAGATTTCTCAAACAATAAAATACGCAGTCTTAATTCTCCTTGTCACCTTTATAGTAACTTTCACTTTCATAATCTTTTTCTCTGACAAAAAGCCAACAGAATCACTCACAACTCCTAGCAAAACCGTAACAGAACAAACTGCTGAACAGCCAGCAAACACAGCTTCATCAACAATTACTGTAGAAACCAAGCAGGTGGAACTGGCCTTCTTTAAAGACGACAGTCTAGTAGGCAAATACAAAGAACCACTGTTTGAAGTTACAAAAAACCAATTACCTGACAAAACAGAAAAAGTTGTAAAAGTGAAAGTAGACGGAAATAAAATAAAAGATATAATCTCCAAGGTTGCTGAAACCACAGACATGCCAGCCGCTCAAAAAGATGCGGAAGTAATAAAAATTAAAGACAATTTTTCAAAAATTGTCAGACCGGAAAACCGTGCGGAAGTCGACAAAACAAAAACCTTGAAGCTCTTTGAAGAGATGATAAAAGAAGACCCGGCTAAAGCTTCATTTGACGTTGCCTTGCCGATGAAAGAAAATGAAGGAGAGAGAACCTTTAACAGCAAAATGAAAGAATTAGGTTTTAATACGCTTCTGGCAGAAGCCAGCACTGTTTACGAAGCATCTCAAGAAGACGCTGGCCGCAACATCAATCTTAAGTTAGCTTCTGACAAGATTGACGGAGTTATCATAGAACCCGGGCAAACATTCAGTTTTAATAAAATCGTAGGTAACCGAACTGCCGCAAACGGCTACAAAGATGCCGGCGTAATTTCGCGTGGCCGCGTTATCCCTGGAATCGGCGGAGGCATATGCCAAGTCACAACCACTCTTTATCAAGCCTCAATTTATTCAGGTCTTGAGATCAAAGAAAGATACAATCACTCTATTTATGAAGGCATAGATTATGCTAAAAGAGGCTTGGATGCAGCTGTAGCTTGGGGATACAAAGACTTTGTTTTAAAAAACACCCTGCCTGTGCCAGTTCTAATAACCTCAAAAACCGGAAAAGGCACCGTTGACATTGCTCTATATGCTCCTGAAAAGCCTTTCGAGAAGATTGAAATAGAAACAAAAAAAGAAGTAAAACATCCATTCAAAACAGTACATAAACGCAATACCAACCTGCCTAAAGGCGAAGTAAAAATACAACATCCTGGCGTTGACGGCTATACAATCGAAGTGTATCGAACTATAACCTCGCTTGACGGCAAGACCTCTACAGAATGCCTCAGCAAAGACAGATATCTCACCTATAACAGGATTGAGGAGAGGAACAATTGACCAGAAAGCTTACGGCAATCCTTCTGACCTTCCTATTTTCCGCCCTGTCCCTGCACGCAGCTCTGGACTTTTCAGTTTTTGATCCTCGCGGTTTTGAAGGCAGCGCTCCAATGGAGTTCAACGCTCCCGAAGATATTATTGAGGCTCCTAACGGAAACATTTTGGTAGCCGATTCGGGAAACAACCGCATACAGGAAATAACCAAAACCGGAGCTTTTGTAAGAGTAATACCGCCATTAGCTACTGCTTCCAGCACATTGGCTGTTTTGACAGACAATAAAGCGCCTACTGTTTCTTTCATGCAAGACGGCGAAATGATGACCATAGCTCAAACTCAATTAATGCAAAAAACGGAAAGCGCCTTCAGAAATCCTATGAGCATGGCCTTCGACTCAAACGGAGTTTTATATGTAACTCTGCATAAAGACGATATGCTAGTCGGCTTGGATTTCAAATCAGGAAAAATAGCAAAAATTGTCGCCCGTTCAGGGAAAGATCAAGGGGAACTTTACGGTCCTATAGGCGTGGATATAAACAGAAACGATGTCTTTGCCGTAGCTGAATTCAAGAACAAACGAGTCCAGATCCTTGATAAATACGGCAACTGTCTTAAAATTCTGATTTACAGGGAAGAAAAGCAAGTTAACGGCAAAACAACCTCAAGCTCGCTTGCTCCGCGCGGTGTTAAATGGAATTCCGAAGGCCATCTTATAGTCACCTATCCTCTATACCATCAGATTGTTTGCTGGGATGTCAGAAACGGAACTGTTCTATGGCGCTATGGCACAGGCAAAGAAGGCTCAGATCGCGGTATGGTTTACAACCCGTCTTTTATTGCACAAAGCAGAGATGGAAACTATCTTGTCTCTGACACCCTTAACCATCGTATTTTAGAAATTTCAAACGAAGGCATGTTTTTAAACCATTACAGCCAACAAGGCACTTCACCAGGGCGTCTCAGATCGCCTCGCGGCCTCTTGCTTACAGATGATGACAACCTATATATTGCCGATCAGGGTAACGCAAGGTTTCATATCTTCATGCCAGGAAAAGTAACCATAGCTCTAAAAGAAGCCAAAATGCACGCTATGAGAGAAGAATGGGATCAAGTCATGACGGTGACTGACAAAATTCTCTATATGCAACCTACAAACCCTGAAGCCATAAACCTGAAAGTTAATGCTCTATATTACTACGGAAACAAAGCTTTCGAAGAAAAAGACTATACCAAGGCGCGCGACTATTACAAAAGGGTCTTGAGATACAGACCAAATGATGATAACATACCGAAAAAATTGGACAGCATCTTTTGGGTGTCTAACAACAAGATCTTTATCACTATCATAGCAGGAGTGATAATAGCAATAGGAGCTCTGCTCCTGATCTGGGTTCTCAAACTCTTTTTGTCCAAAGCTTTTAAGAAAAAAACATGACTTTTCACTTTTTTTGATACACAAGGGGAATAAGAGTTGGCACAAAGCAAAATTCGCAATTTTTGTATAATAGCACATATAGATCACGGCAAATCAACACTGGCGGATAGACTCATTGAGTCTACAGCTACTGTCAGCCAAAGAGAAATGCAAGACCGTCTTCTTGACTCAATGGATCTTGAACAAGAACGCGGCATAACAATCAAAGCCCAGACAGTCCGCATGCACTACGTTGCAAAAGACGGACAAGAATATTGTTTCAATCTGATTGACACGCCCGGGCACGTAGACTTTTCTTACGAAGTTTCACGCTCAATCTCAGCTTGCGAAGGAGCTTTGCTCGTGGTAGACGCAAGCCAGGGAGTAGAAGCTCAAACCATGGCAAACGCCACATTGGCTATAGCTCAAGACTTGGAAATAATTCCAGTCATAAA
>JAAYNI010000013.1 GCA_012520995.1 Candidatus Rifleibacteriota bacterium
GAGTTGAATTGTTTAGCTCCCCCTAGCATCGAACATCAGCATCTGTCCTTAATCAGAGGCTAGGGCAAAAATTGTGATTATGCGGTAGCAGAATGCAATTTTTGCCCAATTTTGCCCTCATCTGTGTAATCTGTGGATAATAAAGGATAATAATTTTTTATAAAAAATATTATTTATTTATAAAAAAAAGTATTGACATTATTTTACTTAGGTGTTATATTTATATTGTGAACTTAGCGACAGTTAAGACAAGTTCTTTAACAACGAAATAACCGGTCAGCCGCAAAATTGCAAGCTTGGCAGCTACGGCAGGGCTCTGAAACATACCGCTTAAGATTCGTACAGGTGTTTGGTGACAAGCAAACCGACGGGTCGGAGAAACAATAATCCGTGCGTGTTCGTTCAGCTCTAATGTCAAGATGCAGTATAAGGCAAAAAGTCCATGGGGGGAGGCATCCCTGGGAGCAATTTCAGGAATGTTAACTCTGACGCATATTATACTCCGGGACAGCGTCAAAAACTGTGTGGGAGGAAGAAAAGGGTGCGTCACTGTGCGATACCCCGAAGGACATAAAAATCAAGAGAGCCGACCTGTCACGTCGGGCGAGTGAAATCGCTTGCCGTATCACAGGCACTTTGAAGCGGGAGCAAAGCTTCAAGGCGGATCGAAGCTCATGACGGGAACTGGCGGATAAAGAGCAATCTTTGCCGCAAAGGGCGCAAGACTGAATGGTCGGGCGACGCTTAAGCGTCGGCGGTCGCTGCGGATATTGAAAGCCGCAAAAGGTACTGCGAAGAAATCCGTGGAGGGCAGACAACCGCGAAGAAGCATGGCAAACGGGAACGCTTGTTTGTCGCATCATGGCGGTGATGGCGCTGAGAGGGCCGAAACCTAGGAAGGCGCTTGGAATTTCAAACCAATGGAGTAAATGCGTCGAACCTTGAAGCAGGCTGAAGCTCATAAGAGGATATAAAGTTTCCCTATTAACATTTAGGAACTTTGTGGTCATGGCTTATAAGCCTCATAGTCGTAGAAACGGCAGAGGGGCTTCCCATACTAACCGATAGGTATGGAGAGCATGGTCATGCCAACACTCTAGAGGGCATGTAACTGCAAGAAGGGGCTGGATTTGAATGGCGACATTCATCTTCAACCGTATTTATGAAAGTCTTCGGATAGGAAAACCGGTTAATTAAGTTCACAGGAACCCTCGGGCGGAGTAAAATCCTCTCGAGGGTTCTTTCTTTTAGAAAAACTATCCACAGATTACACAGATGAACACAGATATTTTTAAAAGAGACGAACGAACTTATAAAATTAGCGGTTTCTTGGAAGCATTAACGTTAGAGTTTCAAGCAAGAGGTATTCCATTTGAGCGTGAGAAAGAGTTGCCCCTATATTTTCGAGGGAATAAACTCAAAACCTTTTACAAAGCAGATTTTCTTTGCTTTGACTCAGTTATAGTAGAAATAAAAGCTTTAGATAAAACAACTTCCAAGGAAGAAGCTCAGGTCATTAACTATCTTAAAGCACCTAGTCTTAAAAAGGCTTTACTGCTTAATTTCGGAACTACTGCTCTCAAATTTAAAAGATTTGTATTGTAAACTCTCAGTGAAAAGTATATTAAAAATTCTCTCATTTAATCAGATTATTTATTATAAATTAAGAAACCAATTGGAGGAAAAACAACTTTTGATTTTCCTCCAATTGGTTTCTTCATCTGTGTAAATCTGTGTCCATCTGTGGATAAATTTTTTTCAGTTTTTAGTAGCTACGTATAGCGCTTTTTTATGGATGTAGGGCAAGATGAGCTGGCCGTCTGATTCTGCCAGTTCGCGGGCGAGTTGTTGCTTGATTGCTTCTATCTCGTTGTTAGAAAGCTTTTTCTCGGCTCTTTCAAGCAAAAACTCCAAAGCTTCATCTTTGTTCTGAAAGGCGTGAAAAGCCGGAGTTTCAAGTATTTTCAGCTCAGGCAGCATTCCGCAGTAAATCATCGCCATGTAAAAATAAGCTATCCGTTGACGTTCAATAGGAGCAGGGTAAAGCCCCATAATCTGTTGAAGTTCTTCACTGAAGAGAGAGTCGGCATGAGGTATGAGAATCACAAGCTTTTTTCTGGCATAGGAGTAAAGCTTAGTCAATGTTTCTTCCAAGCGAGGCTGTAACTCCGCGTCAAGACTCAAAACCCCGAGACAGTTCATAGCTAAAACATTGTCAAATGTTTCTTTTGTTTCATAGTCAAGCCAACGGCTATGGACAGTCTCTATATTGCTGACACCTCGATTCTTGGCTTCTTTTTCAAGCTCTGAAAGCATGCCTTTTGAAAAATCCAAGGCGGTGACTTTTTTTATCCGTTCAGCAAGCGGGAGAGCAAATATTCCTGCTCCGCAGGCGGTATCCAGAGCGGTCTCATCTTTGGAAAAGGCCAGAAAGTCCAAAAGTTTTTCGGCAGAAGCTTTCGTTTCAGGAGCAAAGGACCTTTTAGCGTAACTGCCGCTTCTTTGATCCCAAAATTCAGGCATCAATTTTTCAGGAGAATCCCCGCAGTTCATTGCGGGGTTCTTCGCTGCTGTCTCTTTGAAAAAATTTAAAATCTCGAACATCTTACAAACAGTGGGTAGTGGTTGGTGGGTAGCGGGTAGAAAGAACCGAAGATCTACTTACACAATTTATAGTATTTTGCATGTTTTTTGTCTTTTTCCGTGTATTCTGTGTGTTCTGTGGTTTAGAAAATATTTTTCAGTGGTCTTAGTTTGCGGTTTTCAGATTGAAATCATCTTCTTGATTTCTTCAAAGCGCTGTTCGATCTTTTCGGGTGACAAGGTCTTATAAACATCTATGCTGAAGCCTTCTACGGTTAATGAACCCATGACGCTGCCATAGAGCATGCTGCGGCGTATATTGGCCTCGGAAATGTCGCCTGTTCTGGCAAGATTGCCCATGAATCCGCCGCCGAAAGAGTCGCCTGCGCCTGTAGGGTCGGTGAGATTCTTTGAGGGGAAGGCTGGCACGAAGAAGCGTGAATCGGCAGTCGCTGTCATAGCGCCTAATTCGCCAAGTTTAATGACTATTCTGGGAGCTCCCATTTTAAGCAATGTTTCGACTGATTTTGCGAAGGTTTTCTCGCCTGAAAGTTGCAGAGCTTCTTGGCGGTTCACAAAGAGTATGTCGGTCATGGAAATGGCTTCTCTTAAGGCATCCGGCTCGCTGTCGATCCAGAAGTTCATAGTATCAAGGCCTATAATTTTCGGATTTTTTACTGACTTTATGATTTGAATTTGAAGAGCCGGATGAATATTGGCCAAGAAGAGAAAGTCGGCATTTTTGTATTCTTCCGTTAAAACAGGGTCGAAGTTTTCAAACACGTTAAGGCAGGTGCTGTGAGTGGTAGCATCGCCGAAATTGGCTCCGTATTCGCCTTTCCATCTGAAGGTAGGGCCATTTTTGTCCAGAGCCAAACCGTCGAGGTTTATCTTTCTGGAGCGCAAAAAGTCTCTGTCTGACTCTTCAAAGTCGTTGCCAGCGACACCTACCATGCCGACCGGAGCAAAGAAACTTGCAACTGTTGAAAAATAAACGGCAGAACCGCCAAGTGATTTTTCACGCACGCCCTTTGGAGTGGCCAGATCGTCATAAGCGACTGAACCGGCTGCAACCAGTTTAACTTTTTTTTCTGCTTTATCCGATGTCATCAATTATTTCTCCCTTGTGAGTTTGGCGGCTGTTTTTTAGATGTTTGAGATATTCTCTGCCCGCCGCGAACAGAATGTACAGCTGTGCAAGCATTATTAGTATTATACAAATATTTATCCATTTTCCATAGCCAAAATAACGCATAGCTGCAAATAGCAGCAGTGCTGAAACACCGCTTCCGACTCTGAACATGACAGTATCTATGAAGTTTTTGCCTTGATATCTTGCGTCATAAGGCAATGGCACATAAATAGACTCTCTCAGAATACGTCCTGTAGAAAACTCTATTGCGCGCACGGCTATCATAGTGTAAGAAACGGTTGTTAAAACGCTTCCTGGAGTCATGGAGGTCAATAAAATGAAAACAGAAGGCACAAGCTGAATGATGCTCATGACCATCAGCCCTGTCACTGGAGCCGATAAAAATCTCATGCAAAGCCAAGTGAGCAAACCTTGGGAGACAAGGGATAATAGGTTGGTCCAAAATTCTATAGTGGCGAAAAATTCAGTGCGTTTTGGTCCTCTTTCCACCAACTTTTCTACAAGGCTGTTAAACTGCTGTCCATAGAGGGAAGAGCTGGCGGTATAGGTGAACATCTCCAAAGCCATAAGTATCAGCAGAGGCGTGCTTATAACTGTGATAAGGCCGCTCATAAAATCTTTTGTCTTGGAAGAATCTGTTTCGTTTTCAGGTTTTTCTTTATCAGCTTTGTCAAATTCTGATTTTTTTTCTATTCTTGCGACTTCCTGTTCTCTCAAGCCGGGATCCATTTTATTTAGGAGTATAGCCAGAAAAACTGTAGGCAAGTGGCATAAAAAGGCAATATATAAGAGATTTGATGAATCTGTTATTATTCCGCTTAAATTTTTCATGGCATAGCTGCCTGCTATACCGCCTAAAAGTCCGCCATAACCTATAAGGGCATAATATTTTTTACTCATTTCCAATGTAAAAATATCATGCAAAAGAGACCAAAAAATAGAAATATTCAAAACGGAGAATATGCTTACATAGATATAAAACAATAAAGATAGAAAAAATTGCAGAGAAGTTGCGCTGGCGGGAGTGCAAGACTCTATATTCAAGGATCCTAAGGAAAATTTGAAGGCAGGAATGCAAAGGGAGATGGCCAAGGTTATCAAGGGAACAAAATATTCTCTCTTAAATCTTTTAGCTATAAAGCTGTATATTGCATTAAGAGGTATGAGGCTAAGCATGGTGGCTATGTTAAAGAGAGAGAGGTTTTTTGACTCTGAGACGCACAAAAAATAGGTGCTCCTTAACGGCCTCATAAAATAATAGGAACCTATAATCAAAAAGAAATAGAAAAAACCGGTAGCTACAAGCCAAAGCGTATTTTTGCCAGTTTGAACAGTCTTTGGAAGTTCTTGCTCCATTTGCTCATCTTCTTTTGTCACTTTTTAGCCAACTTTCGTTTAAATTTCACAAGAAACATATCGGCAGCGCTTTTCACTTCTTTTATGTTAGCTGCCAGAGAAAGAGCGTAAAGAAGAAGAGTTGAGGCCAATACAGCCAATGATATGGAAGCAATCGCGTTCATCAAGGAAGCTTCTGCAAAAAGGAATGTCAGTTTTGAGGCGCAAAAGTTGTATGCTATGCCTGAGAATGCTCCTGCTATTACAGTTACCAATGAAAGCTTCAGAAAGCCAAAGTAAAAGCTGTCTTTTTTTAGAATATCGAATTTCTTGGTAAGCATAACAAATAATATTGCGGCATTGATAAGCGAAGCTATGCTGTTGGAGAAGGCAAGTCCTCTATAGCCCATTGGTTTGATTAAAAGGAGATTTAAAACTATGCAAGAAACAACTGAAAGCACAGAGGAAATTGCTGGCACTGCGGTTTCTCCGAAAGTATAGAAGACAGGCCCCATGAGTTTGACAAGAGAGAAGAAGACGAGTCCCAAGGAATACAGACGTAAAACTGATGCTGTAGCTTGGGTGTCAGTTGCTGTAAAGTTGCCTCTTTGGTAAATAATTCGGATAATAGGCTCGGCTAATACCACCATTAAAACGCAGGAAAAAATGTTAATGAAATATGAAAGTCTCATGGAATCCGCCAAAGTATTGCCCATTTCATCTCTGGCATCTCTGGCAGCAAGCTTTGACATTACGGGCAAAGAAGCTTGAGCAACGGCTACTCCGAAAAGCCCTATAGGCAGCTGAACCAGCCTGAAAGCGTAGCTTAAATAGCTTACTGCTCCGCTGCCTTGGGATGTGCCCAGCATTGTGCTTATAGCCACGTTAATTTGAGTGGCCGCAAGGCCTATAATACCTGGAATCATGATTTTTACTATTCGTTTTATCCCTGGATCCAGAAAATCCAGTATAAACCTGAATTTAAAGCCTTTTTTATATAAAAGAGGCACCTGAACTCCGAACTGCAAAGCTCCGCCGATCATTGCTCCTATAGCCATGCCTACTATAGGAGGCATACCGAAAAGGCGTTCCATATAAGGGCAAATGAGCCATCCTGCAGCAATCATTGAAAAGTTGAAGAAGGCCGGCGCTACAGAAGGCATAAAAAAGACACCCATAGAGTTTAAAAGACCCATGGAAATGGCTGCCCAAGAGACAAGCAATAAAAAAGGCGACATTATGCGGGTCATTATAACGGTGACTTTGAACTGTTCAGGATCTTGTGTGAATTTAGGCGCCAAGAAAGCTACTATTTCAGGTGTGAAGATCATGCCAAGCAACACTAACAAACCGGCTATGATAAATACGGAGTTGTAGGTCAAGTTGGCAAGGCGAAAAGCTTTCTCTTTGCCTTCCTTTTCAAGAGCCAGATTAAAAGTTGGAACAAAAGCGGAACTTAGAGCGCCTTCTGCGAACAGGTCTCTCAACATGTTTGGAATTCTGAAGGCTACATTGAATGAGTCGGTCCATTTGCCTGCGCCAAAGACATAAGCGAAAGTCTGCTCTCTGAGGAGGCCGGCTATTCTGCTCAAGAAAGTTGCGGCTCCCATTAAAGCCGCCGATTTTGTTACCTTTTTAGATTGTGTTCCTGTTAACTCGGACATCTAAAAAAACCTTTTTATCCACAGATGGACACAGATTTACACAGATGAAGAAATCAATGACAAAAATTTTGTCTTACGTTGATGATTCAAAGCCCAACTGACCAAATAAATTCGCTCTGTCTGGCTTTGTATCATCGACTTGAGGAAAAACAAAAGTTGTTTTTCCTCAAATTGGTTTCTTAATTTAGAATAAATAAGCTGATTAAATGAGAGAATTTTTAATATACTTTTCACTGAGAGTTTACAATACACATCTTTTAAATTTGAGAGCAGTAGTTCCGAAATTAAGTAGTAAAGCTTTTTTTAGACTAGATGCTTTAAGATAGTTAATGACCTGAGCTTCTTCCTTGGAAGTTGTTTTATCTAAAGCTTTTATTTCTACCATAACTAAGTCAAAGCAAAGAAAATCTGCTTTGTAAAAGGTTTTGAGTTTATTCCCTCGATAATATAGGGGCAACTCTTTCTCACGCTCAAATGGAATACCTCTTGCTTGAAACTCTAACGTTAATGCTTCCTGATAAACTGCTTCCAAGAAACCGCAACCAAGTTCAGAGTGAACAGCGATAGCAGCCCCTATAATTTTATAAGTTCGTTCGTCTCTTTTAAAAATATCTGTGTTCATCTGTGTAATCTGTGGATAGAAATCAGGTTTTTCTTTCTTTTTGTTTGGCTGCAGGGAAGAGCACATTATTCAGTATTAGCCTGTAACCCGGGCTGTTCTTATGGAGAGCCAAGTTTGTCGGTCCCTCGCCGACCAAGTGGCTTACGTCGGCCGGGTCGTGCCCGCCGTAGAAGCAGAAAAAGCCTTTGCCGTAATCGCCTCTTAAGTATTTGACAGAGACTCCGTCATTGTTTTCAGCAAGTATAGTGATATTTGATTTAACGAGACTCTTTCGGAAAGCGGTTGTCTGACCGAAAAATCCGGCTATGACGTTTCTGTGGTTTTGATTAAGCATTGTAGGGATTGGATCAAGTTTGGCGGAGAAGTCAAAGAGCATAAAGGTGCCAGGCTCAGAGACGTAGTTGTTGGAGGTATCTATGTCCGAATATTCGTAAATCATAGGGTTTGTAATCAATTTGAAGTTCTCGAAAGCCAAGCTTTTTGAGTAGTCGAGCTTGCTTTGTGCCAAGGGATCTATTGAGTCGCCGTCTATTTCGGGCGCAACTATGTCAACTCCGTCTGCGGCCAAGGCTATGTCAAAAGTGTCCGCGGCTGAACACATAGCAAATAGAAAGCCGCCGTCAGCAATGAATTGCTTGAATTTTCTGGCTACGGCCAACTTAAGCTGAGGAATCTTCTTGAAGCCGAACTTTTGAGCTTCCAGAAGTTCTCGTGAGACTTCGGCTCTATACCAGGAAGCATTTCTGTAAGCGGCATAGAATTTGCCCAGCTGGCCTGTAAAATCTTCGTGGTGAAGATGTATCCAGTCAAATTTGTTTATGGCATCGGCCATAACTTCGCGGTCGTAGAACTTGTCATGGGGAATCTTTGCATAATCCAGAACCAGTAAAACCGCGTCATCCCAAGGCTTTTCATCCGGCGGTGAGTAAACTCCGATTTTAGGAGCTTTTTCAAGGAGAACTTTTTCCATGTTCTCTTCTTCGATGGTTGCTAAAATAGAGGCATATTCAGAGTCTGAGACAGGCTTTGTCGTTATGCCCCAGAGGTTGGCTTGTTTTTCTATTCTGCCGTCGGAGTCAAACATGAAGGAACCGCCTCTGTAATTGAGGAGCCACTCAACATTTTCTTTGAGCTCGTCAAGAACCCAGTAGGCCAAGCCGTAGGCTCTGAGGTGGTCGTTTTGAGTGTCATCCATTGGAACCATAAGCTTTCCGGCTTGAAGAACGCTAGCGGAAAGCATTATAAATAGCAATGCTAAAGCTGCGGTTTTTTTCATTTTATTTATCCGTTCTCAATTATTTTTTTATAAGCGGCGGTTCTAAGATCGTCCGGGAAAGAGTTGACGAAAGTTAGCAACTGTTCTTTGTATCTGGAGTCAGTTATTCCGTTTATCTGATAATAGCTGATTTTAAGCGCTTCGGCATCAGCCTTCTGCTCAGGATACTGGCACTTTTGGAGATATAAATCAGTTTCTTTTATGAAGTCCTTGCTGCCTGATTTCAGTCTGAATTCAAGCATTTCGGCTCCTATGTTTGCCCACAGCCATGGAGAGAGACCTTCGCTTTTTATGAGCAACGCCTTCAGAATATCTGCCGCTTCTGCATGTTTGCCTTGCATTGCCAGAGTTTTTGCTTGTACTCTGGTGTTTAAAGTGGCGAATTTGTCGGATGACAAATCCTTCGCGGTCGAGTTTGAAGTCAGGAAAAGGGCAAGTTCCAGGGCATCATTTATGCGGCTTCCCTCGCCTTTTGTTTCTATTAACATGTTTAAAATATTCAGGGCTTCTTGATACTGTTGTTTGACTGTTGCCAATTTAGCTCTCAGATAATCGGTCAAAACAAGAGTTTCTTCTATAGCAGATGCATCCAGCCGCATGTTGGTTCTTCCTTCATCTTCAGCTGTCAGAGCAAGTTCTTTGAGAGTTTTTTCAGCCTTGTCAAAGTCTCCGCGCCAGAATAGTATCTCGGCCATATAGGCTTGCCCGGCGAACCAATAGAGGTCGTTTTCGTTGTTTTGTCTGCCGACTCTGAGCAATGCGTTGGCAAAGGTTTCGGCTTTAGTCAAATCGTTTATGTCATTGAGGCTGACTTCAGCCAAGTCAGCATAGAGATCAAAGCGGCTTTGCACAAAGCCCTTGCTTGAGCTGTTAGCTATAACAGTTGCCAGCTCATAGGTTTCTTGTTTAAGAGCCAGGTTTGAGGAGCCCATTTTTAAGGCGATTCTTCCAAGGTTATATTGCAGATTTCTCTCTGAAGCAAAAGGAATCATGGATTTTAGCAAGAAGAAGTGGAAGTTTTCAGGGGTTATCATAGCTTCTCTTTCAAGACTTGCTATGAGATAAGTATCGAAAAAGCCCATAGAACTCTGCCAAACTTCTATTATTGAGTCTACCGAAGAAATTTTCTTTTCTCTGAGATAGAGCTCTATCAATGCTTGTTCAGCAGATGTGATATCGCTTTTTCTGAGTATTGCTTTTAATTTTGTTTCCAGATTGAATTTTTTGCGGTCAGCGTAGAGTTTGTCAAAGATATTCTGCTTATATGAACCGCTTTGTATGACGTTCAGATATTCATCGTAGGCTTCGCTGTCGCGTCCCAATGCGCTTAAAACTCCGGCTTTTTCCTCAGCAAGAGCAGTTTCATCCATCAATGCTATTCTGGCTTCATCAAAGGCATCCAGAGCTTCATTTGGATAGTTGTTTTCTATAAGCACGTTTATGTATTTTACGTATCTTTCGGCGCTTCTGCTGTAGGCTCCGCCCAGTATCTTTCTCCACCATGTTAAAGCGGCCAGTTTATCGCCTTCCGCATTAAAGCAGTTGCCCATAAGAATAAGAGCCCTTTGGTTATATTTGTCTTTTTTGAGAAACATATCCAAGTAATAGATAGCTCTTTTGTTGTCATTCTTGGCTACCAGCATTTCTATAAATGTAAGAAAATAGTCTGGAGATATGTCTATAGAAGGGTTTTCTTCTATGAGTTTAACGGCCTCATCCAGATGATTCATGGCAACGCGGCATCTGAACATGAAGTCAAGGTAATCTTTGGTTCTCATGGAGAGTCTGCGTTCATCAAGAATTTGCATGAGAGATCTTATGTCTCCGCTTTTTAAAGCGTAATCAAGAAGATCCGCGAAAGCCTCTTTATTGCCGGAAGTAACAAATTTGCCTAAAAGCAGCCAAGCTTCGTCTTTGCGTCCGCTTAGCATGTAAGTTTTGGCTAGAAGCCTTGCAGCTTCTGCATGCATAGAGTTTGAATTGAGATATTTCTCGAGAATTTCTGAAGCGTCTCTGTAACGCAGCAGATCTATGTAGATTTCCGCCAAGAAGGATATATATTTATATTCTTCGTAGCTTTGGAGACCCTTCTCAATTTCGTCCTTTATTAGATTTGCCGCCTTAATGTTTTCACCTGTGAGTTTATAGATCTCAGCAAGTTGCCACTTGATTTCTTTAGCTCTGAAGTCATCGGGGTAATCTACAACTGCTTTTTCAAGAAGTTTTTTTCCTAAGTTTATATGGCCGCTCTTAAATGCGGTAAGAGCATCTTTATAAAGTTTTGTGGCTTCAATTGAGGTCTTGAAATCGGCTCTGACGGCAGCGGCAGAGAAAGATACGAGCAGAATAGCTATGGCGGCTGATATAAACAGTCTTGTTTTACTCATTTCTTTTCTCCGTAGATATTGAGGGATTTGAAGTAATCATTTATCAGGTTTTTGTATTCAGGCGGGTAATCTTCAGGAAGATCGCTTAAGAAGTCTTTTGAAAGGTCTTGTTGCAGGTTTCCTGAATCATCTACAGGAGTATCTGCCTGGACTTGTTTGATTGAGGATTCGGGCGTAACAGCCTTGCGTTCTTCGCTTTCTTCTTCGTCGTCGCGTCTTCTAAGTGATTTTTGGGCCTTGAGCATTTTTTCGTAGACTTCTTTTTGTTTTTCGGCTACTTCTCGCTTAAGAGCAGGATCCAGTATTTCAGTCTCTATATCTTCCATTTCTTGAGTGATATCGTTGAGTCTGCCTCTGGTGCTGCCGGTTTGTCTTAGACTTTGCATTATTTGCTCAAGGGACTGTCTGATATGCTGCTGCTCAATGGCCAGCTGTTGAAGCTCTTCTTGACTTTGGACACCGAGCTGCATTTGTTGGCGCATGTTTTTCTGGTATAGCTGCAGTTGTCTTCTGGTGAGATTTTGGAATTGTTGGAATGGGCTGTCGGAAGAACCGCCTGAAGAGTCTTCTCCCATGTTTTCTTGGGTTCGCATAAGTTCGGCGGCAAGTTTATTATACATATTAATTATGATGTATTGATCCAGCCGCGCTTTGGCGAGTTGGCGGTTTTCGAGGTTGACTATTATGTCTGCGAACAGCTCAGGAGCCTTTTCTGTGATGCGTGTCAAGGACATATCAGCGGAGAAGGTTTGGGTAACCATTTCCTTTACGTGCCTGTCGAGTCTTTCTGCCTGTTTCCGTAAACTCAGCTGTTTTACAGACAGAAAGTCTATTATAGGTTCTATTTGCGGCATATGTCCGCGCATGAAGCTGTCCGGGTAGCTTGTTATGTCCATAAGTATCTCTTCTTGGACTCTTGAGATTTTCAGAGCTTTTTTTATAAGAGGCGAGAAATCTGCTTCTTGCTGATTGGCGCCTGCTTGCATTTGCATGTCTATGTTGTTTGCGTCTTCTTTCAGGCGTTGCAGGAATTTAAGCATTTCCTGTTGATTTTCCAAGGACTTCTCCAAGTTTTTTTCTTTCATATTCTTGGTGATTTCCTGCCCTTTTTGCTCGAAATCCATGTTTTTCATGCGATCCAAGATGTTTTTTAAGTCTTCTTGGAAGGGTTTTGGCTGATTCAAGAAGCTGTCTTTGTTTTCTTCTTTTGTAAGCTTGTCTGTTTGTTCTTCAAGCTGCTTCAGCTCTTGGTTAATTTTTTCTTGCTGTTGTTTTAGGTCTTCTAAAAGGTCGTTTTCTTCTTGAGACAGCTCTCCTGCCTTTTGTTTGTCTATGAGCTCTTGAGTTTGAGAGGCAATATTTTCCTGTCGTTTTGCAAGGTCTTTTATGGCTTCGTTGATGGAGTTGACCTGTTGCAGTTCTTTTACCTGCTTCAGCAATTCTATTGTGCGGTCGAGTTTGTCTATGTAATCATCCATTCGGAAGTTTTTTTGATATTCCTCTATGGCAGCCGGGTCGATATTCACTTTTTCCAAAGTTTTTTGAAGCTCTTGCATAAACTGGCGTGTTTCATCGTCCAAGACTTCTTGGAAGAGCTTTTCAACAGTTTGCATTTTTTCTATGGCTTCTGTTGATGTGAAAGGGTTCTTCCTCATATCCTGGTTCAGTTTTTTGAATTGCTCATATAGTTCTTGAGCGTCTTTTGCGGCTTTTTGAGACTTTTCAAGGGCCTGTTCAAGGGCTTTTTTATTTTCAAAATCTAGGGTGCCTTCATGTTTGATTTTTTCGTAGACTTCTTTCAGGGCTTCGTTTTGGAGCCTTCGCTCTTGCGCAAAGTCTTTAAGTTTATTTGAGATCTGTTCTTGAATGCCGTCTTCGCCCATATAAACGTCATACATTGAGGGCATGTTAACGAAATAGATGGGAGTGGAGGCTATATTTGGCTGAGGCTCTTTTGCGTCATCAGACTCAACGTAGTAGCGAATTTTTGTGCCGGGAGCAATATGCAAGGTGTCTAAAAGCCAAGGGTAGTCAACCTCAAATTCTTTTTTGGGAGTGAAGTCGGACTTCATGTTGAGCGGAATGAAAGTTTCTCTGGCGCCTACCGCATAGTGGAGAATGACACTTTTAACGCCAAAGTCGTCTTTTGCGGCGACTTTTAGATTGAGCATCTTGGATTTTGGGAAAGGCACGTCTTGCCCTGGGCTTAGAATTTCGACTTGAGGCTTTTCGTCTTCAAGGGCTTTAATACTGTAGCTGAGAGGGTCTTTGTTAGTTATGCCTTCATTGTTTTTGATAGTAAAGCTGAATACAGTGTCTGTAGCTACGGCAAATTCATAAGAAAAAGCAAAATCATCTTTTATTTCACATGGGGAGACAGAATCTTCTCCGAAAACAACTTCTGCAGTTTTCAGTTCCTGTGAGGACATACCCTCTGCTTTGAGAAGGCTTCCGGCTAAGATTGTCGCGTCAGTTTCGCCTTCAGGAAGAACTTGATGTTCTTTTGATATATAGGCAGGCTGAATGAGGGTAATTTGCATGGTTTTGATTTCAGGGCGAGGAACTGCATTTATCAAATATTCCGGTGATTCCGCTTTGCCGCAGATTACCTTGTATTTCATGGGTTCACGCACGTTTTCCAGCACAAAAGCATGAGTAAGATCTTTAAGAGTGTCTCTGTACATCTCTACTCTTGAGGGTTCGTTTTCGCCTGTTTTTGTTAAAAGGAAAACAGGTTTTTGTGGAAAAGATTCGAATTCTGCTTTGATTTCCAAGCTTTCTCCGGCGGGCAGGGTTATGTCGCCCGGGAGAACTTTCATGGTCATGGGAGTCCAAGGACTGATACGCGCGAATGGTATAATCATGCGTTTAGCGGCTGAAATGATTTCTCCGGGGGATATAAGTGTCCAAACGAGAATAGGTATAAGAATGGCGGTTAGAGCCTTTGAAACTCTTTTAATCGAGATTTTTTGCAAGGCTTTTTCGGAATCCTCCTCGGTGAGGAGAGGGGCAGCCGAGCAGACCGTAAGCTTTTTCATAACAGCTTCAAGGCTGTTTTTGCCTGAGCTTTCGTTCAGAGCGAAGTCGGCTGCGCTCAAAAGAGCTGAATTGAATCTGCCGGAGCTTTTTTCAATTTCCGAGGAAAGTTCGGTTGCGTGCGTTTGAGATTTAAAGATTTTGACGAGTCCGTAAACGGCCAGAATAACGGCTGCGTAGAAAACAACGTTTACAGCGAAACGGAGAAGTTCGGACTGAAATGGAGTACGCTCTGCTAACAGAAACAGCAGGAATATGATGAAAAAAGCAAAAATCGAGCGCATAAGGTGTTTGGCTGCGAATTTCAGTTTTCGCTTCTTTTCATATTTTGAAAGAGCGAGCAACAGAGCCTGTTTGGAGGCTTCGTATTTGGATAAATTCAAGTTTTGCTGGTTATTTTCCATAGTATTACTGTGTCATCGCATAAAAGACGATGTTTATTGCCATTTTCATGGCTTTTTCTCTTATTTCGGGGGTGTCGGCTTTGTGTATGCCTGCGTCTTCAAGACCGTCGCCTATGTCTGATTCAAAGAGGTAAAGGATTTTCATTTTGCCGTCGCGGAATATTGCCAAGCCTTCGGGCGGTTTGGCATCATGCTCGTGAATTTTCGGCAGACCGTCAGGGAAATGGTAAACATTGTTGTAGATAGGATGATCGGCAGGCAAAAGCTGCAGTTGTTCATCAGGATATATTTTTTTTATTTCTCTTTTTACGAATCTTTCCAAGCCGTAGCTATCGTTAATCCAGAGAAAACCGCCGTTTTCAAGATACTTCATCAGAGCTGAAGCTTCGGAATCTGTAAGTTTGAAATGGCCGTGTCCCGTCATGTAAAGCATAGGGTATCTGAAAAGCTCAGGGTCGGTCAGAGAAACAGAGATATCTTCATATCTTGCGGGAATGCCGAATCTTTCGTTAAGAGCTCTCAGAAGGTTTGGCATTGAGGTCGGGCCTGTATACCAGTCGCCGCCGCCGCTGTATTTGAGACGTGGAATTATGAGCTGCTCGGTATAAGCGTTCAATGTATTGGGAGAAAAGAGAATATAGGCTTGCAAAAGGGTTATAATAGCAAGCTGCAAGATATTTTTTTTCATCAGCTCAAACCTCCGGTTCTGCGCAGATACCACTCGGCAATAGGAAGCAAAGCCATCCAAAGGAAGAGGAACCACAAGTCGGTGAAGTCGGTATAGGCTGTTTCAAGTTTTGTTGCGGCGGTTACTTCCATTTTATCGAAAATATCGGAAAAGTTCACGTCATAAGCGAAATATCCGCCGGATTGTTCGGCGAGCTTCGAAAGCAGCTCGTGATCTATTTGCGGGTTCTCAAATTCAGCTGTGGGCATTTCAACGTATAGCTCTGTAGTCGATGTGCCCAAAAAGGCTCCTTTATGGTAGGCGGAAGCTTCTATTTTGTGAGTTCCTTCTGCAACAGCGGTAAAAGAGGCTTCATAACAGCCTGTTTGAGAGGTTTCGCGGCAAACTATTTTGGTTTCTGCGCCTTCCGGCTCGGTGATTTTAAGATGTACTTGAGCTGAAGAAAGGAGTTTGTTTGCGGAGTCCATAACCCAAACGTTTATTTTGGCAGGTTTAGATATGAAAGCTTTTCCGCCTGGAATTTCGATTGATACTTGGGCATCTTCTTTGCGGTTTGCCAACCATTTAGCCATATTGACTATGAAAGCCGTGTATTCTTTGAGGCTGCCTGAAATCGGAACAGTTCTGAAGCCCATAGGCCATACAGGGCCGCCTGTGAACATAAGCACGTTGCCCATGCCTGCTCTGGAATGCAAAAGGAAGGGCAGTTCTGAATTTTTGCCTCTTACGGTTGATGAAATAAGTATTTGAGCGGCAGGTTTTATTTCGGAAAATTCGAATATGCCGTTAAACTTGGGAGCTGAAGAGAATAGAGCTTCATTTTTAAACCTGTCGGCTTGCAGTTTCAAGAAGGAATATTCAGGGTCGCCTGGCGGCAATTTCATATTGCCTGAAATTGAGTGCCATTTTGAACCAGCCAAGTTTACAGGCAGAAGTTTTGCAAATGGGGTTGATGCGTAAGCAGGGTGATAAACTGTTGAGCCTGAAGGCAGAAGCAAGAGACCCGCTTTTCCTGATTCTATCTTGGTTACAAGAGCATCTTGGAATTGTCTGAGGTTTTCATATGAGAGTTCTTGAAGAATTATTGCGTCAGCTGCTTCTATTTCTTTTGCGAAGTCAGGCATTTGAATGGCTTTTTGAGGCTTAAAGCTCTTGGAATGCGCCCATTTTTCGCCTGCTTTTATATACATTGTCATATCGGTGTTGGGGTCAGATGAAAGAGCGTGAAGAATGAATTTCAAATCCCAGGATGGCTTTCCGGCAATAGCCAAAACATTTATGCGCTCTTTTACTACTTTAAGCATAAAACCTGTTTTATTGTTTTCGGTTGTAAGCTCATTTGCCGAGACAGGAAGAGAAAACTCGTATCGGAATAGTCCTTCTTCTTCGCAGGCAAGGTTATATGCAAAGGGAGTTGTGAGCCCTTCTTTGTTCAACGCGATTTTGATGCTGTCATGGATTTGGCCGTCTTTTTTGACTGTTATTTCTACTTCGCTTGTGTTGGGATTTCTTGCCGTAATCTCGCCGTTTATTGCCATGGCGGAGTTGAGAAAGCCGATAGAAGGTTTTCCGGGTATTTTGATTCCAAGGTCGGAAATATCTCCGTCTGTGCCTGGCGCAATGGGATAGAGAGGGACTCGGGTATTTCTTAGGGCTATCAGCGGATTTTCGCCTGCATTGTTGGCGCCGTCTGTAATTATGATTGCTCCAAGCATATTTGTTTCGCCCAAGTAAGATGTTACATTTTTGACAGCATCGCCCAGATTTGTATAGTTGCCTGAGGCGTTGATAGAGAAGTTTTCAATCTCATGTCTGGAGATAGGAGAAACTGTATCAGAGAAGGCAAAGACTTCAGCAGGTGAGCCTGTTTTTTTGAGAACTTTGTCCAGGAGGCCTTTTTTGAAAATTTTCTCGACTCTTTGCATTCTTGTTTCGTCATCAACTTTTATCTCCATACTTTTGGAGACATCCAATATAACGGCTAATTTGTTCTGCTTGGGAACGTATCCTGATACGACTATGCCAGGTGATGAGCAGAGGAAGATGAGTCCTGCTGCCCAAAGAAGTCTTATAGACATTAGGATTTTTTGTTTTTTAGGAGAAACGGGCTTGCCTTCAAAGCGTTTTGTCAAAAACCAAATAAAAGGCAAAAAGGCTGCCGAAGCTAATAAGATGCCTGCCCAGCCCCATTGTGAAGAGAAAGCCAGATTTCTTATGTTTCTGATGTTTCCTGTTTTTATGCCTATAAGGCTCAGCAATTTTGCAAACATTTTAAAACCTCTTATCAGCCGGCAGGTTAGCAAACCAGCTTTCAGCTGCCACTAAGAGAATCAGCAATAACATGCAGAATGGTGTGAGATCCCATCCCTGACGGATTTTTTGCGCATCTTTTCTCGATTGGGAAGCTGATTCGGTATTAAATACTAAAAATCTCGGAATATCTTTGATTCTTATTCTTTCCAAGTCGCTTTCTGAAGCTTCCGGATTTACTGCGAAGACAGAAAGTCTTTTTTCATTTTGCAGAAGCTCATAGAAACCTGTTTTATCAGTTTCTGTTATATAGAGCTGAGCCAAGTCGTCAGAAAGTTTTTCATGTTCTAAGTTGATAATTTTATTATCAGGTGTTTTAAGCGAAAATTTGTCGCCTTGGTTGCAGTGTGCGCTAAGCGATATTGCATAACCAGGCTTGGGGTCGGCCAAAAGCAGATCGCCTGAAGTAACCGCATATGAGAAAATTGAGTGTATGAACGGCACCCATATAGGTCTTAAAGGAAGTTCGGTCCAGCCTGTTTCTGCGGGGAAAGAAAATAGGATGGACAAGCCTTTGCCTCTTTTTTCTTCCACTATTCCAGGGAATCCGTGTGACATTTTTGCCAAGACAATGGCAGCAGGATTTGGCTGAACTTGAAAGAATTCATAAGCGGCTCCTCTTGCTAAAGCTCTGCCGTCGTCTTTTTCAAAGAGTTTTAAGGCCGGATGCGAAAAATCCAAGTCTGTAAGGCGGTATGTAACGCTTCTGCTGACTGAGTTTCCAACACGGTTGAAAACTCGTCCGGGCAATATATAGCCGCCGCCCAAGTTGTCATGGAGCTCTTCGTTATGCCATTCAGGCTTGCATCTGGAGGCCATGAATGTGAATATATTTCCGCCTTTGAGAAGAAACTCGGAGAGTGACTTAATAAAGGCCGGAGATAAATAATCTGTGTCGAGCAGGGCAACAGCCTTATATTTTTTAAGATCAATATTCCCAAGTTCTTCAGGGAAGCGGCTTTCTACGGCAAATATATTGCCGGAAGATTTAGACAAAGGATTCAAGGCAAATTTTAAAAAAATATCGCCTGTGTAATTGCTGAGAGATTTGGCTGATGAAGGCTTGATTATTAGGACTTTGCAGGTTTCATAAACCTTAAGGGCAAGATGTCTCCGGTTATCCAAAGGGAGAAGATCGTCAGGTAGAGAAGCGGTTATCTGTATATTTCCTGGTTCAGAGAATCTCAGTTCTGTTTGAATTTCTTTTTCAGAGTCGGCTTCTATTTCAAAGGGAATATCAGCTTTTTTATAGCCGTTTACATAAAGGCTCAGTGTGTTTTTTTCAGGTCTTTTTGAACCGTTTTTGACAGTTACTTTAATTTTTGCTGAAGTGCCTTCTGAAAGCATTGTATCAGGGGCTTTTATATCTGTCACTGCCATATTGGGAATGTCAGCATTGCCTATGGGCACGAGAGCCAAGTCAATGTCAGGGTCTATTCTCTCTAAGTCGTAGATATCCAAGAGATGCTTCCATGAAGAAGCAGTCATGTCAGTAATCAGATAAATTGTTTTTTTGTATTGTTTGGGCAAAGGCTGCAAGAGCTTGAGAGCTGATACTAAGGCTGAAGGCAGGTCGGTGCCTCCTGAAGAAATCTCAAGTTCGTTTATGGCTCTTGTCAGAGCGTCTTTATCCCAAGTCAGCTGAGAAAAGAGCATTTTGCCAGGGCTGCCTGCTGTACCCAAGTTGCCTTTGTCATCAGGTCTCATGGAGCTTAGAATTTCAATGGCTGAAGATTTTGCCGCATTGAAAACAGAAATGCCTTGATAAACGGCTCCCATAGACATGGAGTTATCTATGAGTATTACAAAAGCACTTTGAGCTCCAGCTGACTTCTTTGCACTGGCCGAGCTCCCTATGTATGGTTTGGCAAAAATGAAGGAAAGGAGAAGCAGTATTAAAATGCGCAAAATCAGGAGTATTATGTTTTTAAGCTTTTGCTTTCTGGCGATGTAATCAATGGATTTCTGTATCAGCATCAAGCTTGGAAATAGCTTGAGAATAGGCTGTCTTTTGAAAACCAAGTGCAGGTAGACTGGTACTGCAATAAAGGCAAGACCTAACAAGAAAAGAGGATTTGTAAAGCCCATTATCTGCTCCTGCCTGTTTGCGAGTGTCCTGTAAAGAAGCTTTTAACCGCTTTTATAGGAGGATTGGAAGTGTCAGTCAGAATATAGTCTATTCCGGTTTTTCTTGAGGCATTTCTGAAAGCTGATATCATGGTTTCTATTTTTTTTCTGTATTCGTTTTTTAGCAAGAAAGCATCGACAGTGACTTCGGAGTTGGTTTCCATGTCGCGGAAGATTGCCGGCTGATCGAATGGGAAGAAAAGCTCGTCGCTGTCGAGAACTTGGTAAAGGACAACTTCGTGTTTAGCGGTTTTAAGCTGTCTCAGCTTCTCCATTGTGGCTTCAGCGTTATCCATCAGGTCGGAAATGATAATGAAAAGACCTCTTTTTCGCATGGCTCTGGCGGCTGTGTCTATAGCAGAGGCTATATCAGTTTTGCCTGCCAGCTTTGCTTGCTCAAGATGGTTACATACTGTTTTGAGGTGCTGCATGCCGCCTCTTGAAGGCAATATGCTTTGAACCTGATCCGAGAAGATCGCTAAGCCCAATGAGTCTTGCTGCTTGAGTATCAGATAGGCGAAAGAAGCAGCCAATGTAGCTGCATAGTCGTATTTGCTCATGGAGCTCTTGTCACCTTTATAATTCATGGAGGTGCTTGAGTCGAGTATGATATATCCGTTCAGGTTGGTTTCCTGCTCGTGTTCTTTTATGTACAGCTTGTCGCTTCTGGCATAGACTTTCCAGTCTATGTCCTTAACCGGGTCGCCTTTGGCATATTGCCTGTAGGAAGAAAACTCGACATTGAAACCTTTGTAAGGGCTTTTATGTCGGCCTTCTATGGTTCCTTCGGAAAGGTTTCTGGTTCTGACGGTTAAATTTGAGATAGCCGCCAAAAGCTCCGGAGCAAGATATTTGGATATTCTAGTGCTGTTTTCCATTTATATTTATTTTATATTATCCACAGATTACACAGATTCACACAGATGAGAAGATTGTCTGTTTCTTAATTATGAGAAATTTTCATGTTTATTTCTAAAATAATTTCACTTGCTGCTGCGGGCGTTAAATTATTTCTACACTCTACTCTCTACTCCCTTTTTAAGTTAGACGGGTTTGGTAACAGTTTGGAGTATTTTGGCGATGAGCGCGTCTGTATTCATGCCTTCTGCTTCAGCTGTGAAGTTGAGAAGAATTCTGTGTCTGAGGACTGCATAAGCCAAGGCTTCTATATCTTCGCAGGAAACGAAGAATCTGCCTTTCAAAAGAGCTCTGGCTTTTGCGCCCAATATCAGATATTGCCCGGCTCTTGGACCTGCTCCCCAAGTGACATAGGAGTTGATGAAGTCTTTGGAGTTTGGAAGACCCGGTCTTGTAGCTTCAGCCAACATAACAGCATAAGAGAGAACTTTGTCTGAGACGGGCACTGAACGGACAATTTCTTGAATCTGGAGAATCTGCTCGGCAGTTACTATAGGTTTGAGGTCTTCAGGAGTCGTTGTGGTGGTAGCCTTGACCATGGCTATTTCTTCGTTCAGGGGCGGGTAGTTCATTTTTATGTTGAACATGAAGCGGTCCAGCTGAGCTTCAGGCAATGGATAGGTGCCTTCCTGCTCTATAGGGTTTTGGGTAGCCAATACGAAGAAGGGTTCTTGCAGCGTATAGGTCTCAGTGCCGCTAGTTACTTTGCGTTCCTGCATGGCTTGAAGAAGAGCAGCTTGCGTTTTAGGAGGGGTTCGGTTGATTTCGTCAGCAAGCAAAAGCTGTGTGAAGAGAGGGCCTTTCATGAATTTGAAATATCTTTCCCCTGTTTTTACGTTCTCTTCAATGATGTCAGTGCCTATAATATCTGTAGGCATAAGGTCTGGAGTAAACTGAACTCGTTTAAATTCAAGGTTCAGAAGTTTGGCTATGCTGTTTACCAGAAGGGTTTTACCCAAGCCGGGCACGCCTATCAAAAGAACGTGTCCCTTTGCCATAAGAGCAATAAGGACTTCTTCAACAGTCTGGTTTTGTCCTATGAAGACTTTGGACAGTTCTTTGCTGAGGGCTGTACCGATTTTTTTTATTTCTTGTATTGCAGCTGTTTCGCCGCCAGGAAAAGAAGTAGTCGCTTGCGGGGCGTTTGCGGTGGTTTGCGCCATAATTACCCTCTCTATGTGATATTTTAACAGGGACAGAATAACATAAAGCACGGTTTCTGTAAAACGTGAGGGCATATTTATCCACAGATGGACAGAGATAGGATTTTTAAACTGGCTTAAAAATCAGTGCCGCGTGGCGGGTGGCGAGTGTTGGGTGAGAATCGACATCCAGAAGATACGATGTTTCATAAGGCGTTTTGGGTTCGTGTTTTTCGTGTGTTTTGTGCTTTGAAAATGTCTTATCGGGAATGAAAAAAGGGCTTTTTGCAAAGCCCTTTTGGAGTTGCTTTTGGACAGTCCTTTTCTGCCTTATTATGGGTTACTTGTAGGTGCCTTCCGCAAATTGCGTGCTTTCAATTCCGTTTACATATACTCTCATTTGGAAAGGTTTTTCACCGCCAAATAGGCCTGTGGTTTCATTCCAGACAAAGCTAATCATATTGTTCGACCAGCTTGTATAAGTGATTGGATAGACCAAGCTGGAACCTTGGAGATAAATATGTACGCGACCGTCTCCTTGTGTTGAACCAAAGTTATTGCCGACTATAGTTACAGTGTCGCCTTTTTCAAGAGCTTTATTGCCTGGATACCAATATGCAATAGCTGGAATTTGTACTATTTTAATTTCAGGTTGATATTCTTGCTCAAGGTCTCCAAACAATATAACCACTTTGTAGGTGCCTGCAGGTATATTATTAGGAATTATCCATCTATAACTGCCAGAGCTCCAAGATAGCTGTCCTTGGTGGTAGTAAGAAGATGGCTCTGTATTTACAAGCTTAATGGTAGGAGCTGCTTGGAAAGGATTGCTTGTTCCTGTAAAGACAATTTCGTTTCCAGGAAAGAAATATCCGTTTATATTGCCTGAATACATAGGAATCAGGTGCGAGGGTTTTTGGTAGGTTATATGTCCCAAGACTCGGGTAGGGTTATTCTTGAGGTGGATTCTCAAATATTGTCCGCCAGAGCTGTTGTCGAAGCTAGGCATTTTTGTTCCGTCAAGGGTGAAACTTATATAGTTGTCTCTCCAAATGCCAGGGGTGAATTCATAATATTGGACAAAGTTATTAAAGTCAGCCAGAACCAATGGCTGGGGTTTGGTGCCGAAGCCTGAACCAGTAACGGTAAATAATTTGTGTCCTGTAAATGGCATGATTTGAGAAGGTTCAATTGCTGTGTCAGAAAATGCGAGATCAGAAGAGAACTCCGCGCTGTGGTTGGAGGTTCTGTCTCCTACTCTTACAACAAAATAACCCGAAGGGTAATTTGCAAGAGTATTGTCGTAAAGACGGACTGAGATCGAGGTGTCGCTCCAATGGTCAGGTCTAAGGCGTTGTGAGCCTTGCCCTGTAGCGCTATGGAAGATTATCTCGCTAGCATCCGTTTTGTGGCTGCCGAAATACATTCCGCGAACTTCTATCTGGGTGTTGCTGTCTCCTGTCTGAGGAGTAATGTTCGTTATGACAGGTCCGTTTGCATTTCCCGAAGTAGTTTTACTCACGGTGGCGCAGCCGATCAATAAGATAACGAAGCACACTAGAGCTAATGATAGATGTTTTTTCATAGTACTCTAAAGTATATGTACCGATCCGCGAAGCGTCAAGGGGTAACGCCTTTATGGGTACGGTTTTGCTCAGTTTTTGAACAATTTTGCAACCACGAAAAACACGAACTGAGAGCCAAAAACCTTTCTATCCGCAGATTACACAGACGGGATTTTAAGCATAGCTTAAAATCAGGGGGTAGGGGTTAGGGCGTAGGGAGTAGAAATGACAACAATACAGATAAGGGACAAGAACCTCCTTTTTTGATTTCTCTTGATTTATGCCATATAATATTATCAGGATTTTTTTAAAACATGTGAGTTACAGCTATTTGCCAGCATCTCAAAGCAGTTATTAGTTTCAGCGGTTGAGTCTAAACAATTTCACTGCCCACTACCCACCAACCACTACCCACTCTAGTGAGGCGGCAAATTTTACATGCAACATTTAGTTTATGAACTTGAAGAATAGAATACGCAATTTTTAGATGTTACACAGCACTAGTATTTCTTATTGATTGCTTGAAAGAGGAGTGCTATTATTGATGTGAAGAGGCTCTATAAAAGAAAAACGGGGAATGCTTGAACATGGCTGATTATCAAAAACATTTAGAAGAAATTTATCAAGAGACCATTCACTTGCAGGGGAAAGGCAAGGTGGCCGATTATATTCCGGCTCTTGCGGAAACAGAACCAACCAAATACGGTATAACCGTATGTACGCTCGACGGAGGACTGTACAGGGTTGGCGATGCGGATGAGACCTTTTCTATTCAAAGCATTTCCAAGGTTTTTACTTTTGCTATGGTTTTCAATGCTATGGGTGACAAGCTTTGGAAGCGCATGGGGAAAGAGCCTTCTGGCACTTCTTTCAACTCTCTTATTCAGCTCGAAAAAGAAAACGGCATACCCAGAAATCCTTTTATCAATGCAGGCGCTCTTGTTTGCGTGGATTGTCTGGTTTCTCTTACGAAAAATCCTTTGAAAGAAATTTTATCCTTTGTGAGAAAGCTTTCTGGAAACCCCAAAGTAAATTATGACAGCGTAATAGCTGATTCTGAACGGAAGACAGGCTTCAGAAATGCCGCATTGGCCAACTTTATGAAGAGCTTCGGAAATATAGAAAATGATGTTGAAGAAGTGTTAAACGCTTATTTTCATCAATGTTCTCTGATGATGTCTTGCACCGATTTGGCCAAGGCTTTTTCTTTCTTGGCTAATGGCGGAGTGAATCCTCAGACAGGAGAAAGGCACTTAACAGAAAGCCAGTGCAAGCGTATGAATGCTCTTTTGCAGACTTGCGGCATGTATGATGAATCAGGGGAATTTGCTTTTTCGACCGGCTTGCCTGGCAAAAGCGGTGTGGGAGGCGGTATAGCTGCTGTATTGCCAAGAAGCTTAAGTATTTGTTCATGGGCGCCTGAATTGAACAGCTATGGCAATTCGCTTATAGGTATGAAAGCAATGGAGCTTTTTACCACTAAAACCGGAATCTCTATTTTCTGAAACACCTTTTGAAATCACGAAAAGTACGAAAAAAATCCAAAATCCTCTTTAAACCACAGAACACACAGAATACACGGAAAAACTGCCAAACAGCACATAACATCGGATCTATCTACAGATTACACAGATTGACGCAGATGGAGGACCGATAAAGGTTAAAAATTATGCCAAAACTTTGTTTTTGCTAGTCTCCGATTAAAGCGAGCCATTTATCAAATAACTTTGCTAAATAGCTTCTTAAATCTGAGACCTGAGTAAAATCTTATTTCATTGCATTGCCTAAGATTTTACTCAATTTTTATCCTAAAACCGAAATCTTAAAAACATAAACTATAGGTAAAGTAGTGCTGTGTTTTACACTAATACTTTGCTCAGTGGGCAGTGGATGATGGATAGAAAGGACAAAAACAACGCATATTTGTTAGCATCTTAAAGCAGTTATTTGTTTCAAGAATTGAATTGAAAAGAATTTCACTGCCCCCGATCCCCTACCCCCTGATTTTTAACCTGCGGTTAAAAATCTAAAGCATGCTTTGCAGTTGAAGGGTGAAGACTTGCAGTCCTTCTCTGATGGATTCTTCTCTGTAATGTTTTCCCCATTTGCGAATTATGTCGGCTTTTTCCGGATCGCAGGCTACCATGAAAACGGTGTTTTCACCTGGCCATACTTCTGTGTTCATACGTTTTCCGCCGCCTTCTCCTGAACCCATGACCTGAGTAAAGAGAGTGTAATTTTTTATATTGTGCTTTTTGAATAGCGTTAAAACATCTGTTTGTATTGTTGAGCTTACTGCTATTATCAAGAATTCCATTTTCATCTCCTGCATTTTAATAACGAAAAACGCGAACAGAACCAAAAACCTTTTGAAACCACAGAACACACAGAATACACGGAAAAACTACCAAACGAGCCATAACATCCGATCTATCCACAGATTATACAGACGGGATTTTAAGCGGAGCTTAAAATCAGGGGTTAGGGTGTAGGGAGTAGAGAAAAACTAAACAATAACCTATATTTATTAACATCTAATAGCGGTTATCAGTTTCAGCGATTGAGTCTAAACATTTTTACTACCCCCTCCGCCCTACTCCCTGTGCTTTTTAACCGCAGGTTAAAAAGCATTACATGCGTTGTTCTTCAGGCACGAGCCATTTTTGGAAGAGACTGTATAGTGTGGGCATGAGAAGAAGCGTCATGAGAGTTGAGACAATCAGACCGCCGACGACTGACCAGCCGATGGGCTGCCAGACTTCTGCTCCGTCACCAGTTGAAATAGCCATAGGGAGCATGCCTACCACGGTTGTGATTGTGGTTGCAAGAATAGGTCTGAATCTGTTTCTGGCACCTGCCAAGAGGGCATTTTTACTGTTGTAACCTCTTTCTATCAACATGTTTACATAGCTGATAAGAACAATCCCGTTGTTGACGACTATACCGACCAGTATGATCAGACCTATGAAGGTAAGAACCGATAGAGTTTGTCCGGAAAGATATATCGCCAGTATGGAGCCGCTGAAGCCGAAAGGCAGCGAAAGGGCTATGATAAAGGGAGCCAGAAATGATTCAAACTGGGAGGCCATGACCATGTAAACCAGCAAAATGCCGATTATTGTAGCTTGGGCAAGAAGGATAAAAGCGTCGACTCTTTCCTTTTCGTCGCCACCGAATTCCCAAGTGAATCCCGAGGGAGCAGGTATTTCATTTATGATTGTTTCAGCTTCTTTAACAGCCTGTCCAGGAGTGATGCCGTAGACCGAAGCTGTAACCTGCATATATCTGGTTTGCTCGCTGCGATTGATTTTAGTTGGACCTTTGGCTTCGGATATAGTTGCGAGGTTGCTCAATGGCATTTGCTCGCCTGTGGGAGTCTGGATGTAGATAGAACCTAACCCCTTAATGCTTTGGCGGTCTTCAGGTCTGAGTTTTACGAGAATATCGTATTCATCGCCGCCTTCACGGTATTTTACAGTGGAGTCGCCGCTGTAGTAAAGCTCGACCAAGGATGCTATTGAGGAGACGTTTATGCCAAGGCTTGAAGCTTTTTCTCTGTCGACTCTGACAACTATTTCGGGTCTTGCGAGTTTTTGTGAGATTTCAAGGTCATGGAAGTGAGGATTATTCTTAAGGCGAGAGACTATTTCTTCACTGTATTCTACGCCTTTTTCCAAATCGTGCCCGTAGATATTAAGAGTGAAGTTGGCAGAGCCGCCCATGCTCATTCCACCGCTGCTTGCTGAGAATCTGGCTTCCATTCCGGGAATTGCTTCTATCTCAGGTCTGACTCTGGCAATTATGTCTTTGATTGAGTGAAAACGTTTATCAGCGGAATATTGCGCTCTGGTATCTTTTGAATGGAGTTTGACATTTATTGTGCCCGTATTTGATGCTTTGCTTTGGTTAAAGAGCATAGACGTAGCGTTTTCTGTGTCGCTTCCGTAAGAGAGCATTATCTGTTGAGCTTCAGGCACAAGTTTTTCAACGATTTTGGCGGCATGTGTGCAGATTTTTCCAGTTTCTTCATATCTGGTGCCTGTCGGCAATTCAATATTTATGCTGAATCTGCCTTGATCCTGTTCGGGCATGAACTCGGTGCCTACCACTTTAAAGAGGAAGAGTGATAGAAAGCCTAGACCAAAGATAATTGCGACCGTTATCCCCCTGTTTTTAAGCGTTAAGTCGAGGAATGAGACGTAAGCATCTTCCAGTTTGCTGAGCCAGCTGTGCTTTTCTTTTTCTTGAAGTTCCCTGACTTCGTCTGGAGTGTTTCCTTTTAGGAACTTAGCAGAAAGCGTAGGCACAAGCAGAAGTGCGGAAATTATGGATGCTAAAAGAGCCATGGAAACTATAATTGCAAGTTGTCCGAATATTATTTTTGTAAGGCCTGTTGCGAAAAGAATAGGAATAAAAACCGCAACTGTTGTAAGCGAGGATGCCATAACTGAGGCATTCATTTCGCCTGCACCCCAAACTGACGCTTCTCTTGGTTTTACGCCCCTGTCTGTATACCGTTTAATATTATCAATAACAACAATGGAGTTGTCGACCACCATTCCTATTGCAATGACAAGAGATGAAAGTGAAATTTGGTTTATGGTGTAATTATTGAGATACATTAAAAGGAAGGTGATAATCAGAGATGTAGGTATTGATGTCGCGATTATCAAGCTTGCTTTGAAGTCTTTGATAAAGATCAAAATAACGAGAAGAACAGTTATGCCGCCCAGTATTAGAGATTCTTTCAGGTTATCAATTGAGTTCTGGATGTATATAGAGGAGTCCATGAATTCATTGACTGAAACGTCTTTGGGCAAATCCTTTATAATGCCAGGCATTGCTTTTTTTACCGCATTCGCGACTGCGACTGTGTTTCCGCCGCTTTGCTTTTGAACTATAAGAGCATAGATCTTTTTGCCGTTGATAAAGGATTCTTCACTTCTTTCGCCTGGTCCGTCAACGATTTGAGCTACGTCTTTTACACGGATTATACCGTTAGAGGTGCTTCTCAAAACGACTTCGCCTATTTGATCCACAGAAGTGAAGAGTTCGGGAACTCTGAGGAGGTAGTCGATGGAATCGCTTTTGATGTTTCCGCCTGGGTTCATAAGGTTTTGAGCTCTGAGAGCTGCTACTATTTCATGACCGGTTATGCCTGTTGCGGCCATACGTTCTTTATCGAGATATACACTTATTTTTCTAGTGTCTCCGCCCATAGCAAGAACTGATGCAACTCCGTCTACGCGTTTGAGTTTTTCGGTTATTCCTTCTTCTATGATTTTTTCAAGATTTTTCCAGCTGTCGGTAGCTGAAACGCCGTAGATGAGAACTGGAAAAGCAGAAGGGTCGATTTTGAAGAGAAGAGGGGTTTCGGCAGCATCCGGGAGCATTCTTTTTACAATTTCAAGTTTGTCTCTGATGTCATTTGAGGCTTCGTTCATATCTGTGCCCCAATTAAACTTTACTGTGACGATTGAAACACCTTCTGCAGATATAGATGTAACCTCGTCGACGTTTTCGACAGATGAGACCATGGATTCTACCGCTTCAGTTATTCTGCTTTCAACTTCCTGAGGTCCTGCCCCTCTATATGAAGTTATAACGCTTAGAACTGGTATGTCCATATCCGGCATAAGGTCTATGCCTATTCTTGTGTAGGCAAATCCGCCCAGTACGATAATGGCCAAAAAGATCATCAAGGTTGTTACAGGATTTTTAACTCCAAATTTAGGCATGTTTATTCTCCAGTTGCTGTAGAGATTACGGACATGCCGTCTTGCAAGAATTCCAGGCCTCTGTAAACTATTGTTTCATCTCCGTTAATACCCGAAATTATTTCAACTGTTGTGCCTTCGGTAATACCAGTTGTAACTGAACGTCTTTCCAATCGGTTATCAGGCTTTACAACGAAAACAAAGTTGCCGTCTTGAGAATCGCCTATTGAATCTCTGGAGAGGGTTATGGCGTTATCTTGGCTTGTAAGCGTGAGATATACATTTGCGAACATGCCAGCCTTGATTGCGTAATCATGGTTATCCACGTGAATTTCTACTTTTCCGGTTCTTGTTTGTCTGTCGATAGTCGGATATATTTTGGCTATTTCGCCTTCAAAGGTGCCTTTTTCTCCCAGAACATCTATTTTGATAAGAGCTTTTGTTTGCTCGCTGATTTTCGGCATATCTTTTTCTGCCAAGCTGCAAACGACTTTTACAGGGTTTGTTTGTTCAACTCTGAAAATTGGGACTCCAGGCGAAGCCATGGCTCCAGGATCAGCATGTCTGGCTGTAATTATGCCGTCAAAGGGAGCTTCGACTTGAGTAGCTTCATATTGAACTAAAAGTATGTTTGCATTGGCTTTGGCTGTTTCAAGCTCAGCTTTTCTCATTTCTAATGCCATTTCAGCAGTGGTTATCATATCTCTGGCTTTGGCGACACCTGTTTTGGATCTGGCAAGATCGGCTTGAGCTGCATCATATTGAGATATGATGTTGTCCAGGTCTTGTCTTGCTAATGCGCCTTCGTTGAAGAGCTTTTCTAATCGGTCTTTCGTGAGTTTTAGATTGTTTAAGCGTGATTCGGAAGCTTTTTCGGATGCTATGTCGGCAGCCAGAGCAGTTTTTGAGCTAGCAATAGTTACTTCCTGCATGCGTATGGAGGCTTTGGCTACTTCAAGACCTGCTAGAGCCTGTTTGTATTGAGCTTGCTGTATTTCATCTTTAATTTGTGCCAGTTTGGCTTTTTTGTTTACTGTGTCGCCTACGTCAACATATATTTCTTTAATGATTCCAGAAGTTTCAGGTGCAAGATCTACCGCCAGATTAGGTTTAATTTCAGCAAAGGTTACCAAATTGCTTTGAATATTGCGTCTGACAGGTTTGGTGACTACAACCGGCACAGCTCGTTCTTGTCTGACAACAGTTCTTGAGGAAGAGCGGGAGGCTGCAGAAGAGGCTATCTTCTCATCTTTCATGGGGTTTGCCTTTATAGAGGTCACCACGAAGAATATCAACAAGGAAAATACAGCTATTGCGGTTACTTTGAGCAGAAGTCGAGAATCTTTAGGTTTAGGCATGTTCTTGCTCCTTTGTTATTTGGATCTTGGCTGCAGGTTTAATTCTTGTCCTAGCACTCCAGCGGAGAGAAGGTAAGAAAGTCTGGCTTGATGGTGGCCGAAGATAGCGGCCAAAAGTCTGAGTTTGCTATTGGAAAAGGCGTTTTCAGCATCAAACAGGTCGACTTGAGTGAAAAGGCCGTTTTCGTATCTTACGTTTGCAAGCCTGAGAGTTTCTTCGGCTTGTTTTACGTCTTCTGTTTGAGCCAGAACCATTTCTCTGGCGGTGTTAAGAGAGAGGAATGATTTGTGAATGTCAGTTTCCGCCTTTTCAAGAGTTTCAAGATATTCTTGTTTGGCAGTTTCTTTCTCGGCCAAAGCAGCTTTGATCTTGCCGCTGGTTGAGCCTCCGTCATAGAAATCCCAACCGAGGGCTATGCCTGCCTTCCAAGAGGTGTCTCCTGAAGTGCTGCCTTTCATAGGAGTAGGTTTGTCGTATCCGTAGTTTCCGAACAGAGAAACGTTGGGGGTATTGTTTGCTTTTGCTGCTCTATAAGAGTGTTCGGCAATATCATATGAGGCTTTTTTGATTTTGAGATCAGCTCTCAGATTTTTAGCTGATTCGATTGCTCTTTTGGGATTGGCATCTATTTTTTCGATTTGCAGCTTTTCAGAAGTTGAAATCTTGGTATCAGGAGAGAGAGCTAGAAGATTTAACAGATCCAGTTCGGCAAGCTTGGTGCTGTTTTGGCTTTTCATCCAAGCTGTTTTACACTGATTGACTCTGACTTCGGCACGCAGAACTTCATATTGTGATGCTTGCTGAGCTTTGAGTTTTTTATTTACCAATTCAAGGTGAGCTTTGCTCAGTTCCAGATCAAAAAGAGAAACTTTTTCTACTTCAGCCGCATAGAGCCAAGAGTAGTAAGTCATGCTGACTTGCAGAATAACATTCTGCTTTGTGTAGTAATCAGCTGTATCGGCTATTTTTTTGCCGAGTTTTGCGCTTTTTACAGCTATTTTGTCTTTTTCGCCAAGATAAATGGGCAGGTTAAGGTTAAGAGCGGCGGAAGAGTTTACGTCTTCGCCTGGCACAATGTCTTCGTTGAGCTTGGTCAAAGTTCCGGAAATTGAAAGTTTGGGGGCTGATATTGATTGAGCCTGCTCAAGAGAGCCATCGGCTTTTTTTATGTTCTGTCTGGCTTTAATTATTTGCCTGTTATTTGTCAGAGCCAGATTAATAGCTTGTTCAAGAGTGAAGTTTTTAAAGTTTGCTTCAGGTGTCAGCGAAGAGGGAGTGGGCTGCGGTTGTGTGGCGATTGTTTCTTCTGCTGCGCTTATTTCAGAAGCTGCTATAAGCTCTGCTTGTTCTGCAGCTTTTGGTTTCGTGAGCATTTTATATTCATCATCTTCAAGCTGTTGAACTCCCCTGGAGCGGAGCAGTTGCCTTGTTTTTGCAAGTTTTTCTGCGGCTTTTTCCAGATCAGTCTTTTCAGAAGCCATCAAAAAGTTTTGAAAACCTGAAAGCGTAAGAAATATTGCTGCGATTAGTAATGCGATTTTGTGGTTTGATAATTTCATTGTTGTTTTCTCCTCCCTCTTAGATAATCAGGGGGTAAAAAGTCTCTTGACTACAAGGAATATAGCTTCATTGGACATGGTTTTTTCGCCGATTGCTGCGAGTCTGAAATTGGTGCCTATTATGTCTATAATTATTGCTCCCATCTGTGCGGAGGTTATTTTCTTGTTTTTTACAGGGCAGAATTTTGAACCGGTCTCGCAAAAATTGCCCATTATTGTGATTAGATCTTTTAAATTCTGCAAAGACTTTCCTTTATAAGTTTTGTTTGGTTTCACATTATCGTCTAAATAAGCGATTTGTTCGGTGAATTTGACGATTCGTTCTATGTATGGCAAAAAGGCAGATATCAGATCCTGAAGTATATTCAGAAAATCCTCTTTGGAGTTCATAACACCTTTGGAGATTACTTCTTCGACAGCTGTAATGCCTTCTGTAAATGAGTCAGCCATAAGGGTGAAAAGTATATCTTCCTTGCGGTCGAAGTAAGTGTAGATATTGCCCTTGCCGACTTTGGCTTTTTTAGCTATTTCGGACAGAGTTACCTGCTCATAACTTTTTTCAAGGAAAAGCTCACTGGATGCGTCTAGTATAGCTTTTTTTTTTCTTCTTTTTTAACTTGCATTTAATTACTCCACTTTTAAAACCGAACGGTCGGTATTGGAATTATACGGCTATAAAAGCTTGATGTCAATAGAATATTGAAAATTGAATAGCAGGGTGTTACTATGCTGTTATGCATTCGCTATTAAAAGTCAACGTTATATTTGTTCTGCTGCTTGCCGGATCTTTTTTTCTTGGTACCGACAAATTTTTAGCTTTGGCAGTTTTTCTTTCCGCAGTCACATTGATAATGCTTTTCAATAGATTTTCCAAATCGGGAAAAGAGCTAAGCATAAAGAAGGCAAATAGTCTCTTTGCTTTTTCTTTGTTATTTTTAGCTTTCCTTCTTTGGAAGGTTCTAAGCTATATTTATTCAAACAATTTTATAGTTCACGACCCTTTAAATATGCGTATAGCCAGCGCTTCGGCAGGCTTAGTTTTTGTGTTTTATGGGCTTTATGCGGTTAGGGTTTTGTCTGCCTTCTCAGATGAATCGAAAGAACGCGGTGATAACTCTGCGGTTTTAGAGGCGAATGAGCTTTCAATTGTGTACAGGTTTTTAATTTATCTGTCTTCTTGGCAGCTTTTTTTTGGATTAGTCTTCATATGGATGTATTACAAAGATGCCGAGAACAGCGGATTGATGGATGCCATTTATGATTGGTCTATATTTTTGCCTCTTGCTTATCTCTTGCTTATTTTGTCGGAGTTGTTTTCCGAACTTTTCCGAAAATGGCAAGATTATCGTAAGACTGGCGAGATTATCTCTTTCCGTGCTTCGTTTTTTATATCTGCAATTGCCCGCGATACAACTCCCGTGAAGAGTTTGGTTTCGGCATTTGAAGGAATTTCTGGCTTAAACCTGGCGAATTCCTCACTTATAAAATATTTGTTTAAAATAACAGAACCTTCTGTTTTAACAGCCTTGCTGGCTTTGGCGCTTTTGTCTTCCGTAGTGATAGTGCCTCCGGAACAAGAAGTTATAGTGAGAACTTTGGGTAAAATTTCAAGCGGAGCTTCCATAAAACCGGGGTTGTCTTTCAAATTACCCTGGCCTCTTGCCAAAGCTGAGTTCTATGAGCCTTTGAAAATGAAGGTTATGAATATAGGTTTTACTCCTGATCCTGATGCTAAGCATATTCTTTGGTCTAAAGCCCACGCGGCGCAGACCTTTAATTTGCTGACCGGAAACGGTGTGGAGCTTCTTTCAGTAGATTGCCAGGTTCTTTATCGCATAGGCGATTTGTATAAATACGTGACTAGTTACGGCAATCCAGAGGCTATGTTAGAAGCTTCGATGTACCGTTTGATGACTGAAATTGTTTCTGCTTCCAGCTTTGACAGAATTGTCTCGGAAGACAGAGCCGAGTTCTCGCAATATCTGAAAGATGCCGCTCAACGTATTTCAGATGAGTCGGGCTTGGGCTTTGATATAGCGGAGGTTCTTATACTGACTATACATCCGCCGCTTGAAATATCTGACGCATATGAAGATGTAATAAGTTCTCAGATTGATAAAGAAACCTATATTATGACCGCAGAGACAGAAAATACCCATAAAATGCGCATGAATGAAGCTTTTGCTCAGAACACTCTGGATGTTGCTCAGGCTTATGCGTATGAGGGCGTTTCGGGAGCTTATGGTGAAGCGGCTGCTTTCAGAAGCAGATATGAAGGCTTCAATCATAATCCGGAATTGGAAAAATTCCGTTTGCGCACAGATCTTTTACAAAAATTGCTTGCAAACAAGACTCTCTATATTCTTGACGGCTCATTGACGGACGGCAAGAACAGATTCATATTAGATTGGAATAAATAAAGGCGGATATGATGAAATATACACTCAGACTGCTCTTAGCTCTATCGCTTGTCGGGCTTATATTTTTCAGGATGGCGGTTCTGCCACTTAAGGACGGTTATCAGGCGGTTATTACTCACTTTGGCAAGCCTACGAGGGTTGTTTCTGAAGCGGGTCCTCATCTTCACTGGCCTTGGCCAATCGATAAGGTCTATGAATTTGATTGCAGAAAACGGGTTTATAACACCAAGTTTACTCAGACTCTTACAAAAGACAAAAAGTCTTTGATACTTTTGACTTATATAGTATGGCAAGTTAAAGATCCTCTCTTGTTTTTGCAGGCTCTAGGTGATGATAAAAATGCTCAGAGCAAGATTGAAGGCCTTGTTTCCAGCTCAAAAAATAATATTCTGGGCGATTATTATCTGAGCAATCTGGTTTCTGATGATATTTCACAACTTAAAACAGACGAGATAGAGGCCAAGATCTTGGCTTCAGTCCAGAAACCGGCTATGGAAAAGCTGGGAATTGAAATATCAGAGCTTGCTTTCAAACGTATTGCTTATCCTGAAAATAATATAGATGCTATTTTTAATCAGATGCGCGCAGAACGAGGAAAATATGCGGCAGAATATCGTGCTGAGGGACGCAAAAGAGCTTCTATTATAATGTCCAATACTGATGTGGAAATTGCCAAAATTAACGCGGAAAGTATCAAAAAAGCTGCTGAAATCAAGGGAGATGCAGACAGACAAGCTGCTGAAATCTATGCTAAAGCGCATAAAGATGGAGCGGAGTTCTATAAGTTTTCACGTTCGCTTGAGGCGTTAGAGCAGATAGTTAACAAAAATGCCGTGTTTATTTTGAGGAGCGACAAACCTCCTTTTGACAAACTTTACGATGAATAAGAAGAATCAAGAAAACGAACTTGTAAAAATAGGAAAAGCCGATACGCCTCTCATAAGAACCGTAAGAGACGCGATGTTCCTTGTGAAACTTTTGCTTGTGGTGCTGGCTGTGGGCTATTTTTTCTCCGGTATTACCCTCATTGAGCCTGATCAGACAGCCGTAATTTACAGACTGGGCAGAATAGCAGGTTCAACTCCCTCAGAAAAAATTCATGAGCCAGGCTGGCTTTTTGCTTTGCCCAAGCCTTTTGACTATGTGGTAAGAATCCCATCCGGCAGAATTTTGCAGCTTAGAATTAGAGAGCTGGCTGCGATTTCGTCTCCCGAAACAGCTTCCGCCACTATAGATCCTGTGAAAGAAGGCTATTGCATAAGCGGCGATCTTAATGTGTTTCAAGTAAGCATGGATGTAAAATTCCAGATACTCGACTCCTTGGCTGCTTTACTATCTTTTGAAGGCAATGGGCAAAACCTTTTTGCGGCTGTTAATGATATAGTTGTTTCTGAATTTGTAAAGGTTTCCGCCGGATATTTGATTGATGATGTCCTGACGGAAGCAAAGGAAGCTATGGCTGCAGAGGTGAAAGCTCGGGCAGAAGCTAAACTTGCAAAGCTGAACGCAGGAATTAATTTGATTTCTATTGAAATCAGCGAAGTTTTGCCTCCTTCAAGGCTGGCATCAGACTTCGAGGACGTTCAGACGGCTTTTATAGATAGCGAGCATTTTGTAAGCAGAGCTCAAAGCATGAGAAGCAGCACTTTGCCGGCAGCTGTCAGCAAAGCTGAGGAAACTATTAACGAAGCCAAAAGTTATTCTGAGCAGGTTATAGCTAAAGCGGTGGCAGATACTGAAAGTTTTAAAAAATTGTTGGAAGTTTACAAGTCGGATCCTGATGAAATCAAAATGCAAATGAGAAGTGATACCTTTTCTAAGATGTTCAAAAATATGGGCGGGCTTGTTTTGGCACCTTCCGAAAAAGACTTTAAATCAGGCATGACACTTTTGTTGAACGGCAATTTGGGGGGAGTCTCCGGAAATAGCATTTATACAACTCTCTATTCAGAGAGTGACGAGCAATACGGTTATGGTAATCCCTTAGATGAATACTAACGGAAAGCAGTTGTTTTTTTATGAGTTCTGAAGCAAAAGAAAAACATAACGGATCTTCTCAAAATTCAGGTTCTCCTCATTCCTCTTTGAAAGTTTTTGAAAATGATGTGGAAAAGAGCGGATGTTCTCACGGCACAGGATGTGCCTGTTCCTCTTTTTTAAACACAGATCCTGATGATAAGAGGTTTAATGAAATTTCTTCTGACGCTCCCTTAGGCGGGCTTCTTAAGATGCGGCTGGTGAATTCAGTTTTAGCTTTGGTATTGCTTACAGCCGGCTATATTTATAAAAGATTGTCTCCCGAACAGGCTCAGAGCGGTGAGCTTTTAATGGCTTTGGCTTCTCTTATAGTTGCTTTCCCGGTTCTTGTAGAGGGTCTTAAGGGTCTTTTCTCCAAAGAACCCAAGTTTATGACAGAGCAGCTTGTAAGCTTGGCTATTTTGGCTTCTATGTCGCAGGGCGAGTTTGCCGCTGCCACTTTTATACCTGTGATATTGGTATTCGGTCATGTTTTAGAAGAAAAAAGCATAATGGGCATAGAAAAAGCGGTTGCTTCTTTCAAAAAGTTAGCTGCGAGAGAAGCCGCTATTGTTGAAAATGGCAAAGAGCGCAAGGTCGGAATAGAAACTATAAAAGTTGGAGATGTAGTTGTTTGCTATCCTGGCGAAGTGATTCCGGTAGACGGAGTTATAGTTGAAGGCGACTCTTTTGTTGACCAAGCGACTATGACAGGCGAATCTGTGCCTTTGGAAGTTTATAAAGGAGTTTCGGTTTTTGCGGGAACGGCAAACATGAGCGGAAAGCTTCTTATAAAGACTGTAAAGCTTTCCAAGGATTTCCTTTTTAACCGCATTATAAGCTTGCTCAAAGAAGCGGAAAAATCAAAGGCTCCTATAGTAAAGCTTATAGAGAAGTATGTTTACATGTATTTTCCTTTTGTTATTGCCACGGCTGCTATAACTCTTTTTGTCACCGGTTCTATAGGCAGAGCTGTAGCAATTTTGGTTTTGAGCTGTCCATGCGCCTTGGTATTGGCCAGTCCTACGGCTATGATAAGCGCTTTGGTGACAGCCTCCAGAAATGGCATAATGATTAAAAATACAGCTTTTCTGGAAAAGGTCAGTGAAATAGATACGGTTGTTTTCGACAAAACTGGTACCGTGACTTTCGGAAAACTGGATCTGGAAGAAATTTATCCTTTTAATGATTCAATTTCCCCGGATGAGGTTTTAAAGGCTGCGGCCAATTCGGCGGTAGGTTCAATGCATCCTGTTTCAGCAGCCATAGTCGGCTATTTGCATGCCAATAGTATGGAGATTCCTCTCTCAGGCGGTTTGGAAGAAGTTCCTGGAAACGGTGTTAAAAGCGAAATCGACGGAAAGGTATATTATTTAGGCAAAATCGCTTGGATCTCTGAAGCTTTGGGTATTAAGGCTCCTGAGAGCTTAGCTCCCTCACATGGTATTTCGGTATGGGTAGCGGGTGAAGGCAAGATTTTCGGACAGATTTCTTTCAGTGACAAGCCAAGGCCTGAGATGGCTGATGCAATTGCTGCAATAAAGGATTGCGGTGTTAAGCGTTTTGCTTTGCTTACAGGCGATAAAAAGGAGATAGGCGAAGAGGTCGGCAATAAACTTGGTTTTGACGAAGTAATTACCGAATGCTTGCCCAACGATAAGCTTAACTATATAAACAAGCTCAAGGAAGGCGGCAGCAAGGTTTTGTTCGTAGGTGACGGTGTTAATGACGCCTTGGCATTGAAAGCCGGCGATGTCGGAGTAGCTATGGGCAAAGGCGGTTCTGATGTTTCTATACAGAATTCTGATATAACTTTGAACACTTCTGATATGATGGCTTTGCATAAAATGTTTGTTCTTTCCGCCAAAACGCGTTCAATTATAAATCAGAATATTTTTATAGCTACAGGTTTTACTTTCTTTATGATGCTTTTGGCAAGCGCAGGCTTTTTAGGGCCAGTTGCTGGCGCAATAGTACACAATTTGGGCGGTGTTTTCGTTGCTATGAATAGCGCGAGGCTGCTCAAGGAGTTTTAATGAAAAAAGAATGGCTTAGCCGAAAAGGTTTTGCGGCTCTTTTCCTCTTAGGATTTTTTTATACATTGCTTTATACAACTGAATCAGGTATGAAGCCTTTGGGAATGGCGCCAGTTCTTGATACTGCTGAAAATGTGCGTTTGGCTGAGCAGATAGTCGATGGCTCTTTACCTTCCGAATCTTTTTTCAGGTCTATGCAATATCCGTTTATGCTTGCTTTTATGAGCAAGATAACAGGTTGTAGGGGCAATAGCCTATTTGTTTTGGCAAGGAATTTAGGAGTTTTTTTTCATGTGGGCATAGCTGTGCTAGCGGCTATCGCTTCTTTTATGCTTTGGGGCAAAAAGGGCGCTTTTATGACGCTTTTTTTGTGCCTTTTTTATCCTCCTTTGCTTTTTTTTGCGATAGACGCTTTTGACATAGCTCCGGCGACATTTTTTCTTGTTGCTTCTTTTACCTTGTGGTTAGCTGCTTTTAGAACACAAAAACCGAAATATTTATTCTACGGCGCTTTTCTGCTCGGAGTTGCGGCTCTTTTAAGAAGTTCCGTTTTGCCTTTCGGAATTATTTTTACTCTGATTTTGTTTATTTGCCCTGCTTCTTTCGGCAAGAGGCTGAAACTTTGCGTGATTTCTTGCTTTTTGTGTTGTATGCCTTTGCTTTTTGGAGGTCTTTGCTCTGCGGCTTATTCAGGTGAATTCAGGCTTTTGCCTTGGCAGGGCTCTTCAAATCTTTATTGTGCCAACAAAATAGGAGCCAATGGCAAGTATTTCTCAAATAACTCAAACTTGAAATTGAAAAGCTCTTATGGGATGAATCCTATGAGAACTGAGACTGATTACATTTTTAAACAAAAAACCGGCCTTGATGCGGCTTCAGCTATTGATGAATATTCCGCTTTCTGGAAAAACAAGCTGAAAGAGGAAATCAAAGCCAAGCCTGAAGTTTTTATTAAGCTATGTATTAAAAAGATTTATTATCTTTTTAATAATTTTGAGCAGCACAACAATAAAACTTTTTCTTTTCATAAGAAACGCTCTCCAGTGTTGCGTTATAACCCGCTTTCATTTGGTTTTATTTTTGTCTTGTTAATCCTTTCTTTGTCTTTTTCAACTGTTTACGGACTTAGACAGCGCAAGATTTTAGGATCTCTTCTTTTTGGATTGGCATTTTTAGCTGCGGGAGTTCTAATGTTCTACGTGAGCGCACGTTTCCGAATTATTATGCTTCCATTTATGATTATTGCAGCATCAGGAATAGCTACGATTCCGCCGAAAACACTTTTAAGGTCTAGAAAGTTGATTTTGATAGCTATTGCTTCCTTTTTAACATTTTCATCCTTTGCCGATGCCAATTCCACGGAGACATATGTAACGGATAAACGTTTACTTGCCCATGTGTCTTTAAAAAGCCAAAATTATGCGGAAAGCCGTTATTGGGCGGAAGAAGTGTTAAAAGAATTGCCAGAAAATTATGAAGCTCGTTGGCTTAAGCTCTCTGCTTTCTGTAACCTAGTTTTATCTGGGGAATTTCCGCCAATAGAAGAATATGAAGGTCTTGGCGAGGATTTTAAGCTGCTCAAGAAAAGCGGTTTGCCCTTTGAAAACTTGGCTGTTCTAGAAGGTTGTTGGCTGTGGAAGTTTGAAAAGAACCACAAGAAAGCCAGAAATATTTGGAAAAACACAGAAGATCCCTATAATGACTTGATACTCAAGGCAATGTTGATTTTAACAGGAACAAAAAAGGAAGCCTTAGAGATAGCTAAGCCGTTAGATGCAGGAGTAAACCCTATTTTAGACTATGCTTTTTTTAAGCGAGGGTTTATGGAAAGCTATTCCGAAAAACTTTTTATCCTATATGAGAAAGTTTTCGCTTATTTGCTTTACTAGTGCTGTGTTGCAACTAAAACCTCTCTATTCAATGACAAGCAGTCAACATGGACTATTCATGGTTATTTGATGTAACAATCGCCCTACTCCCTGATTTTTAAGCTTTGCTTAAAAATCTAGTATATTCTGCTGTAGCGATTGTAGCCCATAGGATGGTCGGCTGTGTCTACTTTCAGAACCATTATTGTTTGCGGAGGGACTTCAGCATGTATGAATCCCGTATGAACATTGAATTTGGCATCTGAGAACAGATCGAAAAGTACAGATGAATCTTGGAATTTGCTTTCACGCAGCTGTATCATTTCTTCGACCTTTTTGTCTGTTGGATTGGCGAGAACCAATATTGTATCTCTGACTGAAATAGTCTTGCGCATAAATGCTAAAAGTTTTTCTGTATGGAGCAGTCTGAAGTCTCCATATCTGAGAGCTGGTTCATTCTTTCTAATAGAGAGCAATTTCTTATGAAGTTTAAGAATTTCATTTTCGCTGTTAACCAGATCCCATCTCATTGGGGCTCTCTGCTCAGGGTCTATGCCGCCAGTCATACCCAATTCGCTTCCGTAGTAGAGGCAGACAGCGCCAGGAAATGTGAATTGAAGAATGCGAGCCATTTTTTGTTGCCAAGGCTCGGAAAGAATGTTGGTCAATCGTGCTGTGTCATGGTTGTCGAGCAGCAGCCATGTTTTAAGGATATGATCCATTCCTGCGTCTTCAATTGCGGTTTCCCACATTTTTCCGCATATGGGAGCTGATATTTTGCCTTCAAGCATAGATAATATAGTCCTTCGGCCGTGCATGTTCATAACACCGTCGACTGCCGGGTGCCATTCCTCAGGGTAGCTCCATATTTCGCCTATAATCACTGATTCAGGATTAGCTTCATGAGCGAATTCGGTGAGGTCTTCAAGATATTTAAAGCCTAAGTCATAGGCAACGTCAAGACGCCATCCGTCGATTTTTTCTTTTCGTAAATAAGATTGGACAATGGAGTCAGGCTTTGCGTATAGATAGTCTCGAACAGCTGGATTTTCTAAGTTCAGCTCAGGCAGATTTTCTACGTCAAGCCAGCTGATGTAGCCTCGAGGCGATTTGTTGCTGAAGGTAAAGAACTTGCGCCATGGACTTTTTTCATCAGCAATAGCTTCTTGGAAAAAAGGGCTTTGTTTTCCCATGTGGTTAAATACGCCATCTAATATGAGCCTTATTCCTTGTCTGTGAAGATTTTCGGAAAGCTTGCCTAAGTCTTCGCGAGTTCCGTAAACAGGGTCTACTTGGCTGTAATCCCAAGCGTCATACTTGTGATTTGTAAGAGAGAGGAAAATCGGATTTAGATAGAGAGCGTCTATTTTAAGTGCTTTAAGATAGTCAAGTTTTTCGCTTAACGAGTCGATGTCTCCGCCCCAAAAATCTACTTCATGAGACCATACTCCGGCCTCTTTTAAATATTCTCCTCTTTTTGGAGTTTCATCCCATGTTCTGAGTTTTTGCGGTTCTTTGTAAAGGTGTTTTTTGCTTTCTAAATTTCTGGAAGGAGCGAATCTGTCTAGCAAAACTTGATAAACAACAGGTCCGTTTCTCCAGTCTTCTGCTCTTTTGCTGAATTCTTCTTCCCTTGCTTTGTCATGAATATTTATGAGTTTTTTCACAGTCATTTTCTCCAAAGCGCTAGTAGATTCTGTCGTATCTGTTGTAGCCCATAGGATAGTCATCTGTGCCTACTTTCAACATCATTACGGAATGGGGCGGCACTTCAACATCTATGGTTCCGGCGTAAATAGTAAACTTTGCTCTTTCATGTATTTCAGGAGACTTTATTGTGTCGTGAATGCTCATAAAGTCTCTGGAGATGTGTTTTGCATCAGCGGATAGTGTAAATGAAGTGAATAGGGCTAATAATAAGATGGTCAAAAAAGTCATGCGTATATTCTCCACAGCTATATTTATTAAGAGAGTAAGGCTTAAGTTGTTTTTTATCAAGAGAATTAAGGGATAAAAAAAACCGCTTCCGATAGGAAGCGGCTTTTTAATCAGTTAGCGATTCAGATTAGTATCTTTCCATTTCGCCAAGTCTCTGACCATACTGAGCTTTTTCAGCTTCGTCAGAAGCGTGACCTGCATCGTGTCTGATGCCGTCTTTGATTCTTTCTACTACGTCACCTATAAGCAGTCTCTGGTCTTCTGACATTCCGTCCATTCTGCCTACGAAGTAGTTGTAGTATTTGCCTGTTCCGCCGTCATTGCCTTCAAGATCCCATACTATAACCCTGATAAGAGTCTGAGCATTTTCTTCTCTGCTCTTATAGAGCGAGTTGATATTTTCCTGAATTTCTTCTGAATATACTGCGTTAGGATCGGCTCCGCGTTTGAACTCAGTGATATCTTGTGATTCGCGGATGAGTTCTGACATGAGCTGACCTATAGTCTGAGAGTTTGCAGAGTAGTCGATGTAAGCAAATTCTTCAGTCATAGCAACCTGACTAGCTTGTCCTGCTTGATCTGCTTGGCCAGCTTGATCTGCCTGACCAGCCTGATCTGCTTGACCGCCTTGGTCTGCTTCGTCTACTGGGGGAAGATCGGGAAGCACAGGATCTGCACCAGGATCTGCGGGAGCTTCATCGCCTGAGAAGCTGCCATCGGGCATGCCTATGCCGTCGCCGGGCATTCCAGGATCATCCATCGGAGGAGCGGGTTCTGCAATAGGATCGTAAGGAGTGTAGTCTCCGCCTGCAAATTCGCCTGACTGTGAGAAGTCACCGCCGCCAGCAGACTGACCTGGATTGTTTCCGCCCTTTTTAGCAGGCAACTTTTTCCAGTGTCCTTTTGTCCATTTGCCGTTTTTATCGTAGTGACCAACAACCCATGTTTTCTTCTGTTTGCCTGTGAGAGCTTTTTTGAATGCTGTCCAGCTGTCCATGCCAGCGTTAACAATCTTGGCTCCGCCAGATTTTATTGCCATGCCAGTCTTTTTGGCAGCCGTTTTGATAGCATTGCCAGTCTTTTTGACAGCTTTTTTGACTGAAGTGGTTACTTTATTGGCGGCTTTTTTGAGAGCTTGACTGATTTTGGTGAAAAAGCCGACTTTTTTCTTTTTCTTCTTGCCTCCTGGACCAGCATAAGATGCTGTGCTGGGGAGCAACATGCAGAAAACTGTGAAGATGGCTACTAATTTAGAAAATCTTTTTGCCATGTTTCTTCCTCCGTTTGTATTATTTACAATTATCATGTCTCAGAATAAGCAATATATGTACCAGTTAAACTAAAAACTTTTTTTTACATGAAATTACCTATTAGAAGGTAATATAGAGATTGTAGTTTCTAAATTAAAAATGCCGAAAATTTGGCAAATTTTTAAAAATGCTAAATTTTCGGCGCTTAAATACAATTTTTAATCTTTTTTCAGAAAGTTTCTCAGCATTTTTTTGGCTGCGCCTTTCAAACTGTCTTTGGCTTTTTCTTTGACAAGATTTTCTATGTCAAAACTGACAGATGGGGACATAAGAGCTCCTTTAAGTCCTGCTTGGAGTTTTAAATTTCCGCCTGAAGGAGAAATCTTCTTCAGAACTTCGTTGCTGGCACAGATTTCAGGGGAAAGTTCTATTGAGAGTTCACCGTCAAGTCCTCCGTCTAACCCTAAAAAGCCCTTGTATCCTAAATTGCCTTCAGTTGTAGCAAATTTGGCATTTTCAGAATAGATTCTGCCTTGTTTAAGCATAAGGGCTCCCTTCAGGTTTTCTATAGTGCCTGAGGCAATTTCAGGAGTATTGAGCTTAGCAGCGATTGTTTTGAAGATGTTTGGCATATGATAGGTTCCTGTAGAAATTCTCAGTTCCCCTTCTCCGTCCAGACTGGAAAGTCCTGCAGAGTTGCCTCTTATATTAAAGAATCCTTGGGTTTCTCCGGTAACCATATTTTTTCGTTCTTCTCCAAAATTGGTCCCGATAAAACGTTCAGATTTTATTTTATTTAGCGAGGTCTTGAAGTCGTAGCTTATAGGTTCGCTTGCCAAAAAGACTTTGCCGGCAACGGCTACTTGACCTTCAAATATATCAAAGGTGCCAGAAGATATTTCTAATATGCCATCTTGATATATGATGTCTGTCTTCATGTTTTGGTATGGAAACTTGATAGGCGGGAGTTTTTCAAGAGTTGCCGCATTAATAGAACCTTCCGGTACAGTCGCTTTGGCTTCAAGTCTTACTTTTGTCAAAGGTCCGAAAAGCTTGCCTTGTCCGCCTCCGCCTGTTCCAGTAACTTTCAAGCCGGTGTCAGAAAGGAAAAAGCCTGCCGCGTCAGTAAGATCCAGAGGCTCGGCTTTAAAGTCGAAGTAGGTTTTGAGTTCGCTCCAGCTTTCGATTTTACCTTTGGCTTTAAGCACGCTGGTTCCCCAGTTTGCTCTGACTTCTTCTGTTGAAAGTCCTTTGTTGTTAAAAGCGATTTTGCCGTTTATTTTATCAAATTTTCTGAAAGTCAAGGGATGGAAGAAGAATATGTCCATCAGCTCAGCTTCTCCCGCTACAGCCAACTTGTCGAATTCTCCTTTTAATGTCATTGAGAGGTCAGCTTTGCCGCCAAGATCGACTTCAGCAGGAAAATTGGCATTCTTGCTTATAATTTGCTTGATATCACTCAAATCTGCTCCTTTGATGCCTAGTTTCATGTCAGCATTGAATTTTTTGAAGTTGCTTAAGGAGCCGTCAAGAGAGATTGCGGTCTTGGCTGTCTCGCCTTTTAGTTCTTTAAGTAAAGCCTTTTCTTTGTCCAGTTCAAGTGTTCCGCTTACATTTTTGAAATCTAGTCCGTATTCAGGCAAAAGAACTGAAACCTTGTTAATTGTGAAAGTTCCTTGAGGCAAGGGCTGGGCAACTGTTCCCGTGACTTTGGCTTGCACTTTGGCTTCACCTGCAATCTTGTGATTCTTGGGATCAAGTTTCAAAATCGGGTAAACAACAGGTAACAATTCTTCCAGAACTGCTTTTCCGGAAATTTGAGTGTTTAGGCTTATGTCTTTTGCGAGAGTGAGATCTCCTGATGCGCTGAGAGACGTTCCGGAAGTTTTTGCTTCAAGGGCAGATATTATGAGTTTGCCTTTGTTTTTTCCAATTCCGTCAAGTTTGACGCTTATAGCTGGGAATTCTGCTTGCGCATTTATTTTGGAGTGAGAAACTTTCAAACCTTTAGAGCTGATATTGCCGCTGACTTTTACGGTTTCAGCTGCTTTCGAGCCTTTGCCTGAAACTTGCAAGTCGCTGCTCAGGGAGCCTTTTATGAGGAGATCTTTTGCGTCTTTTCCAGCCAGATTTGCAAGTTTTGCCCAAGATTTGTCGAAATCAAGAGCGATTTGAAGTTTTCCTTTGAAGTCTGATGTAGAGTAAACATAAGTAAGCTCTTCTGAATTAACTTTGGAGTTTGCAATGGCCAAATCCAAACCGGAGACTTGCGCTTCTTGATCGTCAAACTTGACAACAGCTTTGTTCAAAAGGATATCCAAAGGAAACTCTTTAACGGAAACTTCCAGTTTGTCAGGCAGAGCTTCGCCGCTGAAAGCCAAGTCTTTGTCTTTTTCTTTTATAATAAGGGCTTTCAGAGTGATTGCGCCATTAATAAAAGAAACTGGCAGTTGCTCTTCTATAAGAGCTTTAAGGAAAATGTTCAGATCTTTTGTTTGCAAGGGTGACGATTCTACTTGCAGTTTCATCGCCAAAGGCTCAAGAGAAGAAACGTCTGTTTTTAAGGCTAATTTCAGGTTGTTTGCGGTTTCTAAGCTTGTTTTGTCGAGTGACAGACTTTTTTGCTTTGCGTCATATGCAAAAGCTGTCTTGCCGTTTAAATAAGGCACAAGCTTTAAATAGTCTCTTTTATCTTTTTCTAAAAATTCAGATAAGAACTTTGTATCCTTGATTTGAAGAGAGACTTGTCCGTCGATTTTTTTATCTCGTTCGGCTATTTTTCCAGCAGCTTTTATGGAAGCTAATTCAGAAATTTCCCCTTCAAGATCATATGTCAAATCCTGAGAAAATAGAGGTGTATCAAGAAGAACTTTAAGCTCGCCTTTCCAAACTTTGCCGGACTTACGGTCTTTAATGTTAAGTGCAAGCTTTTCAAGCTTTACTTTGTCAATGTCGGCTTTAAATTCGGATTTATCCGTCTTAGGCTTGCTTTCCTCTCCTTTTACTAAAAGAGCGAGTCCCTTTGCTTCTGCTATTTCACCTTCAAGCGAGCTGTTGCCTATATATAAGCTTTTAACAGCTAATTCCTTCTTAAAGAGTTTCATCCATTGCAGGTTCAAGTCTATTTGTGAAATTGCGGCCTGTAATTTATAGTCAATTGTTTCTGTTGCTAATTTGCAGTTTATAACAGATATAGTCGGAAATTTTACTTTTATGCCATCGAATGCCAGATCTAAGCCTGCGGCTTCTTTTACGCTAGCTTTAATCATGTCAGTGATTTTACCGGAACCTGAATTGAGTTCTTTTTGGATCTTGTAAACAGCAATGCTTGCTATAGCTGCTATTATTAAAATAATTGCCAAAAAGATTTTTAAATAAAAGCTCAGCTTTTTTGGAGCTTTTTTATTTTCAGGATTCTCAGTTTGATCTATTTTCTCATTAGCCGTTGCCATAGCTAACCTCCGTGTCTCTAGAGATAGTCGCACCTTAGCACAAATAAAGAAGATTGTACAGACATCTTGAAAAGCATGTGATAAAATACGCAAATGGATAAAAATATGAAAACTTCGCCAGTTGCGGTTGTTGCTATGAGCGGCGGTGTGGACTCTACTGTGGCTGCGGCAATGTATGTAAAAAAAGGCTACAGAGTAATAGGTCTGACACTTCAAATGACAGACTTTTCAGCTGAGGATATAAGCGCAAAATCTTGTTGTTCAGCTTCTGATAGCGAGAAGTTTTCTAAGATAGCTTCAATTCTGGGAATTGAGCATCATTTTTTAAGCTTGGGCAACGACTTTGAAAAATATGTTCTCAAGCCTTCCGAAGAAGCATACAGCAGCGGAAAAACGCCCAATCCTTGCATACTTTGCAATAAGCATATAAAGTTCGGCAAAGCTGTCCAAAACTTTATGAGAGAGCATGGAGCCTCAGTGTACGTTACTGGTCATTATGCTGTTATAGACAAAAGCTTGGAAGGCTGTCCGCGGCTTTTGAGGGGAAGCAACTTGCAAAAAGATCAGACTTATTTTTTGTCTGCTTTGAGCAGAGAGCAGCTTCTTTTTACAGAGATGCCTCTTGGAAATATCGAAAAATCTGAAGTTAGAGCCGCGGCTGATTGCTTGGGTTTGCCAAACGCAAAACAGAAGGATTCGCAGGATGCTTGCTTTACCTATTCCGGAGAAACTTTTCCTCTAACTTTGGCAAGATATTTTGAAAAACCTCTGAAGCCAGGATTTATTACAGCTAAAGACGGCAAAGTTTTAGGCCGTCATCCAGGTATACAAAAATATACCTTGGGACAACGTAAAGGCTTAGGTGTAGCATTAGGCAAGCCTGGCTATGTTCTAGAAATAGATGCAGAAAATGACAAAGTGGTGATAACCGATAATCCGGAAGATCTTAATTGCTCTGAATTTTACGCTGCAGAAATGAATTGGTTGAATTTTGCTGAAAGCGGAGAAAAAGCATGCTTTGTTCAAACTCGCTACAGGCAAAAACCGCAAAGGGCCATAGTTTCTAGGCTTTCAGACGGCAGAGCTAAGGTTATGCTGGAAAAACCCTTGGCAGCCGTTACTCCGGGGCAGAGATTGGCGGTTTATTCTGAAAATGAGCTTTTAGCTGCTGGAGAGATTATTCTTCTTTGATCCAAGTAAACCCGGTCGGCAAGACTTCTCCGGTGAATTCCGCAAGCTCTGCTCCGCCTCTTTGTCCAGCTTTTTGTAAAGGCTTTATGAAAGAGTTTTTCAGATTCTTTTTGCGAAAAACTTCTATGATGAGCTTTCTTTGAGTTTCTTCAAGCTGAACCAGCCTGTCGCCAGTTTTTCTGCCAAGTTCGCGTAATGCTGTATCCAGCCAGGAACTGCCGGGAATAGCTTTTTTTAAGAGCGCATTGGTCCATTCGGAGGCCTTGTTTTGAGAAACTGCGACAGACATTGAGGCATACGCCAGTTCTCTGGCTCCTATACGTGAAAGGGCGGCCAGTGCGGTCTTGTCTGTGGCATAGCTCATCGGGTTCGCCACTATCATATCTCCAAGACGTTCTTTTTCTGCAGGGGCAAGACGTTCAAGGTTGCCAAGCAGTCTCCAGAGACGATTTTTCTCGTGTTGGCTGATTTCACGGCCTTTTTTGCCTCTCTTCTGAGGAAAAAGCATAGGTTCTATGAAGTCTTTTATTTCAGACTGCTTTTCAAAAGATAATCCTGGAGCTATTCTTTTGAGCATTTCCCAGAGTTCTGACCAAAATTCAGGATTTTTAGAGTCGTATTCTTTTAAAGCCAGTTTCAGGACAAAATCCATTCTTTCTTGGTCGTTTGCTGACCCATAACCTGGTCTCAATGTGAAGCCCGCTATTCTGAAAAAGTTTGTCATGGCGTTTTCAGAGGTTTCAAAGCATGAGAAGTTTTCTTTCAGAAGATCAAAGATGCTTCTTAGAGTAGTTATATCCCAGTCGTTACGCTTAAGTTCGGTTATGGTTTCAAGCTCTTTGAATATAGCATTGAATTCCAGTTTTCCTTTAGCTGCATCCTTGGGAAGTTTGGCGATATCGGTAAGTTGCTTTTTGTTTAAGGGTACAGCTTTTTCAGTGTCAGGAGCATGAACTTCTTGCTCTTTGTCAGTCAGATCGAAGTGGAGCTCTTTCTTAAAGGGCCCGTTAATTTCCGAGCAGAAAATCTGGAAGTATCCCGTTTCGGATAGTTTGACTGATAGCGTTACTTCTTTGTCGGCGTTTGCGGTTGAAGCTTTTAATTTGAGAGGCGGCAAGGGTAAATATCGTTTTGAGTTAAACCTTATGACTCGGCCTCTTTTTTCCGTTTTGGGCGGATTAGGCGTGTAATAAAGGTAAACAGCCGAATCTTGGGAGAGGTTGATTCCCAAAACTCCGTTTTCCAAAGAATATTCCTTCTCTGTCTCTGTTCCTCTTGGCATAAGGCACATCAGCTTTTCGGGAAGATACAGCTTGCTGGTTGCGGATTTTGCTGTGCCTATTCCCAAGTAGATTGATACCGGCGTGGCGCTCAGAATTTTCTGCCCAAGGCCCAGAGATGCTGCCGCATAATAAGCCGCGCCTGCCGATACAGCCAATACTGGATGCGGATTGGCAAGAATTTTTGGAGCTTTTCCGTCATTCCAGAGTGCAAGAATTTCGAGAATACGTTCTTTCAGACATTCTGCTTTCATGGTGCCGCCATTGAATAGAACGGCATCCGGCATTGTGTTGTTGTTATTCAGAAATTCCGCCAAGTGTCGGCTTATGGCTACATCCTTTGTGTAAGGAAGACCTGCTTCGGAAATGCCGAAAGAAGATGACTTTTGCGGCTTTTCGGTGATATCGGCAAGGGGAAGAAAGCCTTCAAGAAGGGTTTCTTTTATTTCTTCTGTTTTTAGCTCGACTCTGACGGTTCCTGAGAGAACCTTGGAACCGGAACCTGCTATTGAGAAAACGGCTTCTTTTGGAGGATTTTCGGAAAGAATCTTTTCTTTTTCAGCCTTTGCTGTTGAAAGCAGGCTAAGCCATTGTTTTGCTTTAAGCTTTTTGCCTTTGTGTCTGAAGGCTTGTTCGGCAAGCATCAGAATGGTTAGATCTATATTGTCGCCGCCAATCAGCAGGTGAGGACCTACCGCTATTCTTTCAAAATTTGGCATTTTTGTGGCTGTGTCAAATGTCACTTTTATAAGGCTGAAGTCAGTTGTTCCGCCGCCAATATCGACTACAAGAACATTTTCAATTCCTTTAAGCTCCTCAGCTATCAGTCCCGGGTTCCTTTGTATGTAGTCATAGAAAGCAGCTTGAGGTTCTTCCAGAAGAGAACAGTTTGTCAGACCTGCTTCTTTGGCAGCTTGCAAAGTCATATTCGCAGCAGCGGGGTCGAATGAAGCCGGAACAGTGACTATGACTTTTTGATTCTCCAAAAGTGATGATTTGTCGTCAGCGGCAAAGGTTTCATTCCAGAGATCGCGCAAATATTTTAGTATTTTGGCAGCAGCTTCCTGAGGAGAAAGTTTAAAAGTGGATGGAGACTGCCAAGGCAGAATTTTTTGTGTTCTGTCGATTGTCGGATGACAGAGCCATGATTTGGAGCTGTGAATAAAATAGTCGGAATTAGCGGAGCCAAGTTCTAACGCATATTCGCCGAATAGAAGCTCGAAGTTGTTATCTTCATTTTCATTTATATAGAGAGCTGACGGTAAAACAGGAAGTGACTCTTCCATGTTGTGAGCGACAGGCTGTTTAATTTGAAGCCTGCGAATTTTCAGGTTTTTGTCCTCCAGGTCAACATAGGCTAACGAAGAGGTGGTAGTGCCGAGATCTATTCCGATTAAATATCTATATTGGCTCATTTGTTTTTATGCTCCATAACAACTAAAACAGCGGAAGCGGTCAGTGAAGAGTGAAATTGTTTAGATTCAATTGCTGAAACTTATAGTCGCTCTAAGTAACAGCATTCGCCACTGTTCATTTGCTGATTTGTCAGCAAATTAACTAGGCTGCTTCTCTAACGGAGAATTCAAGCTTCCATTTATGTTGATCGTCAGGTGTTGTGCAGTAGACTTCCAAGGTGCCTATTTCGGTAATAAGTATCTGGAGTTTAACGTCAATCACGTCGCCTGGCTCCATGCCTTCATATGCGGGAAGTTCAACGATCATGGAGCTGGTTGTTTCAAAGGTTTCATCTATGTCTTCAATGAGATCGCCGAAGTTATCTTCTCTTCTCTGGTTTGATTTGAAAAACTTGAATTCGGCTTGCTTGCCTACTACCAAGCCGAAACGCTTGTTTGGAACTTCCAGTTCTGTACCTTCTTCTGTTCCCTGTTTTGCGACACAGAAAGCCTTAAGTGAAGGTCGGTGTCCAGGAACAGCGGGAAGAGCGGATTCAATGCCCAGATAGTAAGACTGTGAAACTCCGCCTCTGATTCTCAAACCTTCTCCTTCTTTTACGGCTCCGAAGTAAGTTGCCCCTGCGCTTACAGCATAGGAAAGATCATCGCCTTCAAGGAGACGCGCTTCTTCTTTTCCTGCTTCTTTCAGCCATCCGTTGAGAATTTCCATTAGCCTGTTTTTGAATATGTCAGATGAAAATACTCCGCCGTTGAGCAAGACTGCATTCGGGTAACCGTATTTTTTCGAGCCGCTGTTCTGGCTGTGCAAGAACTTTGCTAAATGACGTGTTATTGCGGGATCAGAAGCATACATGAGATTGAGTTCTCTCATGCCTATTTCCATCTCATCGTTTGGTTCATCATCGTAGCCGCATTCAGGGAAAAAGCCTTCCAGAAGAAGTTCGGATATTTCTTCGCGGGATATGTCAGTTTTCAAGGCTGATCTTATTACACTGCTTCCTCTGCCTGAGACAACCACAGAAGCAGTTTTTTTACTTTCATCCGAAAGAAGTTGCTCTTTGGCTTTTCTTGCTTGATGTCCCAATTGTATGGTTTGCCACTGAGAAACCTTTTTGTTTTTGGCTTCCAGTTTTCCTTTGGCCAAATATGCCAGCGTAAGATCCATGTTGTCGCCGCCTAGCAGTATATGGTTGCCGACTGCGACTCTCTCCAAAGTCAGTTCGCCGTTTTTTTCGCCTATCTCTATAAGGCTGAAGTCAGTAGTGCCGCCGCCAACGTCTACGACTAATACTATGTCGCCTTTTTTGGTCTGTTTGCGCCAAGGGCTTCCGGATTGGGCGATCCAAGAATAGAAAGCGGCTTGAGGCTCTTCAAGCAATGTTATTGATTTGAGTCCTGACATTTCGGCCGCTTCAGTTATCATGTTTCTGGCTGCTGCGTCGAAAGAGGCAGGAATTGTCACTGTAACAAGTTGGTCTTCCAGAGGGTTTTTTGGAAACTCCTGAAGCCAAGCATTTTTGAGATGTGTCAGGAACATTGCCATTGCTTCTAGGGGAGAGATTTTTTTCAGTTCTTCAGAAGCTCCCCAAGGCAAAATTTTGGCTTTTCGGTCAACTTTTGTGTTGCAAAGCCAAGATTTCGCGGAAGATATAATGCGTTCAGGAACATCTGAGTAACGTTCTCTGGCATATTCGCCTATTATAAAATCGCTGTTGTCTTCCCAAGGGAGAACAGAAGGTTCTTTGACTCTTTCCAATATGAAAGAAGGCAGATTTTTCAACTTTTCGGTTGTACCCTTATCGAGCTCTTGCAATACTGGAAAAGTCTCCAAACCGAATTTTTCGTCTTCTTTTTGTTGTTTGCCGATCTTTGCGTAGCTCAGAACAGTATTTGTTGTGCCTAAGTCTATTCCTACAAAATAAGCTGGTTTTGCCATGTCTCTTTCCTTTTTATTCGATTTCTATTTCTGCTTGGGCTACAACGTTGCTCTTCCAGCCGTCTGCCATTTCAGGGAGTTTGCATTTAACAAGACGCCAGCCTTTGTGTATGAGTTCGCCGGTATAAGGACCTTCTGCAGGAACTTTGCCTGAAAGTTTGAAGAGCTCGGGATCCGCTTTTTCTATAGTGACAGTGGTGCCTTCTTCTTCATCCAGAAGCGGTTCAAGTATAAGCCTGTCTTCAAATAGTTTTCGGCTGTCTTCTTGTATAGTTCTGACAGCTCCTCCAAGTGTTTCATCGTCCAAGTCGCTTACGTCTTCTTTGAGCAGGTCGATAAGTCTGCCTTCTTTTTGCAAAAGATAGAGGATCTGATAGGCGGCGGGCGGGACTGCTTCTGTTCCGCCTTTTTGATTTGCGTTCATGCTGGCGATTTCGCCTTTGGCTTCTTCCAGCTGTTTCAGCAGATCTTTGAGTTTTTCTTCTTTTTCTGCGGTTTCTTCTTCAGATTTTTTGAGCTTGCTTTTTAAGGAATCTGTTTCTTTTTTTGCGGCTTTGGCTGCTTTTTCTGCCTCGGCAGTCTTTTGTTCAGCTGTTTCTGCTTGAGCTTCAAGGTTCTGAACTTTGTCTTTCAGTTCGGATGTTTCAGACTGGAGACGCTCGCTTGCTGATTTGCTTTCTTCGAGTTCGCTGTCTTTTTCTTCCAGTTGAGCTTTTGTTTGCGATAATAGGTCTTCGGCTTCCGAGAGTTTCTGCTCTTTTTCTGCGGTCAGTTCCTTTTCTTTAAGTAAAAGCTGAGCTGTTTCTGCTTCTTTGTTTTTCAGTGTCTCAAGTTCGCTTTGGCTGTCTTTGTTTTTTTCCGCAAGTTTTGCATGCTCATCGCTGTCAGTAATAACCCAGAAGGCCAGATACAAAGTCATAAGATCGATTATGAAAAACAAAGCTGTGGAAAGTCGGTATGTTGAGTATCCGAGTATGTCTTTCAAGCTGGAAAATATATCTGCAAATATGTTTGCGTAAGGCTGAGTTTCAGTAAATACGAGTGCGATAAAAGCTATATGCAGAATCAGGCTCGATAAAAAAATTGTATAAGCAACTATGCGTTTGATTCCCATTAGATCTCTGCTCCAAGTCTTGAGTTTGTCACATTGTACTTATTCTTAAGGTTAAATGTCAATAATAGAGGACTTTTCAAGAAGCAGAAATAAGGTTAATAGATGTTATTTGATTTTTTCTTGAAAGACTTTGAGAACGAAAACAGGGATTTTAGTCATGCGTCTGAATCGCGAAGGCTCAAGAATTAGCCTGAAAAGCCATTCTAGACCAAATCTTTGCATTATGACTGGAGCTCTTTGTATTTTGCCGGAAATGACATCAAAGCTTCCGCCTACACCTATTGCTATAGTGTTTTTTGCATAGCCTCTCAATTTGTTTATGAAAACTTCTTGTCTGGGTACTCCCAATGCTATCAAAGCAAAGTCTGCTTTGCTTTCTCCTATTTTTTCCAGAATTCTGTCTTCTTCTGAACTGTCCGGTTTGAAGTATCCATGCTCAACGCCGGCTATTTTCATGCCGTATTTCTTGGCAAGTTTATCTGCCGCTTCTTGAGCTACGCCTGGTTGTGAGCCCATGAAGAAGATACTGTAGTTCTTCTTGGCGGCAATTTCGCAAATATCTGAAACTAAAGCTACTCCTGGTACTCGTTCAGGCAGAGGCGTTCCTAGAAAATCAGAAGCCCAAATAATGCCGGCTCCGTCTGGAACTATCATTTCCGCTTTTTCCATGAGTGTCTTGAAGTTTGGTTCTTCATTGGCTCTGATCACTGCGGAGGAGTCCGCGGTAATAACATGCATTAGCTTCTTTTCATTTTTGTCATCAAGGTAGTTTTGGAAAGCTTCCAAGACTTCTTTGTTGGTAAGGGTATTTATTTTTGCCCCTAGCACTTCTATTTTTCCATTTTCATTTTTTTCAGGTTCTTTTGCCGGAACCATAAAGGTTGTTATGAACTCGTATAAGGACAAAAGAAACATGACAGTCCATGCTACATAGCCCCAGTAGCTGGCTTTGGAAATTATCAAAAGAGGTAAAAATGCAAGTGCAAGGCAGATAATGGCTATAAAGCTTATGACTTGTTCACGTTGCAATATCCAGTCCCAACGTCTTTTGTCGCGATTTTCTGTGTCATACAGCTTGTTGCCCAGATAAGAGAAAACCAGGGCGGAAGCTGCCAAAATTACGGGCAGTAAAAATGCTGCTGCAGGGAGAAGCAGGCCAAATGCCATGATTTTAATATCTTGCTGGGAAAAGGATGTTATGCCTATGGCAAAAGCTAAAAGATAAAGGCCGCTGTCGCCTATGTAAAAACGTTTGCCTGCAAAAGAAAGAAAGAGAAATGAAAATGAAGCAGCAAAAACAGCGGAACTTGAGATTATTGCTAAAGGAGCTTGCTGGGAAGAAAAAACATAAAAAGTTTGAGAGAAAGCTGTGACACTCAATAGTATAAAAGGAAGCTCGTAGACTAGCGACGATGCTTTGAGAGCTGCAATGTTGAGGAGTGTCCAGAAAATGAAAAACAATAGAAAAGCGGATTCAGCAGAGAAACCTGAGGCTAAAAAACCAGAAAGAAGCATTAGGAAAAGATATGGAATAGCTCTGGTAAATGGGGCTCTGTGTATGTCTTTTATCAGGCCTAGCAAAGCCAGTAAAAAACCTATAAATGCAAAGCCTGTAAACTGTTTTATGGGAAAAACAGCTTCGTTTGAAGAGACAAATCCTACTGCTGAGCCAAAGATCGCGGTTAGAATAGGCAGAGCAGCTATATATGGGGTTTTGAAGCCGCTTGATTTTGAAAAATACTTGTTTGAAAGTTTAAAGCCCGCCCATATACCGATTTGGCAGAAAATGAAAGCTGCAAGCAGGCTCAGGTTCAAAGCTGAAAGAGACACTGGCACTCCTTAGTAACTATATTTTGATCAGCAGACCTTGAAGGAAAGGGGGGATGGTGGTGTGTGGGCAAAACAAAATCACTGTACGCAATCCGCTTCATGCTTCCCGCTGTTTTTCAGCCTTTACCTGACAAGACGGTATTTATAAGCCAATAGAGAAGCACGCCGAAATAAACAAGCTCAAATGCTGTTAATATATGCTTTGCAGGGGGCTCTACGTTATCCAGAAAGTTCCAAAAAAAGTTCAGAGCATCTGAAAGCTTGGTTAGAAGCCAAACAGATATATAAGCCATGCCAGTGGCTAAAGAAATATAGAAAGGTATTAGATAGTAAGTGACCATGGCGGCATCTTAGCGCTTTCGCCATAGCGGAGCAAGTTAATATTTTCTGCTGCCGTATAATCACAATTTTTGCCATAGCCTCTGTTCAAGGACAGACACCTAAAAACAGTGGCAAGGGATTAGTGGATAGTTGCAATATCGGCAGCCATGAAGACATTATTGCCTTGGCTGAGATTAAATACGCAACTTTTAAATGTTGCACAGCATTATGCTTTACATTATTTTTTGTTTGCTTTTTAGGGGCTTGCCTCCTATAATTCAGCCTGTAAAAAATCCAGCAGATGAACGAGACTTCAATGACAATGCAAAAGAAATATTACGAAAAAGAAATAAACTCAAGACGCTGTTTCGGCATTATCAGCCACCCTGACGCAGGCAAAACTACTCTGACGGAAAAGCTTTTGCTTTTCGGCGGAGCTATACAGATGGCAGGAGCTATCAAGTCGCGAAAAACAGACAGATACGCTACTAGTGACTGGATGAAGATAGAGCAGCAGCGCGGAATTTCAGTAACGACTTCTGTTATGAAGTTTCATTACAGAGATTATGAGATAAACTTGCTGGATACTCCTGGACACAAAGACTTTTCTGAAGACACTTACAGGGTTCTGACTGCTGTTGACAGCGCTCTTATGGTTGTTGACAGTGTGGCAGGTGTTGAAACTCAGACAGAAAAGCTGATGGGTGTTTGCCGTATCAGAAATACGCCCATAATGACTTTTATTAACAAAATGGACAGAGCGGGAAAAGAACCGCTTGATTTGATGCACGAAATAGAAGATAAACTTCAGATCGAGTGTACTCCGCTTTCTTGGCCTATAGGTTCCGGCAAGGGATTTAAGGGCGTTTATAATATTTATCGCAATGAGCTGCTGCTTTATAGGGCAGGCAGCGCCAGAAAACCTACAGATCTTGTGCAAATCAAAGATTTGAATGATCCCAATTTAGACAAACTCTTGGGTAAAGATGATACTGACTCTCTGAGAGATGATCTTGAGCTGATTCTGGGAGCTTCAGATCCCTTTGAGCTGGAACACTACCTGAAGGGCAGTCAAACACCTGTGTTTTTCGGCAGCGCATTGAACAACTTCGGGGTGCGCGAACTTTTGGATGCTTTTGTGGAGCTTGCGCCTCCTCCGAGAGAGGTCGAAGCTGAGACCAGAATGGTTTCACCTTATGAAAAAGACTTTACGGGATTTGCCTTCAAGATTCAGGCCAATATGGATTTGGCTCACAGAGACAGAATAGCTTTTGTCAGGATATGCTCGGGAAAGTTCGCCAGAGGTATGAAGCTGATGCAGCAAAGAACCGGAAAAGAAATGACTATTTCAAATGCTACCATTTTTATAGCACAAGACCGTCAAAATGTTGAAGAAGCTTATGCTGGCGATATTATAGGAATCCATAATCACGGCACTATACAAATAGGCGATACTTTTACAGTTAAAGAACCTCTTAAATTTGTGGGAATTCCCAGCTTTGCGCCTGAAATTTTCAAACGAATAATTCTTAAAAACCCGCTTAGAGCCAAGCAGCTGGACAAAGGTCTGACTCAACTTTCAGAAGAAGGCGCTATACAGGTTTTCCGTCCATTGCATGGCAATGATTATATAATAGGCGCTATAGGTATACTTCAGATTGATGTTACTGTTTCAAGGCTGAAAGAGGAATATTCAGTCGATGCTGTCTATGAAAACATGGAATATAGCGTAGCAAGATGGTTTTCTAGCTCCAATGCAAGCAAACTGGAAGAATTTAAGAGAAGATATGCCTCGGATATAGCTCTGGATACTACGGGAGGCTTGACCTTTATGGCTTCCGATAAATGGCGGCTCAATTACATTATGAAAGAATGGCCTGAAATAGAGTTTTTCCAAACAAGAGAAATTCAATAGGCTTTGCTTAAAGAAGTCATTCAGATTCTGCAATAAAGTTGATTTCTTTATGTGAGATACGGCCTAATCCAGGATAATATACGGGTTCCTGCTCTTTCGTTGTTTCGTTGTCAAATATAATTATAGGCTTTTTGTTGCCTGCATAATAGGCGCCAATGTTTTTTTTGACTCCGTTTTTATCTGTAAAACTTCTTTTTGAAAGAGGCATTCCAAGTTTTTCTAAGTTGAGGACTCCAGGCTTTGCGTAAGGGAAATTTTGAGGTTCAAGTGTTTGCAGCTGTTTGGAGCCATTTGAGGCAAGGACTTCATTGAAATGTTGCATCCCGGCCAACTGTATGTCATAGAGCTTTTTTTTTCGCCAGCGTTTCCTTTAAATTTTCTGTCAGCTCTTCTTCCGGTGTTTTGATGGCTTGCTCGCTCTTTGCACGGTGAGGGACATATATGCTGAGAAAAATAAATATACTGAGAATGATAAGAGAGATGAACAGCATATATACCGTTATTTGAGTTTTCCGTTCTTTCTCAGTTAACATAATTATCCTCCGTGAGTTTAAAAAGTGCTTTCATATATTCAGAATGCATCAAAGCGGATATTCAGGTAAAGACTGTCGCCTGAGTTATAAGAAAATTTGCAGTTGAAGGTATTTTATAGTAAAATATGGCTCAATGGCTAACACATATTCAATACAATATCGCTTCCCCGAGGGAGCTGTCTATTATTATGAAATCAGCACCAATGGCGGTGTTCGTATGGCGACGGCTGCAGGTTCCGTCGGCAGCGCTTTTACGCAGCACATGGTATGCAGGTGCCGTATTGTAGAAGGCAATTCCGAACGAGGTACAATAGAAATTACTGTAACTCCGTTTAAAAGCAAGGCTGATGTTCCGGCAGATTTTACCAACCTCAAGGGTGAAGTCTTTATAATGGGAATGGACAAGTTCGGGAGAATTATTTGGCCTGAAAAGGGACCAGTGTGGGAAAGTGCCGAACAGATTTTTTTGTCTTTTCCGGAATACCCGATAGAAATTGGCGATTCTTGGTTTTTGCCACGAAGAGATCTCCATATGCGAGAAGAAAAGCTTTATACCAAAGTCAGGCTTAATGGCAGAGATAGACAAAATGAAGATTGCGTGATTTTGGCATTTGAGACTTCAATAGGTGAGCCCGCCATGGATGGAAGCACAGATATAGGCTTCGGCACTGTGACTTTTAACTGCAAAGAATCTTGGGTGAGAGACGTTCAGTATAATTCCAAGTATCAAGAAAATATATTGGTTCCGGAATTAAAAGGCAGAGCTTTGCCTGGCAGAGTTATGATGAACGTTGATATAATGCGTCTCTTCTTGGAGCAAGCATAAAAAAACAGTGGGTCGTGAGTAGTGGATAGTGGGCAGAAAGAAAACCTTAAAAACCACGAAATACACGAAAAAAAATTTCAAACCCCTCTTTAAACCACAGAATACGCAGACGGGATTTTAAGCATAGATTAAAATCTGGTGCAGGTGAGCTTGTCTGAAAACTAGAAAAAACTTAAACTTGAAACAGTGCGGCTTCAGAAACAGCCATAAACAGTAAGTTTTTAAAAATGATAAATCGAAGAAATTAGCAAAAAAAGACTTTTTGGACAGCCTGAGTGAGTAGATAGCAAAGAGTAGCAAGGGTAAAATATCCAAGACAGAGGACAAAAATACGGCAATAGCAGTTATGCTTAGCATAAATGTTCTTCTTATTCTGTTGTTAAAAGAATTGGAATGTGTGTCATATGCATAAGAAATATAGGAGAAACCGATTTGGAAAAGAATTTTAAATAATTGGCATATGACAGAAAGGAAATGAATAGGCAGTGAGCATTGTAGATGCGATTATTAATTTATTAAAATATCCTCTTCTTGAGTTCAGCCAAGAGTATGTAAATGAAAGCAATCGTGCTAATAGCATGGGAGAAACTCTCGAGGAATATCTTAAAGACCTTTTTGCTGGAACGATGGAGATTACAGATTCTCAAGAACGCTTGAGAATTCATAAGGAAACATATTCTTGGCTTGGAAATCAGAATAATCCGCCAGATTTTATTCTCAGAGGTGGCGATGCAATTGAAGTTAAGAAAATAGAAAATCCAGATTCCGCATTAGCTCTCAATTCTTCATATCCAAAACACAAACTTTATGCCGATAGCCATATGATTACAAAGGCTTGCAGAAACTGTGAGGAATGGAAAGTAAAGGATATTCTCTATGCAGTCGGGGTGGTTGGAAAGGACAAAAAGACATTAAGCTCTTTAGCCTTCGTTTATGGCGAGGATTATGCAGCATCCAGGGAAATTTATGAAAGAATAAGATTGAAAATCAAAGATGGAATTTTAACAATTCCCAATATAGAATTTGATGAAACAACTAAAGAGCTAGGCAGAGTTAACAGGGTAGATCCATTAGGGATTACTTATTTACGTATAAGAGGCATGTGGGGTATAGAAAACCCTTTTAAAGTTTTTGAATATCTGTTTCAGCGTGATAAAAAACGAAAGTTTAATTTTATGGCAATTATTGGCGAAAAAAAATGGAGAGCTCAGCCTAGAAATGAAGAACTTAGACAATTGGTTAAAGCTAATAAAAATGCTAAACTTACTAAAGTAGAAATTAAAGACCCGGATAATCCGGCGAAATTAAAGAAGGCATATCTTGTTACCTATCAAATATAGGGGATAAAAATGGGTGAACTTACTTTAATCAGCTTGTTTGCAGGTGCTGGTGGACTGGATATTGGCTTTGAGAGAGCTGGATTTAAGGTCGCAATTGCTAATGAATTTGATAAAAGCATTTGGGAAACATACGAAAAGAATCATACTGCTGAGTTGCTAAAAGAAGACATCAAATCAATACCATCGGATAGATTTCCTGATTGTGATGGCATTATAGGGGGACCACCCTGTCAATCATGGAGTGAAGCAGGTTCTTTAAAGGGGATTGCCGATCCGAGAGGGCAACTGTTTTTTGAATACATTCGTATTTTGAAAGATAAGCGACCTAAATTTTTCTTGGCAGAGAATGTAAGCGGAATGATGGCTCAAAGACATAATAAGGCTGTACAGAGTATATTGGCTCAATTTGAAAGTGCTGGTTACGATGTTTTTATGAATCTTCTCAATGCAAGCGATTATGGAGTTCCCCAAGACAGAAAAAGGGTGTTTTACGTGGGCTTCAGAAAGGATCTTAAGATCTCATATCATTTTCCTGAGCCTTATAATCATAAGCTCACTTTAAGAGATGCCATATATGATTTGCGAGAGACTGCCCTCCCCGCATTAGAAAATAATAAAACTAATGGAGATGATTGCAAGGTGTTAAATCATGAGTATTTTATAGGCAGCTATTCTCCTATTTTTATGAGCAGAAATAGGGTGAGAGATTGGGATGAACCGGCTTTTACGGTACAGGCATCTGGCAGACAGTGCCAATTGCACCCGCAGGCACCGAAAATGCTTAAAATTGAAGAAAATAAGCAAATTTTTGTTGAAGGAAAAGAAGAACTCTACAGACGCTTGACTGTTAGAGAGTGTGCCAGAATTCAAGGCTTCCCTGATGATTTTAAGTTTTATTATTCCAACCTCAACGATGGTTATAAAATGATTGGAAATGCGGTGCCAGTGAATTTGGCTTATGAAATGGGCAAATCTATTTATAGTGTTTTAATGGGAAAAGCCCCTGTTGTAAAACAACACAGGCAATTGCAATTTGCAGATTTGCTAGCAAATACCACTGCTTAGCATGGAGTTTTCGAATTTCAAAGTAGAATCAGCTGGACTTTTAAAAGAATTTATAATTATTTATTAACAGATTGAAGCATTTATTAGAGCTGTTTTTTTTTTAGTTATAAAAAATTTGTCTGCTCACTACTACTGAGGCTATCCGAAACCTCGATTTTCTTCTTGTTTCTGTAATTTTGTATTTTAAACCTTTAAGGAGAAGAAAAACTTGGAATGAGAGCAGATTTTTGTTTTGTTATGTTTTGATATCAGAGTTTTAGCCTTTTAACAGCTACTCAGAGCAGTTGTTGGCTGTAATATTGCTTTATTACAGAGCAAGGATAAGTTTTAAAGGAATTTTTAGCTGTCGGGGTTTTCTGCTTTTACAATACGGTAGACCGCATCATTTACTCTGACTTCGCCTTCAAGCTTAACGCCTACAATTGCGGGAGCGGCAACTGATTCAATTTTCTGGTAATTTTCTTCTATTGAGAGAATTGTGTGGTTTTTTACGCCGGTTTTTGGACCTTGAAACATGAGAACTTCCCCCTCTTTCATGGAGCCTGCTTCAAGTTTAATTTCAGCGACCGAATGTTTTTTGAAGAAGTTCGTTACTTTGCCTACATGTTCTTTGCGATGGCTGGATTTAGAACCGTTTCCGCCAGCAAAATCGGCTATATCTCTGCCCATGTAATATCCCGGTGAAAAGCCGCGGTTGAAAACTGTATTCAGTTCTTGAACAAGGGAATCTTTTAGTTCTTGGAGTTCTTGCTCATCAGGCTTGTTTTTTTCGTTGCAATAGACATCGAGGAACTTTCTGTAGCATGAAACAGTTGTATGAACATACTCCGGGCTTCTGCCTCTTCCTTCTATCTTAAGGCTGTTGGCTCCGGCCTCTATGATTTTGTCAAGAAAAGGCATTGTGCAGAGGTCTTTCGGTGACATCACATAATTATTGCCAATCACAAATTCTTTGCCGTCACGCAAGTCTCTGATTTCGTATTCGCGGCGGCAAGGCTGGCGGCATTCTCCTCTGTTTGCAGAAGTTCCGAACTGGAATTGAGACATGAAGCATCTGCCGCTGGTAGCTACGCACATGGCTCCATGTATAAACACTTCTATTGAAATTTGCTCGGCAGCTTCTCCCAAACGGGTTTTAAGGTTTTCTCGGATAAGCCTGATATCTTCAAGAGTGCATTCTCTGGCAAGCACAAAGCGTTTTATTCCGAAATGTTTAAATAAAAATGCCATTGCAGCTGAATTGGAAACTGACATTTGAGTTGAAATAAAAGGCTCAAGTCCATATTTTTGCAACAGCTCTATAGCTGCAAAATCCCAGCAAATAACGGCATCGATCTTGGCTTCTTTAGCTAATATAACAGTTTTTTCAAGGAGCTCTAGTTCATTTTGATAAATTATTGTGTTAAGAGTAAGATAAGCTTTGGCGCCTGCTTTATGGATTCTTTCTGTTATTTCGTCCAATTGTTCAATGGAAAAGTTTTTTGCGCTTGAGCGCATGTTCAGGGGTCCAGCGCCAAAGTATACGGCATCAGCGCCAGCATCCAGTGCAGCTTGTAAGCTGATTTCGTTGCCCGCTGGAGCCATTAGTTCAACTTTTTTGGAAAAATTATTCATACGGTAAAAAGCCTGTTTTGACGATTAGTAAATTGATATATCAAAGAGTTATAAGGAATAAAATGAAAAAAATCAACTTCTTATTGATTACAGCAGTATTTGTTATTATTTCCGTCTTGGCTCTTTCCGCTCAAGAATTATATGAGGAGAACTTGGATTCGCTCCCTCTTTTCAGTCTTCAGGAAATAGATTTGCTTGTGGGTATTCCATCAGAGTCAGTTGAACCTTTGGATAAAAGGCGAAGCAGAGTGGATTTGTCCATAGGTCTTGAGGAAGCTGACAGATTAATGGTGGATGAGTTTCCAATTGGCTCTGAAAACAGTCTTCAGGAAAACATTGCTACTTCATGGTATGATTTTTCTGAAGAAGAAATTACTCCTGAAGAATTGGAAGCGCAAATTTTAGATTTACTTGCAGAAACAGGCGATTTGGATGAAGTGGATGATTTTCTGCCTTATTCCGCAGATTCAGAGGAATTTTCAGAGGAAGATGAAGGCGAAGAATATTTATTTATGGATTGATATGACGCTTCTAATTGCAACTATTTCAAAGATGCGCTAGGTTTATTATATGAGCTTGTCACTTTGGAGGATCAAGAACCTATGGCAAAAGCCAACAGAAGTATCTTTAATTTTGATGTAAAACTGGGCTTTAAACTGAAGTTCGCATTGATTTGTGTGATGATTTCGATTATCACCGCTAATCTTGTAGGGGCTTTTGTTTATTTTATTTTCATAAGCAAAGTCATGAAGGAAATAACCCCTGTAGGAATGAGCGCTACATACGACATAGATGCCCTTATGATTCAAATGCTCGTTTGGATTTTAATGGCTCAGATTTTTGCAGTTGTTTTGTCAGCCTTTATAGTTATGATTGTCGCAAATCATATAGCAGGTCCCCTCTTCCGTATTGAACGTGTAATGGGCTGCATTGAGAACGGTGATCTTACAAACTATGTCAAACTGCGTCCCAGAGACGAATTAAATGAGTTGGCTGCAGCTCTGAATGACATGACAGCGGGGTTGCGGGAAAAGGTCGTGGGGATAGGCTCTTCGGTCGATAAACTTGAAGAGACTCTTGTATCTTCGGTTTCAGGCGATTCGAAAACCAAATTGCTCAAAGAAGTAGAAGCTGTTCGTGCAAGCTTGAGTGAATTTATTCTGGACAGCAGCGCAAAAGAAGAAGTAACCTCTAAAGAAGATACCGAAGATGCCGAAGACTCTGAATCTTCTGACGACAAGCCCTCAGAAGATGAAAAAACAGAATAAGCCATAGTTTAAGTATATATTTGCTGAATAAAAAAACTCTCTTTACCGGAGAGTTTTTTGTTTTAGAAACAGTCCGCTAATCTCCAGTTGTTTTATATAAATGGCTCATAGCGGGAGCATCTTCCAGCTCTAATAGCAGTGACTGAGGGTCTCCAACTTTGGAAATATAGTTGAGAAAATGGTCAATTTCTCTTGGCAAAGTTCTTACTGCTATTTCGGGCCATTTCATTTGCTCTTGTACTGAGAGCGGCTTTTCAAGGCAGTCATTTTTCATTTGTTGCAACTTATCATAAAAGTGAAATCTCGGGTTTTGAGGCAATAACAAAATCAGGGCTGTCAGGGCTTTTATTTCTGAAATTGTGAGAGAGCCGCCTGCAGAACAGAGAGCTATACATAGGAAGAATCTGCCATGAAGATTTCGGTGAAGAAGCTCTAACTTCGTGAAATCATCTTCGGTTTTGGGAACACGGTATATCTTGTAGAGAACAAGAAAAATTTGAACGTAGTATCTGATGGCTGCGCCTATAGGGATTTTCTGTTCAAGACTTTGTTTGAATGCCAGGCGTGAGTGTTTTTCCGGAGGAAGGCAGTACTGTTCAAAAAAAACTTATTTTGGCGGCGGCCTTGTTATCGTCTAGGTGCAGAAAAGAAGAGTTCAGATCGTAGTAGACTTGATTTCTTATATTCAGATTTGTGTTTCTGGATGAAGGAACTGATATGAATATACATCCTTATTTGAATAATTAAGAATATAATATTGTCTTTTTTTCTCAGAGATTTCAGAGTTTTCAGGAATAGTTTCAAGATCGGCCAATAAAAACAAAGATTCTAACGGAGTTTCTTTAGGAGCCTGAGAGCTTTCTAAGATGCCGTATGGAACAAAAAGGGATATGTGAAAAAGCTTCTCATTGTTGTCTCCCAAGTTTTCTTTGGTTATTATGGTTTTACCGCCTATAAGAGTTTTGCTTTCATCATATGGATACACAAAGTCTTGATGCTTGGCTTTAATTGCTATTCCGTCAGGGTCTATAAAGGTGATGCCTCCAAAAACTTTAAGCTTGTCTGGAGATTTTGTATCGAACCTATAGGAACATTCAAGTATGATTCTTAAGCCAGCCAATGAGCTTGCAAATACGTCTTCTGCAACATGACATCCTAGAAAGGTCAGGTTCGGTGAACCTGGAAGAGGTTTGGAAAGGGCCCTGCCCATAAAAGGCAATCATAATTTAGGTCGGGAACTGTTTCGCTAAAGGAATGAGCATGGTTTGATAAATTAATAAGATCGCCCAAGAGTGTTTTAGTTTGGTTCATGACATCCTCTCTGTAACAAACAGTGCTTATTGTTCATGGAGTGTGAACAGCGAAATTATTTAGAACTCAATTAGTGAAAGTAATAAATGCTTTGAGATGCTAATAAGTTTTAGAAGCATTTATTTTTACACTTTACACTACACATTTATATTGTTAAAGCTCGTCACTCGCCGCCGCTGGCACAGTTGGTCTTTCTGTCTGCCGTCTAGCAGTGCTGTCCACTGGCCGCTAAATCATCGTCTGTCTATCTCCACGTCTCTGTGGATTATAGATGTTACTATTTGAGAATTTTCTATATTTCTGAACAAAAACTCTGTGAAAGCTACAGATCTATGCCTGCCTCCAGTACAGCCTATTCCTATTTGAAGTCTGACTTTTGGTTCGTTAACGTAAAGCGGGATAAGATAATCAACAAAATCTTTCAGTCTTTTTGAAAAATCTTGAGCTTCTTTGAAGGAGAAAACGTAGTCAAAAACCGGTTTGTCTACTCCTGTCAGCTTCTTAAGTTCAGGGACATAAAATGGGTTGGGAAGGAATCGGACGTCAAAAACCAAGTCGCAATCTATAGGTATGCCGTATTTAAATCCGAAGCTTACAAAGACAACGGACATGCTCTTTTCTCCAGTAGCATGCAGAGCAAAGTCTCTGAGCTTGTCTTTGAGTTGCTGGCTCGTAAAGGTGGATGTGTCTACTATGAAGTCAGCATTTCGTCTTATATCTTCTAGGAGCTTTCTTTCACGGGCTATATCGTCAGCAACTCTTCCGCCTTGATTCAGAGGATGTCTTCGCCTTGTTTCTGAAAACCGTTGGATGAGAGTTTCGTCCTTTGAGTCCAAGAAGAGAACCTTGACCTCTACTCCTGCTTTTCTGACTGTTTCCACAGCATCGGAAAGGTCATCTAAGAGTTTTCCGCCGCGAGCGTCGATTGTTACCGCCAGTTTATTGAAACTTCCGTTGCTTTCAGAACAAATTTGTACGAAATTATTCAAAAGAGAAGGCGGCAAGTTGTCTAAGCAGTAGTAGCCCGCATCTTCGAAAATTTTAGAAACTGTTGTTTTGCCTGCTCCGGACATTCCGGTAATTATTATCAAACGCACTTTATTAGCAGATTCTCCTTTAGGCTATTATATCCAGAACCAAGCCTCTGATCTCATCAAGCTTTGCAAGCATAGTCATAGCTTCATCGTCTTTCAAGGTTTCTTCGGTCAGAGCTTCAGCTTTGCCAGAGGCTAAATCGACAAGCTGATAAAGCTTTTGTTCTGTTCCATAGTTTATAGAAAATTCCTCTTTTAATGAGAGAAAAGTGTCAGATACTTTTTTTAAAAATTGTTTTATGCTGTCTTTATAGGCTTTCAGAGAGTAAGCGTCAGGTTTTTTTATAAGTTTCTCTGAGCAGGTTTTAACTTGGGTAAGTATGGCTGTCAGAGCTTCATTGGTGTTTTGTTTGAGACCGTTTTTAAATGTTGAATCAAAGGTTTTTTGGGCTTCAGCGGCAGATATCTTTGATGCTGTTTGGGAAGAAGGGTTTTGAAGTGGAACTGTGTCGGCTGCGGCTATTTTAATGGCCATTCTATTCACCGCAGACTATTACTCTGTTTCTGCCACTGTTTTTGCCCTGATAAAGAGCTGCGTCGGATCTTTGTATCAGCTGATCTTTGTTGTCAGCGTCAAGCGGGAACCCTGCTACTCCTATGGACATAGTGCATCTGATAGGGGAGGATGGGTCTGTAAGATTGGGGAACTCAAACTCTTCAACGTCACTTCTTATTCTTTCAGCGACTATTTTGGCATCTTCTGTTGCGGTTTCAGGAAGAATGATAGTGAACTCTTCTCCGCCGTATCTGCTTGGAATGTCTGTGTTTCTGGTATTTTTCTTCAAGATTTTTGCTACATATTTAAGCACTAAGTCACCCTGCTGATGGCCGTAGGTGTCGTTGACGTTCTTGAAGTGGTCAATGTCGCACATAAGAAGGGAAAGTGTCGAGTTGTATCTCTTGCATCTCGCAACTTCTTCGGATAAACGAAGCTGGAAATACCTGTGGACATAAAGTTTGGTGACAGAGTCGGTAATAGCTAGAGAGTAGAGTCTTGCGTTTTCCAAGGATATAACGGCCTGTGAAGCAAGTGTTTCAAAGAAATCTATGTCATTGTCAGTAAATGGCTGACCGTTAATTTTTTCGCCGATTTTAACTATTCCGTAAAGGTCTCCTTCGCGTATGAGAGGAACGTAAACTGTAAATGCGAGTTCCATGTCTTTGATGACAGTGTTATTTTTGTAGAGATTGCCGATTACTTCCTGTGAGAAAACGGGTTTTTTCTCTTTTTTGATTGTGCTTATAACCCAGCTTTCTCCAGGCATTTTTTCTATTTTTGCCAGTTCTTCCGGGGTTATTCCTTTGGAGGCTTTAACTTCAAGGGTTGTATTATCTTCTCCGTAGAGCATCAAGACCCCTCTGTTTGCCCACACTGTTTCCAAAAACATGTCTATGGATATATCCAAGAGTTCCCGCATATTCAATGTGGAACTAAGAACTTTTCCTGATTGCTGGAGAGTCATAAGATTGAATACTTTATGATCCAGATCGTTCTTAGTGGCTTCTGAGTTTTCAAAGAGATTGGCGTTGTTTACGGCAGTTGTAGCTAAGCCTGTCAGAGCTTTGTAAAGGTCAAGATCAGTTTCTGTGAAGGGTTCTCCGCTTTTTTTGCCTGCCAGCAAAAGTAAGCCGACAAAGTGATCTTTAAGCTTCATGCTGGAGATTAATTCGATTTTTTTCAACTCTTCCGTATCAAAATCTTCTGCCAACCGCTCTTTATTCGTATCGCAAACATGCCAGCAAGAATCTGAGGATACAGCTTCTTGGAGGAGCTGATAATCAGAATAGAATTTGAACTTAGTAAACAGTTCCGGAGAGAGCCCGGTCAAATTCTTTATGGTCGTTTGATCGGTTGATGGTTCATAGAGCATAAGAGCCGCACCGCTTAATCCAAGTTTCTCTGTGAAAATATTTAAAAAGTTCTTTGAAACTGTATCGGGATCAAGGCTTGTTGCCATGATTTGGCTGGCAAAATAGAGAACTGACAGTGAGTCTACCTTTTGGTTCAGCTCTTCGTTGATAACAGCTATTTGTTCAACATAGTTGCTTATTTGAGCCTGGGATTCAAATAAAGAGGCTACGATCTTTTTTAAACTGCTGTGAATTTGATCCAACTCTATAAGTTTTAGTTCATCATAACTTTCAGAGATATCTCCATCGATCAGCTTGTCTGCTACAAGAAAAAATTGGTTGAGAGGCTTAACTACTGTTTTTCTTAGAAAAAAACAAGCTGCGGCTGTTGTAATAACTCCAAAGACGGGTATTGCATAAAGCAATAGAATAGGCTTTCCTGCAATACTTGCAATAAGAGAAATAACGAACAATATAACCCAAATTGCTGCTAGTTTTATGGCGATTTTTGTTGCTATATTCATGTTATTTAGAGTCAGTTCGTTTTCTGATAGTTACTTTTTACAACTTATGGCAGCTTACCATATTTTTCATTTATAGCCTTCAATATTTCTTCAAAAATATCGTCAGGTGTTTTATTGTCGGCAATTATTTTTATAAATCTTTCCGGGTAAATCTTTGCAAGCTTTTCATAAGCCTCGCTTACCATCAAGTGAAAATCCTGTGATTCAGATTCTATACGGTCCGGATTTTTTTGAGCTCTTTCTTTGACGCGGTTAAGCCCCGTTTCAGGAGAAATAGACAATAAAATCGTTGATGAGGGCAAATAGTCTTGCAAGAATTCATCATGAAGTTTTTTTACCCGTTCCATGCCAATTTTTCTGGCATAGCCTTGATAAGCCATGCTTGAATCGAAATATCTGTCGCACAAAACTACTTTGCCTTTGTCCAGAGCCGGTTTGATAACTTTTTTGAAGTGCTCGTTTCTTTGAGCTGCCATCAAGAACAGCTCGGTTTCAGGCTCAAGATCGCCTGAACTTTTATCTATAAGTATCGATCTTATACGGTCGCCTGCAAAAGTGCCGCCAGGTTCTCTTGTAATGAGCACATCGGCGCCTTTGCTTTTAAGATATTCGCAAAGTTTATTGATTTGTGTGGACTTGCCGCTGCCTTCAGGGCCTTCGAAGGTTATAAATAAATTGCGAGTCATTTTATTCCGAAAAAAGCGTCAAGTTTCGTGAGTTTGAAGACGTTTAGGACAGCGTCTTGAATGTTTATGATCTTCATCTCTCCGGCATTTTTGGCAACTTCTTTTTTCAAATACACTAATGTACCCAGGCCTGAGCTATCAAGATATGTGACATCTTTTAAGTCCAAGATATAAGTCCAAGAACCTTGGGGTTCAAGTGATTTTTGAACTTGGGATTTGATAGAGTTGACGTGATGAACGTCCATTTCGCCTTCCAAAGCGAAAGTTTTAGTTTTTGCTGCGTCGTTCCGGGTTAAGTTTATTTTCATGACTCAGATCCCCCTCCGTGTGTTGTTCGGGCGTGTCCGCAGAAAGATTCTTTACCATTTGCAGTCTCACGACACCAGTGTTTTTGTCAGTAAGATATCTGACATGATCCATAATGTTTTTAATTATGAAGACGCCGAATCCGCCCTCCCTGATTTCTGTAAGATCTCTGACTGGAATAGTAGAGGGATCAAACTCAGGATCCTTGTATTCGACTTCAATTATCAAGTATTCAGGTGATGTTTTCAAATCTAAAATAAAATATTTTTCAGGATCAAATTTGTAGGCATGCTTGACTACATTAGTGCAAGCTTCTGTAGTAGCCAGCTTTATGTCATTGATCACTGAAGGCTCCAGAGTTAGGTGCCGCATGCCTGCATAAAGGATTTTTCTGATTAGGACTAGGGAACCGGAGCCACCCTTTATGTGAACCCTAGTCTGAGTCGCACTTTCAGGCATCGACTCCAGTATTTGTTCAATTATTTCTTTCAATGTGAAAATATCCGCCTTTTTAATTAGCCAGTCTGTTTGACAACTCAGGCTCTAATAGTAGCACGTTATACATTACTGAGTCTACTATTAGAGTTTGCCCGCGAGCTCTGGCGGTTTTTGCCAGGAGTATTCCCGCGTCTGTCAGGTTGCGATCAAGAAACCAAGCTTGTTTTAAGTATTTGAGAGCTTTTTCGTCATTCATCGGGTCGCCAAAGGCCAAGAGAGCTTGAGCCAATACAAGCTTTGCAAGAGCTGAGTCGGGTGCGTCGGCGGATGCTGAAAGAGCGGCTTTAACGGCTCGTTTGATAACAGATTCTCTTTGAGCGTCTTGTACATGTCTGAATTGGCATTCGCTCATGGCGGCTGTGACCCATATGTTTGTGTCTTTGTGCAGAGCCGCTCTTTGCCAAGTCAAAAGCGCTCTTTTGATGGAGTTTTCAGGATTGGCGTCTTCGCTTGCAAGAAGTTCTTGAGCTATGGCGGTTTCATAAACTGTCCATATAGAGACTTCCGGACGCTGCAGCTCTTTAAGGTTTTGAGTGAGCATTTCCTTCAATTCAGGCAACCCTGCGGTTTTCTCTTTAGCTGAAAGTTCTATAAATTTCTTCCTGTAAAGACCATTTTCAGGATACTTGTTACGCAGATTGGCATATATGCGCCTTCCTTCTTTGAAGTTTCCGAAGTTTTCGCAAAGTTTAGCCAGCCTGTAGATATTCTCTTCATTAGGAGAGTTTTTGGCTAGTTCATACGCAATTGCAGCAGCTTTTTCTACATTTCCAGTAGCTCTTTCGCATAAAATCAGACCCTTTTTGGCTTCTTTGTTATCTTTGTCGTTTTGCAAAGCATAACCGAAGTATTTGCGGGCATCTGATATGCCTTTGTCTTGAAATCTTGTCCTTATAGAGAAAAGATAAGCTGCATATCCTTTGAGCAGGTCGGCGTCGGCAGTATCAGAAGGCAAAGCTTTTGCAAAAGATTCTATCTCTTTTATTACTGTAGTGAGCATGTCAGGTTCTATAAGAGAAGAGACAAGCTGAGTTCTTCTAAGTCTCAGCAGATTTTTTTGAGCCTCATAATCTTCCGGAAAATCGGCTGTATAAGAGCTTAAAAGCTCCGCGGCCATTCTTGTTTTGTTTTCTGCTTCGTAAACAGCGGCAAGATTTTTGCAGAGCCAAGGATCTTGGGGTTTTTTGGCTCTCAGTTTTGTCAGAATGTTTCCGGCTTCGCCTATTTCAGCTGTTGTTATATAGACTTCCGCAAGCTTTCTGAGAATTGTTTCGTCGCCAGGCAAAACATCTAAAGCTTCTTGGTATTTTGCCGCGGCTGTTAAAAAAAGCTTGTTTTCTAAAGCCTCGTCTCCTTTTTGCGCAATTTTTCTTGCTTGGCTCTTGGTTTTTTGTTCAGCTATAAGGTCAGGAGCTTTATAGGCTCTTATGCAGGCAGGATCAGTTTCTGCGGCTTGTTCAAAAGCTTCCTGGGCTTTGTCGAATTGTTCCAGTTTTATGAGAGTCTCACCGTAATCACACCAGTCTTCGGCAGTCGGGTTTAAAAGTTCAAAGTATTTAGAGTATGTGTCAGCCTGAAGCTGATAGTTAGCGCTTTCTCCGGCACTTTCTATCAGGTCTTTGTAGGTGTCACGGGATTCAGGCTCTATTTTAAGCAAGTCTTTAAACACCTTTGCGGCTTCAACATGTTTACCTTGAGCTGTAAGGGTTTTGCCCAAGAGTTTTCGTATTTTCAGGTGATATGGGCTGAGAATCTCTGCTTCTTTAAGATATGCTGTAGCGGCGGATAATTTTTTGTGTTTCAAGTAGAATTCGGCTATTGCCAAGAGATGTTCTCCGGTTTTGTCGGATTTTTGCAAAATTTTAGCAAAAGTATCTTTCCCTGCTTCTTCTAAGCCGCTTTCATATTGAAGTTTTCCCATCTCGGTCAGAAGGCTTATATCTTCTTCTATAGCTATTCCAGCTTCAAATTCTTTGAGAGCGGCTTCTTTGTTGCCTGTTCCGTAATAAGCCTTGCCCAATCCAAGATGAAGTTCCCAATCGCCCGGCCAATTTTCTAAGGCTTCTGAGTAGTTTTTTACAGCTCCGTCAAAAAATCTCCTGGCAAGCATGGTTTCACCCATAAGCTTATACATTTTCAGACCTGGCCCTGCCATTTCTCTGTATACATTCAGAAACTTCTGGGCTTCCGATGGATTTCCGAGGCTCAGGTGAATCTGGGCTATTTTTATAATAGCCTCAGGTGTTTGAGCGGGGGAATCTGTAAGTTTTTGCAGCCAAAAGAGGGCTCGTTGTTTTCTTCCTGTGTCATAAAGCAGTGTGGAAAGCAAAAGCAATGATGAGGGATCTATTGCCGGAGATTCCAAGGTGAGAGCTTTTTCCAAAGCTTCTATGGCTTCCTCTTTGCGCTCAAGAGCGGTTAAGATTTTTGCGCCGCATTTTAGGAGTTTTGGAGAATCCGGAGCAAGAGCCCGTCCTGCTCTGAAGGTAGAGAAGGCCTTGTTTAATCGGCCTGTTGCCATTTGAGCTTCAGCCAAATTAATATAAGCCTGTGAATCAGAAGGATTCTTTTTTAGAGCTTCTTCAAGAATAGGCAGAGTTTGAGTTTTAGCAGGAGTCTTTTCCTTTTTTTGCTGCGCTTCGGCAGTTTGAAGAGCCGTGTTTATAACAGGCTTTGGGGAAGATTCCAGGGAACTGCCGCATTTTCCGCAGAAAACACCGCTGCTTACAGTTTTGCATTTATTGCAAAAAGCCACTTTTTACATCTCCTCCGGGGCTTCTATTCCTAAAAGACCCAATCCTTTTTTTATGATTCGCTGAATTGCACGGCTAAGAGCAAGTCTGGAGTGTTTTTGGTTCTCATTTTCGCAATCCAGTATTCGGCAGTTGGTGTAGAAACTGGAAAAAAGAGTCGAGAGGTCATAGAGGTAAGCGCATAGAGTATGCGGTTTTAGATCTTCTGAAACAGTTTTTACCGTGAGAGGAAATTCCATAGCTTTCAAAATAAGTTCTTTTTCTTCTGGAGCTGAGATTATTACTTTGGCATCAGAGGGGATAAAATCAGTTTTCCTGAAAATAGAGCATATTCTGGCATGGGCATATTGCAGATATGGAGCCGTGTTCCCTGACAAAGCTAACATGCGCTCAAAGGAAAAAACATAATCGTTGTTTCTGTTTTGAGCCATGTCTGCGTATTTTACAGCCCCTATGCCTGTCATCTTGGCTACCTGTTGCTTGTATTCTTCTGGAAGCGTATTGTTTTTATCGTCTACAACCTGATAGGCTGCTTTTATAGCTTCATCCAGAAGTTCGGCCAGCTTCACGTTCTCTCCGTCTCTTGTTTTTAGAGGCTTGTTATCTTCTCCGAGTATGCTGCCGAATGTTACATGCTCAAGCATGACTTTTTCCGGCACAAGACCGGCTTTTCTGGCTACGGCAAAGACTTGCTTGAAATGGAGAGCTTGTCTTGCATCAGTGACGTAGATAATACGGTCGGCTTTCAATGTATTGGTTCTGTAATGCAGAGCGGTCAGATCAAAGGTGGCGTAATTGTAACCGCCATCAGATTTTTGAATTATAACTGGCAGCGGAGTGCCGTCTTTTGCTTTGAATTCATCCAAAAAAACGCATTTGGCGCCGTCTGAGATTTCTATAAGACCTTTTTGTTGTATTTTCTCGACAATTTCAGGCAACATGTCAGCATAAAAACTTTCGCCTCTTTCGTTTTCCGGCTCAAGTCTCACGCCAAGAAGCTTGTATATTTTATATACATCTCTCATGGAAACTTTTTTGATAATTTGCCAATAATCAATAAGTTTTTGTTCTTGGTTTTGCAGTCTTATGAGATAATCATGACAAGCAGCTGCTTCTACGGGGTCGCTTTTGCATTCTGCTGTGGCTTCTTTGTAAAAAGCTTCAAGCATGGGAGTATCAAGAACATCTTCGGGGTTTTGGTTTTCAGCTATGGCTTTATCTATAGCAGACTCTGCTTTTCTTATTACCATTGCCATTGGCACTCCCCAGTCTCCGAGGTGGTTTTGAGCTATCACCTTGTCTCCCAAACTTTCAATTATTCTGGCTATGACATCGCCAATAATTGTAGAGCGCAAATGACCTACGTGCATCTGTTTGGCTATGTTGACGCTTGAATAGTCTACAATGACTCTTTTGGGTGTTTCGGACTTGGAAGCTTCAAGAAGAGAGGGGGAGGAAACAAAAGAATCGAACTGATCCTCCAAAAAGCTGTTTGCCAATCTCATGTTGATAAAGCCGGGTTTGACGGCCTCAACGCTTTCGAAGGTTTTTTTATCTTCCGCCAAAATTTCAGCTATTGTTTCGGCTATAAGCAGAGGCGGTTTTTTCAAAACTTTGCCAAGAGGCATAGCCAAATTAAGAGTGTAATCGCCTTTAGAAGGGTCTGGAGGTCTTGTTGGATTTATTTCCGGCGAGATGCCTTTTTCTTTAAAAAAGTTTTCCAGATTTTTTGAAATTCTGTCGGCTATTTGTTGTTTCATTTTTATTTCCTGTCGTTATGCTTTTGCTCTGGTTATAAGAAAAACACCTATTATTCCAACTATGAAGTTTGGCAACCAAACGCCCATGAATGGAGACATCATTCCGCCCTTGGCGAAAGCCTTGCCGGCGGCCATTATTATATAATAGCAGAATATAATAATCAGCGAGAGACCTATGCCTATACTGGTTCCGGAACGGGTTGTCTGCGAACCTAGAGGCGCGCCTATAAGCACAAAAATAAAGCCGGCAAAAGGTATGGAAGACTTGGTCCAAAATTCTATTTTATGACGTGTCAAAACAGATTCTGCCATGCCTTCGGCTTCCAGCTCTTTTATGTAATAATAAAGCTCTTTCATGTTCATGTTGCGCGCGTTTTTGTTTGAAGAGGCTTGATTCGGGTCAACGTAGTGAGTGTCTATTGGATAGGACATTGTTTCGAAATAGGTGTAGCTGTTATCTTTGCCGCTTGCGTGTATGTCGGAAATGCGTCCGTTTTCAAAATAGCAAACCCCTTGTTCTATTCTTGCTTCGGCAGCTTCAATAACTCTCGGAAAAGAGGAGGGCTGACTTTCATACATGACAACCCCTTCCATTTCTTTAGTTTCCGGGTTGAATTTCCTTACAAAGAATTTGCGTCCTGGAGCAGCTTCAAAGAAACGGTTTTCTGCTATATTGGGTAAAGGGCGTTTTAATGTGACTTCTCTTCTGAACAGTTCGGTGAACTTTCTGTTGGCTTCTGGCACAAGCTTTTCATTGAAAAAAAGTGTGAGGCCTGTTATAAACAGCCCTGCTGCGACCGCAGGAGCGGCAATCCTTGAAAAGCTGTAGCCGCCGGCTTTGAGAGCAATAACCTCAGAGTCAGAAGACATTCTGCCGTAGCCTATCAGAGTTGCAAGTAAAAGAGCCATGGGAAAGCTTATTGCAAGGCTCGGGAGCAAGCTGTACACGAAAAAACGTATTACGACAGCAAGGGGAACTCCTTTAGAAAAAACGAGATTTATAAGCTCCATCATTATATCTATTAACCAGATGGTTACGAAAAAGGCTAAGCCGAATAAGAAAGGCTCAAGAAGTTCCGTTAGGACATACTTGTCTATAATTTTTAAGGGTTTTTTCAGTGAAAAGCTCATATTGAAATTAATTTACTCTATAGTCTTTGCCTTTTCAATGGCTTTTGCTATGTTTCTTGCTATTTTGATTTTTCAGGCTTCCAAATCTTTACGAGTAAGTTTGTTGGTTTTCATGGCTCTATAAAATGTGGACTTGTGTATTCCCAATAATTCAGAGGCTTTTGTAATATTTCCTCGGGCTTTGGAAAAAGCGGCTTTGAGAGTTTCGGGTGACAACTCAGAGCTGTCTGCATTTGTTGTTGAGTCTCCCAGCAATATAGGTGTTCTGTCTGGTGTTATTATTGTTTCTTTATAGACGGGGAGGTTAGGAGAAAAGTGTCTTTCAGATGCTGCTGCAGCCTGTTGTATTGCTTCATGAGCCCTTAATCTTTCTTCATACCACTCTTGAAGAGCTTTTATTCCGATAACTTCGGTTTTGTTTTCAGCAAATAGTCTCTCCATCAAGTTTCTCAGTTCACGGACGTTGCCTGGCCATTGATAAGTTTTTAAGAGAGTTATTGCTTCATTTGTCAGTCTTATAACATTGCGGGAATATTTTTTATTCAAAATTCCTATAAAGTGAGCGATAAGCGGTTCAATATCATCTTGTCGTTGCCTTAGAGGCGGGATATGTATTTGAAGCGGATTGAGTCTGTAAAACAGGTCTAGTCTGAAGCCTTGTCTGGAAGCTTCCAGCTCCAGATTTTTATTAGTCGCTGAAACCAGTCGGACGTCCACTTTTATGGGCTTTTCGGCTCCGACTCGCTCTATTTCGGAAGTTTCTATAGCTCTTAAAAGCTTGGCTTGGGAATCCGGCGGCAAATCTCCGACCTCGTCCAAAAAAAGAGTTCCTCCGTCGGCTCTTTCAAAGCGGCCTTTTCGAGATCTTAACGCGCCTGTGAAAGCTCCTTTTTCATGCCCGAAAAGCTCGCTTTCAAAAAGGCTGTCAGTAATTGCTGAACAGTTCATGCTTACAAAAGGTTTATTGGAGCGTCTGCTGAGTTTGTGTATGGCATTGGCTATCAATTCTTTGCCTACGCCTGTTTCGCCGGTTACAAGAACGGCTGCGTCGGAAATGGCATACATGGCTGTTTTGGCAAAGACATAACGCATTGCATCCGACACGCCGATGATTCCGGCAAAGGCTTGCGGAGTATGTGAAATTGGTGCAGGTAAAAGAAGTTGTGAAGAGATGCTCATGGAGTAGGATTATAGTTTTATTTTCCTTTATTTTCAAGGGTGCTATTTCGGCAATTATCATTCAGAAAATATAAAGATAAGCCGAAAAGGGTACCAACTTATATTATGAAACATCAAAACCTTACAACCGGATTTTTAACAGCAATTTTTCTTTTTGCTATGCTTTTGCCTTTGCATGCGAGAAGAAATCTAGGCAGAGATTTGTGGTGGAATTTTGACAGCAGAATTATGGTGGAAAGCTCTAATCGAAGCTGGAATGAACCTGTGTATTCTCCTGCGACTTCCACGATTTCCTATGAGCTAAAAGAGGATGATAAGATTTTCGTCGGACAAGAGGCAAATTTAGACCTCTCTCTTAAAAGTGATTTCAGCGATACAACTTTCATAGATTTTACTGAATCACTTTATTTCCGCGGTCTTAATAACCGCGCTCCTCAATCTTTTAACCGAAACTATTACAGATATGATGAGCTGGAGCACTTTTTGAATATAGGGATAGGGGTGGCGGCTTCTGCTAAAGATTTTGTGAAACTTGATTATAGCAATATGGTAAACAGAAGGAAAGAGTTCGGTCTTTCGGATTATGTTTCCAATGGTATTTCAGGCCGCTTTGTTCATAGAATAGGCGAGAAACATGCTATGGCTTTCTCTGGGAGCTACGAAAGCAGAAAATATAAGAATGACAGAGAAAGTGATTATGAGCGTGCCTATGGACGTATGGAACACATTACATGGCTTGAGCCTAAATATGAATATGAGGAGATTTCTTCTTCTTTGAGAGGAGAGGAAGAAGTTTTTGAACGTTTTCCGAGTGCTCTGCCGGCAGAAAAAGCTAAGGCTTATTATACGGATTATGTCAGAAATCCTGCTGACGATGATCCTAAGGCCAAGTATCTCTTGCGAAAAAAACGCGGAAAAACTTTTATAAACGCATACATTGAGGGCGGAACAGCTGATATGTCTAATCTTGACAACAGCAATAATTATGTCGCCGGAGGTTTTTTTGCATCATATGATACAGATGACAAACGGACTTTGAGTTTGTCTGAAAGATATACAGTTGTTGATACGGATAGAGAGTCTTTTGCGAACTCTCTCTATGATGGTTACAAGAACTTTTTTGCTTTATCAAGTGAGCAGATTTCAGAAAATAACTTTGCTCAATCAATCACTTACTCAAACTTTTTGGAAAAATATTCCAATTCGCCTTCTGATTCTCATATGACGAACAAACTTGCATATGAATCCTTTTACAGAAATGACAACAGTTCTTTCGCTACCGCAGCGGACTTCAGCCGCAGCAAGTATGAGAGAGAAGATGAATATAATGCCGATTATAATGAGTTGCTTGCTACTGCTGACTATAATCGTTACATAAGCAATAGTGTGTTTTTGAATTTTGCGGCTTCATACGGGAAACGTGACTATGGTTCAAAAGAAACGCAGATTTTGTCGAATTTCTCAAAATACAGTTTCAAAATCGGGGCTGTCAAAGAAATGACACCGGATAACAGCTTGGAAGTTTCCTATCAGCATATGAAGGAAGAGCACGACCGCCACGCAGAAAACAATCGCTTAGACAAAACAGCGGCTATATCTTGGGCGGCATCCTTTTAGTGCGACGTTTTATCCAAAACTTTCCTATTTTGATACTATCCAAGTCAACAATGCCTTCATGGTTATCTGATGCTGCGACTTCACAGTGGTCAGTAAACCGTGAACAGTGGAATTGTTTAAAACCCAATGTTTTTGCTTTTTCAGTGCTTTTGGCTTGGGTTCTGGTTTTTTGCTGCCCCCAACCCCCAACGCCCTGCTCTCTTGGAGTTTAGTCTTTCGCCATTATTGGCGGGAAGGGCTGACTGCTCTCTGAGGTTCCTTCAGTAGTGCTTTTGCTGTGTTGCGGTTTATTGGGATCGTAATCTTTCGCATGTATCGGCGGGAATGGCTGCTGATAGGATATGTCAGTTTCAACCTCCATTTCGTCCGCTTTCTTGGTTTTTTGCGGAGCAAGTTCTTCGGAGAGAATATGCTGGTTTGTTTCTTCGTCTTTTTTAAAGTATTTGGAAAGTTCTCTTTCGTATACTCGCAGGAAAGCGTCAACGCAGTAGGGATCAAACTGTGTGCCCGAATTCTTTTTGAGTTCGCCTATAGCTATTTCTGCGCTAAGCCCTGTTCTATATGGGCGGTTTGTCGTCATAGCGTCAAAAGCGTCGGCGACACATATAATTCGTCCAGCGAGAGGAATTTCCAGCCCTTTGAGGTGGTCTGGGTAGCCTCTGCCGTCAAAGTATTCGTGATGGTGTAGCACGCCAGGAATTTTGTCAGCCAAGAAGGCTACGGGTTTAAGTATGCGTGCGCCAATTGAGGGGTGCTTTCTTATCACCGCATATTCTTCATCAGTAAGTTTGCCAGGTTTTCGTATTATTCTGTCTTCTATGCCAATTTTTCCGACATCGTGTAACAGGCCAGCATATCTGATGTTTTCTATTTCCTTCTGGGGAAGTCCGAGTTCTTCAGCTATGGCAACAGAATAAATCGTTACGCGTCTTGAGTGTCCCTGTGTGTAAGGGTCTTTGGCATCTATTGCAGTGGCCAAGACTTCGATAGTGGAGAGATAGACTTCCTGAATGTTCTCGTAAAGCCGCGAATTCTCTATGGCGGTACTGGCTTGGTTTGCTACGTTCTCAAGAGTTTCAAGGTCGTGATTATTGAAGGGAATGTCACCAATACGGTTGATGACTTGCAAAACACCGATCACTTTGTCTTTTATTCGCATTGGAACGCAGAGCATGGAACGGGTTACGAAACCTGATTTTTTATCGGCTCCTTTGAAAAATCTTTCATCTTTTTCGGCATCAGGAACTATGACGGGTTCATTATGCTGAGCACACCAGCCTGCTACGCCTTTGCCCATGGGCAGACGTATTTCTTGGAGTCTTGAGCCTACGTTCGGATCACCGGATATTATATGGAAATAAAGTTCGTTTGTGAGCTCATCAACAAGATAAACTGTGGAAGTTTCGCAACGCATTACTTCCGTGGTCTTGTTCATTATTTTGAGCAATAGCTCATTAAGATTCAGGGTTGAGCTTACGACATGTCCGACTTCGAGCAAAGCCAAAGTCTGGTCGTTTTGCATTTTAAGCAGTTCCATTTCCAGTGCAGGAATTAAGGAAGTTTTGCAAGTTTCGAGGAATTTGGGTTCCAAGAACTTTTTATCCTCGGGCATGGCTGGACATATAATAAAGCCGTCTGAATCTTTTGTAGTAGAAAGAGGAATTACTATGGAGCGGCTATTGTCTTCTTCGTATAGTTCTTGGGGAAATTCGGAGGCTTCGCCCTTTTTGCAGGCAGTGAAGAGGTCTGCTGACTTCTGTACGAAACTTTGGCTGTAACCCGACAGGTGTCTTATCGGAGTTCGCTCTGCGGAAACGTCATAGAGGCAAAGAGCAAAGTCTTTTCTGCCGGATAAGCGTAAAGCAAGCCAAGATAGAGCTTCACATATCTCCGAAATGTTTTGTCTTGCCTTGAAGACTTGTTGTAGAGCCTCGAAGAAAGCGTCTTTGTCTTGTGTGGAAATAGATGGCACAGTTAGTATTAGCTCCGTTTAAAGATTCATAAGTATAATAGCACATACTTTTAAAAGAGGACAGTGTTTTGCTCAGCAAAAATAATTTTATTTTTTTCGTTCAGTTTCAGCTGTGTGAAATCACATGATAAAAGAGAATTTGAGTTAGAAACAGATATTCTGTTTTTCTCTATATTATACTTCCACCAAGCTTCAAAGTTTTCGCCTCCAATGGTTTTCTGCTCGGCTATGGAGCCTGCGTCATGTTGAATAAAAGGAAAATTCTCGTTTTGTCGCAGAATAGTCGCATAGCCTTCTCCCCAACCGAAAATAGCTGAAACCTGGCTTTTGTATCTGTGCCGTATGGCTTCCATATAGTTGTGAGAGGAGTTAAAAAGGTTGAGTATAATTGCTTCGCCAGGGTTGCTTTTTTCTAAAAAATCATCCAGAAAAAAATGCGGGTAAAAAACAGGAAATTTTTGACTGCCGCCAGTGACCGTGACAAAGGTTAGTTCTTGTTTCTCTATTTCAAAAGTCTTTGAGGATTGATAAGAGAGTGCGGCTTCAAGATTCGCTGGAAGCAGAATCGGACCTGGTGGATTTTTTAAAAAGTTTCTGCCTCTGGCAGTCAGAATAGCTCCTTCGGAAGCTAACAGTAAGTCTATGCCTGAGTTAAAAGCTGTTTCGGCTTGCTCAGCGAGATTTATGTATTGGGCGGTGAAGGCAGCTGATATGTCTGCAACAAAAAAAAAGCTCCCCTCGGGATCTGAATCTTTGATATGCGAAATTAACTTCTTTAAGCTGTTTTTGCCTATGGGACTTTTTAAAGAACCCAGCATTACTAGATTAATCATATTGAGCATTGAGATATGTCGATTGGAAGAGCTGTTTAAGAAATAAGATAGTCACTGGATTATCTTCAATTCCGGTTTTCCGTGGGGCAATTTTTTTTCCTTCAGTCCTTGTTTGAAAAGGTTGGTTGCTTCATGAGGCAACATGTCTCTGTTAGGAGTAAAAGTCGGCTCTATCTCTCTCATGCACTCAAGCATAGAGTTGATTTCACATTTTTCGGCTAATGTGAGAAGTTTTGCTAGCTGTTTATTGAGAAGTTCTTCATTAATTTTTTCAGTTTTGGCCACAAAGATTTTCTGGTTTTTGGTAGCGGTAGTGTTTTCTGCAGTTGTGAGAAGTTCTTCGTATAGCTTTTCTCCTGGGCGCATTCCCGTGAAAGTGATTTTTATATCCTTGTCAGGTTCAAGACCCGCCAGTTTTATAAGGTCTGTCGCCAAGTCAACGATTTTAACCGGTTCTCCCATGTCCAGAACAAAAACTTCGCCTTTCTTGCCATAGGCTCCGGCTTGTATGACAAGTTTGCTGGCTTCCGGGATAGTCATGAAGTATCTGACCATTTCCGGGTGAGTCACAGTGACTTCTTTGCGTTCTTCTATTTGCTTTTTGAAGAGCGGAATTACGCTGCCTCGGCTTCCCAGAACATTGCCGAATCTGACAGCACAGAATCTGGTTTGGCTTTTGGCGGCATATGAGCTCATAATTTTTTCGGAAATGCGTTTTGTTGTTCCCATGACTGAAGTCGGATTTACTGCCTTGTCAGTTGATATGATAACAAAAGCTTCCGTGTTGTTTTTATGAGCTGCTTCTATGAGGTTTTGTGTTCCAAAAACGTTGTTTTTGACAGCTTCTTCCGGATTGAGCTCCATCAGAGGGACGTGTTTGTGAGCTGCTGCATGAAAGACCAAGTCAGGTTTATGTTGTGCAAATAGCGAATCAATTTTTTTCTTGTCTCTTATATCAACTATAAGCGGAATTATTTCGACTTGATAGGTTTCAGCTGCTTCTTTGATGGCTCCCAGTAGAGTGTAAATGCTGTTTTCGCCTCGTCCAAGAACCAACAGTTGTGAGGGTCTGAAGGGGAGGAGCTGTTTGCATATTTCGCTTCCTATGCTTCCGCCTGCGCCTGTAACCAGGATCTTGTTGCCGGTGACGTAGCCTGCTATTTCGTTAATGTCGATGTCGGCTGGTTTTCTTCTGAGCAGGTCTTCAATGTTCAAGTCTTTGAACTGAAGGTTAAGCATAGCTCCTTCAATCAGGTCGGAAAGACCTGGAAGAACTTTGAATCTGATTTTCGAGTCTTTGCACTGTCTTGTGATGCGCATGAGTTCAGAGCCTAAAATAGATGGGATGGCTATTATGACTTCGTCGATTTCAAGTTTTTCAGCGTAGTGATTCAAGTCCTCTGTTGTTCCTAGAACTTTTACTCCGTGGATCTGAGTGCCCTTTTTTGATTTGTCGTCATCCAGAATGCCAGCTATGTGTACAGGCAATATTATATTTCGCTTGGTTTCTCTTAATACCATCTCGCCTGCTTGCCCAGCCCCTATGAGCAATACTCTTTTAATGTTTTTGCCGGGACAATCTTTTGGCAGTTTATGAAAATAGTTTTTTGCCAGGTCTGTTTCGGCTGCCGTTAATATGACTCTGGGAAGAAGACGTGTCGCCAAAATCAGAAAAGATGATGTGAAGTAATCGAATATCAAAAGAGCTGCTATTGAAGTTTTATCAGGGATAATAGAGAATGCCGCATTCTTTGCATAGTAGGAAATCATGAAAAGTTTTATCAGCGAAAAAGAAAGGTTTGCAACAGCCGCCGATATTACGTCATACAAAGAGAAAAATCTGAGAGAGGCGTTGTACAGCTTAAAAATATAAAAAGTTAAAAGTCCTGGGAGAATGATCCAAAAAGCACTTTTAAGTGGCAACCAAGCTGCAGAGTTTCCTAAAAAAAACTTGCTTAATATAGCAGAAAAAACTATGCAGGCCATGTCTGAGAAGATGAGTAACATGCCTTTGTATTTCATCAGCAAACGAAACATAAGTGATCCTCTAAAAATTGTTCATAAGAGTATATCAAAATAACAGATTAGTCAAATTGATTAGCTTTGCCCTTGTCTGAGAGATTTTTTGAAAAAAAACTTCTCTGTCCGGATAAGAAAAGGCGGCTGCGCCAATTGACACTAGTGGCGTACATCCTTTATAATTGCCTAAAGAGTTAGTGCAGATTACACAAAAGTCTGTGTTTTTATAATTTTCAGGAGGCGTATAACATGAGCATGTTTAATAAGCCCGCAATAAGGCGCCTTTCCGCGACATTAGCGATAACGATGTTTCTTTCGCTGTTTATCACGACAGCAGAACCGGTATCGGCTCAATTCATGTCCGGAGGTTCATCGATTTCCGTAATAGGTTCCGCTATACCCGAGCTTTCTGCGTTGCAGAATCAGCTTACTACAGCGCAAAATACTCTTACTACGCTGGAAAAAATAGCTACTCCTATATATGGAGCCGTAGTTCCTAACAATATGGAAGCTATGTCTGTGGCTCAGCGAGTAAAAGCGATCTTGGGTAACGCAAAGGATGTTCTGGGCGAAAACATAGCTCACTCCGGAAGTTTTGCAGGTCAGGCTTCGCAGTCAGGACAGGCTGCTCAGGCGCCCATGGCTCCCGGATACAATGACCAGATGTCGCTAGGACTTGGTTCTCTTGGAAAGACTGCTTCAGGCATTCTTACTTCCGGACCGGCATCGGAGATAATTGCAAGACTGAAGCCTGCAATCGAGGCAGCCAAAATAGCTCTTAATAGAGTTATAACTGCTACCAGGGCCAGAGTTTTTGCTGTGGGGCAGAGAGTTGGTCTTATAGATCAGAACAAGATCTTTGAAGACGGCAAGGTTATTGATAAGAGTGAAAGCAAATATTTAAACAAGAAAAAAGACGGTATTTTTTCAAAGCTTTTTAAAAAAGAAGCTCCTGAACCTCAAAAGCCTACATTCACTCAAAAGCTTTCCACTGGAATAAGCGGCGGTGTACAGGCAGCCAAAGATTCTCTCAAAACCAGTTTTTCTCCTGAGAACTTGATTGTTACCGCGGCAGTCGCGGTAGGGACAAACTTGGCTATTGACGTGATTCATGGCCAAAAGCCTTCTCTTAAAACGGCTGTTAAACAAGTTGCCAGTCTAGAGTTTGCAGGCAACGTAGTCGGTTCAGCGATAGGCGCTGCCGGCGGACAGTTTACCGCTACCCTTGTTAAAACATTTGTTCCTGGTATAGCTGGACAGCTAATAGGCGCAGTTGTTCCTGTAATGTTTGCTTCCGCTTCGGGTCAAGTGGGTGCGAATCTTATGACTGGTCTCAAAAACGGTGAGTTTTCAATTAGAAAGGCTTTTGAAAAAATCGACAAGGCAGACTTGATAGGTTCCTCTATAGGTTCTACTATAGGTATGACTTTGGGCACTATGATTCCGATTCCCTATGTTGGAACTATTCTTGGAGGAATGGTTGGCGGCATGATAGGCAGTAAAGTCGCAAGGTGGGTTTCGGGTCTTTTTGGCAAAAATAAAAAGGTTGCCGATTTGAAAACTCCTGCGCCTGTTGTAGATCCTGTTCTTCCCAGTGCTGCTGAAATCAATACTTATGGCGTTTATCAAAGAGGAGCTCAGGCACCCTCTTCCAACGTGGCGGTGGAAGCTAGCCGCGGAGATATTTCTTCTGATAGGCTTGCTCAGCTTCTCAAAGAGACGGAAGAAAACTATTATAAGGCTTATCTTGAATATAACAGACGAGTGTCGGCCAATGACATGGAAGGCGCTAAAGCGGTATTCAAAGATTTGCAAAGATTTTCAGACGACTATTCTCTCTTGAAACGTGCTCTCTCAGCAAATTGAAGTGATGCTGTTGACAAAGGTTTAAGCAAAAGTTACAATAGTTTCTATGCTTATGCTAAAATAATCAATGAGCATTTCCGATATCCTTACTTGGAGGCGTTCCCTAACAATTAAAATAAATAACGGGGAAACGTACTAAGGGAGTTTAGGAGGAACCATGAAGGTTTCTAACAGTATCGATGTAACAAAAATCTATCAGGAACAGGTCAAGAAAGCAGGCAAAACACAGTCTGCGGATGCTGGCAAGTTTGACAGGATAATGGCAGAAGCGGGAGCCGCTAAGGCGGATTCCTCCAAAGATGTGTCTTCTGTCAAAGGAACTCCTGTTCAAGGCTTGAAACAGGAAGGCCCAGCGAAAACCCAGCCGCGCACCAGAATGGAGACAATCCATTTTGCAGCCGAAGCTGTAGCTGTGTCCCCTGATGTCAGAACTGAAAAGGTGGACAGAATTAAAGCCCTCTATGAAGCAGGGCAATATAATGTCTCTCCTGAAGCAGTAGCTGAAAAGCTTTGGGCTTCCGGTATTTTGACCAGATCTTGGGAAGGTTGATTTAAGGCTTGAATAAAGCTGAAACTCTCAAGAATATTTTAGAAAAAGAGCTGGACTTATGTTCAGCTCTTTTTCAATTCAGCGAAGAGAAAAAACGTTTGCTTTCAGGAAAGGAACATGATGGACTGGATGTGATTGTCCGTCGCGAAACTGAAGCTGTTGAGGAACTGGCGAAGCTTGATAGGGAACGTGAAAAGCTTTTTTCTCTTTTTCCCGGTGATCCGCCACTTTCTTTTAATGATTTTCTTTCGCAAGTTGATGACTTGGCATTAAAAGATTCTCTTTCGCAAATCGCTGCAGAGCTTAAAGAAGTTATGCGGAAAATCAAAGAGAACAACAGATTCAACGATAAAATTGCTACGGAAAATGCAGAGTTTGCAAAGTATATGATCGGACTTGCTGCCAGAGTTTCGGAGAGGCCTACTTATGGTCCTGATCCAGTCTCCGGCAATAAACCTCAAAGGACTCAGACGCGCTCTATTTTTGACCGCAAGGTCTAGCCCTTAAAATCGAGGACTAGTGCTTTGTTTTTCTCTGAAACTTTCGGCTGTTTATCAGCATCACAAAGCAGTTTTTAGCTGTAATCTTGAGTTGCTAGACAATTAAACTCGCCACTCAACACTCACCACTCGTCACTGTGCGATCTTAGTGCCTGCCAACGATGATTTATCGTAGAGCTGGATCTCTGTAAAAAGGAAGTTTTAGACAAAACAAAGCACTAGTTGGTTAAATGGTGCCTCCGTCGGGTTCGTGTTTGCCCAAGTAGACGCTTCCGGAGCGTCCGTCAATGCTGAGCCAGTCGCCAGAGGATATTTTCCGGTCGTCGACATAACAACAGGACTCTGTTTCGAAAACTCGAAGTTTGTTAAAGCCGACAACGCCAACTTTTCCTAGCTGCGGAATAGTGACTGCTGCATGGCTGGTTCGGCCGCCTCTGGCAGTTAAAATGCCTTCTACTTCCATTAGGAGCGGAACGTCTTCTGGGACAGTGTCGGGACGTATCAATATGAGATTGTCGCCTGGGTTTTCTTTTCTCATTTTTTCTATTTCGCTGAGTTTGAAGACGGCTCTGCCCGCCATTGCGCTGCCGCTTACTCCTACGCCTGTTCCTGCGTGAGATTGAAGAAGTTCTTGTGTGGGCTTGAATGAGAGTGTAAGAGTTTCTTTTTCTTGATATTGATCTCTGGTTTGCAGTATGTAAAGGTCGTCTTTTGTCGGACCTTCAAAGGTGAACTCTATTTCTTGGTGTCCGAAGCCTTTTTCTTTGGTCAGGGATTCGGCTAGTCTCAATAAGCGTTTGTAAACATCTGGGAACTTGGTTTCAAGTGAGATGTTAGAGTTTCTTTTTTCTTTTATTCTCTGATATTCGGAGATAGGGAAGGTTTCTATCAAACCTGAAACAATGTCGTCTCCTTGAACTCCAAAAAAGAAATCTCCGAAAAGTCTTACGTCTTGGCTCGAGCCTTGCGGATCTTTTGTGAAAGTGACACCAGAACCAGAGTGCTCATTTAGATTGCCGAAAACCATTGTCTGAACTGTAACCGCCGTTCCCCAATCGTTTGATATGTTCATTTGCTTTCTGTAAACCCTGGCTCTTGGGGAATTCCATGAAGCGAATGTCTGCATTACGGCATAGCTGAGCTGATTCATTGGGTTTTCTTCAACTATGACACCTTCTTTTGCCATGTTTTCTTTGTAGAGCATGGCAAGATCGCGCATTTGTTGAGGAGAGAAGGAGAGTTTTTTCTCTATTCCGAATTTACTTTTGAAGATATATATTATCCGGTCAAAGAAATCTCTGCTTAAACCTTCATTCATTCCCCAGCTTTGCAAAAAACGTCTATAACTGTCCCATGCTGCCCAGGCGAATGCCGGATTTTGTGAGAGGGATTCGCATATTTCTTCATTAATTCCAACATTGAGAAAAGTGTCCATCATGCCTGGCATGGATATGGCTGCACCGCTTCTCACGGAGAGAAAGAGCGGGTTTTCTTTTGACGCGAATTGCTTTCCTGTGGCTTCTTCTAGTTTTTTTATTTCAAGGTTTATGCGTCTGTTCAGGTCTTTGAGCATTCCGGAATATCCCATGACCGCATCAAAGCAGCGGTATACTTCCGTTGTTATGATGAAGCCTCTGGGCACAGGAAAGCCGAAGGAAGCCAGTCTCTTTAACCAATAGGCTTTATTTCCTAAGAGGATTTGATTATCCATATGGGAGTTTTCTTCGTAGATCTGAGTAAGCGTTATGTCAGGGTTATAGGTTATCACAAGATTCAGCATTGCCTTCTGGTCTTTAAACTTCTCAAGCTCCATTTTTAAAATATTGATAATATTCTCAATTAAATTATCAAGGACTTGCAAGCTGAAGGCGGAAGATATTAGGGAGCGTGAAAAGTTTTCTGATATTTCTAGCAGCGAGGCTTTGTTGAATGCTGGATATGGTGTTGAAGCCTCATGTTGATTATCAAAAAGTTGTTTAATTATGACAGGCATATTTCGTCTGTGGACATCAATGTAATAGTTTTTGATAATATCTTGAATTACTTTAGAGATTCCTAGAAATATATCAAGATATTGATCGATTGAGAAGAGTTTGATGCTCATTCCAGTTTTCAGCATGTTTATTCTGCCTGCAAGCTGTCTTTGAGGGATGCCGTCCAAAGCTAGGGCTTTTGCAAACATTGGCAGGTGCGAGTGGATTTTCATTATTGAGCTTTTTGTTATGAATCCAGCTGTTTTCATTGATTCAGCAAGCTGTTCGAAAAGAGCTTTGCCCAGAGATTCCAGTTTGAGCGAAAGACTCATTGCGTCAAACTTTGCTTCTTTGTAGACTCCGTACATTGATGGTATGCCGGCTGCTATGTGTCTTTTGAAGTAAATGTTTTCGTCCGGTTCCGTTTGTTCGGGTGACAGTATGATTTCTTGGAGTTTGTCCAAGAAGTCCAGCACTATTTGCAGCGAAAGTGCCGTATCGCCGTTTTCGAGAGAGTTTGAGAGGCGTTTGATGTTTATTTGGCTGAAAAGATTAGAATTTTTGAGATCTTTGAGCAGGTCTACCGGCTTAGGGTTGTATTTCTTTACAAGAAGCTGATAGCTTCTTATGACTAAGTAGGCTCGATTTTTGTCTGAATCGGAAACTTCGGTGTCTTCCAGTATTTCCAAAAGCTCTTCTTTTGTGATTTTGATGAGCGTTTCAGGCTCCAGGTTTGTTTTTTCCGAGATTTTTTTGAAACAGGCGCTCATATTGATGAAATAGTCTTCGTTGGAATATATTTGCTCGAAAATTTCAGGAGGCACAAAATCTCTTATGCACTCTTTGTCTCCTGATATCCAATATCGAAATGCAGAGTAGAGAAAGTCGGTGAGTTTGTTGTTGCTTTCCACATGTATCACTTTTCTGATAAAATGCAGAAGCACGTCTCGTCTGTGATAGGCTTCATCGGCCATTGTGGAAGTTTCTCGGAGTTCCCCTTCCGCTCCTATTTCGTTGTAAAAAGCGGGAAATATTCGCATTAACTGCTTTGAGAGATTCGTGTTGTGGATAATTCCTGCATTCAGATAAGCTGTGATGTCTCTTTGGAATAGGTCTGTATCTTTTATCAAGACTCCGCCTATCTTTAAATTGATAATGAGTGCCGAAAGCAGACGTCTGGTCCATTGTGGACGCATGCTGATGATTTCAAGCCATGTTCTGATATTTTTGATATGTTCAGGATTTGACTGTATTTGCCATTCGGTGTTTGCGGCTTCGATTTCAGGATATTGGAAGCCGCAGTCTATGATTTCTTCTTGAAGAAGCTCAAAGATTTCTCTGTCTTCTGTTTCTAGTATTTCTTTGGCCAGAGAGAGCATGCAATTGAGGGTAATACTGACAAATTTCTTTTGGGGAAAACATTTTTTTAGTAATTTGAATGTATTTTTGACAAAGTCTGTTCTGTATTCTTCTTTTTCTTCTTGGAAAGCTTTGGTGAGTGAACGGTTGATTTCTTGAAGAGACTGAGTGTGAATTTCTTTCAAATGCTCAAATGAAATGACGGAAAAAAGGTAATCCAGTTTGGTGGTATTTCGCATCCGAGCGAATTCGGGGGCTTTGTCGATGTGATCGGCTGCGGCCATGTATCCGCCCAGAATGGTGTTGTAGTCGGGGATTTTCGACAGTTCGTTGAAGACTTCTTCTGGCTGGGCGTTGCTTATCTCGATCCACTCCAGTTTTTCGCTGAAGTTGCGTATGGTTTTGTGCGAGAGGGATGTTAGAAGGTTTGTCAGGTTTTTTCTGATTTCTTCGCTTCCCGAATTTTCGTCATTCGGCAGAAGATCGGCTCCGGAAGATTCCATGAACCATTCGGCTGGATCGGGAGATGATAGCCAAAAGTCATAAGTTTGTTTGAAAGAGTCGAAAGTCAGCTGTCTGAAGGATTTGAGTTCAAGCAGTGTTGCTGCAGCCTTGTCTTTAAGGATTGGCTTGAGCAGGGAAGAGCATTTTCTGAGAACCGAACCGTCGCTGCTTCCCATTTTTATAAGTTCTGAAAAGACTTTGTTCAGCAGCGGAGTGTTTCTTTCCATTAAGTCTTTGCTTTCGGCAAGGAGAGTTCTGATGAAGTCGAAAAGAAATCTCAGGGTTTTTTCTTTGGTTTCTTCTGAGGCATCTGAAGAAAGTATCTGAAAATAAATGTCGAATATCGTGGAAATTGCTTCTTTGCCTTTTGGGTGCGGGCTGAATTTGTAAAAATCGTTTATTGAAAAACTTCTCAGTCCTTCGGAGACAAACTCCCAGTTTACAAATGGGTGATTGAGTTCTGTCAGGAGTTCTTTTACTCTTTTGTGCACCCCGAACCAAGATTCTACTGAGTTCAAGAGCGGGAGGTATTTCAGGGGGATCCTGACATCGGCGGCTGTTGTTGCCATATTGGCTTTTAATGCGGAGGAAACTATTGTCTTTTCTGAATCTGCCATTTCAATCCTTCTTTCCTTCTGTTGGAAGATATAATATCAGAAATAGGGAAGGGTAGGCAATATGCAGGCGCTTCGTTGCGGCTTGAAGCTCGTCTTTTTTTTATTTACAGGTTGCAATAGGCGGTGAGCATTGCTTGGCGGATAGTGGATGGGGTAAAGAAAAAACGCATTGCTGCTTTAATTTTCTCTGCGGTTTATGATGCTGCTCAAGTATTGTTGGGATTTGTTTCTTTAAAAAGGTGATTCCAGTTGCTTGTTAGCGCCTTAAAAGCGGTTATTATTTTCAGTAATTGGTTCTAAGTAATTTCACTCGCCGCTTGTTAGTCAGCACTCGGCAGTGTTTTTTTTCCTATGTCTCTTCTGTAGAAGACATTTTGCAAGGTAAGGCGGCCGATGTCTTTATAGCAGGTTTCTGTTGCTGCTTCTGGGGTTAGTCCGACTGCGGTTACGGTGAGCAGTCTTCCGGTTTTGAAGTCGTAGCCCTTTCTGTCTTCGGAGAATGAGCATGAAGAATAGTAAACGCGGGAATTTTCCAGTTTGTCTTCGCCTATGATCACGGGTATGGCGTTTTCGCTCTCGGGATAGCCTTTTCTTGCCAAAACTACGGCTGTCGCTGAATGCTTTCCGAAAGCTACTTCGGAGCCTGCCGAGGTTAGGCGGCCTTCGGAACAATCTTTCAAAAGGGCTGCCAGATCGCCTCTGAAACGGCTTAGCACGGCTTGGGCTTCGGGATCTCCAAAGCGGGCGTTGAACTCCAGAACATAGATGTCATTGCCGCTGAGCATCAGTTGTATGGAAAGAAAACCTCTGAAAGCAATGTTGTCTTTTCTGAGTCCTTCTATGAGAGGGGTTACTATTTCGCTAACAATTTTTTGTTCCAGTTCTGATGTGAGGTCCGGGGAGGGGCTGAGAGCTCCCATGCCGCCTGTGGTGGCGCCAGTATCCGATTCGCCTGCGCGTTTGTAGTCTCTGCAGGAGCTGAAAGAAATCCACTGTTCTCCGTCGGTGAGAATTATATAGGATGACTCGGTTCCCTTGATTTTTTCCTGAATAATTACCGGCGGTTTTTTATTTTTCAGGAGATCGAGAGCTTTGATTTTCGCCTCCTGGGAGGTTTCGCAGACTGACACTCCTTTTCCGTGAGCCAATCCGTCGCATTTGACGACCGTCATGGAAGGGTGGGAGTCGATGGCGGCTTCGGCTTCCTCGGGGGTAAAGACTATGGCTGTTTTTGGTGTTTTGATGCCATATCTTGTCATAAAGTCAAAAGCGAAGGCTTTGGATGTTTCTATTTTTCCCGCGGTGCCTGCGGGACCTATTACAGGTATGCCTTCTTGCAGCAGTTTGTCCATAAAACCGCTTTCGGCATAGTTCGAGGAGCCTGGAATTACCAGGTTGACGCGGCTTTTGGCCGTCTTGAGAAAGTTTTCCAGGCGGTCTTCCGGGATTCTTTCGCAAATAGAGATTTTTTCCATGCCTGCGTTGCCTGGGCAGGCGTAGATTTTGCGAACCCTGGGGGAGTTTGCCAAGGAATATGCGAATGCGTGTTCTCTAGCTCCGGAACCCAATAAAAGTATGTTCATTGCGGCGATATGATATTACAAAATTCTTAAATGTTCAAATTTTATTAGATTGAGATTGGAAAATAAATTATATATAGCTAAATAATTGATAATCTTATTCTTAGGCAGATAATTATTATTTTTTTAATTTTAATATTTTATTTATATTATTGATATTGTCTATTGAGTGATTGATAATTGTTTTCAGTCGGTTTTTTTTGGCGGAGATTGCTTTATTTTGTCTGTGTTTTTCTCATAAAAAAAGGGTTTTTGCTTTACATGAAGCGTTTTAAAGTTATTTCTTTAAGAGTTGGAGGTTTATTTGTCGATATAATAAGCAATTAATGAGGAAGTAGTTGCTTGAAAAGAAACGTTAAAGGAAAAGTTATAAAATATTGTCCCAAATGCAACAGGGAAAATATTTCGAGAGCCAGATATTGCGGAGCTTGCGGTTATTCTCTGCAAATGGTTGAGGCCGTTTATTTGCCTCTTTTTTATAAGCCCGTTAAGAGGGCGGCGTTTGGCGGAGCCGTCTTGGCCGCCGTCTCCCTGCTGCTTTTCGGCGGTGTCTTGGCTTATTCTCTTTTTAACGGCTTGTCCAGCGTCAGGGCCTCAGCTCGTTCCTTTTCAGATGTGCCATTGGATCATCCGATTTATGCTTTTTCTCCGAAACTTATCGCTTCAGGGGCTTTGTCTCCCAGGAAAAATGATTCCCTGTCTCCCTTTGAGGCCGTTTCTCCCTCCGAGTGGAACTTTTCTCTGGATGCCGCATCGAAGAGCTTGGGATGTCAGATTCCATCCGGCGCTTACTGTGATGCTTCTTCGAAAGAACTTTCTGTTGATGATATGAATAAAAAATTGAAGATATTGGGTTTTTCAGGTGAGCCATTGCCAACCTCGGCTCGCATAGCTGCCTTTTATGCTTTGGAGAGGACCTTGATGAAATGAAGGGAAAGAGATTGCTGGTTTTTTCGTTGTTTTTCTTTTCTTTTGCTTTGTTTACCAAGTTCAAGTCTATGCATGCTTATAGTAAAAGACCTTTTCTTGCGGCTGTTGAGATGAAAGCTTCTGCTGGTATTACAGAATTATTTTTTAAAGTTAATAATTATCAAAATATTGAGCCTGTGGTTCTTTATAACAATATTTCTAACGCGGGCGTTATTTCTTTTCCCGGGCTTTATGCTTCGGCTGATTTGAAAGAAAAGCCATATGCTTCGGAAGAGCTTAAGCTTTTTTATATTTCTCCTCAGCAGCATTCTAATACGGATGTTAAAGTGTTTATGAGAGAGGGAACTAGGGGCATTTTTCAGCCTGTTGAAGGCGGATTCTCTTTGAGGATTGTTAAAAGCTCGCTTAGAAGTCAGGGCAAATCTAATATTAAGCTTCCTGAAAATCCGGGGGTTGCGAAGAATCGACCGGCATCAGTAAAAATATCCAGTCAACCTCTTTTGCCCGTTATTTTGAAACTGGCCTCTGAAGCTGGAGTTTCAGTCAAGTTTAAAGGGAAAATTCCTGAAAACTTTACAGCTGAAATCGCGGCGGATAGTCCTATAAAAGCCATTGATGAAATTTGTGACGCTCTTTCTCTCAAGTTTTACAGAGAAGGAAAAACATGGTTTATAGAAGGGGGCAGAGCTTGATTAAGATGAATTCTGAGAAACTCCTTGCGAGGCGGGGAAGGCCTTATTTGAAAAAGAGAATTTTCTTTTTGCCTGTGATGTTTTTGTTTGTTATCTTTTTTTCTGCTTTTACCTTTTCAGATAGTGGTCTGGAACTTACCAGATATGATTTGGCTCTCCTTTTTGAAGAGGTTCTGTTTGTAGCCTTTGAGGGGTCGTCTGAGTTTTCTGATGCAAAGATTTACTCTGACTTGAATGAGGAATCTTATCAAAAAATAAAGAATGTATTGCACTTCGAATTAATGAAGGGCTATTCTAATGGGGAGTTTAAGCCGTCTGAGCTTATAAGCAATCTTGAATTCAGCAATTATTTGTGTCGCCTTTCTCAATTGCTGTTAAAGAAAAAACCGAAAGCAGAGATTACCAATAAATTGATAAGAATTTTGGGTTATGAATATGATGCGGGATTTGCTCTTTATGGTAAGCCTGTTTCAACAGGTTTTCCTGAAGAGTTTTGCAATCCCTCTGATATTTCGACAAAACAAGGAGCTTTGAATTTCTTTGAGCAGCTTTTACTTTCTGAAGGCAATCATTATGTAAGCGGTCTTGTTGTGGACTCTGTGAGCGGGCAACCTGTTGTTCATTCATTTATAGCAGCAGGTAATCAAGCGGTTAAGGCTGATGAAAACGGAAGATTTTTGCTTTCGGATTTAAATGTTAACGGGGGAAAAACAGAGATTTTTGTTGTGGCGGATGGTTATCGCCCATTTGAAACAGTCAAGGATCTGAGTCTTTCCAGACAATTGAAAATACGCCTTAAGAGAACCAGTGCTATTTAACAAAAGTTTCTTTTAGAAAGAAGAATTTGTTATCCACAGACGGGATTTTAAGCTATGCTTAGAATCCCATCTGTGTGAATCTGTGTCCATCTGTGGATAGAAAAAAATCTGTCCGATAATAAACATTTAGATGTTGCAGACTGCTAGTTTTTAAGTGCCCAATAGCCGCTCTTGGGATCTTGTTCTATGAGATCTTTTTGTTTAAGGCCTATTGTTATTTTAGCTATCTCTTCTTTGCTTACTCCGAAAACACGAGCCATTTGTTCATCACTGCTCGGATGTCTCAGAATAAGTTTGGTGATATCAGTTTCTTCCAAGGGTTTTTTGCTTTTGCTTTCATTTTTGGGAACCTGCATATGCTCAAATGCTGTTGAAACAGGAATTTGAACTTCCAGTTTTTTCTTGTATTCTTCCAGCTCTTCAGGAGTTGCTGTGCGTATAATGTCTTTGCGAAGAGGGATTCTTACAGCAGTATTCAGGTAAATTGATGTAAGGCCTGTAGAGTTGATATAGTCTGATAAACTTTTTAGTTCTTCGTTAGTGTCATTTAGTCCAGGACATACGAAAATCTCTGCTTCGGAAGCTCCTTTGTGAGCTTTGGTGAATATTCTCAGGCCTTCGAGCACATCTTTTAATTTAAGATTTGCCGCCGGGTTATGAATAGTCTGCCAAGTTTTTTCATAAACGCTGGATATTGTCGGCAGAACCTTGTCTGCCATCAGAAGAGCTTCTCTGACTTCAGGCAAGTGAATGAGCGAGCTGTTAGTTATGACGCATATAGGAGTATCTGTAATTTTTTTGGTTTCTGCTATCATGTAGCCCAAGTCTTTGGACAAAGTAGGTTCGCCTGTTCCGGAAAAGGTTATCCAGTCTGTCTTGGTGATATCCGCAAGCACTCCTTTCAGTTCGGAGAGAACTTCGTCAGGATTGCAAAAAGTTTGTCTCTCTGACGTGTGAAAACGGGTTTGTGGCAGTTGGCAGTAAAGGCAGTCGAAAGTGCAGGTTTTTGTGGGAGTCAAATCGACTCCTAATGAAAGTCCCAGTCTTCTTGAGGGAACAGGTCCGAATATATGTTTTCTCATCTTTTATTTTTTTTCATGTGCCAAAAAACTCCGAGAGAGAGTGTGGCGACTATAATTACAGCAAAAGCTCCGCTCCAGAATGCTGCCGAATTAGATGTGTTTTTGCTGTTGGGCGACATTCCCAATCTTGTTTTGGTGAGTCCGTCAAGCGCATTCATAATGCGTTTTCTTGTGTTTTTGTCTCCGATGGTGGCGACAGCCGACTTTAGAGAATCTATGGATTTGTCCAGTTGGGCAAGTTCTTCTTGTAGAGTCATTTTCCAAATTTCTCCTTATAGGTTTTTTGCTGCAGTGTCTGCAGTATCCGGAAGCGTTTGTCCTGCTTCGGCAGCTTCCAAAAGTAGTTTTTCAGCTTCAGCGGCTTCCAGAAGAGCTCTTTCGGCCTCTTCTTTTTCTTCAAGGCTCTTCTTGGTGTCAGTTCCAAGGCGTTCGTCCAACATTAGAACGTGCTTAGAGGTGAGGTTCATTGTTTTCAATGTGTTAAGCATTATAAGCGAATCTTTGGCATAGCCAAGAGCTGCAAATTTGTCAGCTATCTCAAACATGGTGTCCGGGTTGAGGAAGTTAACCTGTGAAGCTGCTCTGAGTTGTTTTGCCGCTTCTTTCTTGTTGTTTATGGCTGAATACAGGTCAGCGAGTCTGATATAGGGTCTGGGATTTTGGGGATCCCTGCTTATTACGCTTTCATAAGCTTTCTTTGCTTGACTGTATTGGGCGGTTTTGCTATAGAAATCTCCTAACAGGGTGTAGAGAGAAAGATTTGAACTGTCTGCTTTTATGCCTTCTACTATGATTTTTGAGGCTTCCTCGAGCATGTTTTCTTGCAGCATGGCTTCAGCCAAAGGCGCAAAGGAGCGGCTTTCGTTTATAATGGGTGCGTTTTGGCTATATTGTGGGAAATTGTCCAATTCTTCCGGGTAAATTACCACAGCTTTGGAGGTAACTTCGCTGGCGTATGTATGCATGCCTATTTCAGAGTAAGCGTTTGCAAGAAATTTCAGCGCATAGATATTCTTCGGTTCTACTTTGAGAGCTTTTGCATAAAGAGCTGCCGCTGCAAATCTGTTGCCTGTCGCTGTGTAAACCTGTCCCAAATTCATTAGAGCATTCAGATCTTGCGGATTATTCAGAAGAGCTTCTCTGAAAAGAGGTATAGCTGCTTCAAAGTTTCCTGTTCTGGCGTTTTGAAGCGCTTCATAATATGGATCTGCCAGGCCTGTTCTCTGCGAAGAGGGTGAAATCACAACTCCTGACTGCTGGTAGGAAGTTCCTGTTTCAGTAAGAGTGTTGGCGTGCGAGGTTGAAGGAATAAGCTGACCGGAAGATTGTGGGAAGGGTGTTTCTTCTTCTGCGGGAGCTTCTCCTATTATTGCCAAAATGCGCCGGGAGTATGGATCTTCTGTGTTAAGCACCGCTCTTGCGGAGTTCCACATCTCCATGGCTTGGCGCTTCTGTCCCAATTGCATCATGTTAAGCCCGGCAAAATATCTGTATTTGTTATTGAATGGATTATTGACCATGGCTTTTTTGAAATATTGTCCCGCTTCTCTTGCGTGTCCGGATTCCATTTCAAGCTGAGCGTAATTGAAAAGCACTTCTGAATTGCCGGGATCGTCTTTGAGGATATCTGCCCATATGTTTTTGGCTTCATTGAATTTGCCTGTTCTGGCAAATATTTGAGCCTTTTCAGAAAGTATGGCGTTTTTATTTGGGTAAGTGTTTTCCAAGGCTTCTATTATTGCTGTAGCTTTGTCGTATTCTCCTTTTTGATAGAGTGTTCTGACAAGTATCAGTTTTCCTTCCTGGGATTCCGGATTTTGCTCCAGATATTTCGATATTGCTGCGCCTGCTTTGTCTGCTAATCCCATTCTGTCTGAAACGTCAGCCAGAGCCAAGTAGGTTTCTTGTTTTTCAGGGTAATAAGCAGCTATTTTTTCCAAAGTTTTCAGTTGCATGGAATCATTGCCTATAGTTTTGTAGTAGGCCAAGTTCTTTTCTAAGTCTTCCAAGGTTTCTTTTTCTTCAAGAGGTTCAAGAGTTACCATGGGAGCGGCTGTGCCTGTTTGTCCGGTGAGTTTTTTGAAAACTTCGCTTTCCGGAAATTTTTCAAGTCCTTGTGTGGCTAATAGAGCAGCTTTTGCGGAATCGCCTTTTTGTGTGGCGATTAAAGCATAGGTTTCATTTGCCAGTCTGTTATTTGGATGCTGCTGATAAGCGGTTTTTATTATTCTTTCGGCTTCGAATATTCTGTCTCTTTCGGCCAAAAAGTTGGCAAGCATGCTTTGAGCCTCGGGGTTGCCTTCTGTCAGAGCTGACAGGTCTCTGAGAGTCTCTTCCGCATCATTGTCGTTTTTCATAGCTATCTGCCTGGCGGCAAGACCTGCGGCGGCTTTAATAGCGGTAATGTCTGAGTTTTCAGGAGCAAATCCGGCTGCTCGGACTATTTTTGCATTTTTGAAAGCGTCTCCGAACATTCCTTGAGACATTTGTTTTTCGGAAAGTTCAAGCATAGAGTTGTAGAGTTCGTCTTTATATGATTTGTTGTCAGGCTGAAGTTTTACGGCATTTTCTAAGTTTTTTACAGCTTGAAGTATATCTTTCTTTCCCAGCTGTGATTTGGCAAGCAGATAATAGGCTGCGGGATCTGCCGGCGCTGTTTCCAAACGCTTTTTTGCCATTCTTTCAGCGGCATCAAAGTTTCCGGCTGCCAAAGTTTCCCTGATTGCAGTTTCGTCTTTCCATGGAGCTCCTTCTTTCGAAGAGGCTATATAATCAGTGTTTTTTGAGGAGCCGCCTCGTCCTCCGCCGCAGCCTGCGGTTATAGCGGCTGCGCATAAAAGTATTATGAGTCCTGTTTTTTGTTTGAAAATTTTCATAGTTGTATGTCCTCTAAGAGTTCACTCACTGAGCGCTTTTCAAATATACTCTTAATTGTTTGTCCAAGCAAACCTGCGATTGAAAGAATCTCTATGTTGCAGTTTTTTTTCATTTCTTCTGAGACAGGTATTGAGTTTGTAACGAAGATTTCGTCTATTTCAGAATTGATAATGTTGTTCATCGCAGGCCCTGAGAAAACAGGGTGAGTGCCGCAGACAGTGACTCTTTTGGCTCCTTTTTCTTTCAGGCTGATTACGGCACTTTTTAAAGTGCCCGCTGTGTCTATTATGTCGTCGACTATTATGATGTCTTTGTCGGCAACATCTCCGACTATGTTCATTACTACGGCATCGTTAGGTTCAGGTCTTCGTTTGTCTATAATGGCCATGGGTAAATCCAGAAGTCTCCCCAAATGACGTGCTCTGGTGACGCCTCCCGTGTCAGGCGATACTATAATGCTGTTGGAAAGATCTCTTTCCTCAAGTTTTTTTGCAAATAACCTGGCTGAAGAAATGTGATCTACCGGAATGTCATAAAATCCTTGTAAAGACGGAGCATGCATTTCCAAGGTGACTATTCTGTCCAGCCCTGCGGTTGTCAGCAGATTTGCTACTAATTTTGCCGTAATCGGCTCTCTGCCTGTTCTTTTTTTCTCTTGTCTGGAATATCCGAGGTAGGGAACGACTGCGGTTATACTGCCAGCTGAAGCGCGTCTTAAAGCGTCTGTTGCAATAAGCAGTTTCATAAGGTTTTCGTTTACCGGAGCACAGATGGGTTGAATTATAAAAGTGTCGCAGCCTCTTACAGATTCGTCTATGCGGCAATAGGACTCGCCGTCAGCGAAAGAAGACATTGTTATTTTGCCCGGGTCGAGTGAAAGGCGTTCACATACTGCGGCAGCCAAAGTTTCATTGGAGCCGCAAGAAAATACTTTTATTCTTAGATACTTCATTTATTGTCTCCCGAATGCGGAAAAAGGCTCTGGCGATTCATTAAATGAGATGTTTTCAGCTTTGACAAACTCAGCTTTGAGATCGTCTTGCAAAGAGCAGTTGTGCAGACTGGCGAATGGCCCTATAAGGCATCTTTCCCCTATAGATGTTTGACCGGTAAGCAAAGAACCGGGCATCACAGTGGTGTCTTTTCCTATTATAACATCACTTCCTATAAGTGTTTGCTCAGGCATTGTGATAGTCACCCCTGCCTCCATATGGCGAGCAATGTTTTTTTTGTTTATTATTTTTGCGACTTGTGCCAAATGAGCTCTGGTGTTTATTCCAAGGGTAGATTCTTCGTCTTTTTCTATAACAGAAAGAACTTGAAGCTCCTTTTCTCTGGCCATTTCTATCAAGTCTGTCAAATAAAATTCATTTTGCTTGTTGGCCGACTTCAGCTTGAAAATGTTTTCTTCCAGAAATTTTCCGTCAAAGAGATAGACTGCCATGTTGACTTCTTTTACAGCCAATTCTTCTTGAGTGCAATCCTTCGCTTCTCTTATATACTCTATTGTTCCGTTTTTGCGTATTACCCTGCCGTAGAGTCCAGGGTCTTGCATTTCCAGAGTCATCATGGTTACAGCAGGTTTTTCTTCTTTGTGAATTTTTATCATACTGTTTATTGTCTCTCTAGAGATGAGAGGCGTGTCGCCGCATAATACCAGCAGAGTTTCGGGAAAGGAAGCTTTGAGTTCTTTCAGATGGTTTGCGTAACATTGGACCGCATGACCTGTGCCTAGCTGAGGGCTTTGGGTGACATATTTCAGGTTTGTTTCTCCCAAGCTTTTGCGAACAATTTCGCTTTTGTAGCCTGTTATAAGAGTGATTTCGTCGGAACCGCAGGCTTTGGCGGCTTCTATGACGTAAGCAGCCATAGGTTTGTCGATAATGTTGTGAACTACTTTGGGCAGCTCAGAGTTCATTCTGGTGCCTTTACCGGCAGCAAGTATAAGTGTGTGAAAAGCCTTTGTCATGTTTGGGTCCTCGTGCTTGCAATGAATTAGGCACATTATAACAAATTGTAGTTCAAAAGGCTAAAAGATAGAAAAAGACCCGGATTTGCCGAGTCTTTTTTTGTGAAAGCTGGGGTGGCAGGACTTGAACCTGCGAATGCCTGCTCCAAAGGCAGGTGCCTTAGCCACTTGGCTACACCCCAACAGGATGTTGAAAGGTTATCACATTTTATTTTGATATTCAACATTTAAAAGCTAATTTCATATAAATTAAAAAATATCTGTGTTCATCTGTGTAATCTGTGGATAAATTTTTGGAGTTCTAAACAGTTTCACGATCCACTGTCCACTGCTAGTGCGACGGCATACGTATTGGAAGCTATTGTCTTGTGAATTTTAAAAGGCTTTTAGGAAAGTTTTAGCTGCAACACAGCACTAGTATTTCATGTGGTGAACTTGTCGTGTGCTTCTTCATCTTGGTAGGCTGAGATTATTTCATTTTTAATGGCTGTCTCAAGAGAAGCGTTCAAAGGTGCTATTATTTCTTCCCATGTGCCGTCAGGCAAGAGTTTGGAAGGCATGCCGACTGAAAAACGGCCGTATCCTTGGTATTGGGTGCCTTTGTCGAAAAGAGTAAAGTTTTTGACAAGCAAAACTTCGTCGAAAATTACATCAACTAATGCACAAAGTTTGTTTTTAGGGGAAGATATGCGTTTGATTTTAAGACCGGTAATACGCATTATTCAGAATTTTAAAATGAATTCTGTTTTGACCTCATTGTCTTTGAACTCTGTTTTGCCTGTTTTGGTATCTCTGAGCAAGTCGCCGCTATAACTGGCCTTGATTTCAGTGTTTTCAGAGGTTTTGACTATACCTGCGACTCCAACTTTTTCTTCAACATTGAAAGAGTCTACAGAACCTTTTTTATAAGCCACCTTGCCGCTAAATTCAGGTTTGAAGTTGTAGACTGCTTCAATGGTGTAAGTAGTGTTCAAAGAAACTATTGAATCTAAATTGGCCGTATTGTTCTCTGTTAAAGAATTTGCAGAAAGAGAATGTCTGGCGGCAGGCATTACAGGCATAAATGAAGTTCTTATACTTGATGCCAGCTGCGTTCTGGTGTACTGATTGAAAGAGCCGTAAAACTCAAATTTTCCGTTTCTTCCAGCTACTTGGAAAGAAGAAAGAGATGAGTCGGAGAAGCTGTTCATTGAAGTTGGGAAAGAAGAGTCAAAAGTGATAACCGTTTCCGCTTCTTCTGGAGGTACAGTTATGAAGGGATCGGGAGAAGGAATAATTTGTGTAGCTTCAAGAGGTATTGTCAAATCAGCTATTGCATTAATGTTTTTAGTGGCGGATTTTTCTTGTTTTTGAAGATCCAAGTCTAGAGAATGAAGCTTTTTTTCGTGCAACAAATAGCTGGTATTGTTCTCTTCGGAGAGCTTAAACCGCAAGTCTTCAGATGCGAAAAGCTGCCCGGCTGAGACAATTACAGCCAAAGCTATAATAATAATAGAAAATTTGGATCTCATGTTGCCTTCCTTAATGTGTATATAATATACCCTTGAGATCGGCAATTTTCAAGCCTAAACTTAGCAAAAAATGTATTTTTTTGACATGCTTTCAACTTTTTTGGATTCGTCTTCTGTAAATGGCTCTGAAAAAAGATTTAAAAGTAATTCTTCTCCGAAAGCTTGCGCAATATTTTGTGGCACATTTATTATTTCTTCGGCTGATAAAAATTCATTTAAAGATGTCATGGGAATATCTTCACATTCGCTCTGTGGATTTATAAAAATATTTGGAGGCAAAGGTGTTGATTTTAAAGGTATTGCACCGTGAATAAATAGAGTTTTTCCGCTGTACAGGGCTGCTGCTCCTATTAGTTTTTTTCCTTTTGCAAAAATAGAGTGTCCAGCTGCTTCGGTATAGCAATGTATATGACTTCTGTCAGGTTTGTCTGTTCTGTCTGCAAAATATACGGGTATTCCGCTTAACTGTAGACCTTTCAGGAGAGGAGTCATGGCAAATTTGAACATTTCAAGAAAGGTTATGGAAGATTCCGGCTTGATTTTTTCTAATATGAACTCTCTCGTCATACCTATAGAGAAGGTGTACTCTTTGTCATGAAGAAGCATTTTGCCTCCGGACTTGCGTTTGACGGCTGAAAAACCTGCCGCTTTTACTTTTTCTGGCAGTATTATTTCTTCCGGTTTTTGATTATGTCCGAATGAGAGAGTCGGCTTTTGCCATTTATAAAATCTTAAGGAGACAAAGTCTCTTTTTTCTGCAACTTTATTGAGCAGAAGTTCATCGGCAGCCATATTGAAGGCTCCTGAAAATGTTTCGGTTTCTATGAGTCTTATTCTCAAATCTTAAATTCCTTTTTTATCAGCGAGAAGAGCAACGACATTTCCAAACTGCGAAATACACGAAAAAAACAAAAACTTTTTAAACCACAGAATACACTGAAAAGGACAAAATATTTTTCATCCGCAGATTGTCTCAGATATCGAAGGCTATGCTAAAAATTATATCCTATAATTTTTGACCACGTCTCAGTTCAAACGATCTATTTTTCAAATAACTTTGCTAAATATCTCTTTTAAACTGAGAGTTTGCAAAAACAGATATCCTTTTTGCATTGCCTTGCCTTCTTAAAGCATAGAGAATATAGGCTATTTTTTAAGGGGATCTCAAAGCAGTTGTCGGCTGTCATATTGACTCTAAACATTCAACTCGCCATCCGCCACCCGACCCGTCACTCACCGCTCGCCACTCTAGTGCTTTGTTTTGTCTAAATGTTTACTATAGGGTACATTTATTTTAGGCTTTGCTTCTCTGTTTTTCAAATCTTAAAGCTTCAACTATTTAATAGGATCTTAAAGCAGTTGTTGGGTGTAATGCTGAGTTGAAAAGTATTTCACTACCCTCTACGCCCTACTCCCTCTAGTGGTTTGTTATAAAAAAGCCCCGCGGCTTTTAAGAGCTTTGCGGGGCTTTGAAAAACAATTGCGTGTTTGATATCTGATTACTTCTTTGGAGTGGCGATGCAATTGATCAGCAAGCCGTCAGAGGTTTTGACTGCTGCCAACATCTTAACAGAATAGTCAGGGTGTTCGAAAGTGATATCTTCTATGTTGTTTTCTTCAATATCGTCCCATTTAAAGCCGTTAGGAATGTTGTGCAATTCAGCTGTGCCTGTATTGTCGGTGAATGTACTGTAAGACCATACGGGAATGTCGTTCTTGAAGATGTTTGCTGTGATTTTTACACCATGAAGCGGCTCTATTTTAATAGTCGGTTCTGCGATAGCTGCCTTGTAAAGATCTTGCAAAAGCTTGGCTGCTTCTTCTTTGACTTTGCGAGCATCTTCTTCCGGGATAAAGTCGTCGCAAATAAGGTTTATGAACTCTTCATTTAGTGTGGAAGAGTCGCCGTAAATGCCGACATATTCTTTTCCGTTCCATTCGATTGTGTTCCAATTAGCGAAGGTGTCTACTATGAAATAGACAGGGTCAAAGAGGTCATCAGGTATTGTCAGTTCGTCATCATCAAACATGTCAGAGTCGAGTCTGTGCTTGTTTGCTTCGGCGAAATCTTTGACTTTTTTAATAAGAAGCACCTGATTCTCCGGTTCAAAATTAACTACTACCTTTATGGTGCCTTGCAAGTCAGCTAAGGGTATAGGTTCTGCAAGACAGTACCATGAAAAATCTGTGATTCCTTCATACATATAGCACTGGTCTTCTTCATTCCATAAGGCCTCGCCGACATAGTCCCAATCATCGTCATCAAAGTGCAAGAGAGGAATAGAGGTTCCCTTGTTCTCAATTTTAATTTTAATAGTGGGTTTTGCAGAGGTGTTTTCCCAGTCGTCTTCCAGACCGTCAGGCATGTTCACGTATATGAAAGCGTAAGGTTCGAAAGGCGTGCCGTTTGGGGAGGCGGGAAGATTATTTCCTGCAAATTCTCCCGGGAAATAAGACAAAATTTCAGATGACTTGGCTTGAGCTGCTTTAAGAGAGAAAAGTGTTGCGGTTACGCGTGAGTTTGCAGCCAATGGGTCACCATCGTCTTGGATAATAGTGCCGGCAGGGAAGGTGATTTCAAAGCCATGTTCGCTTATAGAGCCTACAGTTTGTGATACAGCTTTGTTGGTTAGGAGAGTTGATGCGTCTTTGCTTGCGCTGACTGCGCCTGTGAGGGCTGTCGGACCGTCGGTTGTGGGTACTGGAAGCAAAGTTATATCAAGTTTTGTTTCGTCTGCATTGGAAAAAACATCTTTGTATGTTTTATTAAAAGGCACAAATTTTCCGGTCTTAGACTCGCAGGAAATTTTGAGATCTGCGTAGTTGCCGGTTACATTTGCTCTTATGTTTGCAGGAGCAGCCTTGAAGTCGATTATGTAAGTGCCGTCAGCATTTTTTGTCGCATAACCTTGTTTGGCTCCGAAAGCATATTTGACTTCCATATCCGCAAGAAGTGCTGTATCGCCACCCTTAGGCAGTATGCTGAGCTTTATGCTGGTTTGAGCTTCGGTTGATACCGGTTTTGTCGGGGTGTAGTTGGTTGATTTTTTGCTGCTGCCCCCGCCTCCGCCGCATGCTGTGAGTAAAAGCGCTGCAAATAAAGCGGCTGAAATTGCAAAAATTCTTTTCATGTAATAGCCTCCTTAAGACAAAAGTGTGATTGCAATTCTTATAAATCAAGCTGCATTTTAATTACGGTCTTGGAAAAAATCAAGCGTTTAAAGGCTCAATGTAAGCTGTTTTTAGGTGTTATTTTCTGTGAAAGCGAAATAAGCTGCTTCCAAATCCTGATATGATTTGGCAAGTTCTTCGACAGGAGCAAAAAACTGCAATTTTCCCTTGGCTATAATAGCCGCTTTGTTGACTGTTTTTTCAAGCAAGTCCAGAACGTGACTTGTAATAATCATAGCCGTGCCTGATTTTGATAAACGGGTCAATAAGCTTTTCAGCTCTTTAGTGCCCTTAGGATCTAAGCCGTTAAAAGGCTCGTCAAATATCAAAAGCTTGGGTTCATGTACCAAAGTTCCAGTCAAGGCTAACTTTTTTTTCATTCCGAAGCTGTAATTAATGGCGAATTCATCAGCAAAATCAGAAAGATCAAAAAATGCCAAATAATGTTCAATTAAGTCTTTAGCTTTTTTAGAAGGAACTGCAAAAACATCACAGATAAACTGTAAATATTGCCTTCCGGTGAGATAGTCATATAAAAAAACTTCATCCGGCAAATATCCTATTTGCTTTTTTGCCGTTATAGGGTCAGAAGCCACGTCTATTCCATTTAGCATGATTTTGCCGCTCCCAGGTCTTAAGAGACCGGTTATCATTTTGAGGGTGGTGGTCTTGCCAGCGCCGTTCGGTCCGACGAAGCCCAAGGTATCGCCCGCTTCAATAGAAAAAGAGAGATTGTCTACTGCTTTCAGTTCACCGAAGTACTTAGAGACATTTTCAAGTTTTAAAATTTCACTCAAAGTCCAGCCTCTTTTCTGCCTGCTAATCTGTCAGCTCTCTCATTGCGGAGTTTGTTCGCGTAATTATAAAGGGGCTCAAAGGGCTTCAAAGCCTCGAAAGTAGATGAGTTGTTCCAGAAATCCAAAAGAGAAGCTGTTCCTGCCTTTTCATATTCGGCGGCTGTAATAAGCATATCCAATTTATCAACGGCCTTTACGAACTTGGCTTCCGGAGTTTCTTCTGCTTGAAACTCGGCAAAGAGATTTCTCATTTCATCACGCAAGTCAGGCTCAATATCGGCTGTTATGTCTGCAAAAGCCGCATTTTCCATCTGGGATTTTTCCGAAAAATATTTTAAGGCTACATAGGGAATATCGCCTATAAAGGCTTCTGATATGTCATGTACAATGGCCATTTTCAATACTTTGTCTGAATCAAGCGGCGGATTTTTTATTTCCCGTGACAAAACCCATGCCAAGCAAGCTGTGCCAAATGAATGTTCAGCCAAGCTTTCGCCGTTTCTTATTCCTCTAAGGATCCAGCCTGTCCGTTTCAATTTTTTTAAAAGAGATACTGCCTGAAAGATTGTTTGCATGTGCGAAAGTGAGTGTTGCATATCTTGCTCCGATAAATGCTTTGATTTTCCTAATTATAGCAACCTAAAAAAACATTGCAAGCCTTGGATTTAAGGCTTGCAATGTGTCTAAGTGATTGTGCTTTGGATTTTCTTCGCTGTCAGGCTTCTTCCGGGGAATCAGAGTCGTCAGAAGATTCTTTGTTCTTATCGTCAGACTCTTTTTCAAGAGGTGTTAATTTGAAAGCCAGGTCTATTACATCTGCTTTTGGTTTTTCTTCGCCTAAAACCATCGGCGGAAGTTCTTCGCCTTTCATAATTTTCGCAAATTCTTCAGCGTTTATGGTTTCTCGTTCCAAGAGATACTGAGAGCCGCGTTCAAGTATGTCACGCTTGTCAGTGAGGATTTCTTTGGCCTTTTCGCAACCCCAGTCAATCAGCTTTTTGACTTCTCTGTCGATTGCTTTTGCGGTTTCGTCGGAGATATCGTTTCTTGTGGCGAAGTCTCTTCCGAGGAATATAGGCTGATTTGTATCGGCCAAGTGCATGGGACCGATTTCATCGCTCATTCCGAGTTCGCATACCATTTTCCTGGCTATTTTCGTAGCTCTTTCTATGTCATTTGAAGCTCCGGAAGTCATTTCGTTGAACACCAGACGTTCAGCCATTCTGCCTGCTAAAAGCACGCAGATTTGATTTTTCAGGTATTCTCTTGATGCTGAGAGTCTGTCTTCTTCTGGGAGCTGCATAGTCAGACCGAGAGCCATGCCGCGCGGAATAATTGTAATCTTATGTACAGGATCCATTTCAGGCAATGATGCGGCGACAATGGCGTGTCCCATTTCGTGATAAGCTGTATTGGTTTTTTCCTTTTCAGAGATAATACGGCTTTTTCTTTCTGTGCCGGCTATGATCTTGTCGATGGATTCTTCAAAGTCTTTCATGACTATGACTTTGCTTCCTCTGCGAGCTGCCAATATAGCTGCTTCGTTTGTAAGGTTGGCCAAGTCGGCGCCTACAAAACCTGGAGTTCTTCTGGCTATGATGCCTAGTTCAACGTCATCTGCTATAGGTTTTTCTCTGACGTGGATTTGAAGTATTTCTTCTCTTCCTCTTATGTCGGGCTGGTCTACCACTATTCTTCTGTCAAAGCGCCCAGGTCTGAGAAGAGCAGGGTCAAGAACGTCAGGTCGGTTAGTTGCGGCTATAAGAATCAGACCTTTAGTATTGTCGAAACCGTCCATTTCTACTAGAAGCTGGTTCAAGGTTTGTTCACGTTCATCATGACCGCCGCCGAGACCCGCGCCTCTTTGGCGTCCAACTGCGTCTATTTCGTCCATGAAAATAATACAGGGAGCGTTGTTTCGCGCTTTTTCAAAGAGGTCTCTTACTCTGGAGGCGCCAACGCCGACGAACATTTCAACGAACTCGGAACCGCTTATGTTGAAGAAAGGTACATTTGCTTCGCCTGCAACAGCTCTTGCCAATAGTGTTTTTCCTGTTCCCGGAGGGCCATAGAGCAAGACGCCTCTGGGTATTTTAGCGCCAAGATTTGTGAACTTTTTGGGTTCTTTTAGGAATTCAACGACTTCGCAGAGATCTTCTTTTGCTTCTATAACACCTGCGACATCTTTGAAGGTTATTTTTTTGTCGGCCGGATCCACCATGCGCACTCTGCTTTTTCCAAATGCCAGAGGGTTGGTTCCTCCGCCCTGTACGCTTTTGATTACGAAAAACCAGATGGCTATTATAACAAGGAAAGGCACCCAGTTAACTAAAATTGTCAAAAGCCAACCTGTTTGGGCAGGAGATTCTGCTTCTATTATCAGGTTCGTAGTGTTTCGCAAAATATTCATTAGGCCCGGATCATCGGGTATTATGACTTTAAAGGGTTTGAACTCTGTGTCGCCGCGGGGTATGATGCTATCCGGTTTTTTTTCGGAAGGATCTCTGAGCTCGCTCATATCCCCTGTTATTTCTTTGTCGCCAATTTTTACGCGATGAATGGTCTTGCCTGGAATTTCGCCGTTCAGAATCTTTATAAATTCAGAATATTTTAAAACTTTGCCTTTGTCATTGACGCCAGCTTTTCCGAATAGGCCAAAAAACATTATTATAATTATGGCTATAAGCGCAAGCCTCTTCATTCTGTTAGGTGGTTCGTTTCTTTTCATATTCATGATTGTTAGGTTAATCCAGCTTTATAATAAATTAGCTATCTGTGAAGTTTGACAAGCTAGGTGAGATGTTATCATAAGGGGAAAGGGTTGGCAAGAAAAGTTAACTAAGGCTATTTCTAGCGTTTTTTCTGCCAAGCTCTGTCAGATTCCAGAGTTTTGAATTTGTCCTTTAAGCGAGCCAAATAGGATGACTCTTTTTCATTTTTTGGTGTGAATGTTTCTAAGGCTTCCAGTCCGGCATCGCCCATTTTTAATATTTCTTTTGATATGTCTTCAAAATCTCTGTCGTTTTCTAATAGTTGCAGCCAGAATTTAATAGACTCAGGTTCTTTATGCAGAAAAAGAGCTTTTTTGGCATTTCTTGCGACATCCTGGTTTTTATCGTGCAGCATAGAAGCTAATACCTTGGCTTTGTCTTCGGTTTGTATCCTGCTTAAAGCGTATATGGCCGAAGCTCTCATAGCGGGGTCACGGTCAGTAAGCATTAAACGCAATTTGTCTAGCATACGGCGTTTTTCGTCGGAACCCCATAGCGCGGTTATGATGTTAGCCTGAATGCGGTTATTATTGTCTTTTGCGAAAAGTTCCAAAAGTATTTCGCTCAGGTTGGGCGGTTTGACTAAAACCATTGCTTCTATGGCATTGGCTCTGACACGATCATCTTTGTCATACAGAGCTTTGGTAAGAAAGTTTAAAATGTTGTCGCTTGGCAAAGCTAGCATACTGGCGGCTTTAACTATTGTGGCTTTTATTTTGGGGTGAGTATTGTCTTTATAGTTGGCTATAAGAGCATAAAGTCCTGTCGGATCGCCTAACTTTCCGACCGTATCTATAGCCAAGGTTGCCAAATCCAAGTTGGGGCTGGTCATAAGGTTTATGATGTGAGAGCTGCCTGCCGAGTCTTCCAATTCCCTGATCTTTAAGAGGGCTTCATAGACTTCATTTTCATTTGAAGAAGAGCACTTTTCAAAGAGTTTGTCTATTTCTTCCGGAGTTTGAGGAAGGTCTGCGTCTATGCGCCAGACCCTGATTTCACTGATTGTGGGTATGCGTATCCATGAAGCGCTTGTGCTTTTCATGTACGCATTGAACATAGCGGTACCTTGAATTTGCGCCTCAGCTCTGTTTCTGGCTTCAACGGAATATTCTATTTTATAACGCTGCTTGGACTTGGATTCTATGTAGGGTATTATAACTCTGTATTTATTCACTTTTATTACCTTGTTAATATAATTCTAGCAGATACTGCTGAAATTAACAAATCTCAGAATTATTTTCTGTGCTAAGGCTGCTTTATTGAAGGGGATTCTTCAGGATCGGAGAGCTGATTTGTGGGGCTTTGTTTTTTGTCTGCATCGGAAGATTTTGTTTGTACATAGGTGTTGTCGGAAAGAGGTTCGAGATTGTACATTTTTAAAAAGTCCTCCTCCGTGAAAGATTCTGCTTTTAAAAGTTTTTCGGTTAAGCTTCCTCGGAGTTCTTGTTCTTTCATCTGTTTTTCAAGAGCTTTGTCGGCTTGGATTTTTTGATTTTTGATAGTTTTTAGTATCTTTTGTGATTTGGAGTCTTTTCTGATCAGAATTTTTTTAGGCAGCTTTGGAATATCTGCAGAGTTCCTTCCAGATATCGTGTAGGAAGTGTTTTTTACTTTATGCGGCGAGAAATAGAGTATGTTTTCCGCTTTTGCGGAATTGCTCCTGGAAATAAGCAAAATTCCAAAGAAAGAAAAGAGTAAAGTCAGTCTTTTAAGAAATTGCATACCATACAGCCAGATTATCCATAATTTTGTATTTTGCTTTGCCGTCGCGAAGCAAGTAAGAAAGATAGCCGTTCACAGTTGCTCTGTAGAGATAATATTCCCATTTGTCTTTTTTTAGACCGAAATGATCTAAGAAGTCTTTTACTGCTCTTTCGTGAGATGTGGGCTTTACCAAAAGCTTTTGCAGAAAATCCAGACCTTCAAGAGTTGTTTTTTTATTTATTGCGGTCATAACATTTATATTTTGCTTGTGAGGAAAATGTCCTCCGATCCAGAAATCCGCTTTGATATCTTTCAGATTGTCCAATGTTTTTAGATGGGCTCCGGGATCATAGATAAAAGGGAATCTTTGTTTTTGAAAAAAACTCTCTGGAAAGAGCGTGTCTGCTATAAAGGCTGTACCGTCAATTAAAAAGCCCTTTTGATTGATAGAATGTCCAGGCAGATCGAGAGGTTTTATTTCAAGGTCGCCTATCTTAAATGATTCTTCGGGAAGGGGGGAAGTTTCGCTTGGAGCAGCCATTATAAATCGGTTGAAAAGATCTGGTACTGGAGCGCCTGAAAATAGAACAGCAGCCTGTATGAATGGCACATTGATTATTTGAGCTTCCAGTTTGGGCGCCAATATTTTACAGCCGGTTTTTTCTTTGAAGAATTTGTTTCCTGCGACGTGGTCTGCGTGTGAATGAGTGTTGAGTACATGGGTGATTTTGTATCTGTAGTCAGAAAGAAGCTCAAAGGCGTGTGAAGCACGTTTTTCGTCAGCACCTGAGTCTATCAGAGCAACATTGTTCTTTTCAATAATGACTACGCCAATGTTGGAAGGACCGGGAATATAAAAACACCTGTCGGTTATTCTTATTAGCCGAGGCATTCAATCATCCTTTTTTGCTATTACTATGTATCCTTCTTCGCAGTTGTCAGGTACGGTAATTGTACAATGCGGTGTTCCGGTAAAAGGCAGATCGGGAGCCAAAATTTCAATGTAATATGGGTTGTTCTGATAAGGCGAGAATTGGGCTTTGTAGATCCAAGCTTGCGTTTCTTCCAATCCCTCGATTTTGAGTCTAATTCTTAAAAACTTAAAAATTTCCCCTCCCCGCACTATTTTAAAAGCCGGGTGCCATGGGAGCGGGGCGCTTACAAAGTCAGGTGACAATACTATAAGAGGCTTTTCCAATAGAACGTTGATAGTGCCGTGGCGACAAGAGGAGATCTCCGGGAAGCATTCCTCGAAATAGGGCATTTGCTCTTTGACAGTGTTTTTTGATTCTCCGAGACCTAATTGAACTTTGCCCTTAATTTTAGCCATTCCTATACCTCATAATAGTTTTATCTCTAAAACAGGATATACTCAATTGTACATTATTCGCAAGAAAAATAGCTTGTTCTTTCTCTCCTTTGGCTTTTCATCTGAAGTTCCACTTCAATAGAGCATTAGATTAGATAAAAAGCTTTCTTAAATGAGTTTTGAGCTGCGATTTTTCTTCAGCCATGCCGATAAATGCAACAGAATGAATTTTAATATATCAAAAGCGAGGTTGAGCAAATGACACTGGAAAATAAAAATAAGCTTTTTCAACTTCTCGAAACCCATTCGCCTTCAGGAGCTGAACATCACTACCAAAGAGTTTGGATGGATATGATGCGTCCCTTTGCGCATTTGGATACAGATCAGGCGGGAAATGCTATAGCTTCATTGAATCCTGAAGCGGATTTCAAAATTATGATGGCTGCGCATTGTGATGAGATTTCGATGATGGTTACGGGGATAAATCCTGACAACGGCTTTATTGGTGTTATTAAATGCGGCGGTATAAACCCGGCGGTGCTTCCTGGAAGCAAAGTGACTATATTAGGTTATTCCGGAGAAAAGATCAGGGGAGTTATAGGACTGGACCCGCAGGCTAAGCCTAAACCAGCCGAGCTCTCTCTTGAGAAGGGAGATCTTTCAAGCTTTTTTATAGATACCGGCATTCCAGATCATGAGGCTCTTAAAAAGCTTGTTCGAAGAGGCGACTATGTTGTTTATGACGGAAGTCCTGAAATAATTGGCGAGGATAAGATTGTTAGTAAAGCGCTGGATAACAAGACAGGCTCATTTATTGTGGCGGAGACGTTGCGAAAGCTTTCAGAAAAGAAGCTTCCTGTAGGAGTTTATGCGGTCAATACTACAGGCGAGGAAACGAATGGACGCGGCGCCTATGCTGCAGCGGCTAAAATCAAGCCTGATTTGGCTATTATTTGTGATGTGACTTTTGAAACCAGAGGGGCCGATGGCAAATATAACAAACCGAAAGTTCTTTTTGGCAAAGGGCCGGCTATATCCTTTGGCAGTCCTGTCAGTCCTGTTCTTAATGCAAAACTGGAAGAAGTTGCTCAAAAACATGGTCTTCCGATACAATTAGAGCTAACCCCGGAAAAAACTCATACGGATGGTGACACTTTGCTCAGGGCAGCTAATGGCGTGCCTATAGTTTTGGTTTCATTGCCTGTAAGGTATATGCATTCGCCTGTTGAGATGGCAAGCTTGAAGGATATAGATATTGAAATAGATCTTCTGGTTGAATTTATAAAATCATTCACCGGGAAAGAAGATCTGAGACCTGTTACACCATAAAATAGTGGGCGGCACTTAGTGGCGAGTAGACGGTGAAATTGTTTGATAACTCAATGTTAAAGAAACAACTGCTTTGAGATTGCTAATAAATATGTTGTTTATTTTTTGTGGTTTCTGTCATCTCTCGTCACGCACCACTCGCCACTGGTCGTAGCCTACTCTCTAAACAGTGCTTCGGGCAGGTTCAGTTTTGTCAGAATTTCAGGATCTTTTGCAAAGAGAACGCTTTTAACACAATCTTTCATGTTTCTTGGAGAGGCTCCCTGCAAAGCTTTAATATAGGCTGTATCAGGGTTTTCTATCCAAGAGCCTCCGATAATATCTACGCCGAAATCAAATAATACTGGGCTGAGAGGGACCGAAGGCCCCAGGAGTATATAGATTGAGCCTGGTTTTTTCAGGGCGCAAAGTCCTTCCAAGGTGTCGTTCAGGCAGGTGACACCTGTTATGGTTACTACATCTGTTTCCGGCAAGATGCTTACAGCTTCTGAGGCTTTTCTGTCTCCTTCTTGAGGACGTTTTTCAATAACAGTAAAACTCTTGGCTTTAGAGGAAATATGCTGCGTATTGGGGAAGTGTCCGATTGTCGCTACTTTTTTGTCTGTTCCCAGCCAAGCTGTAATATCCAAGGCGTTGCCTTCAAAGAATTTTTTGCCTTTCAATGGCAGAGCGCTATTTATCCCGGCCAATGCGAATGAGCGTTCGATTCCTTGCAGAGAGTCTGTCCAATCAAGTATTTCTCCAAGCCGCATTTCCTGTATTTTTCCCAGATTGTTTACAGGTCGTCTGACATGAAATTCAAATACTCTGTCGTCATTCAAAGTGCTGCACATACCCATTCTCATGGTTTGGAGAAGCGTAACGTTTGAGCATGCGGCGAGCCTTGAGGGTTTAAGTTCTAGGGCTTCTTCTGGAATTGTTTGTTTAATAGCGTCTAATAGTAGAGACATTGGCGAATCTCCATATAATAAAAACAGTGGATAGCGGTCAGTGGAATTGTTTAGAACTCAATCTTAAAAACTGATAAATGTTTTTAAAAGCAGAACTCTGTTATCGATAAACCCTGTGCATTGGAAGAATATCGGGTTAATGAATGTTTTTGCTGGAAGAGTTTTAGTTATTTATTGGCTGCTCAAAGCAGTTATTGATTTTAATATCTATGTTTTAAACATTTTCACTGCCACTGTTCACCGTCCACGAACTACCGTGTTTTAGTGATGTTTCACGTGAAACACTTAGAATCAGTCATCCATCGGTTCAAAGAGGTCTTTTCCTACTGCACAAAGAGGGCAAAGCCAGTCTTCAGGAAGTTTTTCGAATGGAGTGTTGGGGGGAATTCCGTTATCAGGATCGCCTTTGGCGGGGTCATACTCGTATGAGCATACTGTGCAGACATATTTTTTCATTATGTGAGCTCCTTTTTATACATTGTAAGAATCAAAGATTTCTTTGATTAATTCACGGTCGTCAGGTTCCAAGAGCAAGAGAGGCTCCAAAAGCGGAAGTTCTTCAGGGGCATTGCCAGGTATGGCCGCTTTTGCAAGCTTATCACAGTGCTTCGGGCAGTGATCTGATGTTAAGCTTTCACTGCGATCTAAGATCAAGCCTTCTCTGAGGGTAAAGTCTACCCTATCTACAGGCACGGCTGCAAGAGGCAATTTGTTCTCTCCGAAAATAATAAAGTTGATTTCCGGAGAGGAAAGGTCTGTTTCTTTGAAACCGAGCTTTAAAGCCAGATCAGCTACAGTTATTATATGCCCTCTCACATTAATAACACCTTTTATGAAAGATTTTTTTTGAGGGGTTTCAATCACAGGTAATTTTCCTGTGATTTCAATAATTTTGGTTACATCTGTTGCGAATTTTTGATTATGAATCGTAAAAAACAGAAACTTTGCGTTTGTTCTTTCTGATTCTGCTGCTACCTTGAGTTTTTTTATGAGAGGCTTTAGAGACATGTGTTTGCCGCCAAATACTGATTAAGTTTTTGTAAAGCTGAATATCTGTGACTCAGAGCGTTTTTTTCTGAGGCTGGCATTTCTGCCAGAGTTAACTCATAACCGTCAGGCGCGAATATAGGGTCATAGCCGAAGCCGCCTTTTCCTTTGCGTTCTCTGATAATTCGGCCATTACAGATGCCGGTAAAGAGTTTTGGTTCGCCATCCTTGTTTATATAAACCAAGTCACATACAAAGCGCGCATGGCGCTGTCCATCCGGAATGTTTTGCATTTCCAACAGGAGCTTGTCTATGTTTTTTTCGTGATTAGAGTCGGCTCCGGCATACCTGGCAGTATGAAGACCGGGAAGGCCTTTTAAGGCTTTGACTTCGAGTCCGGTGTCGTCAGCCAAAACAGGCTCTTTTACGAGTTCGTAAAGAGCCTTGGCTTTGATTTGGGCGTTTTCCGCATAAGTTGATCCGTTTTCATCTATTGGCGGAAAATTCGGCAAATCCCTGAGAGTTTTGATTTCAAAATCTTGGAGGATCGCTTTTATTTCTTTAGCTTTTCCTTGATTATGTGTTGCAACCCAGAGATGTTTCATTTCTGAGTTGATTTATATTCCTGAAGGGCTTTTTCCTGCAGGTCAAAAAGCTTTTTTATTCCGGATTTTGCCACTTTGAGCATAGCGTCAAGCTGTTCTTCGTTATAAACGCTTCCGTTTTCAGCTGTGCCTTGGATTTCAACAAAACCGCCGTCTTTAGTCATAACCAAATTAAGGTCTGTTTCAGCTTTTGAATCTTCAAAATAATCCAGATCCAGAAGAACTTCGCCTTTGAATACGCCTACGCTAACGGCGGCAATTTCGTGCATAAAGGGGTTTTCTTTGATTTTGCCTTCTTGCATAAGTTTATCTACTGCAATGCGAAGAGCTGCCATGGCGCCTGTGATGGAGGCGGTTCTGGTTCCGCCGTCAGCCTGAAGAACATCGCAGTCGATCATTATTGTTCGAGGTCCGATTTTTTTCAGATCCAGAGCGGCTCTCATAGAGCGGCCAATTAAGCGTTGGATCTCATGGACGCGTCCTTTGACCATTGTTCCGTCGTAACCGGCTCTCCTGTTTCTATGGAGACCGGATGCCGGCATAAGAGCGTATTCTGCTGTAAGCCAGCCAGAGTTGTTGTTTTTAGCTGCAACATGTTCCGGAACTGTCTCTTCAACCTGAACAGCGCAAATAACTTTAGTATCGCCGCAAGAAATCAGCACAGAACCGTAAGGATATTTAAGATAACCAGGAATTATCGTGGTTTCCCGCATCTCGTCAAATTTTCTGCCGTCATGTCTTGTCATGGGTTTCCTCCCTGATGTTTTTCAAGTGAATGATAACACCCCTAGTGCTGGTTCACAAGTAAAATACCTAAAATAGGGAGCAGTGATTAGTGGGTAGGGAGCAGCGAGAACCAAATCCACAGATAGACACAGATTCACACAGATGGGATTTTAAGCATAGCTTAAAATCAGGGAGCAGGGGTTAGTGGACGGAGAGGGCAACGAAGAGTCAGTGATGAGTGGCGGGTGATGAGTATGAGAGAGAACAGAAAGTGCAGAAAAGACTAAAAGATTTATTTCTAATTTATACTTTATAATTTCTAATTTCTAATTTAATTAAGCTCGCCACGCACCATTCATCACGGTGCGATCTTATAAGCGGATATTGTTTTGTGAATTTTGAAAGGCTGACAGGAAAGTTTTAGATGTTACAGTCTGCTAGTTGCTGTTTAAAAGCTTAAGGAGACGTTGAGCTTCTTTTGTATTATTCTCTCTTATAGCTTTGATATATTCCTTGTTGAGTCGTTCTTTTGCTTCTTCGGTTTTTTGCAGCTTTGTGAAATCGTCAGAAGTTTCAGTTATGGAGACTCCGTCAAATGGAGTCACATTTTTATTTGCGGGAGCTTGGATTTTATTTGAATTGCTAATGTTGTTTTTTTGTCTGCGATATTTGCCAGGTCTGCTTTGAACTTTGTTTGTCATTTCGCGGACTTTTCTTGCAAGACCGCCAGTTTCTTTTTTTCTGGCATTTCTGGCAGCAAGGATTTGTTCGCCTTTTTGCGGATCGGTCAAAAGGTGCGGCAGATATTTGTCGAGAGCTTTGTCGAAAGCTTTTTGCCCGAATACGGCTTTTGCTCCTACAATGTCAGCCATGAAGTCTTCTTTGCTGCGCTCTCCGTTAGGATTTAGAGGTGAACTGTCTATTAATTCTTTTACCAGGCCTGCGAAAAGAGCTCCCCCATAACCCAGCAGGCTTGATCCGGTAAGACTTTTAATGTGCAAAGCCAAATCAGCGGATTTTGTTATGTGCAACGCCTTGTCGTTTTGCAAGTCGTTGCGAGTTATTTGCACGCCTTCGGAAGTATGATTCAAATTGTTGATCCTAGCGTGGGAATAGTTTTTCATCTGATTGAAGGATTTCTTGTGGAATATGACAGGCATCTTGTCAAGAAAATCCATATTAAAAAGCTCATGCAGCTTGCTTTTTGCCCTGTCGAAAATAGAAGGCGCTGTCGATGTTTCGGCAAAAGTTGCTGCAGGCATGGAGGTGATTGCCAGAAGCAAAATTATTATAATCAGGTTAATTCTTTTCATATAACGAATTGTACCCTGTGGAAAAAAAAACCGCAAGCCCCACAGATAAAAAATAGTGACAGAGAATAGTGACAGTGAAATTGTTTAGGACTTATATTGATAAACTTAAATATTTTGAGATACTAAATATTCCTTCTGTCTGCTACCCACAACACGCTGTTTTTTTAGCAAAACTAAAATTCTGCTGTCCGAATAAAATAAAGAGTTTTTTTGCATAGTTTTAAGCCGGCTTTTGCGTTTAAATGTTATAATAATGTTGAGAGAGGTGTTGTACGTCTTTTGCCTCTTTAGTTGTACCGGTCAATTTTACTGTTTTTGCGGAATTATTTCTGCAAAAACTTCTGTCCGATTTTACGGTAAAATAAATAGTCAGATCTCCTCTGAGCATAATTAAGGGAAAGAATATGAACAAATTGCGTAAAAGAGCCTGCTGGCTTTTAACTTTGTTCTTTGGTTTCTCAGTTTTATATCCTGCATGGTCAGGCAGCTTTTTCGATACGCTGACAGATGCTGCTGAGCAAGAGCAGGCTGGAGTCTATTATGAAGAACCATATTATTATCAAGTAGATTTCGAAGAGGAGACACCTCCTTCAAGCGAACCTGTAAAAGAAGAATCAAAAGAAGGCGATCCTGAAAAAGAATCCGGTGAAACGCAGGAAGATGGAGAAGATAGCAGCGAATCGGAAAAAACGCCTGTAGATCCAAGAGAGGCTATGGCAGAAGCTATGGCTAGGGTCTTGTCAGCCTTTTTTCCTGCTGGACAAGCTCCTAGCGCAGATTTAATCAAGTTTGTTACTCAGGAATCTGTGACTTCCGAACCTGACAATCCGGAACCTGATAATCCCGAACCTGATAATCCCAATCCTGACAATCCCGATCCTGACAATCCCGATCCTGACAATCCGGAACCTGATAATCCCAATCCTGACAATCCCGATCCTGACAATCCGGAACCTGATAATCCCGAACCGGATAATCCCAATCCTGACAATCCC
>JAAYNI010000014.1 GCA_012520995.1 Candidatus Rifleibacteriota bacterium
ATTAATGTTTATGTTGATATGTTCCAATATAGACCAGGCTAAAGCCAAGCCGTCAAAAGTCGAAGTGCCTCTGCCTATTTCGTCTATAATCAGTAAACTGCGTTTGGTAGCCGATTTTAAAATGTTTGAGGTTTCCATCATTTCGACCATAAAGGTAGATTGGCCTTTAAGCAGATTGTCGAAAGCGCCTACTCTGGTAAATATTCGGTCAGCAATGCCTATTTTTGCTTTTGCAGCTGGCACAAAAGAGCCTATTTGGGCCATAAGAACTATCAAAGCTGTTTGTCGCAAGTAGGTTGATTTACCTGACATGTTAGGACCTGTGATTATAGCTTGTCGGCGCTCATCGTTTAAAAGCAGGTCGTTTGGATGGAAACTGCCTGAATCTATAAATTTTTCAACTACCGGATGTCGGCCTTTTTCTATGTCTATAACATTTTCAAGCGTTATTTCAGGTTTTACGTAAAAGTTTGCTACAGCCAGCTTGGCAAGACTTGTTAGAACGTCTATTTTGGCTATTGCGGCTGCGTTTTGTTTTATGGGCTCTACATAGGTCAGAGTTTTTTCTATCAGATGGTTAAAGACTTCTTTCTCAATAGCTTCAAGCTTTTCGGCAGCTGTGAATATCTTGTTTTCGTAGTCTTTCAGTTCAGCGGTAATGTACCTTTCGCTGTTAACCAGTGTTTGTTTTCTGGTGTAATGGTCAGGCACGGAATCTGAATGAAGTTTCGAAACCTCTATGAAATAGCCGAATACGTTATTGCTTTTTACCCGCAGATTTTTGATTCCGGTTTTTTCACGCTCTTGTTCCTCGTAATTGCTAAGCCATGAATCGCCATGCTCTTTAAGTTGTCTCAACTCGTCTATTTCAGGGCTGATACCATCTTTTATGACGTGCCCGTCTGATACGCTTGTCGGCAGGTCGTCTTCAAGTGATGAATCTAGAAGCTCAGTAAGTTCGCTTAAGTCTATGAGAGGTTCGGAAAGGCTCTCAAGACCCATTTCTTCCAGATTCTTTTTCAGAAGGGGAACAGCTTGCATTGCTGTGCATATATTGGCAAGATCTCTAGGGTTTTTGCTTCCCAAAGAGACTTTTGAAAGCACGCGTTCAGCGTCTGGAATAGTTTTAACTGTAGAGCGGAGGTTTTCAGTGGCGAGTGTGTTTTTATAAAAATAATCTACCAGTTCTAGACGCTTTTCAATAGCTTGCTTATCTGTTAAAGGTTTTAAAAGCCACCTTTTAAGCATTCTGCCGCCCATGCCTGTGAGAGTCATGTTCAGAGTTTCAAATAGAGTGCCGCCGATGTTTTGCGTGAGAGCGCTTGGCAGAAGCTCAAGGTTTGCAAGTGTGGCCTCGTCTAGAAGCATACCGTCATCAAGACTGTATCGTTTGGGAAAGCTCAGATGTGAAAGGCTCTGTCTTTGGGTATCAAGGATGTAGTCCGCTAATATTCCCAAAGTTTTGAGTGCCAATGGCGGCATCGTCAGAAAGCGAGATTTGTGTTCCTTGGGGAAGAGCGAGGAAAGACTGTTTACGCATTCTTCGTCGCTTCTGCGCATTTTGACAGCCTCTATATTCAAGCTTGCCCAAGGTGAACCTGAAAGCGCTAATGTGGCTGCATTGTCAAAAGATATGACTTCTTTGGGTCTGGTGACGGTAAATTCTTCAGCAGCAAGAGAAAGCTCTGCTAAATCTCCAAGGCAGAAGGAAAATTCACCAGTACTTACGTCTGTGAATGCAAAGCAAAAGCCTTCCTTGTCGGCCGTAAAAGATGCTAGGTAGTTGTTACTGTCAGAATCCAAGATTGCGGGATCTGTAATAGTTCCTGGCGACAATATTTTGACAATATCTCTCTTAACTAGTCCCTTGGCATCTTTCGGGTCTTCCATCTGCTCCGAAATAGCAACCTTATGGCCTTTTGCAATCAGCTTTGCCAAATATCCGTCTATTGCATGATATGGTACCCCTGCCATGGGGATTGGGTCAGGGTCGTTTTTGTTGCGCGACGTGAGAGCTATTTGCAAATCGTTTGCGACTGTGACTGCGTCTTCATAAAAGGTTTCGTAGAAGTCGCCGCACCTGAAAAGCAGTATCGCGTCAGTGTTTTGAGCCTTAAGTTCTTTGTATTGCCGCATTAAGGGCGTAAGCTGTTGTTCTGATTCCATGTTTTGTATTTTAGCCGAAATTTAAAGTGTTTTGCAAACTTCCCGAGGAAGAATTGTCTGTTGGGGGCTTTAAACCGAAGTATTCCCAAGCGGCATTGGTTGCGACTCTGCCTCGAGCGGTTCTGACTATGAAGCCTATTTGAATAAGAAAGCTTTCGTAAACATCGTAGATAGTATCTGATTCTTCGCCTACTGAGACAGCTAAAGTGTCGAGACTTACAGGACCTCCGCCGAAACGTTTCAGCAAAACTTCCAGAATCTTTCTGTCTATGTAATCAAGGCCCATCTTGTCGACTTGAAGCATTCTCATGGCTGTTTCAACTATCTCAAGGTCTATTTCCGGTTTGTCTTCAACCTGAGCAACGTCTCTGATACGCTTAAAGAGTCTTATGGCTACCCTCGGTGTGCCTCTGGAGCGGCTGGCAATTTCTGATGCGGCTTCCTGAGTGATAGGGTAATCAAGTCTTTTGGAAACTGATTGAATCAACAGAGCAAGCTCGTCATGCGAATAATAGTCGATTCGGGAAACAACTCCGAATCTGGCCCTTAGAGGAGCTGAAATGTCTCCCTCTCGGGTTGTGGCGCCTATAAGGGTAAAGGGCTGAACTTTAAGTCTTATGCTTCTTGCTGTCGGTCCTTTACCTGTCAGAATATCAAAGTGATAGTCTTCCATAGCCGGATATAGGACTTCTTCAGCAGTTCTGCTCAATCTGTGGATCTCGTCTATGAAGAGTATATCGCCTTGTTTCAAACCGGTCATCATTGCAGCTATGTCGCCTGCACGGCTTAAAACAGGACCCGATGTGATTTTGATGTTTACGCCCATTTCGTTGGCTATGACGTTGGCGAGAGTTGTCTTGCCAAGACCTGGAGGACCGAGCAAAAGAACATGATCCAATGGCTCCTTGCGTTGTCTTGCGGCCTTGATAAATATTTTAAGACGTTTAACTATATTTTTCTGTCCGATAAACTCTTTGAAAAATTTTGGACGCAGACTTGGAGTCATTATCTCTTCATCGCCCTGTATAGGAGCACCAGACAAAACAGATTCTGTTTTGTTTGCAAGAGCCAAGTCGAGTTTTGCCAAATCTTTGGCTAAGTCGTTGTTTTTCATCAGTTAGGAGCCATGGATATAAGAATTTTTTCTATTACAGATTCTATGGTGTCGTCTGCTGTTACAGATGGTAAAACTTTTTTGATGCAGGCGCTGATTTCTCGAGCGTTGTAACCGAGATTTTCAAGAGCCGCTTTAATATCTTCCTCAAATGGAATTTGCTTTTCTTCACGGCTAGGCGTAATAGTCTCATCAGAAGAGAAGCCGGCTTTCAGCATCTTGTCTTTCATTTCCAGAACAAGTCTGGAAGCAAGTTTAGGACCAACACCCTTTAGTGTCTTTAGACCTGCTGTATCCTCTGTCAGAATCATGTTAATAAGATCCTTGGGAGCAGCGGAAGACATTATGCTCATGGCAAGTTTAGGACCGACTTTTGTTACTGCTATCAGCAATCGGAAGAGTTCGCGTTCTAGGGGGGTTGCAAAGCCGTAAAGCTGCATGTCATCCTCGCGGACAACTAAATGGGTAAGAATTTTGACATTTTCTCCCTTTTTTGGCAGGTGACTTGCAGTAGAAAAGGGGATTGCAAGTTCAAAGCCTATCCCGTTAACCGTTACAACAGCCCTGAGGGGCTGTTTAACGGCTATTTTTCCTTCAAGAAAATCTATCACGGGTTAAATAGTTTCCAAGTATTTTTCCATATCTTCATCGGAGATGTCGTAGTTATGGAAAACGTCTTGAACGTCGTCATGTTCTTCAAGGTTGTCTACGAGGCGTAAAACCTTGGCTACATCGTCGCCGGTGATTTTTGTAGTAGTCTGAGGGTGCATTATGAGCTTGGAGTCTTCGGTTTCTATACTTTGTTCTTCAAAGTATTTTTGCACATTGCCGAATTCTTTTGGGTCGCAATAAACATCGAAACCGTCTTCTTCGGTTATCATGTCGTCTGCGCCAGCTTCTATGAGGTGTTCCATCATGGCTTCTTCGGTCATGGTCGGGTTCTTTTCTTTAGGTATAAAAAAATAACCTCTGGAATCGAACATAAATGAGACACAGCCTGGCACGCCCATATTGCCGCCGCCTTTGCTGAAAATTTTGTTGATTTCAGCGACTGTTCTGTTGGTGTTGTCTGTAAGACACTTAGCTATGAGAGCTACTCCGCTGGGACCGTATCCTTCATATGCGACTTCTTCATAGTTTACGCCTTCCAGTTCGCCTGTGCCTCTCTTTATAGCTCTTTCAATATTGTCTTTTGGCATATTGACATCTCTTGCCGCAAGAAGAGCTGTTCTCAGACGGGGGTTGGTAGCTGCATCGCCGCCGCCGAGTTTGGCTGCGACTGTAATTTCTTTAATAATTCTCGAAAACTGTTTGCCTCTTATGGCATCAGCTTTAGCTTTTACGTGTTTAACCTTAGCCCACTTATTATGACCTGACATTAAGTCCTCCAATATATCTCAATTCTTTACAGGGCAAACTATAACATGTTTGCTACTCTACATCAATGTGAAAACAAAAAAAGCAACGAATAGAAGCTTGTGGCTAGCTGTGTGGCTTCTGATAATTTACAAGTTCTAAATGTTTCTTTTAGAATTTTCTCCACAGATTACACAGATGAACTCAGACCCTTAAGGAAAGGGAGTAGGGAGTGGGGGGTAGCGAGGACCAAATATCCAAGACAGAAAACCAAAAACTCCAAAAACCTTTCTGAACCACGGAATACACAGAATACACAGACATGGGTTAAAAATTACGCCAAAACTTCGTTTTCGCTAGTCCCGATTAAAGCGAGCTCTTTATCAAATAACTTTGCTAAAAAGCTCTTTAAATCTGAGACCTGACTAAAATCTTAGTTCATTGCATTGCCTAAGATTTTACTCGATTTTTACTCTTAAAAAACCTAGAGAAGTAATGGCAAAGCAGTTATCAGTTTCAGTAATTGAGTCTGGTTTTTCGCTACTCCCTATGCCCTAACCCCTATTCCCTGGAGTTTTCGCCACTCATCACTCGCCACTGCTGTTAGGCGCCTCCAGGGTCGTATGGGTCCTGAGTCAGAGCGTTTTCGAAACCAAGCTGTTCTATTAGATCTAATATTTTGAAAAAATCCTCTTCTGGCAGTGGTTTGTCCAAAAATGGTATTTCATGAGCCTTGTAAGCAGGGAAATATTGGCACATAACGCTTAAGTAAACATCTGTTCCCAACAATTCTTTTAGCCTAGAAAGTGAAATTTCAGTGCCTGCATATCCGTTTGGCAAGACCAAGTGTCTGACTGCTAAGCCTTTTGTTGCCAACCCTGTGTTGGGGTCTATTTGTATAGGTCCGGTTTGATCGTGCATTTGCTTGATAGTTCTTAAATTGTTTTCTACATAATTAGGAGCGGATGAGAGTTCAAGTGCTGTTTCATTGTCAGCGTATTTTATATCTGGCAGATAAATATCAATTATTCCCTCTAGCAAATCCAATACAATTTTGGATTCATAGCCAGAACAATTGTAAACAATTGGAAGAGATTTCGCTTTGTCGCTGCTTAAAAGCCATGCTTCAAGAAGCATGGGAACAACATGTGTCGGTGTAACAAAATTTATGTTGTGTACTCTCTTTTCTGCAAGAATGTCATATTTTTCTGCAAGTTCATATGGTTCCAGTTCTATGCCGTGATCCATTTGGCTAAATGGAAAGTTTTGACAAAACTTGCATTTGAGAGTGCATGAAGAGACAAAAATAGTGCCTGAGCCATTGGTTCCTGAAATAAAAGGTTCTTCGCCTCTGTGTCGATTCCAAGAGGCTATTTTGACTTTATTGGCGGTTCTGCAAAAACCTTTTTGGCCTTTATTTCTGTTAACCTTGCATTCTCTGGGACATAGAACGCAGGAGTCCATTAAGGCTTTTAATGGTTCAAGGCGCTCTTTTACTAGCTGTTCTTTTTGTCGTATATTCATTTTTCTATCCACAGATTACGCAGATAACACAGATTTTTATTTGATAATAAATTTGCAATGTTTTCTCTTGATTTATGCCTTATACGTATTATCAGGATTTTTTTTTGAAATATGTGAGTTCCAGCTATTTATCAGCATCTAAAAGCAGTTGTTGGCTGTGTAATATTGAGCTGCTAAACAATTTTACTGCTCCCTACGCCCTATAGTGCGGCTGCTACATCATGTAAGCATGAATTATTTCTTGTCTCGGTTGTCTTTGAATACACAACTTTTAGCTGTAAGACAGCACTAGCCGTCTTCTCTGAGTATTATTATATCTCTGGCTGCCGCTTCTTCCAATGCCAGATCAGTGATTATAGCATCAGATGCGACTATAAGAGGCTGTAAGCTGTCTGCTGCTTCTATTACGTCTTCCTTGGTGACAAAAGTCCTGAAAGAGTTTTTAAGGCTTTTCTGAGGCAGTTTTGAGGCTCTGATTATTCTAGCTGTTTGCTGTTCCAAGCTTTCGTAGGTAAAAGATGCGACAGTGCCGCCCAGCAAATCTTGCCAGTATCTCCGGTAAATTTTTGTAAGATGCGGGGATTGCTTGGCACCTAGCTCTGGAATGCCTCTGTCTGAAAGAAGCAGAGGTTTTTGAAGCTTTATGAATTCAGATATCAGAACAGAGGGGAAAGAGTCTGCTATGCCCAAAGCAGCTTTTGCCAGAGTATTGAGGCTAAGCGGATTTACAATCATTATGTCATAAATAGGCAGCTGTGCTAGCAGCAGATCCTGCTCGTTGTGACAAAAAACTTTTCCCTTTAATGCTAATTTTCTTAGCCAGCCTCGTTTTTGTGCGGAATAAGAAATAGCATAATCCGCCTTGTCAAAGCAAGCGGGCAGATTGGCTGTGAGAGCTTCTGATGCCAGTTCTTCGTTCTCCGGCATGCAAAAGACTATCAAGGTTTTTATATCAGAAGCGTTATTTTCCATAAAGCTGTTAAAATTCTATATTCGAAGAGTCACAATGTCAAATTATTGACCCGATATTTTATGATTTCTCCTCCTCTAATGATTCATCCGGTGATATGTTGTTCTGTATCTTGAAGAGTTCGTCACGCATGTTGAGTATATCTGAATATAAAATAATGAGCATCAGCATTGAAGCCATATAGGCTATGGCACTTTTAACTGGTAAATCTTTTGATACTTTGTATATGAGTGAGAAAATGATTGCTGCACAGGCTACTATAGCAACTTTTATCAGTTTTTGTTTGCGCAGAGTAGTTTTATTGAACAGTATATTACGCCACTGCTTGGTTTGGCGCAAGGAAGCTTCTAGCAGCCATATATGATCTCTTATTGAAAGCACTTCTGCATAGACAATTACCATAAAAAGCAGAGTTGAAAGGTATGAGATGGCTATACGCACTTCGCTGGACTCGGCTTTGACGTAAACTGTTCCCATAAGTAAAAGCGCAAATATAACTAACCCAAGCTTTTTCAACATCCTCTTTGGTTCAAATGGAGCTCTTTCTTTGTATGTTTCGCTTGAGACTTTGGAATTGTCAGGCGATACTGCATTTGTGGTTTCTTTGCTTAAGGATTTTTTTGAATCAGATTCAGAATTTTTTCTTTTTTTCTTTTTGTCTTTTTGTCGTTCTTTCATGGTTATTATCCTTCAAAAGCTTTTTTTACTAATTCGGGCGATTCTTCAAAAAGGGTTAGTATTTCTGCGTCCAGTCTGAATGGTTGATTTTCCATGCCGGAAACGAAAGTTGTTTCATGTGTTTTGACCTCTCCCCCCAGCTTGAAATGTTTCAATAGGGCTTCAGCTTCTTTTCTTGCTGCTTCTCTGGTTCTGTAGTAAATGAATTTATCTATGATTATTGAAAAATCTTGTGGCGTTAGATTTATTTCAGCCAGCGAATTGGCAAGTTTTTCTGTGTCATAATCTTGTCTGTACTGTGCGTAAAGCTCAAGAGTTTTTTTCATACGATCAGTGTTGACCGAATTTCCTCTTAAATAGAGGCTTTTGAGCACAAATGCAAGTGAGGCTGACAGAATCGTTGTTATTGCTACTGCGAGCAGTAGTTCTTTCTTGTTTATCTTCATTGCCAAAAATTATACCGGAAGGCTCTCGGAAATTAAAGGCGGAAATAGAGGGTAGTTTTTAAAAAAGAGAGATGATTTGAGGATAATTTTATTTCAAGGGATGTTTTCCTGTGATATGATAAAGTGTTGAATGCTTTTGCAATGGCAGCGAGGAAGCTATTCAGATTTTCTTTAACGATAAATCTCAATTATATAGGACAAAGTATTAACTCTATAATGTATTGACATGGCCATTGGCTTAGTCTTGGAAAACAAAAACAGAGAGGACTGTTTTATTCTATGTTCAGAGCTATTTTAGAAAATATAGAGCTCATTCTGATTTGGATTTTTATGCTCATATTGAAATTAAGCGGTTGGAACTTTAGACCGAGAAGAAAGCGTTATGCCTTGTTTAGTGATGCTTTAGACAGTCCTGTGTTTCAAGAAGCGGGAGGCTGCTTTGAGAATGCTTTCTTTTATTTCTATACTTTTCTGCTTCTTTTTATGTTGCTGCTCTCTTTTTTGTCCTATTCATGATGGAGTTGATAGTTGTTTATGTCTGAACTCAATAAAAGGGAAGATGTTTCCTTTTTTTTGAAGTTTCTCTGATTTTCTCGCTTTTACATGATAGTATTGGAAAGCTCATACATTAAGGCACTGAGAGTTGTTAAGCATAAATTATGCAGTGTGATTCATCAAGTGTCGTTTGATCTGTTAACAGTCTAAATTTCGTTGATGGAGTCTTGATTTGGATTTACAGTTGCTTATTGATTATTGCTTTGAGGAGAGAGGCTCAGCAATATTAGCTATGCTCATATATTTTTTCATCGCATTTTCATTTTTTCTCTTTACACATTTGCTGAAACGACACAAGGAGAAGCTTGTAGTTTCAGGCAACAGTAAAAACAATGAGCTCACTAATGAAGTTAATTTTGCCAAATTAGACTCTCTCATCAATTTTTTTACCCTTCTGTCCTTTGTTATATGGCCTTTTACTTTTTTAGTATTGGTGTTGCTTTGGTGCTTTTGGGAATTTCTTTGACTTAAAAATTTAGCCAAGTTAATACTGGTGGTACATATAAGCCATGGTGGCAGAAATTTGATTTAACCTCTTATTCGCCTTTTGATTTTACTGAAAGATAATTGTTGGCGAGGAAAATGAAGCTTATAAACGGAATATTGGAAATGATATCTAATCTGCTGCCTGAAGAGAATGCAGATGCAGTTGGCATGCTAATTGGACTTGCATTTATTACTGTCGCTTTTTTGATAGTTTTTTTGGTTATAAAGGCCTATAGGGCGGGAGTTATAGAAGGCGAATATATCAGATCTTTCGGAAGAGTGCGCAGGTATGCCAAAGAATCGGTTTCGCGTGACAAATATCCTTTGGTTTACTGGCTACAGCTTTCTATCTCTTCTTTCTTGGGCTTTTTTTATTTTTAATGGGTTTGCATTTCATGATTCAATCTTTATAAAAGGTTTAAAATGGCATTGCATGTCCTTTTTTATTTTATTAGATTCTTCCAATAGCTTCAGGAGGCAACGATGAAGGGGGATAAGTTTGAAAATTGGATGATAGCTATACTTGCAATAATTTTAGCTGTCATTGAGACAAAGAGCGTAGTGAATGCGTTCTTTACTGGTACAATAACTGCAGGGAAACGTTACGCTCGAAAAACTTACAGCCGTTGGGAGAATCCTCTGAAATTCAGGTGGCAGCTTGCTTTGCGTATATTTTCTTCTCTCTTGCTTTGGGCTATTGGTGTCTTTTTCATTATTGCTTTGCTTAAAGGGTAAACTTAAATTTATACTTGCCAAGCTTTGATGCTAAACATATGAGGAATTTGACAAAATAGCTAAAAATAAGTGGTTTTGGAAGATGACAGCAGATAAGATAGATATGATTGCGGATTGGGTGATTCTGATTGGTCTTGTGATTGTTGCTCTATACAATACAGTGCGTCTTGTGACAGCTTATGTTGATGGTGTAGTAACAGAGAGAATGGGAAGAAGATTGAACAGCCCCGCAAGAACCTATACTCGTCTGGATAGTCCTACCAGTTATTGGTCGGCGCTTTTTTGGCGTCTTGTGTACATGGTTATATCTTGGTTATTTGCTTTCGTTATGTTTATTCAGATTCTTTCTCCAGGCGCTTAAACTTGTTGCGACAATATAATTCTTAGGAGTCTATTTAATGCCTAAGAGCGGATTGCTTCAAAAAACCTTTCAGGAAGGCGAGTATAACTGGCTAGTAGGTTTTTTGACTTTAACTGCTGCCATTTCTGAGATAATGAATGTGGTAAATGCGGCCGGTTCTGGTTTTATAAAAGATGACTGGTATAATAACTATGCAACCTATTGTTGCCAAGACAATCCATTGATGTTTTATGACTTGATTCTCAGGGACACGCTTTTTACCTTCGTAGCATGGTCTGCGATCTTTTCTTGCTTTGCCTTTGAACCTTTGGGTTTTTGAAGTGGCAATAGGAGACATGTATGCACGCTAAACACATTCTTGAAAGTTGGGTGGGCTGTATATTCTTCATAGCTTTGGCTATTTATAATGCTGTTGGTGTTATAAAAGCTTTTTTGAATGGAGCTATAATAGTTTCAGGAAAGAATACTCCGGATAGAATTTATACGAGATTGGAAAGTCCTATGAGTTTTGGAATGTTTGTTTTTTTTACGCTTGTGCGCGGCTGTTTTCTTTTGGATATTATCTCTTGTGATGTTTGCTGAGGCCATTGGTCCGGGAGTTTAACAATTCCGTTGAGTTTCCTTGTGAGAGAATTTTATGTTTAAAAGCTAAAAAGAATTGCCTTGGATACCGGTGATGAGAATTTGCTGTTATCAGTTTTATTGCTAAACTTTTTGGAAAAACTCTGGTTTGAGCTTTTGTTTTAATTCTGCTTGAGAAGCCTAAAAACTTTATTCTTTTGTCAAATTCTCGTGTTTTTGGGCGGTTTTAATCGGCTGCAGAAAATAATATTTTTTGTTTTTGCAGCCCTGTTTTTAAATAAGTGCAATGGTTTGCAAAAAGCCCCGTAATGTGCTAACATATTGGCGTTTAAATCTGGTGTGTGCCAGTAACTAAAATTTGAGTCGGAGGAATACATGACAAAATACGTTTATACTTTTGGAGCCGGAAAAGCTGAAGGCAATGCTGGAATGAGAGACCTCTTGGGCGGCAAAGGAGCCAATCTTGCTGAAATGAACTGCATTGGCGTTCCAGTACCGGCAGGTTTTACCATTACTACAGAAATGTGCGATGTTTATTACAAAAACAACAAGGCTTATCCTCCTGCCTTGAAAGAACAGGTTGCTGCGGGCATCAACTATGTTGAAAAGGTTATGAACAAAAAGTTTGGCGACAAACACAATCCGCTTCTTTTGTCCGTAAGATCGGGCGCCAGAGTTTCAATGCCCGGCATGATGGATACAGTTCTTAATCTCGGTTTGAACGACGAAACAGTTCAGGGCATGATCGAAAGCACCAACAATGAAAGATTTGCTTGGGACTCCTATAGAAGATTCGTTCATATGTACGGCGATGTTGTTATGGGCATGAAACCTCAGTCCAAAGACGCGAAAGATCCTTTCGAAACCGTTATGGAAGAACTCAAAAATGAGAACGGAATCAAACATGACAATGAAATGACAGCTCCTATGTTGAAAGAGCTGACAAACCGCTATAAAAAACTTATTAAAAATACTTTGGGCAAAGAATTCCCCAATGATCCTATGGAGCAGCTCTGGGGAGCCATAGAAGCAGTATTCGCTTCTTGGATGAGCGAAAGAGCTATTGTCTACCGCAGAAGAGAAAACTTCTCTGATGACTGGGGCACAGCTGTTAACGTTCAGGCAATGGTTTATGGCAATATGGGCGAAAAATCAGGCACTGGCGTTGCTTTCACCAGAAACCCAGCTACAGGCGAAAACGTATTCTACGGCGAGTATCTCATCGACGCTCAGGGTGAAGACGTTGTTGCCGGTATCAGAACTCCTATGCAGGTTTGCCACAGAGGCTCTACTGCTTGGGCAAAAGAAAACGGCATTTCCGAAGAAGAAAGAAAAGAAAAATATCCTTCTCTTGAAGAATATATGCCTGAAGTCTATAACCACTTGGTTGATGTTTATAAAAAACTTGAAAACCACTACAAAGACATGCAGGACGTTGAATTTACTTTTGAAAACGGCAAACTCTGGATGCTTCAGACCAGAACAGGCAAGAGGACTGCTCCTGCAGCAGTGAAAATAGCTGTTGATATGGTTAATGAAGGCTTGATTAGCGAAACTGTTGCTATTCAAAGAATTAATCCTGCCGATCTTGACCAGCTTCTCCACCCCGTATTTGCTCCCAATGCAAAGAGAGAGCGCTTCGCAAAAGGTCTTCCCGCATCACCTGGCGCTGCCGCAGGAAGAGTCGTGTTCAACGCTGAAGACGCTATGGAATGGAACAAGCGCGGCGAAGACGTTATATTGGCTCGCATCGAAACCAGCCCTGAAGATATCGCAGGCATGGACGCAGCTGTAGGCCTTATGACCAGCAGAGGCGGAATGACTTCTCACGCGGCTGTTGTCGCAAGAGCTTGGGGCAAATGCTGCGTAGCAGGATGCAGCGAAGTCAATATAGACTATGTCGCTCGCAAAATGACTGCTAACGGCGTGACAGTATCCGAAGGCGACTGGATTAGCCTTGACGGTTCTACTGGCGAAGTAATGCTTGGCAAAGTTGAAACTGTAGAGCCCAGCCTTTCCGGCGATTTCGGCAAAATTATGAATTGGGCTGACAAACTCAGACAGATTGATATCAGAACCAACGCTGATAGTCCTGAAGAAGCAATTACAGCCAAAAACTTCGGCGCTCAGGGAATCGGTCTTTGCAGAACAGAACATATGTTCTTCGGCGGAGACAGAATTAAGCTTATGCGCAAGATGATTCTTGCTGATGACGAAGCAGGCAGAAGAGAAGCTCTCAAGGGTCTGCTTGCATATCAGACTGAAGACTTCTACGGCATACTCAAGGCTATGGAAGGCTATCCTGTTACAATCAGAACTCTGGATCCTCCTCTGCACGAATTCGTTCCTCACGAAGCAGTTCAGCAGGAAGAGCTTGCCAAAGAAATGGGCGTTTCAGTAGAAAAGATCAAAAACAAGATCGACTCTCTTGCAGAGTTTAACCCCATGCTTGGACACAGAGGCTGCAGACTTGGAATTACCTATCCTGAAATTACCGAAATGCAAGCCACCGCTATATTTGAAGCTGCATGCAAACTCACAGCTGAAGGTCATAAGGTTTACCCTGAAATCATGATTCCTCTCATCGGAACCGAAGCTGAATTCAAAAACCAGAAGGCTGTTGTTCAGAAAGTAGCTGACAAGACTTTGGCTAAATACAATCTTGAAGGCAAACTTAACTATCTCATCGGAACCATGATCGAAATACCCAGAGCCTGCTTGGTAGCTGACAAGATCGCAGCTAATGCCCAGTTCTTCAGCTTTGGCACCAACGATTTGACTCAGATGACATTTGGTTTCAGCAGAGACGACGCTGGCAAGTTCCTTGAAGATTATTATGCCAAAGGCATTCTCAAAAATGACCCCTTCCAGACCATTGACCAGGAAGGCGTTGGCCAGCTGATAGCTAAAGGCGTTGAGCTTGGCAGAAAATCCAGAAACGATCTTAAGATCGGCATCTGCGGAGAGCACGGCGGTGAACCCGAATCAGTCATGTTCTGCCATAAAGTTGGCTTTGACTATGTAAGCTGCTCGCCCTTCAGAGTTCCTATAGCTAGACTCGCAGCAGCACATGGCGCTCTCAAGTATGCGGAAGAAAGAGAAAAGAACCTCAAAGCTCAGAACCATACGCCTATCAAGGCTAAAGCTTCTGAAGCAGCTAACTAAAACAAACAAGGAGCGGGCATAAAATATGGCGATTTCAAGCAGACGCAGAGCTAGGGAAACTGTTCTCAAAGCACTTTATCAAAGTGCTGTGGCGGGCGATCAGCTTGAACTCGCTCTTGAGGATGTCTTAAACGATACTGTTTATTTGCCTGTGGTTACAGCCGCAGTGCCGGATCTTCTCAAGCGTGCCACCTCAGAAGAAGTTTTGTCAGGGGATGTCGAAGGCTTTGCCTCCGACCTCTCCTACAAACTTGCCTTTTTGCCTTCAAAGGAAGAAAACAGCATATATGATGCAGTAATATCTGTTTTCAAAGAATATTTTAAAAAGATTCCCCAAGGCGAAGAGGAAAATATTAAAAGCTTTGTGAATAATCTTGGCAAAAAGAATGCAAGGCTTTCAAAAATCGCGGATTTTTCACGCGAATTAACAGAAATAATTTCACAGCATTTTAAAAAAATAGATGTTACAATAGAATCAGCCAGTGAAAATTGGACATTGGACAGAATGTCTGAAGTTGACAAAGCCATACTGCGCTTAGGCAGTGCCGAGCTTTTGTATTTTGACAGCATTCCTCCAAAGGTAACGCTCAACGAAGCGGTCGAACTCGCTAAGAAATATTCAGCGGACAAAAGTCGTGAATTCGTTAACGGCATATTAGATAAAATAGCAAAAGAAACAGCAAAAGAGGAAAAAGTGGCTGAATTAGTCAGCTGATTCGTAAAAGAGTAAATGTCTTTTAATTCTTGGTTGGTTAACAGAAACTCTTCTATTAGACGCAACTTCTGTATATTAGCAGCAGTGGCGGGTTCTCTGGTTGCCGTAATTTTTATAGCTTTAGGCTTTTTCGTTTTAAAAATACCTCTTAAAAACAAATTGCTCTTAATTGGCACAAGCGTAGGCGGCGGTGTCTTGTCCGCCGTTATTGTTTTTTTTATATGTCGGCTGGTTTTTAGAGCTGTTATCTTATTTGTTTCCAATGAAGTTGTTTCAAAACTTGCTTTTAAGGAAGAGCATCTTTATTCTGACAAGACTGGAATGCAAAGAGAGATAGACATATTTGAGCAAACCTTTAACTCAATACTGGCAGTTTTGAAGAGAGTTCTGCAAATTTCATTGAAACTTGAGGTTGCCTCTGACGATCTCGATCGCACGGCTCAAATAAGCTCAAGAGTTATAAAAGAAGTGGTTGACGAAGTCGGCAATATAAACAATAAAGCCGAGGACAATGCTGATAATCTGAGAGACACTATAGCTTCTCTTGAGAGCAATTTTGCTCTTTCAAAAGATGTCAGCGCTAAGCTTCTTATTGCCAAAGAAGACAGTCAGAGTGTTTCTCAAATAGCCGATGCTACACAGAGCTCTGTTAAAGATGCTGTCGAAACAATGCTGAAAATTAAAGATCTTACAGACTCCTCAACATCTTTGGTTAACGACCTGAATGACTCCAGTAAAAAAATAGGCACTATTCTTACTGAAATCGCCAATATAGCGGAACAGACAAATCTTTTGGCTTTGAATGCTGCAATCGAAGCAGCAAGAGCGGGGGAACAGGGTCTGGGCTTTGCGGTTGTTGCCGAAGAGGTCAGAAAACTTGCCAGGGCTTCGGCGGACTCATCTAAAAAAATTAATACTCTGATCAACGACATTCTCGTTAAAACAGAGAATGCAGCTGAAATGATGCAGGACAATACTTTGCAAGTTAACCAAGGCTTGGAAGCCGTTAATGCTGTTGATGGAAGCTTGAGCTCAATGCTGAATACTACTGTTCAGCTGAATAATATAATAAATGATATAGGTTCAACTGCAGAGTTGCAGAGCAATACTTCAGATCAGATGTATCAAAAAGTTACGACTATTTCCATGATGACAGATCAAATTTCTCAGCAAATTCGCAATATTGCCGTTTCTACTCTTGGAAAGACTGTCATAGTTGATCAAACCAGCAGTTCTGCAAAAGAGCTCAAAGCTCTGTCCGAGGTTTTCCAAAATGCTCTTGTGCCATTTGCATTTAATGTAAGCGGTGTGGGCAAGGGATCTAAACGCTCGGCAATACGTGTTTCTACAAGGATTCCTTGCAAATTCCAGATCGTAGTTTCAGGGCAGCTTATGGAGTCCACAATCACTTCCGCTGATTATGATGCCAAGGGTGTCATAGTGAACCTCTCTGCTGGAGGCTGTGTTATTGAGACTGCAAATGCTGATGTTGAGCAAGGCAAGTATTTAATTTTATCGTTCCAGATAGGCAGCAATTTCCTTCAGGGTTTACATGGCAGGCTTGTAAGAATAAGAGATTCTAGAGACTCCTCGGCAGATTTTAGCCAATCTGATGACTTTGAGGAAAACCTTTCTGTAATGAATACTAAACCTTCTTCGAAATTCTGCGTTGTGGCTTTTAATAATGTAACCCCTGACCAAGAACAGATTATTCTTGATTATGTTATGAACGCTCAAAAGCAATTTGAAACAGATTTAGGATTGGTGAGCTGATGGCACGTATTGAAAAAAAGCTTTTAAGCACATCGCTTGTGCAAAACAAATTGGCTACAATGGAACAGATGACTCTTGCCCTTGAAGAGCAAAAGAAAACAGGCAATACTCTTGGGCACAGCCTAATAGAAACAGGGATCTTGACAGAACAGCAACTGGTAGATTTCTTGGTTAGGCACTTGGGTTTTAATTACGCAAATTTAAAAAACTATCTCATAGATGTCAAAACAGTAAAGCTCATTCCTGAAGATATATCCCGCAAATACAATTGTATAGGCTTAATTAAAGTTAAAAATGAACTGACGGTCGCAATGGTGGATCCGCTTGACACCTTTTTGCTGGACAACCTTGAATACACCACGGCTTCAAAAGTAAAACCATTGGTTTCTACATTAACGGAAATTCAAGAAGCTATAGACCATTATTATGCTTTATCTGACGAGCCCACTACAAAGTCAGAACTTCAAAAAGAAAGCAATGCTCTTTCTATGCTGGCAAAAGAAGTGCAAGGTTTAGATGACGTAAACTTAACCTTTGCAAGCGCTTCAGCGGTAGTTAACTTGGCTTCCAATCCAGCATCCACAAACGTTTTGGAAACCGTAAAGATGATAATGAAAAAGGCTCTTCACGATAAAGCTTCGGATATACACATAGAGCCTGATGATAACGGTTTGAGAACCAGATTTAGAATTGACGGTTTGCTTCAAGAAATATTGAGTTTGCCTAAATCGCTTGAAGCGGCAGTTATTTCTGCTTGTAAGGTTATGGCTGAATTAGACATAGCTGAAAAAAGAGTTCCTCAGGATGGCAGAATTAAACTGCAAATCAATTCTCATGAGATAGATATGCGTGTTTCCAGCTATCCGACCCTCAGAGGCGAAAAAATTGTCATGAGAATTCTCGACAAGAGAAATGTCTTGAGAGGCATGGAGGAACTGGGCTTTACGGAGACAGTCCTGGCTAAATTCCGAAAACTTATTATAAGGCCTAACGGCATAATTTTAGTTACAGGCCCGACAGGAAGCGGAAAAACTTCTACTCTTTATGCTGCTTTGCAACAGATTAAAAAACCGGAAATTAACATTGTCACAATTGAAGACCCAGTCGAATACCAGATTGCGAATATCAATCAGGGACAGATTAATCCTAAGGCAGGTTTCGATTTCGCAAACGGTTTGAGATCTATTTTACGTCAAGATCCCGATGTCATAATGGTCGGAGAAATCAGAGACTATGATACGGCAGAAATTGCTATTAGAGCAGCTCTGACAGGTCACTTGGTTATGTCTACCCTTCACACCAATGACTCTGCAGGAGCTATTACAAGGCTCATAGATATGGGAGTTGAACCATTCTTGGTAGCCAGTTCTATTATAGGTGTTATGGCTCAGCGTCTTGTTAGAACTATTTGTGAAGACTGTAAACAGGAATTTGTTCCGTCACCTGCCTTGATAAAACGCGCAAAACTTCTGTATCAGGCAGGCCGTACAAAAGTTTACCAAGGTGAAGGTTGCGACAATTGCAATCGCACTGGCTACAAGGGCAGAACCACTATCACCGAATTGCTGTTGCCTACTGAACACATAAAGGAACTTATAGTCCAGAAGTCGCCTACCAGCGTCATAAAGAATGAAGCTATGAATCAGGGCATGACAACCCTCAGAGCAGACGGTTTGGGCAAAGTTTTGCGAGGAATTACCACTTTGACGGAAGTTATAAGGGTTTCCGCAGATGACGAAATTTGATGCGGATCTCTATGACTCACTGAAACACTTACTATCAGATCCGCTTAGTACCCTTGTTCCTAAAAAAGAAGACTTTTATTCTGCTCTTAAACCGGACTTTCATTCTTATAAGCCGACCGGTACCTTAAAACTCTCTGTCAGCGGCTCTAAGTGTGAGCAACGCTGCAATCATTGTAATGCCCGCTACTTGGCTTCTATGGTTAAACCGAAACTTCCCATACCCTCGGATTTCTTTGACAATTTTACATCAATTTTGGTCTCGGGAGGCTCTGATAAAGATGGTGCTGTTAATCTGTCAGGAGTCGCTGATTTCTTGAATGATATTCCTGATTATATACAGAGAAATTTTCATGTCGGCTGGCAAAGACCGTTAGAGGCTTTTCAAAATGTAACATTAAGAGAAACAGATTGCGTTTCTTTCGATTTGCCTGTTTCTGACAAGGTTTTCAGAGACGTTTTCAGGCTGCCTTACACAGCTGCTGAAGCTTTTCAGCTTTTTAAAACCTATTCGGCTTATGTCAAGACTGTTCCCCACTTGACTATCGGACTGACTGATGAAACTCCGGAAGCTGAGTTGGCTCTTTTGAACGAGCTTTCTTATCTTGCTTTGCCTGCTTTGGTTTTTCTGGTCTTTAGGCCTACTGCAAACACTCCTATGGCTGATAAGGAACCCCCCGCTTTGTCGAATATATTGACTATATTAAAATCTGGAATACTGAAATTGGATTGCCCTATAATATTAGGCTGTATGCGACCATCTGCGCCTTATAGAAATGACTTGGATATCTTATCCTATATGCTTGGGATAAACAGAATAGTTATGCCCTCTGCAAAACTTGTAAAAAACTTGGAAAAGTTTGGAATAGAAATCAATCAATATTCGGATTGCTGTTCTTTGACATTATGACAGATATACTATCTCTTAAAATACGTGTTTCATACGGCTCGGCAATAAAAGCTTCTCTTATTAATGCCAAGCAGGATGTTGAGCCTGGAGTTGCTTATTTGCTTTATGATGAGGGATGCCTGGGCAGATGCTCATTCTGTTCAAGGGCGCATGGAAATAAAAAATCAGAAAAGCTTTCCAGAGTTTTATGGCCTGAGTTTCCCTTGGGACAAGTAGTAGAGGCTTTGAAGAAAAGCGATTTTGGAAGAATTTGTTTGCAAACTGCATTTAATCCGGCAAAAGAGCCGGTTGCTGAACAAATAGCTCTAGAGTTGCTTAAGATAGGCGTTCCTGTGAGTATGACAATGACTTGCTCACAGACTGACTTTGCTCTAAATATGCTAGCAGCAGGTCTTGATCATGTAGGCATTGGCCTTGACGGAGCTTCAAAGGAAACCTATGAGTTACATAAACGTCGCAATTGGGATAAGGATACAGAAAGCCTTTTCAGATTACTAAGCAAAGCTCCTGGAAAGATAGAAGTTCACATGATCTTTGGCTTAGGAGACAGTGAAGAGACTTTTGCGAGAATGGTTCAGTCTTTGCACGATAAAGGCGCCTTTGTGGCTTTGTTTGCTCTTACTCCTGTTAATGAATCTCAAGTGCAGCCTTCATTAGCGCCTTATAGGAGAATGCAGCTTTTCAGATATTTGTCTGAAAAAAAAGTTTTAACTTTTTCTGATTGCCGCTTCGAAAATGGAAAACTTGTCTCTTTTGGTATCTCTTCTGAAAAAATTTTGAGAGAAGCTGATAATGGCGACGCATTTAGAACTTCTGGATGTAAAATGTGTAATAGACCATTTTATAATGAAAGACCTGGAGGACTTATGTTTAATTTCCCCAGGCCCTTGTCAGAAGAAGAGTTTTCTTTGGCTCTGAAAGAAACATCTAAATTGTAGTATTTAAAACATCTTCACCAGCATCGATATTTTTGCTAACATAGAATCAGAGTATTTCAGGATATCTGTGGGAGGATTTAATGAATAGAAAACCATTTTCCCTTTTTAGGAAAGTCATGCTGCTTTTAGCTTGTCTTGCAGCTTTTTGCTTGTTCAATTTGTATGAATTGCAAGCTTCAGAAGAAAAAATTAAAACCTCTAAGCTGCTTTTGCCTTACGATGATTTGCTAAAGCTTATTCAAAACCAAGAATCCAAGTATTTTATTCTTCCGCTTGACGAATATGAAGCAATGCTTAAGGCCAAGGAAGAGTATCTTAAAACTCAAAAAGAACTTGAAGAGAAAAAAAATAAAAAATTTCCGCTTGATTATCAAGTGACAAAACTTGAACTAAATGGAAGAGTAGGGGACTACTTTGCGGATCTTACTCTTACCGCTGAAATAGAAAAGCATAGCGAACAGTGGCTGACAGTTCCGCTTCTGTCAGACCGCTTTGCTGTTACATCAATTAAAGTCAATGGTCAAGCTCCTGCTCTTGCAGCTGAACAGTTGAGAGGTTTGCCGATAAATCAACAACAAATCCAAATCTCTCCGCGACAGAGATCTTCTTTTAATTATCCGAGCAGAGATGAACTTCTCTCCTTGGCAAGAGGCAAAGACGCTAAAACTATAGAAATGCCTCCTGAACAGCCTGACTGGTATCCTGCTCAGATACTTCTTCCGCTCAAAGAAAAAGGAAAATATCTGTGTGAAATTTCTTTTGTTACTCCTATTACTCTTCATGATAATAAACTTTCAGAATTCTCTGTTAAGCTGCCTTCATTGCCTAATTCTCAAATAGAGCTTATTTGGGAAAACAAAGACATTTCTTTTGAGAGCATTTCTATGAAAAGCTATGAGAAAGCCGTGAAGGAAAACGGCTTGACAATAAAAGGCTGGTTTGATTCATCACGGAACTTTAATGCAGTATGGCGTGAAAAATTGACGGCTTCTTCGGAGGCAAAGAAAACGCAAGAAGAACAACGGCCAGAAAAGAAGGAAGAGAAAGCGCCTGAACAACTTCTTGAACCGACAAAGCCAGAGGTAGAGCCCGAGCCACAGACTCCATTAATTTTTGCGGATACTCAAACTTATGTAGAGCTGGGTGATACTTCTTGCCAGGTGACCAAATCATTTGCTTTTAAGATTAATAGAGCTCCTGTAAAAGACTTTTACTTCTATATTCCTGAATCTGTTACGCCTCAGATAGATCTTAGGGAAACGCATTCTGTTCGCGTGGTTCAGAGAAATGATAAACGAATGTACAGAGTCACATTGAATAGGGCTGTTTCAGACAGTCTTAACATGACTCTATCTTACAGCTTGCTCTTTGACAGAAACGCTTCTACATTTGACTTGCAAGAAATAATTCCGGCAGATGTTGAGCGTGAATTGGGTAATATGGCCGTGTTCTCAGGAGCTTCTCTGGAAATAAAAGCTCAAGAAACTCTCAAAAACGGGGTTTTCGAACAAGATCCTTCTTTGTTGCCAAGAGAAATGCTTTCTTTTACAAATATGCCGATTTTATTGGCTTTCAGACATACGGTTGCTCCCCTTGACCTGACTTTCTCTTTAAAACGCTATAAGGAAATTCCTCAGACTACAGTAACAGCTGAGAGAGTCACTGTGGTTACAGCCTTTAATACCAATAAGACAGCATCTTCTCTCATAGATATGGTAGTCAAAAACAATAACAGCCAGTATCTGACTCTCAAGCTGAATCCTGGCGAAAAAATTATCTATTCCTTTGTAAATGAACAGCCGGTTTCAGCTGTTCTGAATCAAGAAAAGGACGCTTATCAGATTCCTTTGGAAATGCCTGACAAGAGCGGGGTTACTCTTGATAACAAATTGGAAATAAGAACAGAGCATGAAATAGATGCTCTTGAGAAGACAGGAAACGTAAAGTTTAAGTCTCCCCTGTATGATTTGGATACAAGAAGATTTAATTGGCATGTCTACGGGCCCGAAACCTTCAGGCTTTATGGTCTTGAAGGAAACATGACAAACCAAAGACCCTATGTTTTGCCTTCTCCTCTAGCTGCTCTTTCTGATTTCTTTACAGAAGATTATAAAAAAGAGATTAAAGATTATTATAGCCTCTCTGCTCCTTTTATACATTTGCTTATTTACTCAATTGTAATTTTTATTCTATTTTTCTTTGTTATTCTTCCAATAATTAATTTCTTCGTAAATTTTCGTTTGCCTTCGCTCAAGGTTCTTGGGAGCAGGCTAATTGAGATTATAATAGTTGTCGGCGTTATAGTATTGCTAGCTTATATGGCTACCCCTAACTTTAGCAAGAGCAGGAGCTCGCGCCGCTACGATCGTGAGCAAGCCAAGTCCATCAGCACTTTTACTTCCAAGGATTTGGAAAGTTATACAGAAAGCTACACAAATGAATCTGCTGCTCTATACGAAGATTGGGTTTATGGAACGGATTCTTATGAGGAATATTCTTCTAAACAATCCGCTCCTATGGCTGTTAAGTCAAAGGCGCCTGCCAAAGTATCCAGACAGCTTCCTCCTGGGAGGACTTCAAAGCCTGTGGCAATAACCAGTTCGGAAGCTTCAAGTAGAGCCGCATTGCCAGTAAAAACATCTTTTCCTCGCTTTGGCTCTCCTGTAAAGGCCAGCAGCTGGATAGTGTCTGCTGCATTGGATAGAAATAGCGGCACGGTTGTGCCTGAAATAAGCGTTAACTATATACACAAATATCTGGCTGTTACACTTATGGTAATAACAGTTGCTTTGTCTTTGCTTTTTGCATGGTTGCTAATGAGCGGATTGTACAAAAGAGACGGAAAAAAACTTATTTTTGCTGTCCTGGTATTGTTAGTTCTTTTCTATATGGATTATCGCTATATTTTCTTAGAACATACTTTTTCTGTTTCATTCTTTCTTTCTCTGAATATAGTATTAATTGTGAAATTCTTTTTTGCGGCTAAGGCTTCCTTGCCGGGAGTATTAAAACGAAAACCGAAAATACTTGAAACATCTGTTTTGCCCGAAACAGACTCTGTCGCAGATTTGTCGGAGCAAACAATAGACATGGATAATAAATCAGGAAAGACCAATATAGGCTTTTTGTTTACTCTTTTGGTTGTAATACTTCTTATTTCTGCAATTATTCCTATGCCTTTGAGAGCAGAAGATGCTCAGAAAGAAATAACTGTGCTGGCTCCTTTTAAAGATTTGACACCTTTGTTGGATCAAGGAGACAAAGTGGTTATTATTCCCGAAAAGGATTATGATTATCTCAAAGATCTGGGAGAAAAGAAGCCGGAAGAAGAAAAAAGTCCTAACGGTTACTTAATTAAAAACGTCTTCTATTTTGCAGAGACACAAGAAAAAGGAATAAAATTCACGGCTTTGATAAATCTGGAGCTGTATAATGAAGGATATAAAACAGTTCCGCTGATTTCATCTGATCTTTCCCTTCTTTCAGCAACTGACGGGATAAATCCGATTGCTCTTTATAAGCCTGCAGATAATCCTAGGTATTTGTCTTATATTACTGATAAACAGGGCTCTGAGGCTCTAAAACTGGAGTTTTTTATTCCATATGCTGGAGAAGTTCTGCTTAACACCAAGTCTGTACGTTTTGAAACACCGCTCTTGCCTATGGCGCAGCTTCAGTTGAAGGATGAAGGTGAAGATAGAGATATCTGGGTAAATGCCGGCTCTCTGATTTCTTCGGAAAGCAAAGAAGGTTATTCTACTTTCCAGGTGGCTTTGGCGCCAGCTTCATTTATGGAAATCAAACTTTTCGCTAAAGCTCCTTCAATTCCTTTGGAAAAACCTAATGAGCCTGCGATTGTTGAAACTGTCAAAGAGCCTGAGCCTGTTAAAGAAACTTTGGTGGTTGCAGAAAATCCTCTGTTTCATGTTAAAGACAAAACAGGTCTCATATTTAAAGACGGATTTGTTGAGGGGCTTTACAATGCAGATATAGAAACCCGGAATAAAGTGCCTGTAGCGTCTCTGACAGTTTTGCTCCCTAAGGGCGTTGTGGTGCCAAAAGTAGAATGTTCCACTAGAATAGAGCGTTGGGAAGCGATTGAGGAAGATGGCTTAAATAAACTGAATATCTTCTTTAATGGTTCTTATTATTCTCAGAATATAAACCTGAAAGTTTATTTTGAGGAAATTCTGGATTTAGCCAATGAAACCCGCTATGAACTTAGACCATTCTCAATTCTGGGTATGGAAAGTTCTTCAGGCTTTATCACTATAGCGGCAATTCCTTCTTTGCAGGTAGCTTTGCAGGGAACTGTTGAAGCTTTGGAGGCTGCTGCGCCCTCTTCTGATAGGAATATTTTTGGAGATTCTAATATTAGAGTAGAGAAAAAGATTCCTTTCTCTTTCGTTCATTACGGAGCCTCTTATAAGGCGACATTAAAGCTTTCCAGGCCAGTTCAGGCAGCTCAGAGAAGCGCAGCTGTTCAAGAAGCTCAAGCGGATACATTTGTAACTAAAGAAGGCGCTTTTGTGACTTCTGTTTATTATGAAGTTTACAATAACTCTTTGCAGTTTCTTGAAGCAGCTTTGCCTGAGATTTCCGGGTATTCCTCCAGACTTCTTAGTACCGCTGTTGATGGTGAGACAGTTGCTGTTGGCGGTATTCCTGAAATGGGTCATTTGAAAATTCCTATAATTCGTTCTCAGGAAAAGAGCGGGAAGTTGCAGCCCTTTACGGTAATGCTGACTTATTTGGCTGAGCCGCTTGCTGAAAACAAAAAAGATGAAGCTTTAAATCTTAAGCTGCCTCAAATAAGCCTTCCTATTGAAGAATTGAGATGGAAGATCGACGCGGAGTCAGATTATGTGATTTCCATAAAAGAAACCAATATGGAAAAAACTTCAGATTATTATAGAAATAATCTTTTATCTCTCGACCTCTTTGTGAATTATACTGATAAACAGAAGATAGCGAAAAGCGGTATGAGTAGAAGTTCTGCAGCTAAAAGCAGAATTGTTCCTGTGTTTTTGTCCACAGATTCGGGATCGAATAAGCATATATATAAAATGACACAAATAAAACCTGAAGGAGAAGCTTGCCGCATTGCTTTGAGAGTTGAAAATGCCCGTTCTGGCAAGAATCTTTTGCTTATTTGCTTGCTTTATGCTGCATATTTGCTTTTGCCATTTGCAGTGTTTGCTATAATAAAGGGCTGTTCGCGAAAAAGCTGGTTTGTTGCATCTTTGCTTTCAGTATTAATAATTGTTTGGGCAAAAATTGTGAGATTCGCAGGATTTGCCTATATAACAAGAGCCGCTATTGTGACATCGATTTTTGCTTTTATTCTATTCTTTCTTTTCTATCATCGCCCAAAATACTCGCAAAAACCTGAGGAGTAAAAGCAAGAAAGCTGAATTGTCTTTTAAAACTAATAAAACAGTTTTGACCTGTTGATAATTATGAGAAGCTCAGAACTAAAAATATTTTAGTTCTGAGCTTCTCTTTTTATTTGTATTTACGACAAAATCATAATAATTCTCTTATGGGGAGCTATCTCCTAGGCTTTAATTAGTGTCTCTTGGACTTCTCGCCGTCCGCTATCCGACATCCCTGCTCATTGATTTTTAACCTGAGTTTAAAAATCTTGTACGTAGTTGTTGCAAAACTTTTTCTTAAGCTTTATTATGAAGCAATGAGAGACAAGCCTTTGCTAATTGTAACGCAGAATAAACCGCTTTTTTTCGAAGAGCCCGCTTCGCTTTCTTGCGACGATTGTTATTTTTGCTCTCCGGAATATCTCTCATATATTTCTTACTCCAAATATTCAGCCATTGTCATAGATTCTTTTTCCCTTTTGCAACACTTGAGAAAAGTTGCTTTGGGAATAAGAGATGATGTTGTAACCTCGGCTTTATGGAATATATTTGCGGATCTTGCATCTCCCGATGTCTATGTTCTTTCGGAGCGTATGCAGCCTCCGACGCAAGACATGAGAGATTTAGGCATATCCTATGTGACTCTTTCGAAATTGAAGGAAATAGGAACTCCTCAAAAGTTTCCTGAGCCGCTCAAAGAATCATCCGAGTTTCCGGAAGAGTTTCGCAAAAGCTTGCTTACAGCAGATGATATCAGGGCTATGAGCCTTAAAGGACAAACTTTCATACCCGCAGGCGCAAGGTTGACTTCATGGGCAGAAGAAGTGGCTGCTACTCTTAAAATGCGGCCCATGCCGGAAAATGACTTTTTCTTTATTTACCCTGTTTTTTCAAATTCTTTGAATGAGCTTGAATCCTTGCGTGAAGATCTTTTTCAAAAATCTTCCGCTTGTTCAAATCTTTTGTTCTTATTGACTCCGCTTTATTTGCCTGTTTTCTGTGAGCTTTATCCGTCATTGGCTAAGAAAACTCTCTCGACATCAATTCATTGGGAAGAGAAGGGGGCCTATACAGGTGAGGTCTCAGCTGACATGCTTTCTTCGCTTGGATGCTTTGGAGCATTGGTTCCTGACTCTAAGCCGTACAAAGAAAACTTTTCTAAAGCCCTTTCGTTGGCTAATTCCAAGAGTCTTAGGATTTTTAGCAGATTAAAGCTTGCCAAGGCTGAAAGCTGTGATATAATACATGAGGAAAAGAATAACACTTTTTCGCCTCTGATGCTTTATAGCAGAGACGAAATAACCCTAGATGCTTTGCCCGAATCCGGAGCTGTTCTGGCAGATAGCAGTTTGTTAGCTTCAATATGTAGAAAGTAAGAGAAAAACATGATTGACGAAACTCAGGTGAAAGCTGTTGTAGCCGATGTTTTAGAAAAGTTTAACATTAAAGGCAATGTGGCCGACGGTTTACAAAAACTTAATGTTAAAGAACATGTGAATGAGGTTTTACAGAATTTAGGCATAAAAGGAAAAACCTCGACAGGTAAGGCTCCTGCAGGAGTCAGTAACCGACATGTCCATCTTTCTCAAAATGATTTGGAAACAATGTTTGGCGAAGGTCATCAACTGACTCAGATGAAAGCGCTTTCTCAGCCTGGACAATTCGCTGCTGAAGAAACCTTGCATATTGTTGGGCCAAAAGGGGCTATCGAAAAGGTGAGAGTTCTAGGTCCAACCAGAAAAGAAACTCAGGTGGAGATCTCCATGACTGACAGCTTTAAGCTTGGCATTAAAGCTCCTATTCGCAACTCGGGCGATCTGGATGGAACTCCTGGTTGCACCTTGGTGGGTCCTAAAGGTTCTGTAATCCTTTCTAAAGGTGTTATAGTAGCAGCAAGACATCTGCATGCCAACAAAGCGGAAGCGGAAGCGCTGGGATTGGTTGATAATGAATATATAACTGTGAAATCCAGCGGTCCCAGAGGAACTCTTTTTGAAAACGTATGGGTGAGAGTCAGTGACGCATGTGCGCTTGACTTCCATATAGATACGGATGAAGCCAACGCTGCCGGTATTAAAAACGGCGACTTGGTAGAAATTATAAAATAGTAAAAAACATTATTAAATGTGATATTTGCAGGAGGTTACCATGCAAGAAGCTCTCGGAATGATAGAAACTCGCGGTTTGACAGCCCTTATAGAAGCAAGTGACGCTATGGTTAAAGCAGCCAACGTTACGCTTGTAGGCTGGGAAAAAATTGGTTCAGGTTATGTAACCGCATTTGTAAGAGGCGATGTCGCCGCTGTTAAAGCAGCTACCGATGCAGGCGCAGCAGCAGCGAAAAAAATCGGCGAACTGGTATGTGTTCACGTTATTCCTCGCCCTCATTCAAATCTTGATGATGTAATGCCCATCAAAGAAATGATGGCGGCTGCCGCTAAAAAATAATTGAGGTCATTTAAATGATACTGGGTCGCGTTTGCGGTACCGTAGTCTGCACTCGTAAAGATGAGAGTTTGGTCGGTTTGAAACTTTTGGTGGTCGAAGAACTTGCTTGCGACACCAAAGAACCGACAGGCAGCTATGTTGTTGCAGTTGATGCGGTAGGAGCGGGAGCTTCTGAACATGTTCTTGTAGTAGCAGGAAGTTCAGCCCGATTGGCACAGCGCACCTTGCAAAAGCCGGTTGACGCGACAATAATAGCTATTGTGGACAGTGTGGTCTTCGACGAAGAACGCAGCTGAATCACAAATCTTTAAAGACAGAATGGAGCCGGACATAAGATAGATATTCCGGCTCTTATTTCTTTGGCCTCGTAAACCAGAATGGAGTGTTTTGATGACAGTTTCGCCATATGATTTAAATCTGATTGTCAGGGAAGTTTTAAGCAGACTTAATGTGGATTCCCCTGCTGCAAAACCGGCAAGCTTGCCGCACGGCGTTTTTGAAACGGTCGATGAAGCTGTGCAAGCTGCATCTTTGGCGCAAAAACAGTTGGAAGATTTGCCCTTGGCTGCAAGAGCCAAGATGATAGAAAATATGCGCAAGAGATCCTCGGAGCAAATAACTAAGCTCTCTGAAATGGCTCACCAAGAGACAAAGTTTGGAAGAGTCGATGACAAGATTCAGAAGCATAAACTTGTTATAGAAAAAACTCCCGGGATTGAAGATATTCATCCTGTAGCCTTTACAGGCGATTCAGGACTCACATTGACAGAATGGGCGCCTTACGGAGTAATAGGTGCTATAACGCCTTCAACTAATCCGACAGGCACTGTAATTTGCAATGCGATTGGTATGATTGCGGCAGGAAACTCGGTGGTTTTTGCTCCCCATCCCGCGGCAAAAAATTGCTCCCAGTATGCAATGAGCATGTTGAACGATGCAATAGTAGAAGCAGGCGGACCCGCCAATCTTTTGACTACTGTCAGAGAACCCAGCATTGATAATGCTCAGAAGATTATGACTCACCAGGATATAAGGCTTCTTGTGGTGACAGGTGGCCCTGGAGTTGTGGATCAGGCGTCAAAATCCCGCAAAAAATTTATAGCCGCAGGTCCTGGAAATCCGCCTGTAGTAGTAGACGAAACGGCCGATATTCCAAAGGCGGCAAAAGATATTATTGCAGGTGCGAGCTTCGACAATAATATACTTTGCATAGCTGAAAAAGAAATTATTGCAGTAGAATCTATCGCTGACCAGCTCAAAAAAGAGATGACTAAGAGCGGCGCTTATGAAGCTTCACCAGCTGAAATCAGACTTCTTGAAAAGGCTTGTATTGATCCTAAAAACGGTTCTCCCAGCAGAGATTGTGTTGGCAGAAACGCTTCTGTGATCATGGAAAAAATCGGAGTCAGAATTCCCGAAGATATAAGAATTATCCTCTGCGAAGTTGGCCCGGATCATCCTTTTGTGTTAACAGAGCTATTGATGCCTGTTATTCCTTTTGTCAGAGTCAGAGATGTGTACACGGCTATTGACTTGGCTGTTAAGGTAGAGCAGGGCAACAGACATACAGCTATAATGCACAGCAAGAACGTTTCCAATCTTACTTTGATGGGTCGAAAGTGCGATTGTTCCATATTCGTTAAAAACGGTCCAAGTTATGCGGGTCTTGGAATGTGCGGCGAAGGCTATACAACCTTGACGATAGCTACTCCCACAGGTGAAGGCGTAACCAGCGCAAAATCTTTTGCAAGATATAGACGCTGTGCCATGGTAGACGCGTTCAGAATAGTCTAAAAGAAAACGGCAAAGCTGATGAAAGATTATACCAATTCTGGCATTACAGGTTGCGGCGGAGCAGGTTTTCCTGCTCATATCAAACTCGCATCAAAGGGCGTTGAAACACTTATAGTCAACGCTGCGGAATGCGAGCCGCTTTTGCATAAGGATAAGCTTTTATTGCTTAATGAAACCGAGGCTTTCTTTAAAGGTCTTTCCATTGCTCAAAAACAAACTGGAGCAGCGGTCGTCAAAATAGGCATTAAAGCCAAATATCCGGAGCTGATAAAAAAGGTTGAGGCTTCCATAGCCGCACCTAATGTCAGTGTCTTGCCTCTTGGTGACTTCTATCCCGCGGGAGATGAGTATGAGCTGGTCTATGAAGCGACAGGCAAGCTGATACCTTTCGGCGGTATTCCCATCAATGTCGGATGTGTCGTCATGAACGTTGAAACCTTGGTTTTGATTGGCTCAGAAAAGCCCTTTACCCATAAATGGCTTACGATCACGGGCGAGGTTCCAAGTCCTGTTACAGTAAAAGTGCCAGTTGGAGCGGCGATTCCCGAAGTTATGTCGCTCGCAGGCTTCAATGGTTCTTTTTCTGGCAAAACCTTGATAGATGGCGGCCCTATGATGGGCAAAGTTGTCGCTGAACCTGAGAAGGCTATTGTCAAAAAGACTACAGGCGGTTTGATTCTCCTTGATAATGAACATCCGCTTATCAAGAAAATGCTGAGAAGCGAACAGAAAAATACGGCTATTGCTCGTTCAGCTTGCGATCAATGTACTGATTGCACCGAGATTTGTCCAAGAGCATTGCTTGGTTATCCAGTTAAACCCCATAAGGCTATGCGCTCAGCTCAGTTCTCTAAGCTTGAAAACAGTGAGTATACTAAGGAATCCATCTTTTGCAGCGAATGTGGACTCTGTTCTAACTACTCTTGTCCGGAATCGTTGACTCCCCGAGAAATGTGCATGAAAGCTAAAAAACTGCATTTGTCTAACGGTGTCAAACAAAAAGATTTCCTTGGAGAGCCTCATGTGCACCATATGCGTTGGGCTAGGAGAGTCACAATTGAAAGACTCATTAAAAGACTCGCTCTTATCGATTATGACAGAGATGCCCCTGTGATTAAGACCAATAAACGTTTTGAAAGAGTCGTTTTGCCTCTCAGAATGCACATAGGAGCACCTGCTTCTCCGGTTGTTCAGCCAAATCAGCAGGTTCAAGAAGGTGATCTTATAGCTGCGATTCCCGAAGGTAAACTGGCGGCGGCTCTGCATGCTTCTATTTCAGGCAGAATAGAGTCTGTGACAAATGAAGCCATAGTGATTTCTAGAGGTTGAATAAATGAAAATAGCACGAAATGCCATAGGGCTTGTTGAACTGACAAGCGTAGCTGTAGGCTTCCGAACAACAGATGCAATGCTTAAAGCGGCTAATGTCGAGCTCGTGCTTGCCAGAACAGTCTGTCCAGGCAAATATATTTGTTTGGTCTGGGGCGATGTGGCAGCAGTAGAAGCTTCAGTGGATGCAGGCATTGCTCAAGCTCAAGGCTATTTGGTAAATGATTTGGTGATTCCCAATCTCCATGAACAGATATATCCGGCTATGACAGCCACAGCTGAAGTAAACAATCCTGATGCTTTAGGTGTTCTTGAAACTTTCGACATAGTTTCCGCCGTAATAGCAGCAGATGCTGCAGTTAAAGCAGCTGATGTGCATCTTTGCGATCTGAGGCTAGCTATGGCCTTGGGCGGCAAAGCTTTTTTTACTCTCACTGGCAATGTTGCGGCAGTTGAAGCCTCCATAAAGGCTGGTCTGGAAGTGTTGCAAAACAAAGGCATGGCGGTTGAGTTCACTGTGATTCCAAGGCCTCGAAAAGAGCTTTTTCAAGAGTATATTTAAGATATTGTCCTGAGAGGTGCGATAAAAATGCCTAAAATATTTATAGGAGCTGATCACGGTGGTTATCAGCTCAAAGAAGAATTAAAAAAACATCTTCTTTCAAAGGGATACGTTGTGGAAGACGTTGGAACCTACTCAGAGGCTTCGGTTGATTATCCTGACTTTGCTTATCTGGTAGCCAAAGCTGTAGCCCAAAATCCTCAAGTATTGGGAATAGTCATAGATGGAGCTGGAATTGGTTCTTGCATGGTGGCCAATAAAGTTCCTGGAGTAAGAGCAGCTTGCTGTAATGATTTATATACAGCTAAAAACAGCCGAGAGCATAATCATGCTAATCTGCTTACTATGGGCAGCATGGTTGTGGGCAAAGGCTATATGATACAAATTGTAGATGCTTGGCTGAACACAGATCCGGCTCCTGGCCGCCATGCTAAGCGTGTTGCTAAAATGATGGAGTTTGAACATCTGGCACTAATGCAGGGCGTAGAGGGTAGGGGGTAGTTTTAGAACCCAAATTCCTTTGCAACCACAAAACTTGCTGAATACAGCAACGAAGAAAAAAACTCAAAAACAGATAATCTGCTTTTGAGTTTTTTTAGATATTAGAAGCTAATTAAAGTGAAATAATTTTAAGTAAAGAAGGTTTTTTTTATATCTGTAAATCAGAGGTTATAAGCAAAAACCTAGGGTTTTATTTTCGCTAAAAGTTTATTAGCAAGTAGATTTTTTAGAAGTTTTGTTCTCTGTTTTTCAAATTTTAACGTTTCGGTTATTTATGAGCTTCTTAAAGCAGTCGTTGGCTATAATTCTGAGTTGAAAGGTATTTCACTACTCTCTACGCCTTACCCCCTAAATCATGGACAGCCCTATGTCGTATTTGACTCCCAAGAAGTCGGCTACGGTTGCGGCTACGTCTATAAACCCATCCCTGATTTTAAGGTCTTTGCCTGACATATTATGCTTGTAAACCAATACAGGCACAGCTTCTCTTGTGTGATCGCTCCCTCTGAAAGTCGGGTCGCAGCCATGGTCGGCTGTGATGATCAAAAGGTCGTCATCTTTCATAAGTTTCAAAAAGCCGCCTAGCCATTTATCAAAGGCTTCTAAGGCATTTTTATAACCTTCTGCATCGCGTCTGTGACCATATTTCATGTCCGTGTCTACCAGGTTGGTAAAAATAAAGCCTGAGTCAACCTTTTTTAAGGCTTCTTCGGTTTTTGTCATGCCATCGGCATTATCTACCGTTGTTACACTATGAGATACGCCTTCGCCTGCAAAAATGTCATATATTTTCCCGACACCGTAAGTGGTTATGCCTTTTTCCATCAATAGAGATAAAAGGTTTTTTGGCGGCTTCAAGCTGAAGTCATGCCTGTTCGATGTTCTTGTATAATTTCCGTCAGCTCCTATGAAGGGTCTGGCTATGACTCTTGCCGCACCCAAATCAGGCGGCTGAAGCATATCTCTGGCTGTTTGGCACATAGAGTAAAGCTCTTTGAGAGGTATAACTTCTTCGTGAGCGGCTATCTGAAATACTGAGTCGGCAGATGTATAAACAATCGGGTTGCCGGTTTTTACATGCTCATCTCCTAAGTCGTTGATAATAACTGTACCGGAAGCTGGATAATTTCCTATGGTTTTTTTGCCTATGGCCTTCTCAAATTTTTCTATAAAATCAGCAGGAAAGCCATCAGGGAAAGTGGGGAAGGGCTGTTTTAAAACAGTGCCCATCATTTCCCAGTGTCCAGTTGTAGTATCTTTGCCAGGAGATTTTTCATACATTTTTCCAAAGTTGGCAGTAGGCTTAACAGCGGCTTGAACACCTTTGATTTCTGTTATATTGCCAAGACCCATTTTTTGCATATTAGGCAGGTTTATTCCGTTAGAAACTTTAGCTATGTTTGGTATGGTTGATGCGCCTTCGTCGCCATATTGTGCCTGATCAGGCATATAGCCGACTCCTGCGCTGTCTAATACTATACATATTGCGCGCATATTTTTCCTTTTCCTTTAATTTGAATTGAAGTTTGAATTTTACAGTTAATAATATAAAACAATTTTACAGCTATGTCTAATTTTGAAAAAAACAAGCGGCTCTCTTTCGAAAGCCGCTTGTTGATTATTTTCTGATTCAAAAGCCTAGGATATGCTTAGCATTGCTTTTGTGTCAGATAGAGCGGTGTCTCTTAAAGACTGTTATTAATCGCTTCCTTTGCCTGACAATCCTATTGCCAATGGTTCCAGATAGTGGTTGCGATCAAACTCTGTGTCAAAATTATCTGTGTTTGGAACATTGATATAATAACCGTCTTCGCTGATTCCATAACTGTCTCCGGCACCTCTGCTTACAACTACTGATACGGCACACTCATAACCTGTGGGGACTTTTCTGTATATAACTTTTGCTGTTCCGCCTTCAGAGTCTATTGGCAAATCGGTGCTTCCTGTTTTTGGAAGTGAGATATAAGCGTCTGTAATTGTTCCGCTGGTGCCCATGTTGCTTACTATAAGATGAACGTCTCTTGTAAGCTTGTTGTCAAGGAAGCCAATCTTATTACCCAGACCCATTGCGGGATTCGATATTTCGCTGTAGACAGTGGGTTGGTCGTAGCCGCTCTTCTTGTCGTCAACGTCGAATGCCAAGTCGATCCTGTAAGTTCCGTCTGAACCTATCGGGAGAGTATCTTCGCCTATGTAAAGAATCTGTTCTCTGTATCCTCTGAGTTCAAATCTTATGTTGCAAGGTCTTGGAATTGTAGGCAGAACACAGGTGTTATTTCTGGTAACTATGGCAAGGGTGGATGCATTGCCACCTTGCTTGACTATTGTTGGAGGAGGATTATAGGAAAATCCGAGGTGGCTTGTCATGCCTGGAGTGAGATATTCAACAGTAATTTTCATCTCAACTCCGGCATCTTCAACATAGTCAGGGACTTCTTGGAAGTTTACAGCTAAGGCGTATGTGACAGGCTTCATTTCAGCTGTTACCAAGAGATTTTTATTTCCTTGCATGGTGGGCATTTCCAAAGGATCATAAAGAAGTTGTCCCTGTGAAGAATAATGGCTGACAGTCATCTTGAGCTCTGTTGCAGGAGTTATTTTCTGTCCTTCTTCTCTCCAAGTATCAGCTGAGTAAGGACCATATGTTTCGTTGTTGACTGTGACTTCGAAGTAGATAGGATCATCTCCTGGCTGAGTGCTTATTCTGGTATTGGAAAGAGCATCTTTTATATCTACTTTCAAGTTGATTTCATCGGGCATGATAGGAGCTATATTAAGAAGACCTATATCTTTAAGGTCGGTGCTTTTACCGCTTAGTATGCTTATGTGTTCAAGATCCAGCGTTTCGCCTCCGTCAGGAGATTCAACCTGAGAGGGAATAACTATAGTCCGATAACTTGGAGCTGATATTTGGAAAAAGACGTTGTCAGGAGTGATATTTTCAAAGATAAAATATCCCTGATTGTCAGTGAGAGTAGTGGCATGGTTTATACTTTGTTGCAAGCCGCCGCCACTGCTAGAAGCTTCGGCGGAAGACATAACAACTTGAGCACCCGCAATAGGAACTCTGCTTTCTTGGTCAACTACTCTACCGATAACAGTGGCCGGTTTGATTCCCAGATAACCGGTTTCGCATCCGATGGTCAGAATCACCGCGATGCTGGAGAGAACAATAAAGAGCCTTCCCCATAATTTTAGATTCATACCTGCATTTCCCCCATTTTTATTTTGAAAAATATTAATTCCCATAAGTTATTAGATGATCTCCTCAAATTGTGAAGTTCAAAAGATATTCCGAGGCGCCGTCTTCAGGAATAGAAAGCGTTTGCGTTTGCAAGGTGGCTCCTCCGTCAGAAAAAGCGTCGAAAGTCAGTGTGTAAGCAGTAGGCAGGGATTGAATTCCCAAGTCCACAATACCGTTTGAGCTGTTAAGCCAACCTGTGCTCACAACAGTTGTCGGACCCCATTTAGCTCCTGTTTCTCTGCAGTTTGTGCCGACTTGATTGCCGTTGCTCCAAGAGTTTGAGGAAACGGTTACTCTCACGTTTCTCATTACAGGTGAAAGATTGTTTCTCAAAGAGATTTTTTGATGCTTTTGTCCGCTAAAGTTGCCTGTTGAATAAACTGTGATAGGAGCATGCATTCTGTAGCCCTTGAGATTTACGCTTATTTCAGCTGTTGCTCCTTGAGGAATTCCAGTAAGAGTAAATCCTCCGCTGGCTATGTCTGTATTAACAGCTGAATAAACTATACTGTCACCTGATTTTGCTATGACAGTGGCGTTGGGATTGTCATCCCGAACCCATCCGGGAACATCTTCCCAAGTGCAATAAATGCTATAACTGTCAGGTTCCAGCTCAATTGTCTGAAGATCGGTGTCGCCTAATAGATTGCTTCTGATAATGGTCATTGGTTTGTAGCCTGAAACGGAAATTTCTATTTCTACCTGACTGTCAGAAGCAGGCACTTTGACTCCATAAGAAAAGTTTGTGGGCTGAATATTGCTGAAAGTATTTAAGCCTACTCTTAAAGTAGTGTTGCCGCTGATAATCTGTTTGCCTGTTGTTTTATCTTTCAACATTCCTTTAACCATTACATATTGGTTCAGATATCTGCTTGAAAGGTAAATGGGACCTATTTCCTGATGATTGTTGTTGACCACAACTATTTCTACTGCTTCGGTAGCTGTTTTATCTACAGTAGTATAGAGGGGTTTGGAAAAAGTCATTGTCCATTCGCCGGCTCTTAAGTCATCAGCATAGAATCTGCCGTTAGAGTCAGTAGTGAAATATCTCATGGCTTTGTCGCCAGATGTTCCCGAAGAACCAGAAGTGTCATCTCCTGAATATGCAGTAATAGAGACAGAGCTTATGCCGCTCAAAGTGTCTCTGTCGAGGATGACTCCTTCCACGCTGCCGTTTCTTAAGCCGAGATTGCCATTATCACATCCTAAAAGTGATGTCATTATCACGGCACAGCATGCTAGAAAAAGAGCAAACCTTTTAGAAGGATGTTCTCTTGCAAGTTTTGCCATAAATTAGCCTCCAAGAAAAAATAAAGACTGTTGTCGTTAATAGTTCGGCTTAAAATTGGCAAAAGTTAATAATAGTTTTTAAATCTTACTTATTTTTTATTGTAAAAAAAAAATTAATGTTTGCGGATAGTCTTGCCGATGTGTGTGACGTGAATCTAATAAAACCATGGAGGCAACCATGACTACAAGGAAACCTATTTTTAAACACAGGTTGGCGCTCTTCGCTTTGATAATAGCGGCCACCTTTATGCTAAGCGGCTGTCAAAACGGCAGTCTTGGAGCCAAGGACGGAAGTGTGTATGGCAAAGTTACCTATGGCACTAAAGACTATCCCTTGGCAAATGTTCTGATAAGAGTTCAGAATAGAGGCGGCAATGATGCGATTATAGCTTATGGAACCACAAAAGAAGATGGCACTTTCTATATTCCCAATCTGCAGCCAAGCACATGGGAGGTTTTTGTTGATGCTAAGGGTTATAATTTTGCAGATAACGGCGAACCTGCGAATATGGCACGAGTTGAAGAAGTTGTTCTTGAAAGTGGTTGCTCCGTTGCAGTTAAACCTATCAGACTGGTAAAAACTTCAAGCCTCTTGACCGGAACTTTGAGAGCGTATATCGTTGATGCTGCTACATCGGCTCCTATCAACGGTTTTACTGTAAGCCAGATAACACCTGCTGATCAGCAGAAAAATAAATATTTTGAAAGCGCTGAAGATTTCAGAACTGTAGGCTGGACAGGTCTTGAAGGCGGAAAACATCACTATAGAATAGATGCTCCCAGATATGTTCCTTTCTATACATCTGCAGCTCTTTCAGAAGAAAATGCGCATCTTGTAATTCCTGATACCGGGGCTGATGGAGGTCTTGAGATAAGTAATGTTCCACTCTATTTCGGTACTGTTTACTTGAAACCCATGAAGGCTCAACTTTCAGGTTTGATTAAAAATTTGCCTGGACATGTTGTTAAAGGTGTTGCCGATGGCTCTGCAAGCGCGGAAATTTGGGCTGAAGCAGGCGGACAACGTATAGTAGGCAGAGTCGCTCTCGGTGGCGATATTGTAAGCGGGGTGCTTTCATATACAGTTCCCGATATTCCCGTGACAGCCAGAAATATAAAGCTTACTGTCAGTCTCAAGGGGTATCCTCCTGTTGTTATAGCCGACTCTATTACTATACCTAGAACTGCTGATGGCGGCACACATAAGATAGAAGACTTCGACTTCTCAACAGTTACACCAATTACCGGCTATCTGGTTGTGGAAGTTGCTTCTACAAAGCCTGAAGACGATGATCCTGGCACTTTTCCTCCTGGCCATGTAGCTGAAGTTATAATCAATGGAAACTGGAAAGATGTCGGAACCTACAAGGTTGTTAGTGGCAACTACTATGGAACAGTCACTATTCCTGATATTATGACTGAATATCCTGTAAGTGTGCTTGTGACCAATAAAAACAAAGGTTATGTTTCCGGCAGAGAGGAGAATGTCATAATAGACCAGAGCGGCCATACTCTTACTAAACGTGTCAGGATAATGTTAAGCGAAAACTGATTTACTTCTAAAACAAAAAAGCCCCAATTGCCTTTGGGGCTTTTTTATGTTTCTGACAAGCGATTCTTTGGAGTCGCTTTTTCTTATTTAGAGCGTTTAGCGGGATGTTTGTAACCAGGCATTACTTTGTGTAAGTAAAGAGCTTGGTCACTGTCAGGATATCTTGTGGCTATAAGATCCAGATAGGCCATACATCTTTCTTTATTGCCGCGCGACTTTTCTATTTGAGCAAGGCGATAAATAGCATCATCAGCCATTTCGCTTTTCGGAAACTTTTTAACAAAGTCTAAAAACATTTGTTCTGACTTAACGTAGTCGTTTTTTTTGAAAACTTCATAAGCCTTAAAGTATACTTCGGAATCACTGTCAGGCAAAGGTTTTCCTAAGGTGCGACAAAGTTCGGTATATTCGTCTTGCGCAAAATAGGCTGCGTCAGAGTCAGGATAGTTTTCAAGCAAGAACTCATACCAGCTTAAAGCTGAGTTTGTATCATTGGTCATAGTTGCTATCTTGGCAATGTTATAGCAAGCATTGTCTGCCAGATCGCTATCAGGATAGTCTCTTATAAATTCCTTTAACAGCACTAATGCTTGTTTGGTTTCGCCCTTTTTGTAAGTGTTGATTGCAGTATCAAGCAGGGCTTTTTCTTCGGCTATGCCCATAAAATCCTCCTCTGTGCTCTATTTGTTTTGAAAATATTTGCTGAAAAACGTCTTTTTTAGATCCATAAAAGTGCCATCTAAGAGAGCTTCTCTTATGTCTCTGACTAGTTTAAGCATAAAATGAGTATTATGCAAGCTTGTCAATCTTTGTCCAAGTATTTCTTTTGCTTTGAAAAGGTGTCTTATATAACCTCTGGAATGCTTTTGACAAGCATAGCAGTCACATGTTTCGTCTATAGGAAGATCTGACTTCATCCATTGAGCGTTTAATAAATTTATTCTGCCTTCAGGGGTAAATGCCGAGCCATGTCTGGCTATTCTCGTAGGATGGACACAGTCGAACATGTCTATGCCTCTTTCAATACCGTAGAACAGATCCTCGGGAGTTCCTACTCCCATTAAATAACGAGGCATATTCTCAGGCATATGCGGCATAAGTCCGTCAAGAATTTCCAGCATGAGTTCCTTCGGTTCGCCTACAGAAAGACCTCCTATTGCAAGACCTTCAAAGCCTATTTCTGCTGTTCTCTCCAAGGATTCAAGGCGCATTGGCAAGTAGGTGGAGCCTTGAATAATGCCGAATAAGGCTTGTCCTTTTTCCATAGGCTTATGGGCTTCTCTGCAACGTTTTGCCCACTTTACGGTTCTTTCCAGTGCTTCTCTTGCACCTTTTTCGCTGATAGGGTAGGGCGAGCATTCATCAAAAACCATCATAATGTCGGAACCGATGGAGTTTTGAATAGCTATAGAGTCTTCGGGCGTGAGTCTTATATGTTTTCCGTCTATGTGCGAATTGAAATCTACTCCGTCATCGTCTATTCGGTTCAGCTTAGCAAGAGAGAAAACCTGAAAGCCGCCTGAGTCTGTCAGTATAGGTCTGTCCCAGTTTATGAACCTATGAAGGCCTCCGAAATGCTCAAGCACTTCTGTTCCGGGTCTAAGCATCAGGTGATAGGTGTTTCCTAATATTATTTCGGCTCCGCTGGTTTTAAGCTCTTCCTGAGTCAGTGTTTTTACTGTGCCTTGTGTGCCAACCGGCATAAAAATAGGGGTGTGAATTTTGCCCCGCCTTGTTTCCAAAATACCTGCTCTGCCAAGGCACTCTGTTGATTTCTTGATTATTGTAAAGTTAAAAGCTGTCATATCAATAACATTGAGTCTCCAAAACTGAAAAATCTATATTTTAAAGCTACGGCTTCATTGTAAAGCCGCAAAATATTTTCTCTTCCTGCAAAGGCTGAAACCAAAACAATTAAAGTAGAGGCTGGCAAGTGAAAGTTGGTTATCATATGATCTGCAGCCTTGAACATATAGCCAGGCTTTATGAAACAGTCAGTTGTCTGCCAACCTGTTTTTAGAGTTCCATCTTCTTGAATAGCTGATTCCAAGGTTCTAATGGTAGTAGTGCCGCAAGCCCAGATTTTTTTGCCGGCATCTTTGGTTTCTTTAAAAAGTCTTGCGGTTTCCTCTGTAATACAAAAACATTCTTCGTGCATTTTATGATTTTCAAGATCTTCTGTTTCTATGGGTTTAAAAGTTCCCATTCCAACATGTAAAACTATATCAGCTTTTTTTACTCCCTTCGCTTCCAAGGCATTGAAAACACTTTGATCGAAATGCAGACCTGCAGTGGGAGCGGCAACTGAACCGTATTCTTTTCGATAAATTGTCTGGTATCTTTCGGGCTCGCTTTCGCGTGACGTGATATAGGGAGGGAGAGGCATTTCGCCATATTTTGTGAATACCTCCAAGCTGTTAGCTCCATCAGCTAATTCAAAAATCCTGAGTCCGTCATCTTTAATGCTTTCCACTTTAGCTTGAAATCCGCCTGGAAGTTTATGGATTCTGCCAGGCTTGAATTTTTTTCCGGGCTTTACTATGGCTTCAAATTTAGAAACATTTATGGATTTTATAAAAAATATTTCATTTTTGAGAGGCTCACCGTTATCGTCTACAGTATGAAGTCTTGCAGGAATAACCCCGGAAGAGTTTAAAATAAGGAGATCGCCAGGTTCAAAGTATTCAGGTATGTCTCTGAAAAAGCGATGTTCTGTTTTGGAAGTTTGACGGTTATAGATTAACAGTCTTGAGTCGGAACGTTTGATAGCTGGAGTCTGTGCTATAAGTTCCCTCGGCAATTCAAATAAAAAATCACTGGTTTTCATGGCACTGTTAGCATTTCTAAGAGTTTGTTTATATATTTAAGGGTTTGTGGTTTCAATCTTTGTGACAGAAGTTTTTGCTGTGTCCGGTGAAGATATTATTTCAGCCGAGTTTATTAAAGGTTTGGTTCCAGTTGATAAAGCTTTACCCGTTTTATCAGTTATTGAATCGGAAGTTCCGCTGCTGTTGCTGCTGGAAGTTTGGGAATTGGTTTGGTCGGCTTGAAGTTTTTCGTTAGTGCTCGACTCTTTAGAGGTTTCGTCTTCTTGGTAGATAGCTGAGTCTTGAGGCAAAGCTCTTTTTTTAGCTGATTTTGAGAGTGGGAGTGTGGATGAAGCAGAATTTTCAGCAGCCGGTTCTTCTTTGTTTGAGTCAATTTCTTTATTGTCTGTTGTTGATTTTGGAAACTGAGCAGGAAATTCTGCAGAGGAGCTTGGCAAATCTGCTGAAGCTTCAAATACGGAATGGCTGAAAAGCTGACCTGCTAGTTTTCTGCTTTCAATGGCAGAGGGAATAAAATAACTGATTTTATCGATATAACGGGCTGTTCCCGGCAAAGATTTTGAAACAAATGTTGGAACCTTATAGTCGAAGGCTTTTGCTATTGCTAGAAGTTCAGCTATAGTGAAGTCAGTGCGTATATAGCTGTAGGCTTCTTTAATAATAGAAGGTAAATTGATTAGGTTCTTAGGAGAAATAAATTGCTTTACTAGAGCCTGCATGAAATGTTGTTGGCGTTTAATTCTGCCTAAGTCTGCCATTGCGTCAGCTCTGAATCTTACATAATGCAAAGACTGTTCTCCATCCAGAATCTGTTTTCCCTTTTTAATATGTATATGCAAATTTCCAGCATTGTCGTCGTAATCCATATCTTTTTCGACATCTATCTCTACACCGCCTATACGGTCTATGATCTTTTGGAAAGCTTTATAATCAACTCTGATATGTCTTGAAATTTTTATATCCAGAAAGTCTTCTAGCAGCTTTATTAATCCATCTGTGCCATATCGCGGAATCATTTCGTTGATTTTTCTGCTTTTGTCTGTAATAACACGAGTATCACGCGGTATGGAAAGCATTACAACGCGACTCTTTGACGGAGCCAAGCCCAATAGAAAAAGACTGTCTGAACGGCTGCTGCCTTCAACGTTGTCCATGCCGGCGACCAGAATATTGATATCCATTAGAAACTTCGCATCTTCAGATTTTGAGGTTTCTTCTTCTGTTTGAAGGTTATTTGAATCGGCTGACTTTTTTGCTGTTTCTGAACTTTCTTCAATTTCCTGTTTAGGAAATATGCTTTCTGTAGCATAAACGCTTCTGACTGTAGCTATTTGGTGTTTGAAGGCTGATAAAAAGAAAATAGCTATAGAAACTAAAAAAATCAGATGCATAAACAGGTTTTTATAATTGATGTTTTTTTTCTGTTTGATTTGCTGCGGAGCTTCTGGGTTATCAAGTGTCTTTTGCTCCAAAATCTTGTCAGTTTGCTTTTCTTGTTCTGTCTTTGTCATAACATCTGCTCTTTTCAGTGACCCCTTTTTATTTTCAGTACGGCTATATAACGTTCTTCAAAAGGCATTGCGGCCTGTCTGATTTTATCTCTGGAGTCTATGGCTCTTGAAGGCTCTAGGGCGTCAGCTGAAGCTAATATTTTTGTCATAATGTTTGATGATTCGTCAGGAAAGGTGTGATCTCTGACAGCTTCAAACACATGGGTATCAAGATGTGGAATGTTGAGGCGGAGCCAACCTGCGGCGGCAGGGCCGTGGGCTAACATAGGATTTCTCAAAAAGAGCTCAGTAAGCTGAAAGTCTGCTGTCTTTGCATATTGAAAAATCTTATCTTTGGATGATGTTCTGAACATGTCGTGCGAAAGACCTGCCATAATAGCTTTCTGAATCGATGTGCCATTTTCTGCCGCATAATGAGCTGCTAATTTTGCTACATTTAAAATGTGGGTTATAAGGCCTTCGTCCAACCTTGAGATTTCTTCTGAGATTTTTTGTATAGCATCGATGTAAAGGGGCTCTGCTTTCACATCATATTTTGCTAATATTTCTAGAGATTTCTTTTGTAAGTTGTCCGGAGTCATTTCTAGAAAAATTCCCTGTATTCAAATAGCATATTGGCTATGTCGATTGTGTCTTCAGGTTCAGCTTCTATGAGTGCTAGATCCTCAATAAAGCCCATTTGTTTGAGTTTGCTTTTAAAACGCAAAATAGCGTCAGGGTTTGTGAAGTCTGTCATATAAACAAGCCGCGTAATATCCGCACCCGTGACAAGCCAAGTGCCATCTTCTTGTTTTTCTATCTTATAGGGCGGTATAAACTCGTAGAGTTTCTCTTCTTTGTTGGCCTTGTCTTGAGGTATATACTTCAATTGAGCGGCCAGCTGAGCCAAATACTTAAGCAAAGGAATAGTTCCTTCGCCTGTAGCAGCGGATATTGGGAAGACTTTTAAACCGCGTTTTTCGGCTTCCTCTTTAAAAGCTTCATAGTTTTCTTTGGATTCCGGCAAATCCATTTTATTAGCTGCTATTACGGCTGTTTTTTGAGCCAAGTCGTGCGAAAATTTGTCCAATTCTTTGCTTACAGTGTCATAGTTCTTTAAAGGCTCTTCCGGATCTATGTCAGACATACTTACTACATGCAGGACAGCTTTGGTTCGCTCAATATGCTTTAAAAAACGGGTGCCTAGACCTACGCCCTCGTGAGCTCCTTCAATCAAGCCTGGAATATCGGCGATACAAAAAGAAGGGGCACCTTCGGGTTTTACTATTCCAAGTATCGGATTCAGAGTTGTAAAAGGATAGTCCGCAACCTTTGGTTTGGCATTTGTGACAGCCCGTAAAAACGTTGACTTGCCAGCATTAGGCAGTCCTGCCAGACCTATATCTGCAAGCAGTTTCAGTTCTAGTTTAAGAGTGATTGAATCGCCAGGTTCGCCTTTTTCGGCAACCCTTGGAGCACGCATCACGCTGGAGGAAAAACTGGCATTGCCGCGTCCGCCTTTGCCGCCTTTAACTATCAGCTGTTTGTGTCCGTTGTGATCAAGGTCGTAAAGCAGTTCGTTTGTATCAGCGTCATAGACAAGGGTACCCGTAGGCACTTTAAGTATAAAGTCTTCGCCAAGAGCTCCCGTCATGTCCTTGGAGCCGCCATTTGTGCCATTGCCGGCTCTATAGGTGCGTTTAAAACTCAGATCATACAATGTTGTCAGATCGTCTGTAGCTTCAAGGTAAAAGTCGCCGCCGTCTCCTCCCGAGCCGCCTGATGGGCCGCCCATAGGGACATATTTTTCGCGTCTGAAGGAGACCATTCCGTCTCCGCCTTTGCCAGAAACTGCTGTTATAATAAGTTCATCAATAAATTTCATGGCAGTATTCTAACATAAATATTGTACCGCTTCACCTAGGAATTTTAAGCGAAGCTTAAAATTCAGTGGACAGTGGGCAGTAGAGGGTGGACAGTGGAATTGTTTAGCAACTCAATACTTCAGCTAAGGAGTTAGGTTTTGTGTCTTTTATTCTTACATTCCACACTATACATTTTATATTACGGTAACAGAACTCGCCACGCACCACTCACCACGGTTAGATCTTATAAGCGGATATTGTCTTGTGAATTTTGAAAGGCTGACAGGAAAGTTTTAGAGAAAACAAAGCACTAGTTGTTCCTTGACAAGAAGCAGGTTAGAGTATATTCTGTTCGAGGCTTGTTAAAAAAATCACTAAAACAGGGAAGCCGCTGCAAATAGGAGAATTAAATGAAAGTTCCACTTCTTGACCTTACCCTCCAATACGAACAGCTTAAAGACGAGATAATGCCAAAGATTATCGAAATCTGTGAAACACAGCAGTTTATAATGGGTCCCAATGTGGAAAAGATGGAAAAGGACTTGGCGCAATTTATTAAAGCTGATTATGCCGTAGCTTGCTCATCAGGAACCACTGCTCTTCATCTTGCCGGCTTTGCAGTGCCTCATCCGGAGGAGCCTAAAATTTTGACGACTCCTTACAGCTTTTTTGCTACGGGCGGAGCCATGTGGCATATCAGTAAAAAAATATACTTTGTTGACATAGAGCCTGACACTTATAACATGGATGTCTCCAAAATGGCTGAACTTGTAGACAAGCACGATATAGATATCATAGTTCCTGTTCACCTTTTCGGACAGTGTGCTGATATGGATCCTATAATGGATATTGCCAAGAACAACAAGCGCGGTAAAAACATTCAAGTAATTGAAGACGCGGCTCAGGCTATAGGTTCTCTCTATAAAGGCAGACCAGCAGGCTCTCTTGGAGATGTCGCATGCTTCAGCTTTTTCCCCAGCAAAAACTTGGGAGCGTTTGGAGATGGCGGTCTTGTAAGCACTTCAAATACTGAAATTTATGAAAAAACAAGAAAACTGCGAGTTCACGGAACCAGCAAAGACAGATATCTCCATGAAGTAACTGGCTTCAATGCCCGCTTAGATGCTATTCAGGCAGCAGTTATATCGGCAAAACTGCCGCATCTGCCCAAATGGACAGAACAACGCAGGAAAAATGCGGCTCTCTATGATGAATTGTTTGACGGCAATCCAAATGTAGTTACACCTGTTATCAGAGACTATAACTACAGTATTTACAACCAATATGTGATAAGAGTCGGTGAAAAACGCGACGAGCTCCAAAAGTATCTCCAAGAAAAAGATATAGGAACAGCAGTCTATTATCCTATACCTATACACTTGCAGCCCGCTTTTGAATACTTGGGTCTTAAAGAAGGCTCTTTCCCTGTTGCTGAAAAAGCGGCAAAAGAAACATTGGCTTTGCCTATATTCCCTGACCTGACAGAAGAGCAGATCAGGTATGTTGCCAAAGCGGTTAATGAATTTACTGCAAAAAAATAGGTCTTTAAGAGTCCTAATAAATCAGAAGTTTTTTGCCGAATCATTCAGTTGAAATAATATAATATGGTGGCTCTATGGTTCGGCAAAATTTATTTTCAGGTCTATTGACAGGCCTTAAACGACATTTTTTGGGCACGATTTTTGTGACCCTTTCTGTGCTTTTGATTTTTATTTGGCTGGATAGACGAGAACCGGCTACTTATACTGTCACATCAGCTCTCCAGGTTTTTACTTCTATATCAGAAAACTTTGAAGATGTAGCAGAAGAAATGTTTCTCTGTATTACTTCCGATAAAGCTTTGGAACGTATTTCCAAAAATACTGATATGCCTTTGGAAGAATTAAAAAAGCCGGAAAGCATCTCACTCAAAGCTACGGGAATGAATCATGTGACTTTATCTGTTTCTTCTGTGAACCCTGATAAATTGCAGGCTTTGAGTAATAATTTGATTCAAGAACTCAGCGAGAATTTTCTTACTCAGGCTTCAGATGCTTCCGAGTTTAAAAAGGGTTCTTTGAAAGAGCGTCTAGACTCGGTGCAGGCAGAAATAGATAAACTAGAAAAACAAAAAAAAGCTCTTTGCGCTTCTTTGCCGCAAACTGCATCTGAACGTGAGTTACAGAAAGATGAAAAGGCTCTTGGGCATAAAGAAGAATTGATTTCCGAAATGGAAAAACGTTTGGTTACAATGCCAAAAACAGTGTTTTACGATGCAAGAGAGCGAATGCCTGAATATCAGAGATACTATTCTGAGTTACTCTCAGAAAAGAGCCATTTGACAAGACTCTATGAGAGGTATATGGAGAAACATCCTAGAGTCATAGGTTCAAAAGAGAAAATCCGCGACTTGGAAGATAAATTGTCTTCTTCTGAGATCCTTGTCAGAAAAGAGAAAAAAAATGCTGAATATAGCGACCTCTTGCAACTTATAGCAAAAGAAAAAGAAGAGGCTGCGCAAATGAATAAAAGGTATGAAGCAGCATTTAACAACTTTTCAATGACAGAAGCCAGGAAACAGGAGATTATTCAGAGCTTTTCACTTCAAATAGACTCTTTAAAGGGTATTTACCGCGATTTGTATGATGAATGGCAGAGAACTTCTTTGGAGAAATCCTCTGCTTCTGGAAAAATTAAAATAGCTCAAAAACCTTCTATGCCTAAAATGAATGGCTTAAGCCGTCAAGAACGTTTTTGGCTCTCTGTTTTAGCAGGTCTTTTGCTTTCCGCTTTTTTATTCTATGCTCCTCCGGAAGTAGAGTATCAGGGTTTTTCAGAAGATTTTGCGGAAAATTTAGCAACAGCTGTAGCCAAGTCTGTCACACAAACTCTTGTTATAGCTGCGGAAAACAGTCTATTGCCTAACCTTTCAGGGGCTCCTGTCAGAGATTCAGGCTATTTAAGAATGATCCCCGAAGAAACAAAATATGGCAAAAGATACAGAGCGCAAAGCGGCGGTGCTGACATAAGGCTGATTCCGCTTGCAGGCGGAAGCTCAAAATTTGAGGATGAATACAACCGCCTTGCTCATGCGTTACGTGTTTATATGTCAGATCATATGGGAAGGGTTCTTCTCTTTTCAGCTAAAGAGCGAAAATCAGGAGTCTCAGCTGTAGTAGCTAATCTGGGAGTTTTGCTTGCGGGAGCAGGTTATTCTGTATGTATGATAGATGCAAACTTGGAAAACCCGGCTCTTCATGAAATTTTTGCAGTTGAAAACTCCTCTGGACTTTCCGAGGTTATAAAAGGCGAGGCTCTTTTATCTCAAAGCATTAAAAAGACACTCTTCGGAAACCTTAAGCTTTTGCCGGCTGGCAACTATGCTAATATAGGAGCGGTCAAACCGCTCATAGAACAAGAAATTCTCAAGATTATAGGCAAAGCCAAAGATTCTTGTGAAGTTGTTCTTGTAGATTTGCCGCCTTGCAAAGAAAAATTGACTGATTCGGAAATAGCTTTGGCCAAGTCGGGTTCTTTGCTTCTTGTTGTTTCTCCTGAAGCTTCAGAAGAAGGCTTGGGCACTTTCGAAAAGGTCTGTGAAGCGAATAATATAAAACTTTTCGGCTTTGTTAAAGGCAAATTCTGACACAGCACTAGTTACCAGCGGTAGACTTTGAAACAGGCTGTTAATGCTGCTAATGCTATACTAACACCAATCCGGTATTTGACGTTGTTTTTGGTGGCTTCAGAAGTGTTTTCCATTTGTATGGTTCTATGCTTGTAAGCCCCTGTTTTATAAAGGGCATAGAGCACTCCTAGGCTTTTGGTTCCATAATTCATGTATATTACTATTATTGCCTGAATAAAACCGTAAGCCATAGAAAAGAGCCATACTGTAAAAATATGCATAGGAGAACCGCTTATAGCGCCTATGGCTCCTAAAAGCTTTACATCTCCGAAACCTACTGCTCCTATAGCCGCGAAGGGAAAATAGAATAGGATTCCTAGTAGACAGGCTAAAGTGCTCCAACCCATTGCTGCAAAGCTGCGATGCAAAAGAAGGTTGTAGAGTATTCCTGTGAGCATGGCAGGAAAGGTCAGCTTGTTGGGTATTTTGCCTGTTCTTAAGTCAAAGAACATGGCCACAAAGGCAACAATGGCAGCAAGTGCAAATTTGAATTGAGTTTCGTCCATGATTGCGATTATAGCATAAAGAGCTTAAAAACTAAAAATAAAAACCGCGGCGATAGTCTTGATACCGCCGCGGTCTTTGTCTAACTATTGTTTTTATATCAGACTTTTAAGTTTATTTGCTGCTTAGGGCAACTGCCAGTTTCAGCAAATGAGTTTTAAATAATTCTGCTATTAAGTGTTTGTTTTAATCCAAAACGAAGGCTGAGTGGTAGCAGCCGCCGCCGTTCCAGTAACCGTCAAAGTTACTGTAGGTTCTGTGCTGTTCGCCTCTCTTGGCAGGGTCGTTTATTATAAAGCCTTTGTCATCGTAACCGATAACAACCAGATAGTGGTTTGTGACGTTTGCTATAACAGGCTTTCCTGCGTCTATCTGTTTCTTTATCCAATCCAAGGAACAGCTGTAATGGAATCTGCCGCTGAATCCCTGAGCTTTGGCGCCGTTTACCATGCCTTGGTGATTGGTGCCTGCATTTCCTGTGGTGCCGCATTGATTCCAGAGAGTAGAAGCCATTGCGAAGGCTTCGTTTGTGCCCACGCCTTTTTTATGAGCAAGAAGCATAGCCATAGAGGTCGGGCCGCAAGCAGACCAAGGTACGGGACATTTGACATCGCCTTGGCATATAAGAGGAACTGATATTTTCTTTTGAGAGCCGTTGCTTACGACAGGTGCAGGGTTTGAAGGACTTGCAGGAGGTTGTTTTGGAGGCTTTTTCGAATCTTCTTGTGATATCTTGACACCTTCTTCTATAGGTAAAGCTCCGCCGTTTTTGGTGTCGCCGGGATAGTCAGGAGCTACGCCTGAAGCTGCTCTGTCGGGTATGGAAACATAGTTCCTGTGCATGTAGCCTTGAGTTCCGTTAATATCTACAAGATAGAACTCTCCGCTAACGCCTCTTACTTCAATTGCTGTTCCTTCAGGATAAAGACCTAAAACTTCGCCCCAAGGCCAAGCTCTCAGTCTAAGCGAGGAACCGCCCAATGCCTGAAGAGTGCCCTTGAGAGGGAAGCCGTCAGATACTACCTGAGCTGCTTCCGCGACTGCTATATCAAGTATATAGTCGTCTTTTGCTTTGGCAAGATCTTCAGTGGAAACCTTGATATCTGGAGAAAGCGGGTTTTTTGCTTCATCATCCTTCTTCTCGTCGGCAAAAAGACCGAAAGGAGAAAGAAAAATAGCAACTGCAAGGAGCAAAATCAAAAAGCAGTTTTTATTTCTTTGGAACATATTAACTTCCCTCTATATGTTTAATTTTACGCTTAACAAATAAGACTTAGAAAGTTGATAGAAACTCTCTTTAAAAGATACTTTCTAGCTCATAATACCTTATTAAATAGAGAAAGTTTTAAATAATAAAGGAAAATTTATAAAATAAAAACCGCAACGGTAAAACAAATCCGTCGCGGTTTTTACTAAAAGACAATTTATTAATCTAAAACCATAGCTGTGTGCTTGCCGCCAGAGCTGTTCCAATAGGCAGAAAAGTCGTTGTAACTCATCTGGCGTTCGCCACGCCAAGCAGGGTCGTTGATTATTACACCCTTAGAATTATAACCTATTACTACCAGATAATGTCCTTTAACATGAGCTAAAACAGGTTTGCCGGCATCTATTTGCTTTTTCAGCCAATCAATAGAGAGACTGTAATAGAACTTTCCGCTGTAGCCTTGAGCTTTGGCTCCTTTAATAAGGCCTTGGTGTCCAGTTCCTGAGCTGGCTGTTGAGCCGCATTGTTTCCAAAGTTGTGAGGCCATTGAGTAGGCTTCTTTTGTGCCCACGCCTTTTTTGTGAGCAAGAAGCATCGCCAAAGAGGTGGGGCCGCAGGCTGAACCTGGAGCGGGGCAGCTGACTTTCATTTGTGAAATAAGCGGAACAGAGATTTTTTTCTGTGAACCGTTGCTTACAACAGGGGCCGGATTGGAAGGACTTGGAGCGGGTTTTTTCGGAGGTTTTTTCGAGTCTTCTTGAGATCTCTTGACTCCTTCTTCTATAGGCAAAGCTCCGCCGCTTTTTGTGTCTCCTGGATAATCAGGAGCTACGCCTGAAGCTGCTCTGTCAGGAATAGAAACATAGTTTCTGTGCATGTAGCCTTGAGTTCCGTTAATATCCACAAGATAAAACTCGCCGCTCACGCCTCTTACTTCAATTTTGGTTCCTTCAGGATAGAGACCTAAGACTTCGCCCCAAGGCCAAGCTCTCAGTCTGAGTGAGGAGGCGCTCAAAGCTTGCAGAGTGCCTTTAACGGGGAAACCGTCAGATACTACTTGAGCAGCTTCTGCGACTGCTATATCAAGTATATAATCATCTTTTGCCTTGGCAAGATCTTCTGTTGAAACCTTGACATCTGGGGCAAACGGGTTTTTCGCTTCGTCATCTTTTTTCTCGTCGGCAAAAAGACCGAATGGTGAAGACAATAAAAAAACAGCAAGGAGTAAAATCAAAAACCTGGTCTTATTGTTTTTAAACATATCTATTTTCCTTTTGTATGTTTTTTGACAAATTGTAAAATTAACCGGCTGATTTAACTGACTGTTCCAGAGCCAGCTTGGTTATAATTATTCCATCTTCTCTTCTCATATCTAAGGTCATATGATAGAGGCTGCCGTCATCAGAAAATCTTAGTGTGTGTGTCATGGTTGGCAGAGAAATGTAAGGAATGGGAATCACTGCTTGAGTTTGGCCGTTTTTGACTGTGTAAATAGATATTTCAGTGTCCAGTTCGCCAGCTGTGGTTGTGACTGCAAACAAATAACGATCTTTTGTTTTATCGTAGCCTATAAAGTCTATGCCTGAGACATATCTGTTTTTGTCTTGGGGCAGGGGAGCTTTCCAAATAAAAGCTCCTGATTCGGTGTAAACAGAAGTGTCGCCTTGGGTGCCGTCAGCGTTGAGAGGGATCGTCATCTTGATTCTCTCTGCGTTTTTGCCGCTTTCAAGCTCTAAGTCTGGAGCTATCTGTACAACTCTTTTGCCTCTTACGTTGAAATTTTGTCCGGCTGAGTCGCGTACAGTTATTGTGTTGTTGCGCATAGTCATTCTCATAGGGTGCTGGCTGTGAACTCCTTCTTTTGTGTCCATAGGTATCACGCCATATCTTGTGGGATCTTTAATTGAGAGGACAAAAATTGCTGGATAGGCATAACCGCAAAGCATTATATGTTTTCCGTCAGAGACTATGTCGGAGAAAGCGTCTGTCATGTCTTTGTCACGGTATGTGGGCAGTGGGATTTCTATGGATTCATAATCGCTGGTTATGACAATTATTCGTCCGTCTCGGCTGAGAAGATAAAAAGAGCCGTCTTTTCCTGCAAAAGCTGATTTGTAGTCGCCTTGAATATAAACCGAGTTCCTTAGTTGAGCCTGACCTGTTGCCATGACTGATAAAAACAAAAATAGAACTGCGGTTAAGTATAGATTCTTATACATCTTCTGAGAACTCCTGTGTAATAGCTGGTTCTTCCAGAACCGGAGAGAAGGCAAAATGCATTTCCTCTCGTAACCATGATACCGGATTAGAGGCATAAAGTTTAATTTAACTTTAAAAAAATAATTCTATTTTATAGGTTTTTTTTATCGCTTTATAATTATGTGTGAAAAGAACTGATTCAAAGAAAAGTGTTGTAGGAAACTTTTGAAACTCTTAAACCTTTTTAAATAGAGTGCAGACACTTTTTATTGTACAAAGTGCATTTTAAAAAAGTTGCCGGACGGGGTACACTGTGTTATTATTCGTTATTCTCTAAAGTGTTAGGAGGCTCAGTAAGCCGTGAACAAAAAGGTGATTTTTATAGCTCTGGTGCTTTCGGGCTTTATGTCATTGATACTCTACAAAAGCTTAGATAAAGACCCTGCACCCCAAACGGCGCTGCCGCAAATACCAACGGCACCGGCAGAGAAAAAGATACCGGTTGTCAAGTACATAGGTGATCGGAATTTGCCGGCTTTCACCTTCCTTGATGAGGAAAGTATAAGCAAGAAGTTTGTTATAGAACAGGTTCCTGAATCAGCTCTCGGGAAAAACGATGAAGAAAGAAGCAGATTCGTTGGTTCTTTCGAAGAAATGAAAGACAGATATCTTGCTGTTACCGTAGTTCCTGGAGACAGACTTACAAGAGAGCGTCTTAGCGAACCCAATGTCATACCTAACCTTGCCAGCGCAATACGCCCTGGAATGAGAGCTGTTTCAATAATGGTCTCGCAGTCAAGCTCGGTTGGCGGTTTTGTTCAGCAAGGCGACTATGTTGACGTTGTTGCTACTCTCAGACCTGCCGGCGAAGAAACCATAACTAAGATTCTTCTCCAAAATATAAAAATATTGGCGGTAGGCGGTTCTTATGTAAGAGACCCGAATGTTGCTACTTTTGCTCCTGCAATTGCAGCGGCTAAAATGAATATAGTAACATTGGAAGTCACTCCTTCAGATCTTGAAAAGCTGCTTTTCATTGAATCCGGAGCAGACTTCAGGCTTATTCTGAAAAACCCGAAAGAAGCAAAAGATACTCTTGGTTCACCCATAATGACTCCTGGCGCTAATCAAAGACGTGTTCTTGCCGACCTTGGATATAGAAAAGACCCGGTCTCAGGCACCTTTACCGCGCCTGAAGATATCGAGGCGCAGCAAGCGCAGACAACTGTTCAAACGCCTGGCCTTGAAGAAAAAATGCGTATGCAACGCGAATATGACGATGGCAAAGTTGAAATAGTCTTTGGCAGTGCCAGACGCAGACAAATATACAAATACGGCGGTCCCGGAGCTGAAAAGTTCAAAAATCTGCCTGACAAGGCTGGAACAGACGAAGTGTTCGGCGGTTATGGCTCGCTTCCGGAAGCATCATATATTGATATGCCGAGATAAGTGACAGGAGAGAATAAAGACTATGAATAAAAGATTGTCGCACGCCGCATTTAATATAATTTTGACAGCCTTCTTGTTGCTTATCGCTTTTCAGGCTTATGCCAATGAGAAGCTTATGATACCCCTGGGCAAAACAGTCGCTGTACCTGCCTATGGTGTTAAAAAAATTGTCGCAGTCAATGAAGGAGTTGTTGATATACTCAACGTTTCCGATACAGAAATAATTATTTCTGCTATGGGCAATACTGGGGCTACCACTCAGATGATTCTGTGGGACTTAACCGGAAGAAGAGTCTATGATATAGAAACCTTTGATGAAAACAAGCTTATTCTTGATAAGTTTGACAACATCATAAGCAACAAGAACATAAAATTGGTTATTTTCCCTGACATCGCTTATTTGCAAGGTCAGGTTGCCAAAAAGGAAGATTCAATAAGAGCTGAGACTTTAGCTAAGAGTCTTCTTGGCACAAGACCCTTGGTAAGCCTGCTTGAATCCGAAACCACTGAAACCTCTCTGAAAGAACGTATAGAGGCAGCTCTTAAGCTTCCTACGGTTCAGGTGGATATAATTTCTCCTAAAGTAGATCCTTTTTCGACTGCTTCGACTTCCACAGCATCAGGCACGGCTGATGTCAGAGTTCTTTTACATGGAACAGTTGAAAATCAGAATGACTACATGCACATGATGGAGATAGTTAAAGGCTTCGTTCCTATAGATAGACTGAGCAATCTGGTTACTATAGAAAATCCGTATCAGGTTGTTTTTCAAGCTTTTATACTGCAAGTGGATAAAACCAATGACTCCGATCTTGGTATAAATTGGGGCGCTGGCGGTAGCGGCGGTCTTTCAAAAGGTGTCTTGGACTTTTTGGAAATGGCAGGGCCTTCAGGCGGAGCTGTTATACCTCGCAATGTTAATCCATTCAAAATGCAGAATATAAATAGACAGAGTCTTGTAGCTGCTCAGGTGCGTGCATGGGAACTTTCAGGCAAAGCTAAGGTTATTTCCAAGCCGAATCTCATAGTTTATTCCAGCGCAACTCCTACCAAACCCAGTGAATCAGGCTGGATGGGTGAGTCATCCATGGGGGAAGGCAGCACAGGACAATCCTTGGCGTATGTGAGTGTCGGTCAGCAGATTCAGTTCAGGTCTAACCTTGACAATGCGGGCAACGCCACTTGGGGTACAACTTCTGCCAACTTGCAGCTGGCAATAAGAGACCTCTTTATTATAGATGATCAGCTTAAATTCAGTGTATACATTCAACAAGAGCAGCCCAGCTTCGTTAATAAAGACGGTCCTCCGAATATTATGACTAGAAGTCTTATGACTACAGTTAAAATGGGCGATGAAGAAACAATCGCTTTGGGCGGTCTTATAAGCAAAGACTATAGCGTTACCAACTCCGGTCTACCTCTTCTCAGAAATCTCCCGTTAGTAGGTTCTCTATTCAGTCATAAAGCTGTAGTGGATAAGGAAAATGAGCTTATTATACTGCTTACTCCGAAAATAACTGGCAAAGAAGTTGACTTGGCAGGAAAAGCCAAGTTTAAAGAAGTGCCTGTTCCCAGACGTTCAGATAAGCTTGAACGACTCAACGAGGCCTTCCAGCGAATACAGAGCGGACACATTCCTCAGAATTGACCTGCTAGATATTTATAGGCTACAATACTCTATATTTTAGAAAGCAGGTGCTTTAGTTTAATACAATGCAACTTATCAAATTGCTTATAGCCGATGATATGGATGAGCTTCGCTCTAATGTCAGGCGAATGTTGAGAAATGAGGAAAGCATCCAGATAATTGGAGAGGCTGTTACTGGTGAGGAAACCATAGCCAAAGCTAAGGAGTTTCAGCCTCACATAGTACTCATGGATATAAACATGCCTGATTTAGACGGACTAAAGGCTACCGAAGTCTTGGCTAAAGATTGCCCTCATATACAAACTATAATGATGTCAATCCAAGGTGAACAGGAATACTTTCGCAGAGCCATGAAAGCAGGCGCGAAAGATTTCCTTGTTAAACCTTTTAGCAGCAGTGATTTGGTAGACACTATAAAAAATGTCTATTCTCAATGGCTAAAAGACAGGCCTGATATTCCTGCGAATTTGACTACGGCAAATGTTCTTACATTTTTCTCCGCAAAAGGCGGCGTCGGAAAGACAATGTTGACTTCCAATATAGCAAGCGCCTTTGCGGACAGAAATAAGAGAACCCTTTTGATAGATGCTTCTTTGCAGTTCGGAGACATAGCTATAACGCTAAATATTCCTTCCAAGCGTACTATAGCTGATCTCGTAAACAGCGTCGCTATTCCTGAAGACATAACCTACAATGCTATAGAAAGATATATAATGACTACTCCTGTTGGCTTGGATGTCCTTATAGCTCCTAGAGAGCCTGCTATGGCAGATGCGGTCAAACCGGAACATATTAAATACATAATAGAGGCGGCTAAGCCAGTTTATCAATACATAGTTATAGATACTCCAGCCTTTATTTCCGAGAAAGAGCTCTCTATATTTGACGTGACAGATGTTCTTTTTCTTGTTTTGACACTTGATATAACTTCAGTAAAAAGCGCAAAGCTTACTCTTAAGACTCTGAAAGATATAAGTTTTGACATGAATAAAGTCAAAATAATACTCAACAAAGAGGTTCCCAGTGTGGGCATATCCAAAGGAGATTTGGAAAGCGGCCTTGGAACTCCCGTTTATTCGGTAATTCCTATGGATTCTGAAACGGCTCAAACTTACTTGAACAAAGGCGAGCCTTTTGTCCTTAAAGAGCCTGGCACACATCTTGCGAGGGCAATTATAGATACGGCTGAGCACATTATAGGTCCCAAGCCAAAGCCTGAGACAGCCAAGAGTGCTATACTTAAAATTAAAGATATTTTATTTGGCACTTTTAACTAACGGAGGTTGAAATGGGTGGTCTTTTATCACGATTAAATGAAGAGAAAAAGGTGGATAGAGTTTCTACCTCTTCTTCGGCGGAAGCCTCATCTACTACTAGAGAAATATCCTCTTTTGAACGTCTTAAAGAAAAGGTTCAAAACAAAATAATTGACGATATGCCGGCAGCTATAATGGCTGAAGCGGATATGGAACGCAAAAAAGCCATGCTTAGGGACAAAATTATCAGTGTTGCCGCTGAAGAAGGCCCTAAAATGAATATCTATCTCAGTCAACGTGATACTGAGAATATGACTGCTATTTTGTTGGATGACATGGTAGGTTTTGGACCTATTCAGCCATTGCTGGACGAAGAAGATATTTCCGAAGTCATGGTTAATGGTCCATTTCAAATCTATTATGAAAAGAAAGGCAAGCTCACTCTCTCTGACATAAAATTTAAAGATAACGATCATGTCATGAGAATTATTGAGCGTATTGTTGCTCCAATCGGCAGAAGAATCGACGAGTCAGTTCCATATGTTGATGCCCGTCTCCCGGATGGCTCTCGTGTTAACGCTATTATACCGCCATTGGCTCTGAATGGTCCCACTATCACTATCAGAAAGTTTAAAAAAGAAGCTCTTGGAGTCCAAGACTTGGTTCGTTTCGGCACCTTGACCCAAGAAATGGCGACTTTTATTGAAGCATGCATAAAAATCAGGCTGAATATAGTCGTCTCTGGCGGTACAGGTTCCGGTAAAACCACTACTCTGAATATTCTAAGCTCATTCATTCCGACAGACGAGCGAATTATAACCTGCGAAGACGCAGCAGAGTTACAGCTGAGACAGCCTCACGTTGTAAGGTTGGAAACGAGACCCGCCAACATTGAAGGCAAAGGCGCTGTTCCTATGAGAGATCTCATAAGCAATACTCTGCGTATGAGACCGGACCGCATTATAGTAGGGGAGTGCCGCGGCGGTGAAGCTCTCGACATGCTTCAGGCTATGAATACAGGTCACGACGGCTCTCTGACTACTGCTCACGCCAATACTCCTCGTGATACTCTTGCCAGACTAGAAACCATGGTCCTCATGTCGGGTATGGATCTTCCCGTCAGGGCTATCAGAGAGCAAGTGAGTTCAGCGGTAGACTTGGTTATTCAGCAATCAAGACTTAAAGACGGTTCCAGAAAGATTACCTACCTTACCGAAATACAAGGTATGGAAGGTGATACTATAGTTACTCAAGACATTTTCAGATTTGAACAAACAGGCATGGATGACAGCGGCAAAATCTTAGGAAGGCTTAAACCGACTGGTATAAGACCTAAGTTTGCCTCCAAGTTCGCTGAGTATAACATCACCTTGCCTGCAAATACCTTTACGGATACTGCAAAAGGCTGGTAAGTTCACATGGAACTAATATTTCTCATATCTTTAACGATATTTTTCTTTGCCTGCGCTCTGATTATCGGCAGCCTCTTAATGAAAAGCCCTGGAGAAGAGGTCAAGCATCGCATGGAGCAATATATTGCGGAAAGCTCCGTGGCGGCAAAAAAATATGAGAGAGATATTGACGATGACCTTTTAATGGATGGTTTTGACCAAGAAGAAGAAGAAGAAGACCAATGGCTCATGGAGGCTAGAGGCAGAAAGAAGCGAAAGCAGGGTTCCAGGCTTCAAGAAATTATAGGCAACATAGGTCTTATTATTACCCCGAAGAGTATGGCCATAAGCCTTGCGGAAAAACTTGCTGAAGCTTCTATTCCTCTTAAAGCTAACGAGTTTGTTGCTATACAGTTTTTGGCCTTCATGATTGGTTTCTTCATGGGAGTGACCAGCAAAAGCTTGTTTATGGCTATTCTTTTAGGTGTGGTAGGAGCCTTCCTGCCAAATCTCTGGATAAAGATTGCCATTAAGCGCAAGCGCCAAGCTTTTAACGATCAAATTCTTGGAACTCTTATGTCATTGGCGAATGGTCTTAAAGCAGGTTATTCTTTCTTGCAGGGCTTGGAAATGGTCGCAAAAGAATCTCCTGAGCCTATGGCTAGTGAATTGAAACGTGTTCTCAAAGAAAACAGTTTGGGCATGAACTTGGAAGATACATTGATAGCTCTTAACAACAGAGTCGCGAGTCCTGACTGGGACTTGGTTACTACTGTCGTTTTAATTCAAAGGCAAGTGGGCGGAAACCTTGCCGAAATTCTTGATAAAATTAGCCATACTATACGCCAGCGCATGAAGATTAAAGGCGATATCCAAACCAAAACGGCTCAAGCTAAAGCTTCAGGCGCCATAGTAGGTGCTCTTCCCTTTGGTATAGCCATGATGATTTACGTGATTAATCCTCAATTTATTATGAAACTCTTTACTTTCAAACGAGGTTTCTTCAGAGGATGGTTCCTTGTCATTTTCGGCTTGGTTTGGGAAGTCATAGGCGTTGCTATCATAATGAAGATAGTAGATATAGAAGTCTAAGGAGGATAAAAGCATGCAGATGTTATTATTGTTTATGGCCGTCAGTTTTGTTGTAGTTTTTCTCGTGCTTTTGCTTTTCCCCTCGGGCTCAAAAGTAGATATTAAAGGCAGGCTTGAAGCTTTGGAAGAAACTCCTGAGCTTTTGGTGGCAAAGGAAGCTGAAAAAGAGCTGGATAAACCTTTCTTTGACAGGGTTATCAGACCTCTTTTGTCTTCGGCGGCTGGTAAAGATAAAGAGAAAAAAGATGGCAAAGGAGCTTCTCAAAAAACCGCGAATCTCAGGAAAATGCTTGCTCAAGCAGGCTATCCTGGAGGCTTGACAGCAGCAGAATTTGTTATTGTACAAAGACTTTTCTTTATTGCCTCTCTTTTCGGTTGCGCCTCAATGACCTTTATTCTGTCCAAGGGTTTGCTTCCCTTGGGGCTTTTGGTAGGCGCCATGATAGGAATTGTTGGACCAAACTTCTTTGTTAAAAGACGTATAGCTAACAGACTTCATGATATTCAAAGGCAGCTTCCCGACGTGCTAGACCTCTTAACTGTCGCTGTTGAAGCCGGTTTGGGTTTTGACGCCGCTTGCGATAAAGTTGTGGAGAAGATGAAAGGTCCTATCCCTGACGAGTTCAGTCTTACTCTCAGACAAATGAGAATGGGACAATCCAGAAGAGATGCTTTCAAGGCGATGGGCGAAAGAGTTGAGCACCCTGACATGAAGGCTTTTGTTTCAGCTATAATTCAGGCAGACCAGCTGGGTGTTTCGCTGGGACACGTTCTCAGAATACAGTCAGAACAGCTTAGGGACAAACGTCGCCAAAGAGCGGAAGAAGCGGCGGCTCAAGCTCCAGTCAAAATGATGATTCCTCTGGTTCTGTTTATATTCCCGAACGTCGGACTTGTTATTGGCGGTCCCGCTCTTTTCCAGATTCTTGATGCGGTGGCGCCTTGATAAGTTGTGAACTGAAAATATTTAATCATGTCTGAGACTTGCAGTTTTTATAAAATAAAAGAAGGAGAAAAAATCTTGATAGCGGACAAAGTGCGTATAGCAGACAGCTTTTGGACCCGCTTTAAAGGCTTGATGTTCACTAAGTCTTTAGATGAGAACCAAGGCCTTTGGATTTCTTCTTGCAACTCGGTACATATGTCATTTATGAGATATCCGATTGATGTGCTGTTTCTGAACAAAGAAAATTGCATCGAATCGGTTTTACATTCCCTTAAACCTTGGTTCGGTTTTGGCTTCTGCAAAAAGGCCGAATCTTGTCTTGAATTGGCGGCAGGAACAGCTGAGCGTTTCAACCTTGCTTCTGGCGACAATCTTATTTCAGTAAAGAATCCTTCAAAGGAGACCTCAATATGAAAAGGCTTTTTACTCTGTTTTCAATCTGCTTGTTGTTTATCTTGCCGCTTGTGCTGACTTCCTGCGCCGAAAACCCAGTGGGTAGCGATAAAGCCGCCTCTGCATTCAAGCCCAAGGAAAATCAAAATACATATGCGCTCTTTGGTTCAGTCAATGAATTGCTTGACACAGGGATTCCGGTAGAAGAAGGTGTGGTATATTTACAGGAGATTGGCACTGGAGAAACGCAGACTCTGCCGATAAGAGCTGGCGGATATTTCAAGCCGGCAGACGGCACATTGCCTGAAGGTGACTATATACTGCAGGCAGAAAGCAAAGGGGTTAAGTCAAAAGCAAAACTTTGTATGTTGAGAAGTGATATTACAGATATTATTTTGTATATAGATCTTCCTTCTGATCCTGCTGTTCCCCCAGCTAAATCATATAATATAAAGGGAAAGCTGCTGGACAGCGAAAATAATTATATTAAAGGTATGAAGCTTGCTATAAAGAGCGGTAATTATAAAAAGGAAACAGCGACTTCAATAATAAATGGTGATTTTCTTATTGAAAGTTTACCTCCCGGCGATTATGAAATTGAAGTCAAAGATGATTCGCTTGGCTATGATGCCGGCTCACCTTACCGTCTGCAAATTTCAAGCGAAAATAAGGCTATGCTTCAAGGAAGACAATTGAATGCTGTTGGTACTCCGCTTACTTTTAATCTTGGAAATTTGGTTTTTTCAAAGAAAATTTTACCTGGCGGCTCATTGGAAGGCGTTATTTTAGGTCTTGACGGACAACCTTTGCCTCAAGGCACTCCAGTTGTTCCTTACCATGTGCGCAAAGCGGGTGATAAGCATGAACAGCCTACGCCAATTTGGTCTTCTGTTGATGTTCAGGAAAATGGTTTCTTGTCAGTTTCCAAAATTCCTCCAGGCGAGGTTTTGATTGCAAGGGAAGGGGCTACGCCTAAGTCTGAGATAGTGGGTGATCAGAAAGAATATTTCTTTGACGCAGGAGATGTTTATGTCGGTTGGCATACAGTTCAAGCTGGTTACACAACACACTTCCCAACAGTAAACATACAACCTTAATTTATTCGAATAATATTCTGTTTAATTGCAACAAAAAATCCGGGATTTATCCCGGATTTTTTTGTTGTCGGGCAAAACTTTCTATTGATTTCTTTAGTGGTAGGGAAAAATTCCCTTTAGGTAATTCTTGGTGCTAGGGAAAAATTCCCTAGTGGGTGAGGAGTTTTTATCACTAGTGGTTTATTTTCTCTAAATGTTTACTATCGGGTACATTTATTTTAGGCTTTGGTTCTCTTTTTTTTAAATCTTAAAGTCTCAACTATTTAATAATATCTTAAAGCAGTCGTTGGCTGTAATACTGAGTTGAAAAGTATTTCACTACCCTCTACCCCCTCTAGTACGGCGGCAAATCTGTTATGCAACATTGAGTTTATTAACTTGGAGAATATAATAAGCATCTTTTAGATGTTATACAGCACTAGTGCTGTGTTGCAACTAAAACTTCCCTATTTTGATATTATTCTAGTTAATAATGTCTTCA
>JAAYNI010000015.1 GCA_012520995.1 Candidatus Rifleibacteriota bacterium
CTAGTTTTCAGTTATATAAACGCTTTTTATAATACTGTCCGAATTCATGGGAGCTGTGGTTACCTCTCACCTCAGCAATACGAACTTAAATATCAAAAAGTAAGAAAATTTCAGCTTAAGGAGAATTTAGTGAATTTAACTTGTACTTTTTCTTGATCTATAAGCCAACACCAGACTAATACACGCTTTTCAAAAACCAAACTTCGCAAAGACTTTCAGATAGCGAATTAATTTTTCTCAAATAAAAAAACAAGGCAAAAATGCCAGTTACAGCAATTCTGCCTTGTTCAGCTGCAATTTATAAGCCTGCTCTATTTTTATTCAGCTTGATTGCGAAATTTTATTTCAGCTTGCGCAAATCCAATACTTCCACGTATGTTGCATAAGTCGTGAACAGAAGGATGAGCATCCGCATATCTGTTCAATGCATCTATAAATTCTTGGCTTTGAGTCTTTTTAGCTACAAAGTCAAAAACTTCACTTATCCAGGCAAACTCGTTGTTATCGCATTCGTTTTCTATATACTCAATAGTCGCTTCGATGTTTTTTGACAAAAGTTCTGTTAATTCTTCCCAACATTTGTCTATTGCAAAATCGTCATTATCTGAGGAAACAACTGATATTCGTTCTCTCTCTTTTATAATTTCTTTAAATTTCTTTACATCCATTATCTTTCACCTTTCTTAGATTGATCATAGCAGGGATAAACAGTCTGAATCCTGCCGTTACGTCTGATAACTCCGACTCTTACCCCTTTCCAGAATCCCGAAATTTCTTCACCATCTTTTGAAATTTGATTTCCTTTAAGAGAAGCCACATGCTCTCCTGCACGTCTTATATCGTTTTCGGTCCATTCTTTCGGAAACCAAGCTTGTCCAGTTCCTTTTTGTTTAAACCTTATGCGATGGGTCGGGATATTTCCCAGTCTTACACCATTTGGAAAGGTCTTGACTATATTGTATTCTATACCTAGTTTTTTTAATTTCTCTATATTATCTTGTCCATGACCTCCGCTTTTTATTCTTAAACCTTCAGGTGTTCTTATAAAAGTTCCTACATTTGCATGCTTTAACGCAGCATTGCTGATTTTCCCTGCAGCTCCCTTGGTATTGCCGTAAAGTCTGCTTCTACCTGCTCCCATTTGGATTCTCCTTTTTTCTCTTTAAAGAAATCCAGTCGGGATAGTGAATGAAACTGGTTTTATCTTCTAAACCTCGGAAAATAGAAGACGGCATGGAACCATACACCAGAACAATCTGTGGTCTTAATTCTTCCAGCATGCCTATCAGACCATTTCTGAAATACAGCTTGTTTTCTTTACCCTGGATACAACCGTAAGTACCTATCGAAAGGATACTGTTTTTAGGTGCTCCGAGAAAAGCAAATTTCTCAGGCAGCTCACAAGTTGTATAACTTCGCTCATCACCCCACCTTACGTTTGCAATAACATTGATTCCATTTGTTTGAAAAAAATGTCCGATTTGTCTGCTTCTGTAGACGTTGTATATCTGAAGCACCAAAGGCATATCACGATAAAGAGAACAATCTGGAGCAACTATGCCCCGATATTTCCTGAACTCTTCCAGATATTTTTGAGGATATTTCAGTACGTCTGAGAAAATTATATCGTGCTCATAAAAGACTATAAAAGCCTCGGCAGAATTCACATATTTTCTCTTTGAGAATGGAACCAAGATTTTAGGCAAAATGATTTTATCCGGTTTTTCAATGCAAGGAATTTCGAGAAAACCGTCAAATCTGGCATTTTGAACCAGTTGCGCATTAAAGCCGTCATCAACGAGAGTTTTTTTATTCATGCTAATCTCCTCAGCTTATAGCTAAATAGTGGTCTCTCAGATTTCCGATTGACCCTTTTCCAGAAATATGCTAGGAGTACAAAGAGATAGAGTTGCCCCACGCATACTCTGTTGTTTCTGTTCAGTGCCTTGCTGCAACAAGGCACTGACTCTATTTTAGCGGTATTAAATTTTTACCTCCTTAAAAACAGTCAGATTGCCGCAACTTAACTGACTGAATGATAAATCTCTATTAATCCACTGAAGCTATCTCCCTTTCTTAGGAGCTTCTAAAAGCTTTTGAAGTATCCATAACATTATTATAATAAAAATTATTTATTTATAAAGAGCGAAAATCGAAAAAAGTTTACAAAACAATAATTAGTTGTTAAAATGATAATGAGTTCAGAGGATTTAGAACAACTTCAGAAGCTTTTGCTAAAAAGTAATTAATCGAAGGACCACATTTATTATCAACCTTTACATTTCGACAACTCATTTATTCAGCCTTAATCTGCTCAACTTCAATATGTTAGCTCTCTGAAATCAACACCGCCGAAGGAGAATCGCGATGAAGGAAACTATGGGGGATCGTATAAAAAAGTTAATAAATCACAAAGGCATCACCCAAAAAGAGCTTGCCGATGCCGCTAATATTACAGAAGCAGCTATTTCCCACTATTTAAACAACAGCCGATGCCCAAGACCTAAAACACTAGCTAAAATCGCTGATGTTCTAAATGTCTCCGTAGATTATCTCATAGAAGGCAAAAACAAAAATTCAGACAATGAAATTAAGCAAATAAAATTGCTTGCTGCTCGTAACGCTCCAGCTATGACGGCTGAAGAAAGGTTTGAGATAATTCAAATACTCTCACGAGCATCAGACAGACTGTAAACACCGCTGATTTGCTGGAGCTTGTTCGCAAAATAACAAAACTCAAAACTTGAAAAAGTGTAACTCTTAAAACAGGCATTAATAGCGAGTTTTTAAAAATACAAAATCCTAAAATTTGGAAAAAAAATTAGTTTTCGGACAGCCTCGGTGGTTAGTGAAATTATTCAGACCCAATATTACAGCCAATAAATGCTTTGAGATGCTGATAATGAGCTGAAGCTCTGATGTAAAAAACTAATAATACTTAGATGGCATGTCAATCAGAGAAAACATTGCAAATTGTCTTTCTACCCACACCCCTGATTTTAAGCTATGCTTAAACCCCGTCTGCGTAATCAGCGGATGAAAAATATTTTGTCCTTTTCCGTGTATTCCGTGTGTTCTGTGGTTTAAAAATGTTTTTCGGTTCTTAGTTCGTGGATTCTGTGGCAAAAAAAAATGCGAAGAGCGGGAATTGAACCCGCACGGTTTCCCACTGGATCCTAAATCCAGCGCGTCTACCAGTTCCGCCATCCTCGCTTAGTAACTAAATGCTAGCAGAAAGCTATTTATAAGGCAAATAAATATTTTATACTTTAAGAATCTTCAGATTCAACTAGCAGTTTTTTCAACTCCTCAAGTCTTGCAAAGCCTTTATAGACACTATGAAAGCCAGGAGAATAAGAAAGTCCCTTTTCTATTTGAGCTAAAGCTTCTGATTTTTTCTCTTCGAGAATCAAAAATTCAGCATACTCTGCCCGCAGATGCTCTGATGCAGGATCCAAAAATAAAGCTTCTTTATAAAGCCTATCCGACTTTTTAGTGTCTATATCCAGATAAATTCTTGCCATATCGCGCTTGTAAATTGGCTCTCCAGGCGAAAGTCTGACAGCTTCTTCCAAAGCTTCCACTTCCAAAGCGGCATTATCATTTTGCCAAAGCTTGGCCAACTTATAGTAAACCAATGGATCATTAGTGCCAGCTGCAATTTTATCACCACAAAGTTTCCTAGCCGCATTTTTGTTCTCTGCCTCAAGCAGATCCACAATCTTCAAAAAGTTCAAATCCAACTTCCAAACAACCAGTTTAAAACTTGCTGAAAGCGAAGAGAAAATCAACGCAATCGCCAAAAGACGTGAAAAAAGCAAAGTGCTCTTGCCAGAAATCTTTATCTCTGTTTTTTCTTCATCCGAAAAATCAAAAGCATAGGCTGCTATCATTCCGCTCATAACAGCAATCAACATCGCCGTTGGAAAAATTCTAGCAGAAAAGCTTCCCAAGTTGTTGAGAATGGTCATAGCTAAAAAACCTGCTAAAAAAATTTTCAACAGATCCGGCTTTTGCCTAATAGATTTTGACAATATCAAAATAAGCGTGAGAACAATTAAAGCTTGTGCTAGTGCCGCAAAGACTCCGCTCTCCACCCAAGTTTGTAAAAACTCATTGTGCATATACATCGGATAATCGCCGCCTACTTTGCGAAAGAGGGGATAAGCCTTGAGAAAGGAATCCAAACCGTAGCCTAAAAGCGGAATTTTTCTGACATGCTCTTTGAAGGCATCATTTATCAAGGTTCTTTGCGAGAGAGTCATATCTTTCGGTTCAGCTATACTCACAAAACGATACTTAAAAGGCCCTATAAAAAAGATAAGAAGCAAAATTGCTATGATTGAAGCTGAAAGCTTGAGGTTAAATTTTTTCAAACTCAGCTTTTTAGCAAATAAAAATAACAAAGCAATTATCACAAAGAGAGCAAATGCAGCAGAAATCCAGCCGCCTCTGCTTAATGTGCACATCAAGCCTGTTCCGCTAAGAACAGCAGAAAGACTTGCCAATAATGATTTTTTCTTGTTTTCTTCTGACAAAGCAGAATATAAACTGAACAAAAAGAGAGCACCCAATAAAAAAGCATTAATATTAGGATCACTCAAAAGACCAGCAGACCTTGTTTTAAAGTATTTTTTAAGAGAAGGATCCAGCCAAGTATCGGGGATTGCTCTTCCCTCGAAGTATTCTGCTATCGAAAAAGCCCCATAGAACCCTCCAAACAGAGACATATGCCAAAAGAATCCAGGCAAAGTCTTGTTATTTAGAGAGGAAAAGCCTAAAAGCAGAAAAAATCCTGTATAAAGAAGGATTTTGTTAAAATAAACTGAACTGCAATAGGAGTTAATAGAAGAAGGAATCCCGGCAAGAGTTATAAACTCAAAAGCCGCCAAAGCAAAAAATAAGAGCATAAACTCTTTGCTGAAATTCAAACCGTTCCACAATTTTTTTTGGGCAGCAACAACTAAAAAAAACAGCAGAACGAAGGCCGAGACAAGAACTGTAATGGCCTCGTTCTGAGGATAAAACCAAAGCTGCAATATTAGCAGCAGAGCTAAGAAATTAAGGTTTTTCAATAATCAACCACTGATTTGCCAGAGCTGTCTGCTTTGATATGCAATTTTTCAGCTCTTGATATTCAGCTCCTGGCATATATTCCAGTTTTTTCAAGATATACTCTGCTGAGAAAACAAGAGTATTGCCTTTCTGCTGCAGGTTTGAGCCAAAGAGAATATTTTCTGAGACATGATTATAAGATTTATCCCATTTAACCCATTCAAAGCCTTCGGGAAGCTCAAATATAACAGTAATCTGATTTACAAGACCTGCTCCCATATCCAAGGGAAACTTTCTTTCTTCCAAGCTTACAAACTTGCTGCTATAGTTTACCCAGAAGTTCTTGAATTTCATCAGCTTATCACTGATTTTTTCAGCTCCGCCAGGAATCTCATAAGAGATAACAAAAACCATGGGCGAATAGAGTTCCGCAAAATCTGTGTAAGAATAGTTTTTTAAAACAGCATTAGGATGAATCACTTTTACATATGACTCAAAAGTATTTTTAAGCTCAGCTTCCGTAGCCTCTTTAAGCTTTCTGAACGAATATTCTGACTCTCCTTTCATAAAGCTAGCCTCTTCGACTTGCATCTTACCTGTTTCATCAAGTTTCACTTTTACCAAGCGTCTGTTAACATCTGATTCAAAGAGGCGTTCAGGCAAAGTTTCAAAAAAGTGCGATTTTTTTTCAATATCGAAAAACACAGCCTCTGAGCCTCTCATAGACTGAGGCAGGAACGAGATTCCCATTGTAGTATAACCGCCTATAGTATAAAGAGGAGAACCATCCACAATGAGCTTTAATACGGGATTTGTAAAATATGAAATGCAAGGCAAGTCAGCACATGTATATTTATTGCGTCTTGAACTTGTAAAGCCAAGATAGGCTTCAATGCCAAGTTTATTAGCTAATCTGCAAAGAACTGCAGTAAAAGACTGCATATTGGCATATTTTTTTTCAAATAATATATCGCCATGAACAGGCACATAGGAATTGAGGTCAGTGGGCGACATGCTCACAAAAGTGATTTCCTCATTAAGACGCTTACAGATTTTGGCTATTTTCTCATATTCTGTGTCTTTCGCATCAAAGGCAATTCCAGACAAGTAAGCTTCAACTTTGTCATCTGAAGGCCAAGTTTTTTCGTAGGCCTCTGCAACTTTATCAGCTATTTCATCCCAAGATTTCTCCTGAAAAACATAGAGAGTTGGGAAAACGCTTGAATAAGCCGACATGGAAACTTCGCCTACGAGCAGATCTTTGTTGGAGTAGACATATTTCCAATGCATTTTGCCGTCTTTGAAATATTCAGAATACACTGGCAATCTGGAACCTTCCCAATTGTGCTTTACTCTTGCAAGAGGGGTTTTATCGGGATCAAACTTAAATATAGTCTCACTTCTGAGCAAAGGCTCATTGTTGACATACACGGTTGAAAACTTGAAAGGCGAAAGCTCTGAAACATCTTTAACCCTTCTGCGAGTAGAATAGTCTATTATACTTCCTACTGCGACGTGTTTTAGAGCTATTTTTTCTTTTGTAAGTTTTGCATATTCCGGTCTGGTGAGATAAAGATTCTCACGTGAAAGAGCATCATCAGTCAGGCTATAAATCTTACCCGAAGGAGTGTAAGAACGTGCAAAGAGTATCTCAAAATCTTCGTATGCGGGATTTATCCAAAAATTTCTGTTGGCAAGAGTCAAAGCGGACTCTTTTATAATCTTTATGAGCCTGCGGTTGACAACCTCATATTCAGAAGATGAAATAAAATCATATTCATAGCTGTTATAAAGAGTTACAAACTCCGCTTCAGGATCCAAATCAGCAAGATCCAAATTAATACATTTCAAAGCCAAGTCATCAGTCATATCAGCAACATTTGTTATTTCATCGCCAAGTCTGATTTTTGATATCTTGATGTTGGCAATTGTATTGCGCGGTATCTTAACAGATTGCTTATTTGGAGAATCGAATTCGATAATCTCTTTATCTATAGAAAGGAGCGTGCCTACCAGCTCTTCTCCATCATTGAAGTAAAGTATATCTGCAGTCAGAGGCATTGCAGAAATGAAGAGCGAAAAAACTGTCAGCAAAAGGATTTTTTTCATAATATTCTTCATTGTTTATCTCCTTTCACAGCAGAATCAACTTCAAAAAATATCTTCTTGGAACTGGCTTCCGCAAAGCTTAAAAGATCCTTGCGATAATCCGGATAAACTTTGGCAGGAACTATTCTGACGGGATTACTCAGGCGTTTGGTTACTTCTAAGACTCCGTCTTTGAGATCGTAAATTATATCTCCCTCAAAGTAAGGAGATCTTATTCTCAAAGATTGGGGAACATGAGCCTTAAAGCCTTTCGGCAATATAACTTTGATTAAATTTTCATAAGCTGAAGTGGTATTGCTCCAAATATCATATTTGCGATTTTCTAATCCAGCTACGCTAAAATAACTTTCAAAACCAGGAATACTGAAAATCATATATTTGCCTGATTTAGCAGCATAGTTTTTCAAAACATATTCAGAAGATGTTTCAAGAGGCCTGGAAAAATCAAGAGGGTCGGAATTATTGAGAGAAATTAATTCATAATCAGCCGTAATGGCAGCCAAACTGTTTCTGACAGCCTTTTCATACTCTTCAGGATTACGTCTTCTTAAGTATCTTCTCATAGAGGCTTCTCTCTGGCCATTATATAAACTTCTCTCCTTGATTCTGGCCGTGCCGTCCTCTTCAAGAGTTATCTCTATGAAATTTTTGACAAGGTTATCTTCTGGAGGAGCCACAGGAACAGTTCTAATAGTTCCTTTAATTATATTTCTGGCAGTTATACCATGATCATCGCCCCTGAAGTATGGATATCTGTAGTCAGTCGCAGTAGAGTCCAAATAAAAGATTCTGCCCTCATCGTGAATCTCTGTAATACAGTGGTTATCATCAAACATGCCAACCTCGCGCACAGAAAGCGGGTAATCGTTTGTTTTCACTATAACCGGGTAAGCTTCTATGCCTATAGCGTTAAGCATAGCGGCAAGCAAAATTCCCTTATCTGTGCAATCGCCATATTTATTCGTTAGAGTATGCTCTGCCGAATGACCGACCTGATTTGCGGCTAAACTGCCTTTAATAGAAATATATCGGATTTCTTTTTGGCAATAGAGATATAAAGCAGCTATTTTCTCTGCTTTTGTCTTAAGCCCTGCAGTCAGCTCTTCTGCTGCTTTACGCACTTTGTCAGTTATCCGCATACGTTCTTGATACATGGGCAAGAGTTTTGCATTCATGTAGTCAAAATTCTCTTTTATGCTGAAATAAACAGCAGATACAACAGCACTATAAGGCGGCATTTGGGGCTCAGCAGTTATACCTGGTATATTTTCTTCTTTCCATGTATAGCTGATACTTCCATCACTTTTGCTGATTTGTGGCTTCTGTAAATCTTCCGCTTTATTTCTGAAAGCGTAATACAAAGGAATATCCTCTGGAACAGTTACTGTCAGGACTGACTCAAGAGTCGGAATTGCCCATCCGAAATGATAACGTCCATAAAACAATCCACTGTCAAAGGGATTGAACTCTTCCCGTCTATAACGGGTATGAACGATACAGCCCTCTGTTACATCAGGGACAGTAAAACTGTAACTTTGAGAAATGCCGAATGAAGTACTTCCGGAAGTTCCTCTGGAAATTTGGATATCGTTTTCCTTTACCTGAGAAATACTTCCATCAGGCATGATACACCTGGCATATTCCAATATAATTTGCTCACGGTTTGGATCAAAGCCTATATTATATGAAGAGCTGATTCCTTCTTCTTTGTTTATATAGACTATTCTCTCCCTAACGGTTATATGCTTGCCGTCAGACGTTAAAATATATTCATTGGCCTCTTTTATAGTATGAGACACTTCGTCTGAATATTTTTCGACAAAAGGCTTAAAGGATTTCTTAAGAGCCAAATACTTTTCAGACATTTCTTTCAACTCTTTGGAAGAAGTTTCCATAGAGGCGACATTTTCAGAGGATTTAGGCAACAACTCATCGCCAAAGCCTATATCCGAAATCTCGTCTCGTTCTATAACAAGCTCTTTACCAGTCTCGGAGGAAATCCCCTTGAGTTTTCCATTTTCATAGAGGGTATTATTCAATAAAACTTTGGTTCCATCTCTTTTGGTTATTTCTGCAGCCATAAGAGGCACAGATAATGCAAGCGCCAAAATACAAACAAGTATTTTCTCAGTCTTCAATTCTTATTCCTTTCCGGCAAAAATCTTACTCTAAACCGATTTCCTCATCAGACAAGTAACAAGCTGGATCAGGAGCCCAAGGGTCACCTGTGGTTCTAAAAGCCCTGACTCTCAAGGCGCCGCCGCACATGCGTAAAAACTTGCATTTGCCGCATCTGCCTTTCAAAAGCGGCAGACGATTTTTCAGACCTTTCATCAAGTCATCGGAAGTATCCATCCAGATGTCGCCAAACTTGCGTTCCTTTACGTTGCCAAAAGTTTTGTCCTGCCAAAATTGATTGGGATGAACATTGCCGTTCCAATCGATGTTGCCAATGCCAATGCCTGTGGAATTGGCTCCGCCGCCGTTCCATTCAAGCAAACGTCGAATTTCTTCAGCTCTTTCAGGATTTTCGCGCAAAACCTTCATATAGATATATGGGGCATCAGCATGATTATCAACTGTGAGTATGTCAAGATCCACCCCTGAATCTATAGCCTCTTTGGTTCTTCTGCAGATTATATCCATTGCTTCACGGGTTTCTCCGTGATTCAAATCATCCTCGGATTTGCCACGTCCGGAATAAACGAGATGATAGAAGCAAGCTCTGTTTATTTTGTTCTCAAGCAAAAAATCAAATATTGCATCCAAATCTTTGTAGGTGTGCCTAGTCAAAGTCAAACGCAAACCGACTCGCTGTTCAGCCTCAACACAAGCCTTAAATCCGCGCATAGCTCTGTCAAAAGCTCCCAAAACACCTCTAAAATGGTCGTTTGTCGGCCCTATGCCATCCAAGGAAATTCCAACATAGGTGAAGCCGATTTTTTTCAGACGCTCAGCAACTTCAGTTGTAATCAGAGTGCCATTTGTGGAAAGAACAGGCTTTATACCCTTGGAAACAGCATATTCTGCAAGTTCAAAAATATCTTCTCTGAGCAAAGGTTCTCCGCCGCTCAACAGAAGAGCGGGAATCTTAAATTCAGCAAGATCATCAATCATTTTACAAGCTTCATCAAATGTCAGCTCGCCATGCGTTCTTTTCTCGTCTGAATCCGTATAACAATGTATGCACTTGAGATTGCATCTTTTCGACACATTCCAGACAACTACGGGACGACGTTCTGCAGCTGTTTTAGGTTTTTGACCATCAGGAAAGTGGTGATGAGCCTCTTTGACATTTCCAGTATATTTTTCTCCGTATCTGAGAGTGTCTCCCGTTACAGAATGTCCAGCGTAAATTCTACTTACGTTTATCATTCAGGCTCGCTCCTTCCTAGCGTTTGTACTATCATCTCAGATAATCCGTCCACAGTAAAGACATTTGCTTCACCCAAAAGCTTCAAACCTCTTTGCCTTGCTCTTTCTGATGTAATAGGACCTATCGAAATAACAGGCAATAAATCCGGATCTAGATGTTCTCTTTCCAAAAAATCTGCAAGGCTGTCGGCTATAGAAGAACTGGTCAAGGTTGCCAAATCAAAGGCTCCATCTCTGATCTCAGCAACATTCTCCTTTAGATAAGAAGACTCAGGTTCAGTCTTATAAGCATTTATAATCCTTACTTGATGTCCCATCTCAGCAAGCTTCTCAGGCAAAACATTGCGTGCTTGTTCAGCCCTTGCAATCAAAACTTTAGCAGGTTTTATTTTTTCAAAATATGGCAAAAGCGACTCCGCCACATAGGAATCAGGGACATAATCTGCTATTATTCCGTATTTTCTCATGCTTTCAGCAGTTGCAGGACCAATAGCCAATATTTGCTTGCCGCTCAAAAACCTGCCATCAAAGCCTGCTTCCAGAAGAGCTTCAAAAAAAAGCTCAACCCCGTTTGATGAAGTAAAAATCAAAAAGGAAGCTTCGATGATTGCATTTTTCTCTTTGAGAATATCAAGAGCGCTCATTTTGGAAACAATTTTAATCAAGGGGCATTCGCAAACCTCAGCACCAAGCTCCATAAGCTTTTTGCTAAGTTTTCCAGCTTGATTTCTCATTCTGGTTACCAAAATCTTTTTGCCGAAAAGCGGAGATTTCTCAAACCAAGCCAAAGACTTTCTCAATCTGACTGTCTCGCCGACCACAGTTATAGCTGGCGGCCTTACGTCATTTTTGGAAGCCAAGGCAGGCATTTCAGCAAGAGTGGAAACCAAAGTTCTTTGCTGCGGTGTTGTGCCACGTTCTATAACAGCAATAGGTGTATCTGGAGACTTTCCGTTGGCGATTAAATTTTCGCAAATCTCAGAAAGATTTTTTACGCCCATCAAGAATACTAATGAATCAAGCTTTGCAAGAGCAGCATAGTCTGTCGCCGTCTCAGGCTTTTCCGCCTCATGACCTGTGACAGCCGCAAAAGAGGTATTTATGCCTCTGTGAGTTACAGGAATGCCTGCAAATGCAGGCACAGCAATAGCTGATGTAATACCGCTGACTATTTCGCTTTCTACGCCCCGTTCTGCCAAATAAAGGCTTTCTTCTCCGCCTCGCCCAAAAACCAGGGGATCTCCTCCTTTCAGGCGAACCAGGATTTTATCGGGGGCAGCTTTTTTATACAGGACTTCGTTTATTTCATCCTGAGTCATTTTATGACCGCCAGGAGTCTTGCCTGCATCAATAAGTTCGCAACCATCCTTGGCTTCGGACAAAAACTCTGCCGTTCCCAACCGGTCGTAAACAATAATATCGGCTGTTCTTACCAGCTCCAAGCCTCTGACGGTTATTAAACCTTTGTTGCCTGGACCTGCTCCTACAAGATAAACCTTGGCTTTCTTTTGTTTTTCCATATTAAACTAAGGCTTTCTTTACGGCTATTGCAGCTTTGCGGCCAAGAGTTTCACAGTCTTGAGTTGAACCTTCGCCCTCAAAAAACTCATATTTTTTAAAGTCTTGAGAAGCCGCAAATGCAAAGACTTTAATTAAATCTCCTTTGATTGCCGCATAGACACCCATAGGAGTTTTACATCCGCCTTGAAGTTCTCTCAAAAAAGCTCTTTCCGTATTTGCTCTTAGCATTGCCTCTGAAACAGCGAATTTTGCAAAAAGAGGTTTTAAAGCTGCTTCATCCGATTTTTTGCATTCTATTGCAATCAATCCTTGGCAGGCTGCCGGAATAAACTCCTCTGGTTTCAAATATTCACAAATTTCTTCTTCTCTGCCCAAACGCTTGATTCCTGCCGCAGCTACAATTATTCCATCTGATTCGCCCGAACGCATTTTTGATATGCGAGTATCCAGATTGCCTCTCATATCGGTAAACTTTATATGAGGAAAACGTCTTGAAATCAGAGCGCGCCTTCTCAGGCTTGATGTCCCCAAAAGACTGCCAGGCGGCATCTCGGAAAGAGATTTATATTTATCAGAAACAAAGCAATCCCGCGGATCTTCAGGCAAACCAGCAGCAAGGAGAGTCAATTCTGGATGAAGCTCGCCTGGCAAATCTTTCATGCTGTGAACTGCTACTTCCGCCTCACCGTTTAAGACAGCATCTTCAACTTCTTTGATAAAAAGTCCTTGTCCGCCGACTTTAAACAGAGGAATATCTTTCACCCTGTCGCCAGTAGTTTTAATTATAACTTCTTCGCAAACAATTCCTTCCGAAGTGAGGGCTTCCATCGCTTTCCTAGCCTGAGTCAGAGCCAGCTCGCTTCCTCTGGTTGCATATCTGATTAGTTTTATATTTTCCTTCATGCCATTTCCCGAGGTTTTTTATCATTACGCGGTTGTCTTCCAAGAAGTTTAGAAACCGCAAGAGGCGAAAGTCCTAAAAGTTCACCAGAAAGTTCACTTGTTGATTGGGGATCATAGGCCATGCCAGATTTAATTTTGCATATTTTATTATGGAGCCATTTTCCAAGAATTAAACGGCTTTGACGTGAAACGCTTTCTTTCGATGCTTCTGAAAGCTCCGGGTTTTCGGTGAAAAAACTTCTGAGCTCTTCTGAGCACTTTTCTTTCGCATCCTTGCGAAGCCTTCTTATATAAGGCACAACAGCCAGGCGCCTAATCCTGTCTGAAAACTCTTTGAGCTCTTCTTCTATTATCGCCTCTACCTTTTCTGCTTCTGTCTGACGTTTCATCAAGTTATTAGCCGATATTACCTGCAAATTGTCTATATCATAAAGATAAACATTCATTATGTCGGCTATTTCGGGATCCGCATCCCTGGGAACTGCCATATCCAAGAAAAGCAAAGGACGCTCAGGGCGTTTCATCATCGCTTCTTCAAGCATGTTTTTTGCAACAACGAAAGTTGGCGCTGAAGTGGTGCCTACTATTATGTCACAGTCAGCTGCCAAAAGCTTAAGGTCAGCTAAATTCCCATAGCGGCAAGAATAAATCTCTGCAAGCCTTGCTGCTTTTTCTTCTGTTCGATTGACGAAACATATGCTGCCTGCTGTTTTCTCAGCAAGATGACCAGCGACAAGTTTGGCAACTTCGCCTGCCCCTATTATCAAAGCTTTTTTCTCTTTTAAAGAGCCGAAAAACTCGCCCGCTGTTTCAATTGCTATAGAAGCTACTGAAACTTTGCTGTCCGAAATAGACGTGCGTCTTCTGACAGACTTGCCTATCTCCAAAGCTTTTTGAAATAAGGCATGCAGAGATTTGCCAACAGTTCCCAGCTCTACAAAGCGGTTATAAGAGCTCTTAATCTGATGCAGAATTTGAGTCTCTCCGATTACCATGGAATCAAGGCCGGCAGCCACCTGAAAGAGATGCTTGGCTGCTTCCATGCCGTCATATTCATAAAAAAACTGCATATCTTCCGGTTCAACGCCAGCCTCATTTATCAGGCCGTCAAAAGCTTCTCTGGCAGCTTTTTCTGTTCCGGAAATATAAATTTCGGCCCGGTTGCAGGTATTTAAAACTACCAGCTCCAAGCCTGAATCAAACTTCATATTGGCGGCTGTTTCGGAAAGCGATGAGAGGCGTTCTCTCACGGAAATGGAAGCCGTCTTTTGGTTCGCGCCAAAAACCTTTACAAACATTTCAGAATTTCTTCCTTAAGTTCTTCTGCTCCCTGCTCTTTTATCATATCTAAAGCTACGTCAGACACAAATCTCTCGTAAATCTTCTTTTTTCTCTCAGAACTGTTAATCTTGCCTCTAAGAGACTTTAAAACTTCATGCAGTTCTCTCACTGGCTTGTCTAAAGTTTCCTCTATTTTTTTACTGACAAACTTGCTCATTTCAGGTACTCCGGAAGAAAAAACGGAAACATGAATCCCTCCCGCTTCTACAACACTCCCGGTTATCAAGTCTCCTTCCGAATAATCATCCGACCTGTTTATAGGAATATCCATAGTTTTGCAAAGAAATCCTATCTCCCTGTTAAGGCAAGAATCATTAGTAGCAGTCAAAACAAAGATATAGTCTTTCTTGATATCCTGAGGAGCGACCTTTCTCTTAATCAGCTTTATCTCTTCAAGCTTCTCCAGGTCTTCACAAATATCCGGAGCTATAACCGTAACTTCTGCGCCATAGCGAATAAATCTTGAGGCCTTCCTGAAGGCTACTTTGCCGCCTCCGACCACAAGAATTTTTTTTCCTTGTACATTTGCAAAAATAGGCATATAGCCCATAAGAAAAAGTACCCTCTCAAGACTTTTAGGAATAATAGCGCAACAAAAAACAAAGTACAAGCACTAAAATCAGGGAGTAGGGGTTAGGGTGTAGGGGCTAGCAACAAACAAGACTCAATTACTGAAACTGATAACTGCTTCGCCATTCTCTCTAGTTTTTTTAAGGTTAAAAAAGTTTTGAAAGCTCTTTATAAAGCTTTTCTGAGTCAGCTTTCTCCGGAAAATCGTTCCAAGGGAAAAAGGCAGGTTTGCAAAATGAGCAAAAAACCTCTTCTTCAGGCATATCGCCAATAATTTCTGGCAACTCATCAGAGGAATCCCAAATACGTTCCAAGATTAATACAGCTGCCTCAGGCTCTGAGAGAGAAACATTAATGTCTGCGTTATCCACAGAACTCAATTCTATCTGCGGATTAAGATATAGTCTGCCATAAATCGGTTTTGTTATAAGCAGATTTTCCGTCAATGTATTTATTAAATTCGGACTTAAAAGCTCCAAGGCTTCTGAAGGCAATCCACCTCTAAGAGCCTGCAAAAGCTTTAGCAACTCCGACAAAGAAAGACCATGAAGCACAGCTACTCTCTTCAAAACCAAACTTAGAGGCAAAAGAAGCTGAAAGGTGCCAAAACAAAGACACAAACTCCCGCCCGCTCCTGATTGCCATGTTTTATAAAGAGCCTTATCAGAAGTATAAAAAATTCTGCTGTTTAAAACTCCAAGAACTTCCTTTTCAATAGCTTCTTCAAAAAGCATTTTCAATGCGGCTTCACGATCTTCAATAACAGATTGGATTATTTGCTCTTTGCGCTTTCTGTCCAATTGATCTTTTATTTGATCATAAAGATTTAAGAGAGCGGCAGGATAGTTTTCCTCAGGCTTTTCATATACAGCAGCCAACCTTTTTAAAAATACGGTTTTGTCTTTAGACAAGTATCTTCTAACAGACTCGAAAAGCTTTTCAGAACGAGCTAAAACAGAATACTTGTGCTCAAACCACAAGTATTCATAAATCCCGCCGTTTAAGGGCTGTATCATATTTCAGTTCTCGAAAGGAATAACATTTACCCAGCGGCCTTGGCCGTCATATCTGTCAACAGCTCCGCCGACAGTGGCAGCAAAAACTGTTTCTCCTGCTAATTTTATGGAGTGAATTGAATCTTGTGAGAGTCCATTTGAAGAATTAAAAAATTTCCATACTCCTTCGGAAAAAGAGTAAACACCAGCTGCTGTGGCAACCCATAAAACGCCATTTTCAGCAATCTCTATGCTTCTTACTGTAGAATTGGGGGCTTTGCGATCATTGTAGAACTTCCAAGATTTACCTGCCGAGTCACAGCTTGCCAAGCCGATTGATGTGCCTATCCAAACTGTATCTGAAGCTGTGTGATATGACAAAGAAGTAATTCTATCATAATAAGCTTTATTACTGTTGCCCGAAATATTTTTAGAAGGCTTCAGTTCCATAGTTTTCCCTTTGCCGAAAACCTTTATGCCTTCACCGTTAGTTCCTCTCCAAACAGAATCATCAACAAGCGCATAGGTTGTCTTATATGTGTTTAAAAGAGAGTCTTTTCTGAAATAACTTAGCCATGAGCCATCGGCACGCACAGCTCTTGGCGAAATTAAAACTGCCGCCAACCCGAACAGCATGCAAACAGCTATGTGGCGATAAAAAATCTTTTTCATATTTTGCCTCACAATAGTAATTAGATTAATCATCGGCATTTTTTTGCTGGCACTGAAGTCTTTTAAACAAACTTAAAAACCCATGGTTTGCAACCAACTTCTGTTATAATAAACTTGAGGAAAGAACTTTTACAGACTTGCAGAAATATAAATTTAAGGCAAAAGAGTGAGAAATAAAAAGCACAAGAATTTTATTTTAAACAATTCTCCAGTATATCGTTTGCTGACTGCTAGCCGCTGCTTATGGATATGCTTGGTGCTTTTCCTGAACATTTGTTCTGCAAACTTTGCTGTTCCGCCTGCACCTGACAATCTCGTTCTCACATTTCCTTCCTACAGAACCTTTCGCCTTGAGTGGACTGGCACGCCTGTTGACGACCCAACATACAAACCCCTAAGATTCGAAATACGAAGGGCTTTTTTGAATCCGGAAGATCCTACAGCTCAGCCCGACAGCTGGCGAACAATTTCAATAACTAATCCCAGTCAGTCTTCCTATCAGCTCTATGACAGCTCATACCAACAAGAAGGAAAACTGGTTCGAATAGAGATCAGAGAGATCGGAACAGTGTTGGCTGATAATACCACATATCAGACAGATTGGAGGTCTGTAAACTCAGAATTTCTTCCGCTAAGGCCTATTAACCTATCAGCAATCGAAACTGACGGAAACTTTCAGGTTTCTTGGGAGCGACATCCAGAGAATGCAGCCATATCAAACTTAAGCTACTATTATTTGTATAGAGGCTATTACGATGCAAATGTTGCAAACCCCTTGGCCAACACCTTCAATCATTATTATGGCTATATTTCCTATAGCACTCTAAACAGTAATTCCAGCAGTTTTTATATAAGCGGAAGCAATCCGACAACCTACACAGATACAGCTCCAATGAGCACAAGCAGAGGAAAGGGTGTAGCCTATAGAGTTTATGAGTATGGTTCTTGGTCAGTAGGCTCAACCTATAATTACTCTACCTTTATCACGCCATGGCTTCTAGCAGGTATAACTAAACCCTATGCGCCGGCAAATGTGACAATCACAACACTGGATGGTGTCAATACTGTAACTTGGACAAGAGGACTATCAGATGATCCCGAATATCAAAATCCATCATATCAAGTCTACCGAGTCCTTCTAGTTGAGGGACAAAGCTCATCTTCTTATAACACCTCTTCCGGCGAGTGGAATTATTACAACACAACCTTTTTGGGAACAGTCACCGCAACTAGCTTCACAGACTCAAATCCTCCAGTCGGAAGAAAAATGTTCTATATAGTGAGAGAAACCGGCTCCCATACTTCCACCCCTTCCAGAACCTATACTACCGTTTTCAGCCCTCCCAGCGAAACCTTAACTTTAGGTCCTCAAAATCCTACAATTACAACTCTGGAAAGAGGACAAGAAGGCGGCTACAAAATAGTTTGGCAGGGAAATGAATCCGACCCTTCTGTAAATATAACCTCACACGAATTACAATATTCTTCCAATAATTCTACTTGGTATACTTTTGCGGAAGGCCTATACCCAGATAATACTTATACCTATTATCCAAGCGGTGACTTGCCATCCTCTTTTTACTTTCGTATCCGCGAAAATGGAACCGCCACTTTTGGAAGCGCAACTAAAAACTATACTACAGACTACTCTCCTTCAAGGTATATTGCAGCCTATCCCCTTCCCAATCTCTCTTTAAGCCAATTAAATGATGCAATAAAAATTGTAATGAGTTCAAGCCCTCCGCCTGAAACAGCAAACACATTGGAACAAAAATATACTGTAAATTGCAGATATTATGATTCCGATAAAGGCATTTATTCTCAATGGAAAACGCTAGTCACAGAAACCTCAGAGACGGAAACATACGATTACCCTGAAAGCATCGGCGCAACTTACTATTATGAAGTATCTGAAACCGGCAATTGGAAAGGCCAGCCTACTGGTTCCAGATATAAAACATATCCGCGCACATTTTCCATAACTCTATTGGGGCCATCTCCTCCTGTCATAAACACAGCACAACCCACTTTCTTAGGCAACTATATAGCCTGGACTTCATCTACTCCGTCAGGCTCATACAGCGCCTATACGCCTGAAAGCTATGATATAGAAAGAATGGATACAGCCCAAAACAAATGGGAATTTCTAACAAATGTTACTTCAACTTCGTTTTACGACTATGAAGTTGAAGGAAATAAAACATATCGCTACAGAATAGCCGAAAGAGGCAAAACACCTAATGACAGGCCATATATAACTAGGTTCAGCAGTTATTCAAACACAATAACCGCCAAAGTGCTGCCAGCTTCCCCTGCAAACCTGCGGGTAACATCTGCTCCCTCTTGGTATGAAATAGCTTGGGATGATGGAGGAAGAAATGAAGGCTACAGTATTTTAGGCTATAAACTATACAGACGCTCATCTCTTGCTGAAACTCCAACACCCCTTAACACTATTCCTATGACAGAGCTTAGTTACCAAGATATGCTCTCAGGCGATGACTTTTCCCAAAACTTCTATTATTCTGCAACAAAAATCTTCCGTCCTGACGGTGAATCAGAAACATATGAAACCGCCCCTTCAGCAGAAGCCTGTGCAATAGTTCCCCAAGCCGCTCCTATAGCTCATATAAGAAATATTAAAAACTCAACTCTTGTTCATGCGCGTTGGGAACCATATCCGCTGGAAGTCGTAAAAACCTTTGTGGGAATAGCAGAAGGTGAAGAAAATGTCGGCACAGACAACTTTGTAAGCTTTATCGATGTGGGACATGCCACAGAGCATACTTTCAAAGAGCTTAGACTTAAAACAGGTGTTCCTTACTATATAACGGTTAAATTTCAAAACAGCGAAGCATATTTGGCTAAGACCCACACTTTTATAGGTTCATCCAGAAGTTTTAATTACAATCGCTTAGGCCTGCTAAGAGACGATAACCTTGAGTCCTTCAATCAATGTGAAAGCTTGGTTAACTGCCAAATTGTATTAAATTCAGAAAACCTGCCAGCTATAAAACCCAAAGTTTTTCGAGACAACTCCCTTAAAACTAAGTATCGCAAACTTACAGTTACAGAAGGCGGAGCAGAATCCAGATTTAATGCCCCTGCTGAATTCACATTTACCGGAAATCCTGTAGGATTAAGAGTTTATGACGAATTCGGAAAGGAGCTGCCGCTATACAGGTTCACTGGAACAAATGAATATGTGACACTTACAAATCAGCCGAAAGGTTCCATCAAAAACTACCACCTTTTCTATGGAGCAGGCACACAGGGAAATTCAACATTCACAATGAATACTGAAGCCACCTCTCAAAAAGCCTGGACTCCATATTACTCCAGGAAACTTTTGCCTCCTGGAGTAGAAAACTTTCAAGTTTCAGACTACACAGAAGTTCAAGCACCTGGCAATACTGATGACGGCTGCACTCTTGTAACCCTTCCTTGGACATTCAACTTTTTTAACAGAAGCTTTTCCAGCCTATATTTTGGCACCAACTCATATTTAACGGGCACCTACTTCACACAGTATCACAATTATTTCCATATTTTTACAGGCGGAAGCACCGACGGAATGATAGCCATAATGTGGGTCGACACTATGATAAAACGCGGTGCTCCACAAAACTCAGGATTTTATAGAAAACATGTAAGCCAAGGTCTAGGCGATGAACGCATCATCTTCTACACCAGAGCCAACAGATACGCCAGAACAGATGATATTTATATTCACCAAGGTGTTTTATATAAAACCGGCGACATAGCTTTAAGATACGAATATCTATCGCCCTCAGCCCTGCACGGCGATCCGCAAGTGGGCACTGACAAACCCTTAGTTGACAACACACTTGAACCAAATGTAACAGTTGAAAAAACTGTAGGCATATCAAATCAGGACAACACAAACTGGCTTGTAGCTCTGCCCTTAATAAGGGGCATAGGCAAAACTCCCACCTCTTTTTTCCAATATAAGAATGCTTGTCAAACAGCCATAACAGATGAAGAAACTGCCCCCTCTGGATTGCTTTATGCTGGACACTTCGAATCCAGAATCATGGACGCAGGAGTCAACGCGCCTAAGTGGAAAAACTTCCGTTTTACAGCAAAAAATGCCGGCAACAGCCTCTACAGGATCTATGTCAGAAGCGGAAACAGCTGTTATCCTGACGAAACTTGGCAAGATTACCAGCTTATAGCCGAAAACCAAGGCAAAATCGGTTCCTACGAGATAGATATATCAGCAATACTCAGCGGCAGATTCGCACAATACAAATGCGAGTTTTTACCTGAAAGCGACCCCTTGCAGATGGAATTAAACTATGCTGAATTCACTTGTGAAAGTGTTGAAATAACAAATATTTCATCAGGCATGACTGAAATCAGCCAAGGCCAAAAAAACATATCGGTAGAAGTCACATTGGCAAATAATTATCCAGGAGCTGGCACAGTAGACTGGCTTGGAAGAGGAACCGGATACTGCTTCTTTCCCGACACAGTCACTCTCTCTTTCAACGGTTCTCAAGACGGCTATCAAACAAGATTTGAAGAAGCTTCTTTTATCCCTGTGCCAGGAAATGGCGGAACAAGAACTTATGAATTCTTAGTAGACGCTGATGCCAACTGCGAACCTGGAGATTATAAAATAGACGCATCAATGTCAGGCACCCTCAAGTTCAGAGCAAACATAACAGATAATTGGGTTGAAATCGGCTACTATAGCGATGACAGTTCCGATCAAATTCATGAATGGACTCTTCTGGAGAAGCCATTAATAGTCATAGAAAAAGTTGAAACCCCGGACAACTTTATAAACAAAGGAAAACATTCTTACGTTTCAATGACAATATCAAACAAAGGCGGAACTCCATTTGCGTTGACCTCCGCCCATTTTACATACAACTTTGAGGGATATGAACAGTTTTACTATCAACCTCCAGAGACAGAACTGACCAGTGAAAGAGTGGTAATAAATCCAGGAGATAAAATAACACTCAGAAAGCGCATTGAAGTCTTGCCGGGCTGCACATCAGGAGTAGACACACTTGATGCTGCTCTGCAAGGCAAAGACACACTCAGCGGTAAAATCTATTCAGTTGCGGGAGCTGCCATCACCGATAGCTGGACTGTCCAAAATCCTGCCTCCATTATTATTGAAAAAATAACCGCTCCTGCTCTCGTTTATTTGGGACAAGTCGGTGTCCCTGTCCAAATAGCCATTAAAAACCAAGGCGAAGCGCTACTTAAAATAACTGATGCTGACATAGACTTTCCAAACAATGTCGGAACATATCTCCTGCCTCACTTTAAGGTCACAGAATTTCCTATAGAAACCAGAGGCGGATATACAGCTACAGCCACTATAGACGTATCTGTTATGGACGAGAGTCCCACAGGCCAAGAGATTATAGACGCATCTGCATCAGGCACCGACGTGAACTCTGATGAAGCTCTTTTTGTCTCTAATGCCCAAGAACAGGCTACTTGGCAAATTGTAGCTCAAACTGTCAAAACCTACAAAGATCCATCTTATCTTATACCCCATGACAGTTTCACAAGACCTCCGCCAGACAAATTGCCAGTCCCCGTTTACATTAAAACCGAAAAATTAATAAACGGGCAAGAATATATAATAAAAGCCTATAAACCTGACGGCAGTCTTTTCAAACAATCGCCGATACCGCTCATGGCTAACCATGACGGGGTTGATGGAGTTATCAAAAGAGAAGTTCACATAACCTCTGATCTTCCATATGGAAAGTGGAAAATTGAGGTCACAGACCCAGTGGGAGACAACATTTATTGCGAAACTTATTTTTACGTTGTAGACCCCGCAAATCCGAGCTTAAGTTTACAATTGCCGGAATATGTTTCTACAGGGCAAAAATTCACATGCACAGCTTCAGTAGAAAACAGCGGTAGTGCCAGTTTTCTTGATGCCTCGCTGTCTTTAGAGATATTGCAACCGGCAGAGCCCGATAATCTGGTTACTGCATTTCCTGACACTGAATCAAATCCTAACCCCAGCCCCAAACAACTTACAGTTGAAGGATTCGCAGAAGGCACATTTAATTACCTGCTTACAGCGAACAAGAAGGGAACTTTCCGTATAAGAGGTCAAGGTTCAGGACTTGATGCAAACAGCGATCTGTCCCTAACCACTGCAAACGTTTTCTCAAACTATTGCACTGTTCAAAACAAGTCAATTCTTGAGGTAATCTCACTTAACATAGAAAATCCTAGTGGACACACTATTCCCAGAGTATACAGAAATCAAAAAGCTCTCTATGTTGATGCAACATTGAGAAACTCAGGCGAAGCTGCCGCTTTTATAGACTCCATAACTCTCGATATGTTAAGAGGAACAAGCAATAACAACAGCTCTTACAATATCCAATTAGACCCTGCGATAGTTTTTCCATATAAGCTTAACGGAAACACAACAAAAACTTTCAGATTTTTTGTTGACGTTAATCCAGAACCTGAACTGGGCATAAATACTCTAAAGCTTAGGGTTAGTGGCAGAGATGCTAACGATCCGGAACGCATTTTCACAAACTTATCTCCTCCCTCAGACCCGCAATGGGAGATTGTAGACACCATAGTCCTCATATCTGACAACTCAAATTATAACCCGGAAAAATTCACTTTCTCTTTAGGACAGAATGTATTTGCAAAATTTATGAATCTGCCAAAGGAAACTTGGTATAAATGCCGCTGGTACAGACTTGGCACCTCACTTGTTTACACATCTCCCGATCTCAACTCCGGAACTGCTGCGGAAATTGACGATTTGCGTTACATAGAGCCCCTAACTCAAAACATTGGAAAGTGGCGAATAACAGCTGCTGATAAGAGCAGCGGCAATATTCTTGGAGAAGTCTATTTCACAGTTCAAAGAGCTCCCACACTTGTTGCATCCTTAGAGATATCACCATCTGAAATATCTATAGGGCAAGAGTTTCAGGTTAAAATGACTCTTAAAAATCCTGCCGCTGATGCTGCAAAAGTCTTAGATGCTTATTGTTCAGCTTTTGAAGAGCTGGGATTAGGAAAAGCAGTTTTAAAAGAAGCCCCCGAAATTTTAACGCAGGATGTTTTGCCTAACAATGTCCCTACAACTTATATTTGGACTTATGAAGCTACAGAAGATTCCGGGGACAGCGAATATTGGCTGACAACTTCCGGAAGCTTTGCCGCCTCCGGAATAGATATAAATTCCTCTGCGACTGTTACAGCGCCTTCTGTTATTTCGAACAAGGTAAGAATCTTAAAACGTGAAATCACCCTATTAAAAGAAGGACTACCGATA
>JAAYNI010000016.1 GCA_012520995.1 Candidatus Rifleibacteriota bacterium
ATATCAATGCGAAAGTTGCAGATTTAGCCCCTTGGATTTATCTGTGGCACACAAACGAAACCTATGTAACTTCTGAAAGAGTCGCCTCAATGAAGTTCTACCCCTTGTTCTTCTGCGACAAAGGTCTCACTGTCAGCCTCAACTAGACAGCAGAGGGCAGGAGGCAGCAAGAACAGAAAACTCTATAAACTATCTGAGTAATAAATCTTAAGGAATTTCCAAAGAAATCATAAAAGGATAGAATTCCGCTCTTAATCGAAAGCTTGCTAAAAAGCTTCTAATAAATCAGAAATAAAAAAGTATAGTGCAGAAATGAATGAAAACAAACCCTTAGTCGCTGAAATCATCAGCGTTGGAACAGAGCTTCTGCTCGGTGAAATAGCAGATACTAATTCCCAGTATTTAAGTCGCCGTTTACGCGACTTGGGAATTTATATTTATCACAAGTCGGTTGTGGGTGATAATAAAGCCCGTATCATCTCTGAAATAAAAAATGCGGCAGCCCGCTCTGATATTATAATCTTGGGCGGAGGATTAGGCCCGACTGAAGATGATCTTACGCGAGATGCTTTAGCTGAATACTTAGGCGAAGAAATGTATCTGGATGAAGCCATGTTTGAAGAGATTAAGGCTATGTTTTTATGCAGACAGCGCATAATGCCGGATTCCAACAAAAAACAGGCTATGATTGTACCCTCCGCTGATTTTTTGCCTAATCCTGTCGGAACAGCTCCAGGCTGGATAGCGAAGAAAAACGGAAAAATTTTCATTACTTTGCCTGGCCCTCCTGAAGAACAAAAGCGTGTCTGGCATGAAGCGGAACAACGCCTTCCCGTATCAAAGAGACACATTTATTGTCGCACAATCAGAACTTCTGGTATAGGGGAATCGCATCTTGCTGAAATGATTAAAGATTATACTCTTCTCGAGGATCCTGTTGTCGGTATTTACTGCAGAGATAACGGTATAGATGTGAGAATTTCTTCCGCTTCAGATTGTTTAAATGAGTCTAAAATAAAAACAGAAGCTTCTGTAGAGAAGCTCTCAGAAATCTTAAAACCATTTGTTTATGGCTACGACGAAGAAACCATCGGCGGAGTAGCATTAAAAAAACTTGCAGAATCCGGCGAAAGCTTAGCGGTGTTTGAGAATATTACGGAAGGCCTTCTAACCGATAACATTATGCGAGAAACACATTGGAAAAGTGCTTATAAAGGCACTTTGATATTGCCGGACGCTTTTACCGATGTTTCAGAAAAGACTGCTATCAAAGCTGCCAAACAAGCAAGAAAACAGCTTTCAGCAGATTGGGGATTGGCAATAACGGGTATTCCGAATGCCGAACCTGAAAAAACAGCTTCTAAGATTACTGCTGCAATAGCTTTGGCTTCATCTGATATAATTTTCACTGCTTTTACAAAATGGGCCGGCACGCCGGAGATGGTGAAGCAAAGAGCCGTGAGGACAGCATTAAATCTTTTGAGAGACAGTTTAGAAGCGGGCAGATAAAAAAAATAACTTATGAGCAACGAGTGCTGCGTGTGATTAGTAAAACGCTTTGCAACACGCTGCACGCTATTCTTAACCATGTTTGCCGAAGATTAAGATCAGGATAAGATTATATGTGAGCATTGGTTGGCTTGCTACGGTGTTATGGCGTTGTTGGCTTGCCTTTAATCCAAACAGCTGTGCTATTGTTTTTTCCAGACAAAAAATTACCCATGCTGTTGTTTAAAGGATAATGTTCTGTTTCAAGACTTTTGTTGATAGAATTGGCTTTGATAACTTCCAATACAGGAATATCTGAGGATTTTATTTTCCAAGCTTTGCTGATATTGGTAATATTCTCTTTTGCTTCAAAGCTGGAGTCAGAAATAAGATTTTCTGAGACATGCCAATTAAAATGCGGTTGCAAATGAGTTGGCATGTGAGCGTCATAAAGATGTTTTGTCGGCCTCAAATAATTATATTTGGATAAAATTTCCAAATTTTTTTCGATTTTATCCGAGGAGAGATCTTGCTCAAAGGCTGTCCACTCAGGATCTGAAGGCGGAAATATCAAAGCCATGTCGGCAGCTTCCCTGATATTTGACAGATTGGTTGACAAAGCCTTGTCTCTGGCTTGTTCTCGCAAAATATACTCGTCAGGCATAAGGCTTAAAGCCATAAAAGAAAGCATGGCCGCAAAGATCAGGACTGTTATAAGCAACGCGCCTCTTTTGCTGTTTATAGGTAATTTCATAATTACAAACTAAATCTTCTTCTTTTCATGCTATTATACAATTGCTTTTAGAAATTTTGAACCACAGGAATTAAATATCTATGTCAGGAATTTTAGTTATAAGACCAAAAGGGCTCGGCGATGTAGTCCGTATATTTCCCTCACTAAAAATGCTCAGAGAACATTATCCGGACAAGAAAATAGCTCTGCTGACATCCCCTGGCTTTGGAGATTTGCTTCCTGAGTCGCTTAATATAGACGTAATAACTCTTAAGTCTCGCGCTACTCCGAAAGAATTTCTAAGAACAATTAAAACTGTCAGAAAATACAAATTTGATGCGGTTTATGATCTCTATGGTACTGGAAATACAGCTCTGATCACAATAGCCTCCGGAGCTCCTGAAAGATACGGTTTTAATTACCGTGGCAGAAAGCACGCCTACAACCATATATATCAAGCTGAAAAAAAAGATATCCATTACCTTGAGCTTTTTGAAGACTTTTTCAACCGCTTCGGAATCCCGGGCAAAGCCCAATTTGTTCCGATTGAATTTACAGAGACAACTTTAGAAGAAGCCCGTAAGCTAATACCCTACGATCCTGATGACATATCGCCTTTTTTGACTATAAACCCTAACTCTCAATTACAAAGCAAACAATGGCCAGAAGAAAATGTCATAGAATTAATCAATCTTTGGCATGAAACTTTCGCAATGCCGACCATGCTTTTGAATTCACCATCAGAAGCACATATAACAGAAAGCATTTTAAAAAAAACAGGCAACAAAGCATTTACGCACGAGCAGACAAATTTGAAAACACTGGCAGCTCTTATTTCTTTCTCGGACATTTTTGTTTCAGGAGATACAGGTCCCATGCACCTAAGCTGGGCAACAGGAACACCGACTGTGGCTCTTTTCGGCCCATTCCCGCCGCATGCCGCTTTTCCGATAGGCGAGCAACATCTCTCCTTAAAGAAAGATGTTGATTGCTCACCTTGCTGGTCATACGAATGTCGCAACCTTTCTTTTGATTGTATGAAAAAGCTTACAGGCAAGTTTGTATTCGAGAAAATACTAGAAAAATACGATTTTGAGACAGGCAAATCAGACTTATGAAGAGAAAAGCAATATTTCTGGACAGAGATGGCACTATAAACCCCGATCCTGGTTATATTTCCAATTCTGATGACTTCAATCTTTTTGACGGAGTAGCCGAAAGTTTGGCCGCAATAAAAAAAGCAGGCTATCTGCTGATTTTGATCAGCAACCAGTCAGGAATAGCCCGCAAACTTATAACACCGGAAGCCCTTGATAAAATTCATGAAAAACTCCAAAAGCTTCTTAAACCATATGATGCTGAATTCGATGCAATATATTTCTGCCCTCATCATCCGGACTTTCCCTATGAAGGAATTACAGATTGTAACTGCCGAAAACCGAAACCGGGCATGATTTTACAGGCAATAAAAGACTGGGGAATAGATCCAAGCCTTTCATATATGGCAGGCGACAGGGACTCAGATATCAAAGCAGGCATTAAAAGTTCTGTGGAACCTGTATTGATAAGCAAATCGCCATCAGAGAAATATCCGGAAACAAGACATTTTCAGAACATGCAAGACTTTGTAAAATGGCTTCTCTCTGGCACTCTTTAACATCTTAATCCTTGTTTTAAGAGATTATTTATTGTAGACTTCATCACCTATGAAACCAACTACACTTTCGAACTCTTGGA
>JAAYNI010000017.1 GCA_012520995.1 Candidatus Rifleibacteriota bacterium
CAAACTTTGACAGCGGGACTGTCAGTAAGGTTTTACCGCATGTAAAAGGGAACGACACAACTTTTATTTGTGATTTCTATTCTCCCTCTGCGGTGTTGAAAATAAAGGTGCCTACTGCTTTAAATTCTGCGGTGGGGGATACAATGGAGATTTTGTTTATAAAAAATTCTGCAAGTAGTGGACTTGCCACCTTGGAATTTTACGGTAACGCTGGAGCTTATCTATTTTCGCCGGAATCAGAGGTTCCGCTTGCAAAAGCAACGGCAACGCTGACGAGCCATCTGAAACTTGTCTATACAAGCACCGATAAATGGGTAGCTTTTAAGACTGATTATGCATCGTAATATTAAATAAAAATATGGAATACACAAAAACAGGAACTGAAATCAGAGAGCTGATGAAAATTTACTCTCTGGAAGAACAACAAGCAGCAGGAATTGAGCTCGCTCAAAAAATGTACCTCCTCGAGGAAAAGAAAAAAGAGATTGATGAAATTATCAATTTGCGGGCCTCTGAAGTGCGGGCTTTGCAAAGTGTGATTTCGGATATTGAAAAGGATATTGGAATTCTCACAAATGCAGCCGCAAAAGGTGAGGCTTTGATTCCCACAGAATGTGATATTTATACGTCCGCAACAGAAACAGTAGTGGTCAAGTCAGGTGAATTACCCACGCTAGAGGCCGCTGTTTTGGAGAGGATTGAAACTCAGGTGGTGCCAGAAATCGATCCTGACGCGAAAGACATTGAAAAAGAGTCTAAGTAAGATGTAAAATGGACATTCGAATTGAATCTGTACATACTCAGTTTTTGGATCTGTTGAGAAATCTGGATACCATTAAACAAGACATTGTCGATCAGCCCTCAGAAGAGAAATTCGCGTCTTTTGCTGAAAATTATAAACAAGCAAGGAACAGCATTGAATGCTTATCAGTTTATATTGAGCAGATACGCTCCGAAGTTGACGTCCTTTTAAACACGAAACGGATGGACTCTTTTTTTCAGAACGAGACGAAGTAACTAAATATGGAATAAGAAAATTGAAAGGTCCATTGACAAAGGGTTTGTTCGATGGACCTTTTTTTAAAAAAAGGAATTTATGACTGATTACATTTTGACTGCGGGAAAAGGAACGACGGTGCGAGAAGATATTGAGGCACTGACCGCTCATGTGGATATGAATGTTGTTAATTTAGACAATATATCCGGAAGCCCTTCAAACACCGATATGGTAGCGATCCAAAAAGCAGGGGCAACAGTGCCTGTAAAGACCTCTTTGCTCAGTCTGAGATCAGTGCTGGGAGACGGCCCTGCTCCGGGCGGGCGAGCTCGAAATATAAGGTTTATGACAGCGAGCGGCGCTATAGATCACATCAGCGGAACTGATACTCTGATCATCGCTTCAAACACCACCAGCGCCGCAGCAATGCAATTGCCAACTACGGCGACGGCAGGAGATAGGATTGAACTTTATTCGACGAGCACCAGAGGTGCTACAAATTGGCCCGCTTATTTTACATGCTCAAGCGCGTTGATTTGGCCCGTCGCTTTTGTAGACCCAGACGACCCAGTGCAGGTTTCATCATGGGGGGCTGGTATATACCCTCCCGGATATCTTTTCGCAATCTGGGATGGGACGTATTGGAGAGTTGGATACTGGGGCGTGCAATACTAATTTTTTTTAACAAAACAACCTACTAAATACAAAACTGGGGGATGAATATTTGTGGCCTGATCCTTAAAATAGAAATTCTCTTCCTTTCCGAAAAACAATTAGAAATTCCAAGTCATTTATGCTTTACGCCATAAAAAAGAGAGGCTTCCTTCAAATTTTTGGATCTGTTGGAGTTTCAACTTTAAACGGAATTGACACGCACCAATATGGCAAAAATGTGGTGGTGCCTCATGGGAATCTGTCCTCTCCGAATGGGAATGTTATCCTTAGCAACAGTGTGGGAGGTTTAGGAACAAAAAAAGCAGGCACGTATTCAATTTACTTGGAGATTTCTCAAAAACAATGGGGTTCGCATCTTATAAAAACGACAATTTTAAAAAAGGAAAGAGGAACTCATTGTATATATTTTGCAACGCAAAAGAGAGAGAATGGTCTTCATAGAATACTAAACACTTTTACAAACATCTCCACAGGAACGAACAGTATCCAGAATAGCATTTTTAGCAGCCTACAAGGAGCCTACAATACATTTTTTCTGCGGGGAGGTATGTTGTCC
>JAAYNI010000018.1 GCA_012520995.1 Candidatus Rifleibacteriota bacterium
ATTTCCTCATTGGTTTTATGCCATTCAACTGCTATTAGGATTTGTTTTTCATATCAGAGTTTCAACTGTTTATTAGCTACTTAGAACAATTATCAGTTTCAGTATTGAGTTCTAAACGATTTCATCACCAAGTAAGCACTAGCAACTTTAGTAGTTTGTTTTCACTTCAGTTCCAGGATAGTAAAAATTCAAAATTTCTATTGTTGTTTTACCTTTTTTAGCTAATCCGTCGGCTCCATATAGACACATACCAACTCCATCTCCTTCTCCTTTGCCAGTGTATTGAAGGGTTCTGCTCATGACTTCTTCTTTAAATCTGGCACTTTTGAAAGACTTGGATCCAAAAAACTTCTGAAGCTTTTTCAGAAATTCAATTCCAGAAATGATTTTAGATGATTTTCCACTTATTTTTACAGATGTTATGCGTTCTTCGTTGTTGATTTGCTCAGGTTTCCAAGAGGTGTATAAATAGCTGGCTCCTGAAGCATAAGATAGCGATAAAAAAGTTTCCAGTTCGCTTTTATTAATTTCAATAAGCCACCTAAATGATGGACTGTGCATGCAATTTTCTGCTTCTCCATGTCTATATACATCCGCTTGGGCTATATGATAGGGCTCTTTAATACCATAAACGCTTTCCGAAGAAGATATTTTACCGCCGCAAGTATGATGATATCGCGGCAATATAATTTGGTTTTTATAGGTTAAAACTTTATTGGCTGTATGTTTTACAAGTATTTCCGGCAAAGTCTTGTTTGAGCCGATTCCTTGGTATTTGACGCAATGCCTTTGATTACAAATATCCACGCCTTCTGCTTTATGGAGTGAATTTCTTTTAAAATAGAGCAGCTTGGTTCTTAATGCAATAATATGTGCTTTTACAGCTTGCGAGTTGTTTGAAAAGGCTTCCTGAGAGGCGACTGCGGCGAGGAGGCGATTCAAAGGCAATTGATTGATCAGGCGAATGCTGAAATTGTCTGCATCCTTTGTAAAAGAAAGTTCACCTTCAAAAAGCATAGGAGCTGATGGAGGAAAAGTAACGCTAATTAGATCTCCTCCTTTGAAAATTATTCTTTTATATTCAAAAGGCGATTCAGGCATATTGCCTGCTCTAAAAGCAAGTCCTTTCTGTGACAATGTTATAAGAACATCTTGAGTTTCACCGAGAGTCATGGAGACACTTCTTGACAACTCTTTATTTTGTTCTTTATCTCGCAGTTTCTCTACAGGGTCAGCTAGTATAACTGTCCAATTTCCGGAATAAGACTGAAGTCTTGCGAAGGTTTTAGGCTGTTCTAAATTGACAAGCACCTTAAAAAGTTCATCATCGCAAGAAGCTGCAAAGAGAGGAGAAATTATGAGGGTAAATGTCAAGAGAAGGAGATAGTATGGGAGTTTGCTTTTCATTTTATCCTTTTTGAATATTAAATAAATTTAGAAGTTTTAAAAAGAGGGTGATCAAAAAATTGGAGAGAATTTTGAATCTTGCTGAATACTTCATTGATGATACCAGTCTAGGACTAGTTCTCATATATAGGCGATTTATTGCAGTTCCTGCTGGCAGAGAAAAGAGAACGTCCCGCCTGAATGCTCTCAGAGCTGCAATTTTTTTAGGCTCATTTTGGCATGCAAAGGAAGCTACAAAACACAGATAGTTTCCATCTCTTTTTTCGTAGTCAGGCGTAAAGTTCTGATCTTTATTGTAAATCATAGCCCTAATGCTTTCAGCCCGCTCATTTTCTCCTAAATATTTTAGAGTCATATGAAAATTATTCAGCACTTCAATGTCAGAATGATCTATGGTGAAAGCCATTTCATAAGCTTTTAAGGCTTGCAATAGATGTTTTTTTCCGAAAGTTGAGCCTGCGGCTATGCCTTTTTGAAGATAAAAGGCTCCTGCTTCTATTAAGAGCGGGTATTTTATATCTTCAATTTTCTTGGCTGTCTCGATAATCTCTGGCTGATCCTCTCCGTGAAGCCGCTGAAGGTTGTTTATTAGGGTGTCAGAGTCGCCGAATCTCTTAACTTTTGCTAAAGAAATAGCTTTCATCAGTTCCATCGATAATGGCAAATTTTTAATTCTTTTGTCGCGGTTTTCAAACAGTTCTAAAAGCAGACTGTAAGAGGCATTGCTCCAAGCATTTTCTACATCTTGTACGAAGCTGTTATATTCCTCTTCGGGTATGGGATAAACTTGGGTAATTGGTGCCAGTATTTGGCGCTTCTGTAGAAGTTTTTCTTTTTTGATTTCTTCAATTGTTTGGCGAAATTCAGCAGCGCCTTTTGGATCATTGATTTGAGTACGGCATTCAGCAAGACCTATTAACGGCAATGTCGAATCAGGGAAGAGATGAGCTGCCTTGGCGAAATGGCCCTCAGCTTCGTTGGAAAGTTGTCTTATTCTCTTTGAGAAGGTGATGCTGTTAGCATTTTTTTCCAATATAACTTTATCTTCTTTAATTTTTTTTAGAAGACTGTTGCCTTTATAAAGAAGATTGTCAAAATAATGTTTTTTTGCCGTAGCAGCCAAGGAAAGGTATTTTCTATCCTCGCCATATAGCTCTTTTAAACGGTCAATAATAAAATGACTTTCTTCAAACTTCCGTTCTTTTTCAAAATCATTGTAAAGTTCTTCCAAAACCGTGATATCTGGTTTGAAATTCTGCTTTATATAGTCGTTGATTATCTTGTTAATAGCGTTCGCATTTCCGTTAAGGACTGCGAACTTTATAGAAGACTTGAAATTTTGCGAATTCATGTGAATCTTTCTACTGTTGCTTATTAAGGTGAAAATAAGCTATCATTTTAATAGAGGTTTGAAAAGAAAAGGAGAGGCAGAAAAATAAAGATGCTCCCTACTAACAGATATTTGCCATTTATACTGATTTTCGTCTTAGTGACTCCTATGATTTTCTCTGCTGTTTTCAGGGAAATACCTGTGTACAATGAATGGTATTTGTCTGATTCCAACTATAGACCTTCAAGACCTTTTTTTATTATAAACGATCTTGATTTCTTCATCAATGAATGGGAGAAAGCTGGCTTCAAAGAAGATTATCCACATATAGATTTTGCAAAGTTTTCGATATTTGTATGGACTCCAGGGGCGACTGTGAAAAATTATGATCAGGTGCGTATAGAAAAAATCATTCACTTGCAAGATGGATTTATAGTCTTGATGGATCCATCTAAAGCCAAATCGGGACGTGGCTTTTCCAGGCCTGTTTTATTTACCCTGGTTCCGAAAATTCAAAAATCAGATGTCTTTATCTATGACATTATTTATGATAACCGTGGAAACATTAAAGATTATGACTTGAAATACACTCTCTGGAACATGGATGGCCTGCGAACAACCCCTATGGTAGTGTTAAAGCTGGATCCTCCAGAGAAACCGACTGTTGCTTTAGCTTCTATGAGCAGGGAAGAAAAGGTTAAGGCGGGCATTATTGCTGCTCCTTCTGTTTCTTCTCAGCCAACTGCAGTGTCTGCTCAAACGCAATCATTCTCTGAGAACAGAACGAAGACTCCTGCAACACAAAGCATACAGGTCTCTGCCCCCACCGTCAGAACCTCTTCTTATAGGCCGCAAACGCAAATGAACACTACAACGCCAAACACTGTTTATAGTCCTGGAGCTTCGACAACCACATACAGTTCAAGAACTTCTGCAACTTCACAGGTTTATTCGAGACCAGCAGGTTCTCAGCAGAATACTAGAACTTCTGCTTCTGTTGCTAAGCAAAAATCGCCTATGACCTTGGAAGAAATGAATACTTCTCAAAGCAATGAGCTTATAGCTCCTCCAGGAATGACTGATGACGGGCTTTTCGGTTCAAAGTTTGATATAGAGTTTTGAGCTGTTTCAGAGTTGATTAAATAAAGAGTTTTTTTCGGAGAGGGATATGATTCAAGTCTACAAAGGTGACGGAAAAGGAAAAACTACTGCTGCTATAGGCCTTATAATAAGAGCCTTTGGACATGGGCGTAAACCGGCTATGGTTTTATTCGACAAAGGAAGCATTAACTATAAGCATAGTGAGCTGATTATTTTTGACAGACTAGGTATACATTACCATATAACCGGTTGTGAGCGCATGAAACCTGACGGCACATTCCGTTTCGGAGTGACAGAAGCTGATAAGCGTGAAGCCAAACTTGGGATTGAATATGCGAAAGACATCATCAAAAATAAGAAATATGATCTTATAGTATTGGATGAAATTCTTTCAGCTGAATCATACGGTCTTCTTTCAACCGAGGATATTCTGGGACTCCTGGAACTCTATGACGGCAAAATAGAGCTTGTATTGACGGGCAGAACAGACAATCAAATGATTCTGGACAAAGCTGATCTTGTAACCACTATGAAAAAGACCAAACATTATTTTGACGAAGGACAAGAAGCACGCCCAGGAATTGAATATTAGCGCTGTGTTTCAGCTAAGCCCTGATTCCTTGGAGTTTAGTGCTTTGGCGATGTGGGGGAAGAATCCATTATTGGTCCGCCAGAAGAATATCTTTGTCCCAAAGTTTCCTTGAAGTTTTTCTTGTCATTTGCATGCCTATAGGCTTCATCGTAAGAAATTCTCCTTGCTATGACAGCATTTTCTAAGCATTTGTCAAGAGTTATCATGCCATCTTCTGTGCCGGTTTGCATCAAAGAGGTGATTTGTTCAAGTTTGTTATCTCTTATACATCTTCTTATGGGAAGAGTGCCTATAAGGACTTCATAAATCAATACTCGGCCATCGGCAAGGTATGCAGGTACCAGTCTTTGTGAGATAATAGCTCTAAGTGTTGTGGACAGCTGCATTCTGATCATTTCTTGAATGTTTCCTGGAAAGCTTCCTACAACGCGGTTTACAGATTCATAAGCGGAGTTGGTGTGAAGAGTAGAGAAAACAAGGTGGCCTGTTTCAGAGGCGGTTAAAGCGAGTTTCATGGTTTCAGGGTCACGCATTTCTCCTACCAAGATTACGTCAGGGTCTTCACGTAACGCGCTTCTCAAAGCGTTTTCAAAAGAAAGCGTATTAGAGCCCAGTTCTCTTTGGTTAACCACACATCTTTTATGGGGGTGGATAAATTCTATTGGGTCTTCAATTGTCATTATATGTTGGTAGGCTGTTCTGTTGATATGGTCTATTAATGCGGCTAATGTTGTTGATTTACCTGAGCCTGTTGCGCCTGTAACCAAGACCAGTCCTGACTTGTTAGAGCAGATTTGCTCGCTGATAGATTCGTCAAGACCTATTTCTTTGAATGTTGGCACAGAATTAGGAATCATCCTGAAAACTCCGGCCATACCATTCTTTTGCATAAAGACGTTAACTCTGAAGCGTGTTCCGTCTTCAATTTCGTGTGAAAAGTCAAGTTCCATCCTTTGTTCAAAAACGCGTTTTTGTTCTTCATTCATAATGGAATAAAGAAGGAAACGGCTTTTTTCAGGGGTGACTGTTTCCGCTTGAGTTCTTATAAGCTCGCCGCTGACTCTAATAGAAGGAGGCAAGCCTGATGTCAGATGAAGGTCTGAACCTTTTACTTCTCTTAGGTAGTTCAAAAGGTCTCGCATGCTGGAAAGAGCTCCAATTATAGCAGAAGGTCTTAAAACTTTCTTTTGAACCGTGACATCGGACATAATTTCATGGGTTATGCTTCCTTCCTTTAGAAGGGCGTCCAACTGTTCTGGCGAGTATTTTGATACTGTATTTACAAACTTTTCTTGTTCTAACTCTGTAGAGGAGTCGTAAAGGTATAGAAACGATGAAATACCTGGATAATCGCGTCTTTTGAATATTTCTCTTGACCAGTAGGCAATGTCTTTGTCTCTGTCAAAGCAGGAAAGCACAAGATCTTTAAGAAATGCTTCACGCGGATGTTTAGATAAAGCTTCAACTATTGTGTATCTTATTGTAGTATCACGGTCGTTCAACTTTAAAAGCAGCATGTTAGCCATAAGATCAAAGTTTTGCAATTTTGCGAAAGCTTCTATGGCACAGATTTTTATCAGAGCCACTTTGGAGTTGTCTATCATGTAGAGAAGAGGCCTCAGAGCATCGCTTGAGCCGATTTCTCCCAACACCTCGATTGCTTGAATTGTCAATTGAGGATTCTCATCATCAAGTATTCTTAATAGGTGTTCAAGTGATATTACACCTAAGCTTACCAAGACAGATTTTGCATAGTTTTGTATAAAGACTATGTCGCTATTAAGATACTTAATTATTTCCGGCACTATTTCAGGTCTTCTGACTTCAGAATAGGCGGTTAGTATAAAATAGGCCGTATCCATGTCTGTACGGTTGAAAGTGTTTTTCAAAAACTCTACGACTTTTATTCCCATGGTGATGCCCAGATAACGCATTATAATTAGTTTTGCATGTCTCGCTGATGAAGCGAAAACGGAGAGCAAGGGTTTGAGGGCCTGCTCTCTCCATTTGCATAGAGCTTTTAATGCTTCTTCCCTGAGTATATCTGAGTCGTCATTTATAAATTCAATTAAGTGTTTGATTGCGATTTCGCCGCACATTTCGCCAAAAGCGGCTGCAATATAGGGTTTAAGATAGCCTGTCGGGTCGCTCTCAAGCATTTTTTGAAATAAGGGGCCTGCTGAGTTTTTAACCACCAAAGGAATTAGCTTCATACACTCGTATTTTGCTATTGTGGAAGAGGTTTGGAAAAATTCTTGGATGATAGGGTATATGCCTTCGCCTTTAGATATTAAAAGTTGCTTTACAGCATTTTTTACCAACCAGCTGGGGTCTGTTATTAGTGGCAGCAGGGCTTTTATTGCTTCAGGAGTATCGGACTTGCCTACTTTGTCAATGGCTGTGATTCTAATTTCATCACTTTCTTTGCTGTTCAGAAGCTGGTAAACCTCATTTTCTTCTAAAAAGCCAAGTTCTATTAGAGTAAAGTAAGCCCAAAATCTGACTTGCGGTTGATTGGAGAGTCTAAATGGCGATAGAACGCTCTTAAGAACTGTCGGATATGCTGAAACAGTCTGAACTGTTTTTTTCTGGATACTTTCATGTTTGGAGGAAACAGCTACTGGAAAAACAGCAGCTATGATTCGTCTCTGATTCTGAGAGTTTTGAACCTGCAAGACTTCTTCCAGTTTGGAGATTGCCTGCTCATTTTCTAAAAAATCCGAGCTTTTCAGTTTATCCAGAATACTTAAGGTAATTTCTTCAATCATGGCTCAGGTGCCTTTCAGACTGTAATTTCCACATGATGCAGTTTGGATTGTACAACACTTTGTGTAATATAGCAAAATTTAGTATAATTCGAAGTATCGTTGGAAGAATATAACAAATTTTCTTTTGATTTGTCATCTTGCAAGAGGGCAGATAATTTGAAGATAACAAGTATAAATAAAGTAACTGGACGTAGAACTGGTATGGCTATAATGTTAGCTTTGCTGGTTTTTATGGTTTTATCTATTCTTGTTATGCACTTTTTTACAGTCAGCCAACAATCAAAGTATTCTTCTTATAGATTTATGCAAGCGGAGATTGCCAGACAGCTTGCTTTCTCAGCTCAAGACGAAGCTTTTTCTATTCTTAAAAACTCATTTATTTTTAGAGACAGCCCAACTGATTATTACCAAGCTGTTCTCACACAAGAAGCCAGAAACAAAGAAATAGAGATTAAAACTCCTCAGACGGAAAACAATCTTTTGCCTAAGAAAATGCTTCTGAAAACTACTTTCAGGATAGCAGATTTCAAAAACACTAATCATGAAGGCGTATCTTTTTCCAATAATCGAGAAGGCATAGGCACTTTGGAGATTAAGACTGTTGTTCAGCCTGAGAAGGAGGAGAAAGGCAAGCATTTAAGCGGTGGCTTAGCTACTGTCATCAGACACTACGATTATAAAGTAATTACAATGATGTCTGACAAACAAGATCCTGCTTACAGAGATTCAGGACGTTATAATGGCAATCAATTGCTTGATTATGTTTTATTTGTAAGAAATGCATCTGACAATTTCAACAGCTTGCAAGGAGCTTCTCTTAACCCTGGAAATCCTGATGATTCCCGAGAATTCGGCGCTATGTCCTCTGCTCTGGACATAACCGTTGATACTGGTTCTTCCGAAAATTTTGGAAAAGTTGCTTTTGCTACCAGATGGACTCATGAGCAGAAGACAAGGATAGGAGAACTCTTATATTTCAACCTCCCCAAGGACAATCCCTTGGTTAATCTTGATGAATCGCCGGTAAAAATAGATGAATTGAATAAATCTAATATTGATGCCTTCTTCCCGGCTTTTTTAGATGCTGTAAGGCAAGCTGTTTCCGAAAAAGGCGGAAATTTTATAAGCGCATCTGGTTACAAAGCTCATGTTTATGAAGTAAAGCGGCCTTTAATGAAAGATTTCTTTACTGCAGAACCCCAGGCTAAGGATGGAAAGATTCCAAGCAATCTTCGCATTATAGCGGCTATGACTTCATACTATCTGCTCGCTAAAAATCAGTTTCCCTCTAATTCTCCAGATCTCATGGCAATTTTTCCAGGCACTTATAACCCTCAGATGAGCTTTTTATTCGAAGGACAACCTGTTAAAGCTGATCGCTTAAGCCAAATTTTTACTTCTCCGGTAAGCAGAAACTACATGTATTATAGATACATTACTCTTGATATATCTCAAATGACAGTAACCTATTCTTATAAAGCAGGTCTAACCACAAAAACTGAGACTGTAAATATAGGCTCATTGGGAGAAGCGGCCAGCGCTGTGGAAAAATTGGCAAAGCAGCAAATAGCATCTATAGATAACAATGCTTTTTCAGTACAAGGTTTGGGTGGAGATATGAAGTTTGATGTATTAAGAGACCTTTGGAATAATAACGCAAAAGACAGATTCCTTAGACTCGCTATTGATGAAAAGTATCTTCCGGAAGATGGCACTTTCAATCAGGATTACTTTCGTGATTTAAATAATAAACCCTTGAATACTTCTTTTGGCGAGACAAATGAGTTATATAAGGTTCCTCCTCCTTTTGCGAACTTTCAACTTTACTCAAGGCGCGGCTTACGCCTCTCTGAGCTTGAAACAGCGGGGTTCTTGGAGCGAACATCAGACAAAAATATATTAAAACTTGATGGCTTTATTGAATTGTTGCCAGAAGAAGATAAAGATTTTTCCGCCTTTATAACAGACTTTGGCGAGAAAAAGCCGCTTGAAATAGTCGGACAAGGCGGTATAATTGCAAACTACATACGCATAAACTCTTCTGTAACACGAGCTAATGACAATGCTCTTTGTGTCTTCATGTGCACTCCTTATACCCATCAAGGCATTATTTATGTTCAAACAGAAGAAGAAATAAATGCTGTTTTAGTGGCTATGTCAAAAAGACGAAGCTATAATGACACCTTGCTTGAAATAGAAAAAAACATGAAACTTCGTGGAGCTGTTCTTGTTGATAATATGCCTTATTGGGGAACAAATTCTAATAAGAGCGAAATTATTTATGATCAAAGGCTTAATTCTAAAAACTTAAATTTAGTACACCTTGCTCCAGTAATTACCTTTGAGAGAGTAGTTGAAAGAGCCGAAGATGAGGGTATATGAACTTGAGAAAAAATTCTAAAGCTTTCACTATGCCAGAAATTTTAATAGCATTGATCTTTCTTTCTTTGGCTAGCGTGGCTTACTTTTCTTTAAATCGAGCTAATACTCGCACATCTATGAATGCCTACTATGAAATGATGGCATTCTCTTTAGCGCGCGAACCTATAGAAGTATACAGAACCTTGGGTTATGACGTTTTAGCTGAATTGGCTGAAAGAGAAGAAATAGGTATTGCGGAATATCCTATAGGTAAAGACATGCGAACTGCTGTAAAATGCAAACTGGGCGATCAGATGCAATATCCAATTGATGCGGAAAACTTTGAACGGGAGATACTTTTGGAACATGATAAGGGCAAAAAAGATGAAAGAGTGCCTTTTGTTAAAATAACAGTCAACATTTACCCTGTGGAGAATAAAAAAATCTCAAAGTTTATAGTAAAGCCGTTACTTGAGCTTTCTGGAATTGTGGCGAGAAACATAAGGTGAGACAGATAATAGAAAATAAAGGTGTGACTTTTATTGAAATCATGCTTGTTGTTATGTTGCTTGCTATGATTACTGTACCTTTTTATAACATACTGAGAAGCGGAACTGACACTTCGCTTAAGGGTATGGCAAGGGTCGATGTGACTTTAAAAGCCCGTAATATAATGAAACAAGTTTATGCGGATTTGAAGGTTTCTGCTTATCAAATTAACTTTAATAGCCTTTATAATATTACAGATACAATGTACGTATCGGCAGCTGCAAATCCGCCAGATGAATATGTTTTTTACACATATCCTTCACATGAAGCCTTGGATAAAATACTTTTAAAAGATGATGACAATTCAGAAAAATTGCACGAGACCAACTATACTTCAGTAGCTCAAATTGTGTACAGTTTAAAAAAGTCTTCCGACCCAAATGAGCCTTTTTATACTCTCTCCAGAACAGAGACTTTTCAAGGTGAAAAAACAGAGAAAGTATTGAGTGAGCAAGTAAACTATTTTGAAATCAAGCCAGTTTCCTTGAATTTGCCTGGAACAGAAAGATATGTTCAAGGTTTTTTTGTGACTCTTCAACTGGTAGATGTTGTTAAGCATAATCCAAATGCAAAACTCACTATGGAAAAACTGACTAAAAATCAAAAAGATATCGTTTTAGCAGACTTCTTTGATTTAGTTTGTCCAGATTATTTAAATACAAATTTTGCTGTGAAGGCTCCTAGCCTAAATTGGCACAGTTTGACTAAGGAAAATTAGAAGAAATAAAAAAAGCAAATATAGTGCAACGTTTCGGAAAAACTGTTCGTATTACTTAGTAGTGTAAATACAGGAGTAAATAATATGAAAAGAAAATTAAGGTCTATTAGTTTAGTTGTTCTTCTTCTCATGATGACTTTTACTTTGACTGGTTGTGCTCAAGTTATAGGTTTCATCGAGAATATAGTAGGAGTAGTAGCCAATGTAGCTGGAAGGCTTGACGGTTTTTTGGGAAGGGTTATAGAGGCTGCTCCTCGCTTTATTTCCAATGCGGTCAATGTTGTTAATTCTGTCAGGGGTGTAGCTCAGTCTATAGCACAAAATCCGGATCTGCCAGGCGGAATTACTCGCGGGGCTGCCAGAGTTGATGACTTCTTAGATAATGTGGCTGGCAGAATTCCTGGCGGGGTTGCTAATGCTGTAGACATTGTTCAGTCAGCAAGAGGCGGTCTAAGAAATATTGCCAGCGATTTGAATGAATATGAAGCTGAATTGGCAGCTAAACGTCGAGAAGCAGAGCTCAGGGAAGCTCAGCGTGCAGAACCTGCGAGAACCGGCAATCGTACTGGCACCAATGAAAGATTCCAGTTTGAAACTGGCGGAGCAACAGCGGACCCATTCAGTGATAGAGTGGTTCAGCCTAGGCGACAGAGCGATAGAAATGGAGCACAGTCACGGCCAATAACTCAGGACAGAAGCCGTACTAACCGTTCCACAAATCGTACTAGCAACAGAAATAGTGGCAGAACACAAACCCAGAGACCTGAAGTGATAGTTGAAGAACCTGCACAGCCTACAGTTCGTGATCTTCGTCCTGACGAATTGACAGCGCCAAAAGATATGTCTATACAGAATACGCGAAGAGCTCCAGCAATGGACGAAATCGACCGCTTCTATGAAATGGGAGATTAATATAACTAGAGAACAATACGCATAACGAGGCAATACAACAAATATAAGCTTCAAAAAGCTTTTAAGACCCCTGCAAAATAGGTCTTAGAATAGAAAAAAGCGGCTTGGGTAAAACCAGCCGCTTTTTCTTATTTCAGATTTATCAATAGAGTTTTTATATAAGTATATAAGAAGCTTTATTGATTGTTCCGCCAATGATTTCTATTGTTTATTTGATTTATATACATCAAAAAAACTTACGTTCTGAGAGTCTTTCTATTCCTCTAGACAAAGATAACCAGTGATATTTGCGATTTTTAGTATTGAAACTTGCTTGCTGGGATGCTAAGATCTAAGATCTAAGATTTCTCAAAACTAGTGACTGAACCAGAGATATATTGATTAATAGAATTGGAGTTATTGTGAAAAAGATAATAGTTATTTTTCTCGTTTTTCTTCTGCTTTCATACTTTGCTTTTGATTATTATAACAAGTCTTCTTCAGCTAAAAAAGGTCCCTCAGGTTCAAGAGGCGACAGGGGAGGCAGTGTGGCTACAGCTGTTGAAACAGAAATGGCTTCAAGACGCGATATGAGAGACTTGGGCGAATTTTTCGGTTCAGCGGAGCCTTACAGCAAGTTTAATGTAGTTCCAAGGGTCTCGGGCAGAATTAAAAGTTTGAATTATAAACTTGGCGACACAATTAAAAGCGGCGCTCTTGTGGCAGAACTTGAAGACGATGAATATCGCCTGGCTTTGGAGCAAGCTAATGCCTCTTTGGAAATAGCTGAAGCCAACTATAAAGAGAGTGAGACTCTTTTGAAAACAGCAGAGAAAGACCTGCAAAGAATTCAAACGATGCACAAGCAAAAAATTGCTTCAGTGAGCAATTTGGAACAAGCGGAAGCAGCTTATGATAGCAGAAAAGCGAGAAATCTTGTAAATGCGGCTCAAGTTAAACAGGCCCAGACAGCCGTTAAACAAGCAGAATTAAGGCTTGCCTATACAAAGATAGACGCAGTTTGGACAGATGGCTCAGAAGAAAGACTGATAGCTGAAAAGTTTCTTTCAGAAGGAGGAATGGCCAATACAAACTCTCCTTTGGTTTCTATAATTGATATAGCGACTCTTATCATAGCGGTTGATGTCACAGAGTTAGACTATCATAAGCTAAAAAATGGCATGGAGGTTTTTGTAACTTCATCCAGTTATCCTGATAAGCAATTTAAAGGCCGCATAGCAAGGCTTGCTCCTATGCTTGATGTTGCTTCAAGACAGGCTAGGGCAGAGATAGAACTTGAAAACCCTGATTATCTTCTTAAGCCAGGTATCTTTGTAAATGCTGTTGTAATCTATGATACACATGAAAATGTTCTGACCGTTCCTGCTATATCATTGGTTAACCGCAGAGGGGTTCAAGGAGTTTTTGAAATAACTCCGGACAGAAAAAATGCCAAGTTCGTTCCCGTAAAAACCGGTTACTCTACAGGCAAATATATAGAAATAACAGAGCCTGAGAATCTTGGCGAGATTGTAACTTTGGGTTATCACCTTCTTGAAGACGGTGCTGCTGTAAATATCGGCGGAATACAAGAAGCGGGTGCCAAGTCAGACGGAAAAAGAGGAAAACAAGGCGAAGGAAAAATGAAGACTTCAGATGGAGAGACTTCAAAAAAGACCTCTGAAGCAGAAGCTGGCAAGACTGGCCAAAAAAAGCAGGGAGTCTCCAAATGAGTGCAGTCGAAACAGCTGTTAAACGCCCGATAGGCGTAACAATGATTTTATCGATCTTTCTGCTTTTTGGCTTTATAGCATTCAGAAAGCTTCCAATAGATCTTATGCCGGATATTACCTATCCGATGCTTATAATTTCTACTTCCTACTCAAATGCCGGTCCTGAAGAAATTGAGACTCTCATAACAAGACCCATAGAGCAAGCGGTAGCAGCTATTTCTGGGGTAGAGGAAATCAATGCAGCTTCTTCTGAGGGCAGAAGCAATGTCAGACTTTCTTTTACTTGGGGTACAGATATAGATGAAGCTGCAAACGAGGTAAGAGACAAGATAGATCGAGTTATTGGACGGCTTCCTGATGATGTTGACCGTCCCATGATTCGTAAATTTGACTCAGATGCTTCTCCTGTCATAGTTCTAGGTGTTTACGGCGACCTTGATACAAGAGAGTTGCTGGAGTTGGTTGAGCAGCGAATTCAATACCGTTTTGAGCGTATTCCTGGAGTAGCAGCGGTTGAAGCTGCAGGCGGAGATGTCCGAGAAATTCATGTAGCTTTAGATATAGATAAAATGCGCGCAATGAAGATTGCTCCGGACAGCGTTATTTCCAGAATCAGATCAGAAAATATGGACGCTCCTGCAGGCAACGTAGAGCTTGGAATCTATGAGTTCAGATTGAGAACTTTAGGGGAATTCGACAACTTGGAAGAAATAGCTAATTTAGCTGTTGCCGAAAAGGGTTCGAATATAATCAGGCTTAAAGATATAGCCACTGTCAAAGATACTTGGAGAAAAAGACAGCGCTTTTTGAGAATAGACGGAAAGCCTGGGATCACTATAATGATCAACAAGCAATCGGGAAGTAATACTGTCGCAGTTGCTGAGGCTGTAAAGAAAGAAATGGAGCAGATTAATCAGGAAATTCCTCAGCTTAATATTACAACAGTTGTTGATTCTTCCTTGTTTATTAAGCGCGCTATAGAAAACGTTACTTCTTCGGCTCTCATGGGAGGTCTTCTCGCCGTAATAATCTTGCAGGTTTTCTTGATGAATTGGCGAATGACTTTGATTATTGCCATTTCAATTCCTGCTTCTGTTATTATTACCTTTGCTTTGATGTATTTCTATGGATTTACTCTAAATATAATGTCTCTGGGAGGTCTGGCTCTAGGCGTGGGCATGCTTGTCGACAACTCGATTGTTGTTCTGGAGAATATTTTTAGATATAGAGGAATGGGGCATGATAAAATAAATGCTTCGGTTAAAGGCGCAAACGAAGTTATAATGGCTCTGATAGCCAGTACTCTTACAACAGTTGTTGTGTTTTTGCCTTTGGTTTTTACAGAAGGCATGACAGGAGTAATGTTTAAACAGTTGGCATGGGTTATTGGCTTTTCACTTCTTTGTTCGATGGTTATGGCTGTTTTTATTGTTCCTATGCTTTCTTCTTTATTGCTTGCGACACAAGGAGATGAAAAGACTCGCGGCGAGAAATTTGCTGAAAAATTTCACGCTCTAATCACTGGCATTCAAGGAAAGATTTTCTCTTTATTCTTTAATAACAAAGTCTTGGTTTTTGCTGTATTGGGTGTTCTAGCTGGATTCTCTATATTTGCAGGAATTACGGTAAATAAAGAATTGATGCCTACAGCAGACGAGGGCGAGGTCAATATTACCATTGAAGCAGAAGATGGAACAATTTTACCTGTATTGGAAAAAATGGCATATCAAGCAGAGGCAATAGCCAGAGAGTCTGTTCCTGAAGCAGAAATAATATTTGCGGATGGCGGTAAAGGTAGACGTATGACCAACGCGAGTATAAGAATTCCTCTTGTAGAAGAAAAAGAAAGAAGCCGCAGCAGTGATGAAATAGCCAACGATTTGCGCAGGAAGCTGCAAAACATTCCTGGAGCTACTATTCGCACTAGGGGAGCCAGAGGTATGTTTCGTGTTAGAGGCTCTTCTGGTGGTGACAACTTGGAGCTGGTTGTCAGAGGCTATGATATAGAGACAGCCAATGCGCTCGCAGAAGAAGTAAAAAATCTGCTTGAAACTATAGATGGAATTACAGATGCTCGCCTTTCCAGAGATAAGGGAGTCAGGGAACGTTCCATTATAATAGATAGAGACAAGGCAGCGGATCAAAGATTGACTGTTTCAAGAATCTCCAGTTTTTTGGAAACCTTGATAGGTGGCAGAACAGCTGGTTATTTGAGAGAAGATGGCAACGAGTATGCTATTATCCTTAAGGCAGAGAATGCAGAAAGCTTAAGCTTAGAAAATATTTTGAACATGCTTGTTATGGGTTCAGGCGGCAATCCGGTAGTTCTTAAAAATGCAGCCTATATCAAAGAAACACTAGGGCCTACTTCTATTCAAAGACGTGACCAAGAACGAATTATAACTGTAACAGCTAATATAGCTGAACGTGCTGTCGGAGATGTTATTAAAGATGTTCAAGAAAGACTTCACGATCTTCCATTGCCGCCTAATTTCAGCGTGATCATTTCGGGCGATTATGAAGAACAGCAAAAATCATACAGGGACTTAGCCATAAGCTTCCTTCTAGCTGTTTTTCTAGTCTTTATGGTTATGGCTGTTCAATATGAATCATTGATAGATCCGCTGATAGTTATGACCACTGTTCCTCTTTCTCTGATAGGAGGAATCCTGTTTATGTATCTCACTAAGACAAGTTTTAACGTTCAAGCCTTTATCGGTTTCATTATGCTTGCGGGGATAGTTGTCAATAACTCTATTGTCCTTGTAGACCATATAAATGACCTTAGGCGAGAAAATAAAGATGGAAAACGAAATCTTTCCGAGATAGTTCAGGAAGCATCCAAAAATAGAACAAGACCTATACTTATGACAACTCTAACCACTATTTTGGGTTTGGTGCCCTTAGCTATAAGCAGCGGCGAAGGCGGTGAAATGCAGGCTGCAATGGCTGTAGTTGTTATAGGCGGCCTAAGCTTTGCTACTTTAATTTCTTTGTTTGTAATACCCATTATTTACCATGAACTCTACAAAAATAGACCCTACAAAGCAGGAGAACTTGAAAATGCTTGAAAAGATGAATTGTTGCAGAAACTCTATAACATACGTAAGACTCAGACTTGCTCTCTTTATCTTTTTGTTTTTCTTCATCTCCCTTATTAAAGGTTTTGCCCAAGAGTTTTGCGACAGAAAAGGCGAAAAATGTCTGTTCGCAGAAGAGAAACAATTTAACTGGCTTTTTAAGAAAGAGATCATCAATGAGAAAACCTATCAGGGAGATGACCTTTCTCTGAGTTCTGCTATTTCAATTGCGTTGGAGAATAATGAGTCTCTAAAAATAGAAAAAATTTCACCAATTGTTGCTAAAACAAGAATAGAAACTGAAAAAGCAGCTTTTGCTCCTTCCTTTTCTGCATCAGTTTCTGCTTCTAGCAGAAATACAGAGACTCTCCAAGACACAACTTTCAGAAAAAACTCATCAAACTCTAATTCAGCTTCAGCTGAAGTTGTCAAAAAGAATGCTTCAGGGTTGAAAACAACCATTGGATACAGTGCTAGAAGAGATAGGGGAGTTCAACCTTCAGTGCACTCTCATTCTCTAAATCTTAATTTAACTCAACCCTTAAAAAAAGGCGGTTCTAAAGAAGTAAACTTGGTTTCTCTCAGAAGAGCTGAACTAGATTATCAAATTTCAGAACATGAGTTTAATGCTTATCTTTCTTCTTTTGTTTCAAATGTTGAAAGACAATATTGGAACTACTACTTGAGCGTCAAACAACTGGATATAGTGGAAGAGTCAAAGAAGCTGGCAGCAACTCAAGTAATGGAGCTTAGAAAGCGTATTAAAGCAGGAGATAAACCAGAGTCTGATTTGGCGGCTTCAGAAGCTGAATTGGCTATAAGAGAAGAAGACCTGATTGATGCTCAATCAGGAGTTGCTCTTCAAGCCGTATCTTTGAATAGATTATTGGGAATCAGCAAGCTCAACGCTAGCCTGACTTTTCCTCAGATAATAGATTTTCCTCAAGCTCCAGAACTTCCCTTTACAATACAAGAAGCTTTAGAGAGAGCTCTGAAGAATCGTCCTGAGTTAAAAGAAATGGAAGCCCAATTAGAGAAAAATGAATTAGAAGTAGTAGCAACCAAAAATGGTATGCTGCCACGCTTGGACTTTTTTATAAACTTGGGTAAAACAGGTTATTCAAGATCTTTCGGTTCAGCACATCCTTCCTTTTCTTCAGTTGATCCTTATGAAGCTTCTGCGGGGTTTATTTATGAACGTCCATTAAACAGACGCTCTGAAAGAGCTTCTTTAAAAAGAGCCGAACTCTCTTTGGAAAAGCAAAAGCTGGCTTCTGAGAATTTGAAAAACATGATTATTGAAGATGTTGCCAAGGCTTATATAGAGTATTTTAAAAGCAAAGAACAGATATCGGCTACTAATGCCTCATTGTCAAAACAAGCTGAAAAACTCAGAGTTGAAGAAGTTTATTTCAATGTCGGAAAAACAACTGCTTTCCAAGTAATGCAGGCTCAAAGAGACTTAACTGCTGCCAAACATGCGAAACTTAAAGCGGAAGTTGATGCAAAACTAGCTTATTCTAAACTTCTTCACTCAATTGGAATATTGCTTGAATCAGCTAATATCCAACTGCAAAATTAGGGGACAGAGGGTAGGGCGTAGGGTGTCGCCTAAACCAGTGATGAGTGGCGAGTTGAATTGTTAGAATTCAATCTCTCAAACAAACAACTGCTTTAAGCTCTTAATAAATAACTGTTCTTTATCTTTCTGCAGTTTGGCATATCTTTCTGCCTTTGTTATGTTAGCTTGCAAATAAAAATAGAATATAACTTTTTACACTGTATTGACGATGTGTTGATAATTATCTAAAATAAAATAGGAGGCCTTGTATGTCATCTACAAATTTAAATATTCGTATAGACAGTTTAGTAAAAAAGCAGGCTGAAAAAATTTATGCAGATTTGGGTATCAACATGACGACAGCTGTAAATATTTTTTTGCGAGCCTGTATCCGCAATAATGGCATCCCTTTTAATCTTAGCTTGGGTTGCCCTAATGAAACAACTCTAGCTGCAATAGAGGAGGGCAGGCACATAGCCAAAGACCCGAGTGCCAAGGGCTATCGATCTATGGAAGAACTTAAATCGGCTCTTGATGTATGAAATATGAAGTTAGGTTTACAACTAGGTTTAAGAAAGATCTGAAATTAACGCAAAAACAAGGGAAGAACCTAGACCTTTTATTTGAAATAATCGAAAAGTTAGCATCAGGCGAAGAGCTTTCCAAAAAGTATAGAGACCATTTTCTAACCGGTAACTTTAAAGGAGCAAGAGAATGTCATTTGGAAAGCGACTGGCTACTGATATATGAAATTATTGATGATAAATTGCTTCTTATTCTTTTGAGAATTGGCTCGCATTCCGAGTTATTTTGAACCATTTTGACACATTTATGTAAATCTGTGTTCTGTGGTTTAAAAAAGGTTTATCTAAAGGATAGCGTCTTAGAGCAAACCTCAACGAGATAACATTGTCTGCATAAGGCTTCGTTTTTACCGTCTGTGCACTTGCCTGATATGCCTAAATGGCAGAGTGCAAAATCATATTTAACAGGATCTTCGGGAGAAAGAAGCGCCAAGTTGGCTGTGATTTCTTGTGCTGTTGCAAGATCGTTTGCAGTTCGGTTAGTGAGACCTATATTTCTGGAAATTCTGCTAATGTGCACGTCAAGGGGTATGATAAGTTTGGAAGGCGAGACTTTTTTCCAAAGACCCATATCGACACCGTCATCTGGTCTGCACATCCAACGTAAAAACATCATCCAGCGTTTAAGGCAACTCTTTTTAGCAGGATCTGAAAGCAAATGCTTTAATCCCAGGGTTAAACTTTCTTTGTCGTGCAGTTTTAAGAGCTCTGATATAAGAGCAGCATAAACTGAAGAGATACCATCTAATAATTCTTTGTTGTCTTCAAAACCTTTTAAGAATAGGTTTTCTAGAGTTCCATTTTTTTTGAAAATATTGCCTAGAGCTATAGCGAAGAATTTTAAATCATTTGAAGTGCTGAATCTGTAGTTTGGCCAATCAAATTTTTCAGCTTTATTAGCAGATGTAATAAGTCCGAAAAAATTATTGTCACATTTTTTGAGAATCTCTGCGACTTTAGCGGTAAATTGCTTTGCGGAACCATAGGAGAGCATAGCTGTAAAAAAAGCTATAGCTTCAATTTCAGCCTGAGGTTTCTTTTGTTCATAAAAACTGCGAGGGAACTGAATAGGATCTGTTGGAATCCTTTCCCTCGCAGAAAAATTTTTCAGAACCTTTTCAAGCATGGGTCTCAAATTCAGAATGTTCTTTTCTTTAGCATTCATCTTGAGTGGCGCCATTGCTTTTACGGTTATCAAGACAAGCTTTCAATGAAAACTTAATACTTGAAGGAACTGCCTCCAATAAACTCTCTCAAAATAGAGGTCGGGGGGACTTCTTTAGGATCGAGAGGAGAGAAGAAGGAGAGTAAGCGAAGAACGTGTCTTGCTAAGTAGTAGTTGGGGCTTTCAGGAGATATCTCGCAGAAAAGGGGCTCTGCCATTTGGCGAAGAACAGCCCACTCATAAGGCACAGCTGAGTTGAAGACTGTATCTGCACATTCCTGGAAGGGGAATATATTGGATTCTTCTCCTCTGCGAACTGATGTCCAGCGGCTGATTGTCTCATCTGCTGAATAGCCTCGATATTTTCTGTCGCGTACGGTTCTGCGAATCAGTCTGGTTTCAGTTGTACCTATTCTGTTGTAATCGTCGATAACCAGCTGTGTAAGAGCACTGATGTATATTTTATACTTAAGCTCTGCCGGAACACTTCTGGTCAGCTCATCATTAAGTCCGTGAATACCTTCGATTATAATAATCTGGTCGTCATTGATTCTCATTGGATCAACTTCTGGTTTTCTGTGTCCTGTGTAGAAGTCGAATTCAGGTATTTCTGCAACTTTGCCGGCCAAGAGAAGATTGAGTTGTTCGTTGAAAAGATCTAAATCCAGAGCATAGATTGATTCAAAGTCATAGTCGCCTGATTCATCTCTGGGAGTGTGCTTGCGGTCAAGGAAGTAGTTATCCAGAGAGAGTGTGACAGGGCGTAAACCATTGACTTTAAGGCTTGTGCCAAGGCGTTTGCTAAAAGTGGTTTTTCCAGAGCTGGAAGGACCTGCGATCAAAACGATTCTTACTGTCTTTTTGGCACAAATTTCATCAGCTATCTGTTGGATTTTCTTTTGGTGCAGAGCTTCTGCAGTTTTTATGAAGTCTGATATGCTTCCGTCTTTTATGATTTCGTTGAGTCTGCCGACATTATTGACTTCGAGGATTTTACCCCAGTTTTTGCTCTCGCGGTATGCTTCAAATATTTTAGGCTGTCTTCTAGGTTCAGAAGGAACTCCTGGATTTTTGGGATCGGGGAAAAGAAGAAGGAAACCAGAAGCATATTGCTTAAGGTCAAAAACTTTAAGGTAGCCGGTAGAAGGCACCATAACTCCGAAATCCAGATCTATGTATTTCCAGCAGGAAATTATACCTATGTGGTCGTTGTTAATGTTTTTAAGAAGTCTGGCTTTTTCCGGATAGCCTTCTTTTTTGAAGATGTTGATAGCTTCAGAGCGTGAAACAACTTTCTTGCCGAATGGCTCGTCTTTATCTATGATCTCATTCATTTTTCTGGTTATGTAATCCAGAGTTTGTTCTGAGACAGGGACATCCGTAAACAAATCATAGTAATAGCCGTTGCCTATGGAGTGGTCTATCGACAAGCGAGCATTTCTGTAGAGCTCTATAATTGCTCTGGCAAGCACAAAAGTAATACTTCTCTTGTAGCAGTCTTTTCCTTGTTGCGACTCATAGGTGAGAAATTCAACGTTACAATCAAATGTGGGGATGTAGTCAAGCGAACAAATGTCGTTGTTAACTTTTGCACAGAGATAGGGCAAGTTCTCTTCTGTGGGAAGCGATTTCGCAAGAGTTAAGAGAGTTGAACCCTCGGGGAGTTGATGTTTGGTGCCATCTTTAAGAGTGATTGTGTGAGTTGTTTGTGTTTCTTTCACTTCAGTATGTTGTTCCATACCAGTCATTCCAGTTTCCATTTGTAACCTCAAAATAATAATCCGCCTTTTAATAAAACTAAAAAAGCGCAGAGGGCTAGCTTAGCACATTAGAGTTGCTAAGTCAAACAGAAGGCTTCTGAAACAAGTTCCAGTTTTAATGAAGTAAACCGTATGGTGTTTCTATAAAATAAGAAATTGTAATGTGTAATTTGAAAATTAAAATTAAACTCGGCAACAGAGTGCTACAATGTTATTCGCTTATTCTGTCGCCCCCGGTTTTTTGAAGGTTATAAAGATTTTTTTTGGCTGCTTCAAGAAATGCTGTGAGTTCCATTGATTTGTCGTAAAGCTCGGTTTCAATAGAAACAGTGATGTCGTAGGTTTTGCCATTATGTTCAATCAAAGATTGCTTAATCTTGGCAAAAATCTTTTTGGCAGCTGCTTGAGCACCCTCTTTGAGCGTGTCAGGCATGATTACGGCAATTCTGTTGCCTTGGAGTCTGCAAGGAATATCGTTAAATCTTACAATTCGTTTGATTTTTGAAGCTATGCTTTTAATTATTTCATCATTTAAAGCTTCATTGTTTTTGGCAATTTCATCAAGGTTGTCTACAGCTATAAGAAGGAGGGAAAGACTGGTATTTGTTCTTCTGATACGATAAATCTCTTGTTCAAGCCTAGAATAAAAATAAGCATCTGAATATAAGGCAGTAAGGCTGTCAACCATTCCGTGTCTGGTTGTGTCGGCATTCTTCATTAGTACACTGAGTTGAGATATCAGCATTTTTGCAAAGTTAAAATCTTCTTCAGTGAAGTGGTGATTGTCTTGCCTATCAGTGAGACTCATTATAGCTGTAACTTCATTGTCTAGTATAATAGGAAGAATCATGAAAGATTTTGATGAGTAGCTGTTTGCTCTGGTGAACTCAAATCTTTCCTCTTCGTCTATGTTTTTTACCAGTAATGGTCTTTTGGTTTCTATGACATATTTTGAAACAGGTGAATCCCATAGGTTAAGAGTTACTGGTAGGTTGGGACGATCAGATTTGGAGAAAATATACTTTTTCTCTGTAGGGTCTAAGAAGGCAAAGGAAAACTTTGTTGCGGCAAACATATCTGTGAATAGATTTTTGAGAGTTACAGGAATCTTTTCTAATGCCGGATCTGCCGATATTAGTTGAGTAGTTGAGCTAAGAGCGTTTAACTCTTTGTTTGTGCGTTCTAAACAGGTGTTGGAAATCTTCAGCTGCTCCATTATTTGGTAAGTATGTATAGCTGAAGCAATGTTTCGAGCCATTATTATTAGGAAATCCTCGTCGTAATCGCTTTCGTCCGAAACATCGAGTTTATTGCCAATAAGAAGAACTCCGTGAAGAGTGTTGTCTATTTTGAGCAGATAGCTTCTTTTCAGTTCCTCAGGGGCATATTTTTCTGCAAACTGAGGGAAGGTTTTAGTCAGCTCATTTGTAACATTGACACTTTCAGAAGCTAGTAAAGCGTCCAACTCTGTTTTATCGTTAATTTTGATTTTGGGAAGTTTGTCAGCAGATTTGAACTTAATATCAATGTAAGCGTTCAATTCTTGTGCTTTGCTGTCATAGAGATATATAGCTCCTCGGCTTATCCCCAAGGTTCCTAAAAGAATTCTGAGCATGGATCTTAGACCTTTTTGCAGAGTTTGGCTTCTGCACAGGAAAGAACTAAGGTCTATGATACTGCCTAAAATGTATTGGAGTCTCTCAACACGGCGTTTTTCGACCAGGAGCTCTGTTTGATCCAAGGTCATGTTCTGGGGAACCTTCTTGACTAGGGTGATGAGTGTTCCTTGTGGAGGCATAGAATTTATTTTAACGCCGTCCATCAGGTTAGTCATGAGCATTAGTCCCCAACCACGCTTGTAAGATGAATTCATTTTTTTTGCAAGAGTGGGGTTAGGGTCAACTTTGTTAGGGTCAAAGCCTTTGCCATAGTCGCGAATCTTAATGGTAAGATCTTCGCCGTCAAATTCGAGTCCTATATCGACATCGTCTTTTATCGCGCCTTCGGAATCTTGAGAGGTGTCTTTTATGGAGTGTTCTTTCGCGTTGACAATAGCCTCTATAAAGGCCATTTTCATTTCATCTATTTCGTCTTTGGCAAAACCGCATTTAGATGCAAAATTCTCTAGATATTCACAAGCTTCCAGCTCCGAATCTCTGTCGTTAGTTAATTTAAAAAAAACTTGCTTTACATACGGAGACAAGAGAGACCTCCCAAGGATATTATACTTAAAATTTAACTTGAACACATTTTATTGTCAAGAAACTATAGGCTTGCTCGGAAAAGATAAAACAATGTATTGCTGATATAAATTTATTGAATAGAGATTTGTTAAGTGATAGATTGTTTTTGTTCTAAAAAAATATATATATATGGGGTGATTTTAATGGCGACTCTTAGTTTTGACGAGTTTATGAAACGTGTAGTTGAACGCAATCCTGGTGAAAAAGAATTTCAAGATGCGGTAAAAGAAGTAATGAGCACCACATGGGAAACCTTCAAGGCAAACAAAAGATTTGTTGATGCCAACATTATGGAACGCATAGTGGAGCCTGAAAGAATAATAATTTTTAGAGTGCCTTGGACTGATGACCAAGGCAAAATTCAAGTTAACCGCGGTTACAGAGTGCAATTCAACAGTGCTATTGGACCATACAAAGGCGGTTTGAGATTCCATCCTGCTGTAAATCTTTCGGTAATGAAATCTCTGGCATTCGAACAGACTTTCAAAAACGCTCTTACCACTCTTCCTATGGGCGGCGGCAAAGGCGGAGCTGACTTCGATCCCAAAGGAAAGTCAGACGCTGAAGTTATGAGATTCTGCCAATCTTATATGGACGAGCTTTACAGACACATAGGCCCTGACACAGACGTGCCTGCTGGAGACGTTGGAGTAGGCAAACGCGAAGTCGGCTATATGTACGGTCAGTATAGAAGACTCACCAACACTTTCACCTCTACATTTACAGGCAAAGGCCTTGCTTGGGGCGGAAGCCTTGTCAGACCGGAAGCCACAGGTTTTGGTGCTGTTTATTTTGGAGAAGAAGTTCTCAAACGCAATAATGAAACCTTCAAAGGAAAAAAAGTTGTTGTCTCAGGTTTTGGACAAGTAGCTTGGGGAGTAGCCAAGAAGCTTGTTGAGCTTGGCGCCAAAGTTATTACTATAAGCGGCCCCGACGGCTATGTACATATTCCCGACGGTATGACTGAAGAACAAGTTGAATACATGCTCGAAATGCGTGCGTCTTGCAGAGACAGAGCCGAAGATTTCTCAGATAAATTCAAAAACGCTACTTTCCACAAAGGTGTGAAACCTTGGGTCGTTCCTTGTGATGTAGCTATGACATGTGCTATTCAGAACGAATGCAACCTTGATGATGTTAAAACCCTTATGAAAAACGGCTGCAAAATGATTCTGGAAGTTTCAAATATGGGCTGCACTCTTGAAGCGGCAGAATATCTCAGAGAGCAAGATATAGAGTTTGCTCCTGGAAAAGCTGTTAATGCCGGCGGTGTTGCTACTTCCGGTCTTGAAATGAGCCAAAACAGCATCAGAATGTCTTGGGACGCTGCGGAAGTAGACAAAAAACTCAGAGGCATTATGAAGGGCATCCATGATGTTTGCTACCAATACGGTAAGCAGGATAATGGCAAGGTAGATTATGTTAAAGGCGCCAACATCGGCGGCTTCATGAAAGTTGCCGAAGCCATGGCAGATCAGGGAGCAATCTGATCTAGGGAGTAGGGCGTAGGGGGTAGGGAGTAGTGAAACCCCAGATACCTGAAAAACCTGATAAAAAGATTTAACAAATAAATTCAGCTTAAAAGAGGGTTTCTTTTCAATCGAAGAGAAGCTCTCTTTTTTTTAAAATAACGTAGTTTCGGCTGTTTATAGTCGCTTAGAAGATATTCGTTTTAACAAAATTGGTGAAAAGAATTTTTCACCAATTTTGCCCTCATCTGTGTTCATCTGTGGATAAAACAGCTCTCTATGCCTTTATAAAAATGTTTTCAGCAATAGAAGTCTTACTGGGAAGCAGGCAGGGGCGGGTTGCCATTGCAAGCATTTCTCTGTCGCCCCGGGAATCGCCGTAAACATGAATTTCAGAAAAATCGCTGAAATTGAGAATTTCAGAAAGTCTGCGGACTTTTTCAGGACCAAAACAGTTTGGAGAAGCAAAGTTGCCTGTTAAATACCCGTTTTTTGTTTCCAGCTTTGTTGCCAAAAGTTCTATCTCATGTTCTTTGGTCCAATGTTTAAGGTAAAGCTCGGGAGAGGCGGAAACTAGGATAACTCGGTATCCGTTGGCTTTGTAGTCGCATAAAATATTGAGCATTTCCGGCTTAACAAGAGAGTTTAAAGGAGCCTGTGCGAAATCTTTGGCAAGCTGTTCTGCTATAGATTCAGGCATGTTTTTAAAAAACTCTTTGACTGTTTTTTCTTTCAGCATGGAGTTGTCTATAAGTTTTAGATAGAAAGCTAAAAAGTGATGTGCATAATAAATAACTTTTTTTGCAGTTTGTATGTCTCCAAATGAAAAGCGGAGAAACTCAGCAAAACTGTCTTTTCTGGTTATAGTGCCGTCAAAATCAAAAAGAGCTAATTTCATAATTTAATTCCTGGCTGCTTCTAAGAAATAAAAAGCGTCTTCAGGGGTAAATGTGCTTCTGCGATAAAGGCTTTTGAGATTGGACGAGCCGATAATAGCAGTTACTTCGGCGGGATGTCCGCCCAAATAGAGAAGCTCAGCTGTTTTTCCGTCTTTAGAGATTCCAGTAACTACAAAATTAGAGCCTTGCGGGATTTTTATGTCTTGAAATTTTATAAACTTGGAAGTGATTTTATGTTGTTTTAGTCTTGTTTCTATTGATTTGAAAAGACTTTGAACTTTTTGTAAAAAATCGGGAGATTGGTGAAAGGAATTTTGTCTGTAATATTCTATGATTTCATTATAGTAGGAGAGGGCAAGAACATTGTATAGCTTCATAGCGTTTTTGAAAACCACGTCGCTTCTCAAGTCTTTTCCTAGATGGTTCATTGATTCATAAATTTGATATTTGGCAGCATAGGCCTTGATTAAAAGTTTTGCTTCAGGAGTAAGAACAGACTCTTTTGTTCGCAAAAATGCTGCTACATTATTGAATTGGGTTCTTATGTTAGGCATTTCACCCAATATTCCAAAGTTGTTGTGGTTATGAATATGGCGTTCAAAGTCATCTAAAAAAGCGAATTCCTTCAGAATTTGTTCGGTAAAGCTTGATGTCTGTGTTCTGGAAACTCCAGGCAAGTCTAGCTTGGGTTGAGCGACACCGCAAATACCGCAAAAATTTGCTGTATCAGGAATTTGCATTCCGCAAGCAATGCAAGATTTGGCATAAGAAACGCTTGTTAAGGTGATAAAAATAAATAAGACCAATAGTATTTTTTTATTCATAATTCTGTCCTAAATTTTATATCCGCAAATGAACACAGATTAACACAGATTAACACAGATGGGATTTTAAGCATAGCTTAAAATCAGGGAGCAGTGATTAGGGAGTAGGGTGTAACAGAAAACCAAGAGAAAGACAAAGGACAAAACTGCAGTAAAAATCAAAGCATTTATTTCTAATTTGTTCAGCTAGGCATAATCACAATTTTTGCTTGGTCACAGATTAAAGACAGATGATACTTGGCAAACAGTGGTTGTGGATAGTGGTAGAAATGGCAACGAACAGCCAGTGAGTGAGGGAAGTGAAGTGCTAGAGTTTTAATAGTGCAAAGTGTAAAAAGCTGACAAAATCAGAAAATAAAAAAATATCAGTTCTTTTTCCGTGTATTCTGTGTGTTCTGTGGTTTATATAAGCTTTTAGAGTTTTCGCGTGTTTCGTGGTTCCAAGTGTTCTGCTTGATGCAATAAGAAAATTCAATTTGCCATAGAGCTTTAAATGTATTATCCTGTGCGAATACATCAAAAAAACTATCACGGCTGATTAGAGAGGGTTGAAGTATAATAAATGCCCTTGCTTGCCGTTGGTATTCATTTGGAAGGAGTTAAACGGAGTTGATGCGTAAAGGCTTCTGTACGTTTCTTTTCATGTTCTTTTTCTCCATTTGTTGGAGTAATATGCCTGCAAATGCTCTGGTGCCGACAGGTCCAGATCTTACAAAACCATTAGACTTGGATTCAGTGCCGGATGAGTTCAAAGAAGAAATAGCTTCTTTGGACTGGCAAACAAATTTGAATATACGCAATTTCGGAAGTCCCGAAGCAAAAAAAGGCGGCACATTAGTTTGTGTTCAGTCTTCCAGACCTCCGACTTTACGTACTACAGGCAGAAACAGCAATACGGTTTTCAATAGTACCCTTGAGGGATTTTGCTATGAAACCATGCTTGCTTTAGATCCTATTACATACGATTATTCTCCAAACTTGGCTAAACGCTGGGCTGTGGGCGATGACAAAAAAACTTTCTATTTTGAATTGGATGAAAATGCCAAGTGGTCAGATGGCAACCCTGTTGTTGCCAACGACATTGTACAGACATGGGTTCTTTACACAGATAAAGGTCTCCAAGACCCGTTTTCAGCAGATTTTTACTCAAAGTATGAAAAACCTATTCCAATTACTGACCGTATAGTAAAAGTTTCTTCAAGAGATCTTAACTGGAGAGCTTTTATGTCTATCGGCTTTATGACTATTTTGCCAGGTCATATTTTGGAAAATCTGACAGCTGAAGATTATTTAAAAGAATATGAACATAAGCTTTTACCGGGAACAGGTCCTTACACTTATTTGTCATCGCCTAATGAGGTAGTTTCAAACGAGATCTCATTGGCTCGCCGACATGACTGGTGGCAAAAGGATTATAAGCGTAATCAGGGATATTATAACTTCAACATCTTGCGATTTCTCTTCATAGCCGACGAGAACCTTATAAAAGAAAAATTTAAAAAGGGAGAAATTGACTGGATGCAGGTAGGTGTTGCTCGCGAATGGCACCAAGAGTTTATTCCTCTAAAAATGCCTGCTATTTCTAAAGGCTGGATACAACGAAAAAAGGTTTACACCCATCAGCCTGTTGGAACTATGGGTCTTGCATTTAACATCCGTAAGCCTCCCTTTGATGATATTCGTGTCAGAAAAGCTATAGCTCATCTTTATAACAGAGAGCTTCTTATAGACAGACTTTTCTTTAATGAATATGAACTTTTGGATTCTTTTTATCCGAATTCTCCTTATGAAAGTCCCAACACTCCTAAAATGCGATATGATCCTGAAAAAGCTGTGCAGCTTTTGGAAGAGGCAGGTTGGCTTCAAAAAGATCGTGATGCTCAGGGCTGGCTTGTTAAAGACGGGCAGCGATTTGTTCTCGAGTTGAATCTTACAGGCAGCTCAGACCGTATATATACTATTGTTCAGGAAGACTTCAAAGAAGTCGGTATAGATCTTCAGCTTAAAAAGGTAACTTGGGCGACAGACTTAAGAGAGCTTGGCAACAGAAATTTTAATATTTCCTTGCGCGCTTATACAGGTCTCACATTCCCGAATCCTGAAAGCTCTATGCACTCCAAGTTCGCAGACTTGCCTAATAACAATAATATCTGGGGATTCAAAAATGCCAGAGTTGACGAAATTTGCGATCAATATAATCTGATGTTTGATCCGGCAGAAAGAATTAAGGCGGTTCAGGAAATCGACCAAATAGCCTGTGAAAATCATTTATATGCTTTTGGTTGGTATGCTCCTCATACAAGGGTTGTTTACTGGAATAAATTCGGAATGCCCGATTGTGTTTTTTCCAAATCAGGAGACGAAGCTTCAATACTATCCTTGTGGTGGTATGATGATAAAAAAATGGAAAAACTTCGTGATGCCCGTATTAATAACAAACGCCTGCCGAGAGAAAAAGAGATTGTCAAATGGTGGGATGAACATTATCCAAGGGAAGGAGCTGCGAACTAAATGGCTGATTATTTTATTCGACGCTTATTGCTGATTATTCCTACATTTATAGGAATTACATTTTTATCCTTTACAGTTACCAGATATGTTCCTGGTGGTCCTGTTGAACAGGCTATTTTACAATATCAGCAGGCTCAGGGCGGAGGCCAAACAGGTGAAGGCGGTGCAGGCGGTTCTAGCGGTCTTGACAGCAAGGGAGAAATCTCTCAAGACTTGGTTGATGAGCTCAAAAAAATCTACGGTTTCGACAAACCATTATGGATTGCTTATCCTGTATGGCTTAAAAATGTTTTGCTGGGTGACTTGGGCAACTCTTTTACAACTGGCCGTCCAGTATTGCTGGAGATAAGAGAAAGAATAGGTATTTCTTTGCAATTCGGTATTTCAGGATTTATCATCTCATATCTTGTTTGCATTCCTCTTGGAATATGGAAAGCTGTCAAGCATAACTCCACCTTTGATACGGTCACCTCTGTAATGGTTTTTGTGGCTTATTCGATCCCTGGATGGGTTGCCGGTGTTATGCTTCTTATGTTGCTTGGCGGCGGTTCTTTCGGTAAGGCGATTGTCCCCTTGGGCGGGTCTGAATCGGGTATTATAGAGCCTGGATCTTTCCTGTATAGATTTACTGTCCCTAATGTAAGAGTTTTAAAAAACGCTACCCCTGAATTCCTTGAAGCTTATCCAGAATATATGAGATTGTATGAACTTGACAAAGAAACTGTTCTGGAAAAACCAGGCGAATTGCCAAAAGATGCTACTTCGGAGCAAAAGGAAGCCAGAAGAAAAGCTTTGGAAGCTTATGAGGCTTTTGGACAGATGTGTCCTTTGGTAGTTTCAACAGCTCCTTCCCATAATGATTTGAATTTTATCGGGCGTTGCTTAGATATCTTATGGCATATGATTTTACCTGTTTTTTGTTATGTGCTTGGTTCTTTTGCGGGCAAAACTGTCTTGATGAAAAACTCTCTTATGGAAAATCTTGGGCAAGACTATGTCAGAACAGCCTTTGCTAAAGGTCTCAGCGAGAAGGTAGTTATATTCAAACATGCTTTCAGAAACTCACTGATTCCTTTGGCCACAGGTTTGGGACATGCTCTTTCAATTGTTTTGGCTGGTTCTTATTTGATTGAGAAAGTCTTTAATATCAACGGTTTCGGTCTATTGGGCTATGAATCGCTTATTGGCAGAGACTATCCTGTGACATTGGGCATTTTGGTTATATCGTCAATTTTAGCCTTGATTGGAAATATAATTTCCGACTTTCTCTATTGTTTAATTGACCCGAGGATTGAATTTTCATGAGCAGCGCACAAGATAATAAAAGCCATGGAATGGCTTATCGCCTTTTACTGAATATTTTACGTTTCGTGCTTTTTGTAGCTATTTTCACAGTAACTTTTATCTTTATAGATAAAATATCTGCCACTATGTCGAGAGGCATGATACGCTTCTTGAGAATAGCTGCACTCATTGTAGGCGGGGTTGCATCTTTCTATGTTGCCCCTATAATTGTAAGCGTTTTTGATGCTTTTAAGCTTTTTTTCACAACCCCAATTTTCAAACGCAGATGGAGAAAGTTTACAACCCTTAAAAGAGGCTACTGGTCTTTTATAATTATACTGACTCTTTTTGTGATTTCTTGGTTTGCTGGGGTTCTTATAAATGATAAAGCTTTGTTCGTTTCTTACAAGGGAAAATACTATTTTCCGGTGTTTGCTTCTCATTACAATGGCAGAGAGTTTGGTCTTGATTCCTATAGTTCTCCTAACTATAGGGTTCTCAAGCAAATATTTAATGCCAGAAATGCAGAAAATAAAGCGGCCTTGGAAAAAATGTTCCCTTCCAAGAGCGATATTCCTAAAGATCTGTCCTCTTTGCCGAAAGAATTGGCAGATTATATAAAACATGGTCCCGATAAGGTTATTTTACCAATTTATCCTTTTGGAACTACAGCCAACCTTATGGAAGAGCTGCCATCCAGACCTCCTCATCCTCCTCTCAGGGGAGAAGCCAGTCTGAAATCTTCTGCTTGGATAGATATTTTCCTCACGGAAGACCAATATGAATTTGCTGAAGGCAGAGATGCTTATTTGGATAAACTTTCCGATGAGCTTTTGGCAAAGGGTAAAGACCCCGACGTTGAGATGCTTAAAGTCGTACGTAAAGAGATCAGATCTGGCAATATCAAGCTAAAACCTGCTGTTAAATATCCTTGGGCTGGTCTTTATATGAAGTATGATTTGTTTGTATTGCCGGAAACCAGGCCTACTGACCAAGAATTAATAGAAGTTTTCAAAAAACCTGAATGGGTAGGTTACAGTAATTATCAGCTTTATAAAAAAATGGCTGAAAACGGTATGCTGGAACTTAAGCCGGGAGTTGAGCCAATAAACTATCCTCACTTCTTAGGAACAGATGACCGGGGCAGAGATGTTTTTGCCAGAATGGTATACGGTTTCAGAATTTCTATTTCCTTCTCGCTTTTGGTCACAACCCTATGCTATGCGATAGGTATCTGTATTGGAGCTTTCTTAGGCTATTATGGCGGATGGTTTGACATAATTATGCAGCGTATAGTCGAAATATGGTCAGCAACACCATTCCTTTATACTGTAATGATTCTGGCGACTTTTATAACACCTAACTTTTTCTTGTTGGCCATAATTCTAGTGTTCTTCAACTGGATAAGTATGACTTACTATATAAGAGCTGAATTTCTGCGTGAAAAGTCAAAAGATTACGTGGCAGCAGCAAAAGCAATAGGCTGTACAGATTTTGAAATTATCTTCAAACACATATTGCCTAACGCTTTGACTCCCGTTATTTCCTTTGCGCCTTTTGCCATAGTCGGCAATATTGGCTCCTTGGTGTCTCTTGACTTCCTTGGCTTTGGTCTTCCTGCTCCGACCCCATCTTGGGGTGAACTCTTAGGGCAGGGCTTAGCGAATCTTTCTAAGCCTTGGTTGATTTTGTCTCCGACTTTGGCGATGTTTTTCACTCTGCTTTTAGTTTCCTTTATTGGCGAAGCAATTAGAGAAGCATTCGATCCCAAGCAGTATTCGCGTCTCAGATAAGGAGCAATATAATGACAGACAATAATCAACTCTTAGTTGTAAAAGATTTGTGCACATACTTCAAGACTGAAGCGGGAATAGCCAAGGCTGTTGATGGAGTAAGCTTTGATATAAAACGCAATGAAGTATTAGGAATAGTAGGCGAGTCCGGTTCAGGCAAATCTGTAACCTCCTTGTCGATAATGCAGCTGATTCCCAATCCTCCAGGTAAAATAGTTTCAGGCAGTATAGAGTTTAATGGAGTAGATCTTCTTAAGCCTTATTATGAAGGTGATTACGAACACATTCGCAAGATAAGAGGCAATAAGATATCCATGATCTTCCAAGAGCCTATGACAAGCTTGAATCCGCTGTTTACTGTTGGCGATCAGATTGCAGAAAGCTTTATTCTTCACCAAGGAATGAATCGGGATGAAGCTTTGGACGCTGCAGCTGAAATGCTGGATCTGGTTGGGATACCTTCATCTAAAAAACGTATATATGACTATCCGCATCAGTTTTCAGGCGGCATGAGGCAGCGTGTTATGATTGCCATGGCTTTGGCTTGCAATCCTGAGCTGCTGATAGCAGACGAGCCCACAACTGCTCTTGACGTCACAATTCAAGCTCAGATCCTTGAACTGATGATGGAAGTCAAACAAAAAACTAAGGGCGCCGCAGTTCTCTTGATTACGCATGACATGGCAGTAATAGCTGAAACTTGTCAAAGAGTTATTGTTATGTATTGCGGAAAAATTCAAGAAATAGCTGACGTAAAAACCATATTCAACTCTCCGATACATCCTTATACTCGCGGCCTTCTTGCCTCTCTGCCTAAGCCTGGGCAAAGAGTCAGAAGACTGCACACTATCGAAGGAATGGTTCCTTCACTCTTTGCTTTGCCAAAGGGCTGTTCTTTCCAAGACAGGTGCAGTGATGTGACAGAAATATGCAGACGGAAAATGCCTGAAATGACAGAGATATCGCAAGGGCATTTAGTCAGGTGTCACAATGCCGTAAAAGCTAAGCAGGAGAAATAATTATGACGGATAAAGCAAAAGACAGAAGAGTTCTTCTGGATGTCAATAATTTAAAGATGTATTTCCCGGTACTGGGTGGTATTTTCAAATCTAAAATAGGCGATGTTAAGGCTGTAGACGGTGTTTCTTTCAAGCTTTATGAAGGTGAAACCCTTGGCTTGGTCGGTGAATCAGGATGCGGCAAATCTACAACCGGCAAATGTCTGATAAATCTTAATAAACCAACTTCAGGCAGCATAAGACTTAGCTATTTTGACGGACAATTTGAAAATGAAGAAGTAGAGCTGGTAGGTCTTACTGATAATCAAATGAGACCTCATAGAGCCTACACGCAAATGATATTCCAAGACCCTTATTCTTCTTTGAATCCCAGAATGACAGTCGAAGATATCATAATGGAGCCCCTGACTATACACCGTCCTAGAATGACTTTGCTTGAAAAAAGAGCGGAAGTGGCTAGTCTTATGAAAAAGGTTGGCCTGTCAGAAGAACAAGCCAGCAGGTATCCTCATGAATTTTCGGGCGGTCAACGTCAGAGAGTTGGTATTGCAAGAGCTTTGGCAACAAAGCCTAAGCTTGTTATTGCTGACGAACCTGTTTCAGCTCTTGACGTCTCAATACAAGCTCAAGTCATCAACCTCATGCAAGACTTGCAGGAAGAATATAATCTTACATATATTTTTATAGCTCATGATTTGGCTGTTGTTGAGCATATATCGGACAGAATTGCTGTTATGTATCTGGGAAATATAGTAGAAATAGCTGATACAGAAGAAATTTTTTCGAATCCTCAGCATCCATACACAAGGGCGTTGCTTTCTGCAATACCTCATCCAGATCCTAACCGTGAGAAAACTCAACGCATACTTCTGGAGGGCGATGTGCCTTCTCCGCTGCATAAACCTGCTGGTTGTCCGTTTAATCCACGCTGTTCCTATGCGGACTCAATATGCAGAAAAGAAGTTCCAAAATTAGACCCTATTCGCTCGCTAAATGGCGGCGAGCATAAAGTAGCTTGTTTCTTGATGAATGAGCTCAATTATAGAAAGTAATAAAAGATAATAAAAGGAAAACACAATGTCTGATTCAACATCCGCTAAGGTTGCTAATGTTTTAAAACTCAAAGATATTTTTCGCGAGAAATTCGGGATGAAAAAAAATCCTGACAGCAGAGATCCTCTGACCTATTGCGGAGTTACTAATTCAGACATAGTTGCTAAAATAGCAGTAGAAGTTGAAAAGTATTTTGGAGAAGCAACTAAGCCTGCAGGGCAAGGCTGTTTCTTTAAAAATCTTTTCAACCCTGTCTACAAACAAGTTGGCGCTTTAAAGAAAGATCAAACTTTTTACATGATAGAGCTGGAAAAAGACATCTATTTGTATTGCGCCTTTTGGCCTTGGGGCTCTGATCCTGTGAAAACTTCAGTCAGATTGGGGATTTTATCGCCTGACGATAAGAAATCTGAAGCTTTGCTTAAAGAATACTCAGGCAAGTTCTGACTAGTGCTTTGTTTTACCTAAAACTTACTTTTAAAAGACAATCCAGCTACAGAACAAATCATTGTTGGCAGCTGCTAAGATCGCGCTGTGATAAGTGCTGAGTGGCGGGTGGCGAGTTGGTTGTTTAAAACTCAATATTTGAAACCAACAACTGCTGTGAGATGTTAATAAATACTGTTGTTTTTAGTCCTCTCTGTGGAAAGAATGTACCCAATAATAAACTTTTAAATCTTATGGAGCTTCGGGATGAATTTGAACTTTACTCCTAAAACTATACCTGCTGAATCACAACCTTGGGCTGAAAACTTGAAAAAGTTGCTTGAGAAATGTAAATTTTCTGTGCCTTTTCAAGTTTCAATAGAAGCTGTTTATCATTCTCATGATAAATTAGATTGGGTAATAGAGGGCTTTGTAGACCCTGACGATAATCTCTTGATGAGTTTTTATGATATAAAGTTTGAAGATTCATCTGATAAATACCAAGAAGGCCAGTCTTTACCTTTCAGAATAGGAGGGGCTGGTTGTGAACTGGAGCTAATTTCAGAAGCTTCTGAAGATGAAGAAGATCTCTTCATGATGATTTCGGAAGGTCCTGCTTTTGCTTCTTACCGTTTTACAGGGATAATAAGAAAAATAGTTCGCATGGCGGACACAAGTCTTATGATTACTTTAGCTGTGGCTAAAGATGAAGATCAAGAAGATGTCCTTTTTCCTGTGTATGTGAACAAAGACTTTGTTCCTGAAGAATGCAACTTCAAAAAGGGTGCTACTGTTTCTCTTTTAGCAGTGCTCGGCGGCTTTATGAGCATCTGAAAAACAGTGGGTTGTGGGTAGTGGACAGAAAGAACACCGAACCATAGAAAGATAAACAACGTATATTTATTGGCATCTCAAAGTAGTTTTCAGTTTCATCAATATCAAAGTTTTCTAATGACTATCATGGTAACGTCGTCATCAAATGGCTGACCTTCTTGATATTTGTTCAACTCTTTCATCATATCTTGAATATAATCAGCGGCGGACATATTTTCAGTCATGCGTTCTTTAAAATGCTTTTGCAGTCTTGAATAACCGTAAAGATCGCCGCTAGGACTCACTGATTCAACAACTCCGTCAGTATAGAATATCAAGGCATCTCCAGATTCCATTTTTACAGACATATCTTGGAATGAAGAGCGGCGCTTTTTCATGGCTCCCAAAGGCATTGAAGGCATTTTTATTTCTCTGACTTCTTGGTGGTCGCGGTCAAAAAAGATAGGGAAAGATTGCCCCGCATTATCAAAAGAAACGACATTTTTACCCAAATCCAACTTGGCACATATAAGAGTCATATATTTGTTTTTAGGTTTTAATTCTTTATTGAATAGGGAGTTGAGTAGATCTAAAACCTTTTCGGGAAACATGTTTGCAACCTTGTTGGTATAGTCTACCGTGCCTTTTGCCATAGCCATAGCTATAGATGCTGAAACTCCGTGCCCTGTAACGTCGCCAAGTATGAAAGCAATATTGCCGGAATCTAAGTGTACAACGTCATGATAGTCACCGCCTAAGTCAGTTGCCGAAACGGTAAAGCATGCTATATCATAACCTTCCGGAGATTTTACTTCTCTAGGTAAAAGAGTGGTCTGTACAAATTTCCCATAAGAGAGATCTTCAAACTCTGATATTACCTTATTAAAAGCTGTTGCAATAGTGCCAAATTCGTCTTTGTTTCTGACAGGTATCACAAAATCATTGTTTTTAGCTCTTATAGCTTCTATTCCCTCGCCAAGGTCTGTGAGAGGCAAAATGAATCTGTTGTTTATAAAAATGGCGCCTAAGACAGATATCAAAAGAGCAAAAACTCCGATAAAGAAGACTTGTCTTTTTACAGGAGCCAGAGCCTTAAGACGGTCTTTTCTGGAGACAAAGTGCATGAGAATATAATCGTTGGTGTTGGCGGGCTTTAGAGTTGCCCAATAGGGTTTTCCGTCTATATCAATTTCTCTTGTCATAAGCTTCTTGCGTGTAAAAGCCACTTCAGACAGATCTAAAATTTTATTTATAGGCAGAAAAGAATTTATTCTGCTAGGGAAAAGTGAGTTGGAAGTCAATCTTTCAGTTTTCCTAATAAATGCCCCAAAATCTTTTTTTGAATTAGTTACTTCTTCAAGAAAATGATTCATTTGCCTTACTTGAGTATGTCTCAAAGGAACTGCGCACAATATAATCGCAGGACCTGTTGCAAGCTCACTGTAACAGTCCCAATACCAGCCAGTGTAACCTGTAAAAGTTATAGGAATCATCTGTTTTCTGTTTCTTAAGAGATTGGCTGCACCCAACTCATCTGTTGACAAGAAGGACTCTGCCAAGTCTTGAGCCATATCCAGCGAGAGATCGAACTGTCTCATTCTTGTGTGCGGCATATAAGCTTTTAGAGCTATTTTGCTGAATATATAGAAAAGTCTTAGTGTGGCAAAAATTTGATAATCAGCTCTGCTATATAAAATATTAAAGCTTTCGTCCCTTACTTCAATTCGGTTGAGATGAGGCTCGACATTATGTTCATCACTCTTTTGTTCGATAAGTTCGGCTGTCAGAGGTTGAGTTACTGCTATTTCACGCAGTTCATTGGCGAAGTTTTCGCTAGAACGTACTGCGAAAGCTTCATAGTCTTCCAAGCGTTCTATTGCTTTTATACTGTCTGCTGTAACTCTATTCAGTATATCTTCTTCTTTGCCTTTAATATAAGAAAAACCTGTAATAGTAGTTAACAGAGCGGGTATAAGAGAACTCATTGCAAAAATGAGAACAATTTTTTTTCTTAAAGACATGTTGTTTAACCATCTTAAGATGGCAGAAGAAAAGCTTAATCCAAAGAAGGAAGATATCAAAACTGTCGTTGTTATAAGCAGAAGTAATAAGAGAAGAGGAACAGCTTTGTGGAGCCAGTTTTTTTGTTCGTAAGGTGTTTGCTCAATTGGAATAGTTCTGAAAACTTGCTTGCTGTCTTTTAGTTGGGCAAAAACCCAAAGATGATCGAACATATTAACTGTGTTTGTTTTGGTTGCTTGAGTCTTGAGGTATGCGGCATGAACTTGTTCGGGAGTGAACTCTGAAGATAGCGACAGGGTGCCTGATAAGTTATCAAAAACTCCATAATTACCCATGTTTTTTTGTTGGGCAACTATTTTCAACCTTTCCAAGTAGTCTGGTGTTTCTGTTGTGTAGGCAATATATCTGGGACCCTTATCAAAAGCTTGAAAAGAAATAAATTGTGTTGCTCCGCCAAAGACAAATGTTGAACCTGAGTCTATGATAAAGGTTTCTAGCATTAAATAGCCCTGATAGAAAATTTCCAAGAACTCCTTGATTGTAGCTTTATTCAGTTGTTGGAGTTTTTCACCTTTGGTATTGGCGTTGTCCATCAGGTTTTCAAAAAAGGCTTTATGGTTTTCATCAGGATTATAGCAAATTTTAAGTTTTATACGTTCTTGGCGGGAATTGTCATTTGTTTCAGCATCTTTTAATCTCTCTTCGGGAGAATCATAAAGATATACTCTCATTCTCAGCTTGTATTTATTTTCTATATCAGACATAGCTTTATCAAATGCTTCTTGACTATCATTGGCGGTATTAAAAGCTGAAATTGTTTCATTGAAGGCGTTCTGATAAAATCTCATGGTGCTGAAGTTAGCCAAAAGCTCATCTGTTGAAGCGTCAAAATTATTATTGAATTGTCTTATCGTGTTTCTTTGAAGTTTATTCGCAGCGCTTATTAAAGCGAGTATCAGAGACAACAGAATAATGGCTGTAAAGAGGATTGTCAGATGTCCAAATGAAAGGCGAGATGTGTTTTCTTTTTTTTCGGCTTTCATGTTGTTTCCTCACCTAAGATATAGTTTAAAGCAAAAATAGTATAGTCACGGTCTTCGGTAACAGGGTTATTGATCTGATGAACAGCAGTTTTAGGCTTTTCTAATACAAAAAGACTTTTGAATTTTTCGACTGCTTGTTTAGCGTTTTCAGGAATTGAAGCTTCTTTGACAATATGCTCTATTTTTTCGTAAGCATCCGCATATCCCTTCAATGTAAGTTCATTCATTAAACCAACTGTAAAACAGAACATTTTATCGCCAGGTTCTAGTTGCAGTTTTATTGGTTCAACCATTTTTTGGAGAGGAGAACCTAGTGGAAGGGAAGGGGATTTTAGCCATTGAATTTCTCTGTTTTGTTTTAAAATCATTGGTGGAATATGGCCTTGTACCACAATTGACAGTTCGCCTGTGATGGAGTTGAGTATACCTGCGACGGCTCCCATGTAAATTTTTTGCTCTTGATATTTACGAAGCATTTTGTCAATTTCTGTTAAAAGATCTTTTATTTTAGGGTTTTCAGTTTCACTCCAATGGAAGGTCAAGGCTCTGACAAAAGCAATCATAAGAGCTGAGGCTATTCCATAAGAAGAGAGGTTTCCAATCAGGAAGAAAATATGTTCGCTGTCAATCATAAAAGAATCTAAACAGTTGCCGCCAACTTGATAAGAAGAGATTGTTTCGCCAAAGACTGAAAAACGTGGTGTTTGCGGAAAGTCATGTGTTATTAGGCCTTCCTGGACGTTTTTTGCGACCATGAGATCTTGATTTTCTTCCATTACAGTATTGAATTGTGTAAACAGAGTCGCTAACTCGTCTTTTCCAGAGTGATGGGGTAAACGGAATTCATAACGATGTTCTCCCATGGCCTCTATGCCCTTCTCTAAAGACTCCATAGGCAATATGAGTTTCTGATAGACAAATATTCCGAATAAGACGAATAAAATACTCCCCGTTAAGAAGAGAGCAAAGCTTCTTTTCTTGCTTTTCTGATAGGTAGAAGCTATATCTTCAAAAGAAGAAATCGATACAAAGCAGGATTGATCCAGCTTTCCTGGTATTACCGCACTCAAAAGTTTGTTAGCAGCAGTATCCAAGTAATTGATATCTGAGTTTGTAGCAGCTGCGGTTACAGCCATTTTCCTCATTTGGCTTTCTTGTGCGAGGGGAGGAGGAACAAACCATCTATAACGCTTAAGATCAAATACGTAAATTGAGACGGTTTTGCCCAGATCTGTAGTAAAGTCTACGCCAGCGCTTTCCAGATAATGTTTCAGCAGATTTTGCATTGGCAGTTTTATAAAAACAACAGCAGAACTTCTGTTTTTTTCCTGTTTAAAGAGATTGTAATAGTGTCCGAAGAAGACATCACTTACTTCATATAGCTGCAGGGTACCTGGGTAATCCAAAATTTGAGCAAAGCCAAGATCGCCCGATCTTACTAAGTAATCTGTCAAGGGATTGGCACGATATTCAGCTTCATCTGCTCTTTCAGGCATATCTCTCTCAATACCGACTCTTCCTAGAGCTTGGAAGACGCTTTTCTCTCCGATGGAAAAGGGCAGGTCTGAAAAATACATGGGGTCTCCTGCCGCATCTAATACAGATATTTTGGCATCAGGATATATTTTTTTTATTTCATTAATTGCAGCTCTTGTACGCCAATCTTGTTTTTGATCCTGTAAGCGGCCAGCGAGTTCAGTAAGCTTTAGCGACATGTCCTTCAAGTAAATATCAAAGTTAAATACAACGTTTTGAAGAGTTTCGTGTTGATTTGATAAAAGCTCGTTGAGAGAGGTTGCTTTGAAAACTTCTGTGGAGTCGTCGTTTACTTGGAGAAGTGTTATTGTAGGAACCAAGGCTGAGGCCACAAGAATAGTCAAAATAGATTGCTTTAAAGTGAACTTGGACAAAAAATCTTTGTATTTGATTAGCCAAAGAAATAAGATGACCAGAACTATCGCCAGAACATTGGTGAATATCCTTGCGTAGTAAAAAAAGGAAGGGGAAGTTTTAAAAGACATAAAATAATTTAAGCCTTTATTGGAAGCTCCGAATATGTAAAAGGCCTTATTATAGTAGCCTGAGTTTTTGCCCTGTTTTTTTAAGTTTTTGCTAATTTCGCTTATTTCTGATGTTGAGGCAGGAGTTATATTCTCATTTTCAGAAACCTGTCCGCAATCTAGAATTATAGAATTCTGCTGAATGTTTTTTTTGTAAATAGTCATCAGCAGTGAGGGTTCGGGCAAGGAATTGCACCTGACTATGACACCTCCTTCTTTTCTAGAAAGCCATGAGAAAAAACCAAAAGACTGTTCTTCCGATGCAGAGCTCATGGGGGCTGTGTATATAATAAGTCCCTCATCATTTCTTATTGAATTATAATCTTTACCATAACCTAGAACCTGTTTTAAAAGAGCATTGAGGCGGTTATTGTTTTCACTGTTAAAGTTATTAAAGTTATTTTGATTTAAAAAGGCATAAAGCTTATTTATGACATAGATATTAGGTGGGTTTGCAGGATAATTTTTAATAAGATTTGCATCAGAGTCATAAATGAAGAGATTTATATCCATTCCATATTTAGTCTGAAAATGATTATGTATAGTGGCAAGATCTAAGTGAGGTTTTTCGTATAGTATTTTTAGTAAAGGTACAAAGGCTTTTGTGAGAAAAAGGTCTCTGTCGCATGCTGTAATAAAAGCTTGAAATTCGCGCTGAGCAGTTTCTTCAAAGTCTTGAGCTATTGAGGCTTCTTTGGATCTGAAATAGGAGTTCAGAGAGCCGTGAAAAACAAAAAGCAAAGCAAGTAGAACAGTTGCTGCTGCTATATGCTCCAAGAGTCCTATGATCTTTTTTATTTTCATATAAAAAGCCTCTTTTAAAACAAGCTTGAACAAAGTTCAAGCTTGTACAGAGTGTTAGAGTTTATCAGTAAAGACGGTTTCCTTTATCATCGTAGATAATGAAAGCAGGCATGTCTTTAACTGTGATCTTGTGTACAGCTTCCATACCAAACTCGGGAAAATCTATAACTTCTGAGCTTGTAATATGCTCTCTGGCTATCAGAGCGGCTGCTCCGCCTATTGTCCCTAAATAGAAACCGCCATGCTTTTTGCAGGCTGCAACTACTTCTTCCGAGCGGTTACCTTTTGCTAGCGATACCATCGAGGCTCCTCTTTGCATAAAGTAGTCTATGTAGCTGTCCATTCTTTGTGCTGTAGTAGGACCAAAACTGCCAATAGGGTAGCCTTTTGGTGTCTTGGCAGGTCCCGCATAATAAACAGGGTGTTTTGTGAAATATTCAGGCAGCGGTTTGCCTGAATCAGAAATTTCTTTTAATCGGGCATGGGCTAAGTCTCTGGCTACGATCATAGTTCCATTCAAAAAGACCAAGTCTCCGGGTTTTCGTTTGGAAAACTGTTTCAGAATTTCTTCCATAGGAACGTCTAAATTGATTGTGGCCGCACTTCTTTGGTTTGCGGCAAGTTTATTGGCAAATCTGGCGGGATTTTTATCTAGCTCTTCAATAAATGCGCCTTCTGCAGTGATCTTGGCGAAGAGATTCCTGTGAGCTGAGCAGGAAACACCAATGGACACAGGGCATGAACCACCGTGGCGAGCCATTCTTATAACTCTTGCATCCATCGCCATGTGTTTGCCTCCGAATTGGGCACCCCAGCCAGTATCCTGGGCAATTTGCATTATGATTTTTTCCCATTCTTTGGATCTTATTGGTTCCCCTAGTGTTGCAGGGACTTCAGGAAAATCATCGCAATAGCCTGTCATGGCCAGTTTAAGCATGCGGAGATTAGCTTCGGGTGAAGTTCCGCCTATAACAGCTGTTATTAAATATGGAGGACAGGCAGCCACTCCAAGAGCTTGAATTTGTTTTTTTAGAAACTCTTTTAGGCTTTTTTCATTTAGCATCGCTTTGCTGCCCATATGAAGAACTGTTTTATTGGTAGACCCGCCGCCTTTTGCTAGCAACATAAATCGGTATTCTTTGCCTTTGTCGGCTTGTATATCTATTTGAGCGGGTAAGTTGTTTTTTGTGTTTTTCTCGTCAAACATGCTTAAAGGAGCATTTTGAGAAAAACGAAGGTTTTTTTCTTGCCAAATTTCTTCAACTGCATTTGTAATTACGGCTCTATCATCGCCGCCAGTTAAAACCTGTTCTCCCTTCCAGCCAAAAATAGTTGCTGTGCCTGTATCTTGGCATAGAGGAAAGTCTCCTTCCGCTGATATTATGGCGTTTTCCAGCAGAGTGCTGCAAACAAATTTGTCATTTTCGGTAGCTTCTGGATCATTTATTATATTCACCCAGCCTTCAAGATGGTGTTCTCTAAGGTAAAACTCCATGTCGTAAAAAGCCTCTTTAATAAGGAGTTTTAAAGTTGAGGGCTCAACTGTGAGGAAACTTCTGTTTCCTATGGTTTCAACTTTTATGCCGTCTTGTGTGATTTTGCGATATTTGTAGGTCATTCCAATTCCTTTCTTGCTCTAAGAAATTTTAAATAACAACTCGACAAAGTCTATCATAAATAGCTTCTCTATTACAATTTAGATCAGCAATCTTGCTTTTTCTTTGAGTTTCATTTAACCTGTACTGAATTCTATTCAATAACTGACAGTTGGAGTTTCTGCAAGTGGCTAACTCAGGATTTTCGGAAATCTCAAAAAATCTTTTAGTGTTTCTTAAGGGGCAACTTCTTTCATTGGCTGAACAGCCAGATGCACAAAATTTAGCTAAAAATCTCAATAGAATAATCGCAACTCTAGAAAATTCTATTGCCAAGATGGAACAAATGGGCCTTGAACATGCTGCAAATATAGAAAATATAACGGCTCTTCAAGCAGAGAACGAATCTCTCAGAGAAGTAAACAGACAGTTGGAACAATCTCTCTTTGCAGAAATAGCTAAATCTAGACCTTTGGCAGATGATGCTGAAAAAATAAAGAAGCTTCAAGAGACTATTCAGCATCTTGAACAAAAATCCTTTGAAGAATCTTCTGCAATAAAACGCCAAGCAAAAGCTCTTACAGACGATTTGCGTAAAAAACTTTATGATGTGGAGAAAAGTAAGAATATTCTGCTTCAAAAGAATCAAGATCTCTCTGAACTGCTTAAAGCCAAAGAGCGTGATTTAACAAGAGCTAAGGATGCTCTCATGGATGCTATGCAGATCGACAAGAGCGAGATTTCAGATATGAAGAGACGACTTGCACTGCTCGATTCACTAGAAGAGGAAAACGATGCGCTGAAAAAAGCTCTGAAGAAAGCAAAGGAAGAAGAAATAACAGACAAAACTGTGGAGATTCTCAAAAGCAACCTATTACAGTCAGAGGCTAAAATAGATTATCTTGAGACGGCTTTGGAGAACCTTGAAAAAGACCTTAAACAAAAGGAAAAATCTTTGTCAGCTGCCAGACAAATTTCTGAAGTGTCAGAAGAGACTGCGGAGCAAGCTGTTATTACTTCTGAATTCTTGAAGCAGCCCAAAGACCAAAAAAGGGTTGTTTTCACCTATAAAACAACCGCAGATGTTTTTGAAGCTCTTTCGGCTGTCTATAGACGTCTTCAATTTAGCAAAGCGGATTCAGACCTTTATCAAATGGCAAAAGACGCTTTGATATCACTTGAAAAAAACGGAGCTGTTGTAAAAACCGAAACTATTGGTAAAATTTTTAATCCGGAGTTGCATAGAGCTTCAAAGGCATATCGCAGCGACTTTTTTCCTGATGGTTTCATTTTTAAAGAAGAAACTCCTGGTTTTTCTATTTCCGGCAAGGTTGTACAGAAAGCTTTGGTGTGTGTTACAAAGAATCATTTCGACTGTCCGGAATGTGCTCATTCAGCTAGAAACCATGAACTTTTCTGTACTAAGTGCGGTCATGAATTAATCGCTCCTGATGGCACCTCTAAACGCAACTTGAAAGTTTATCCGAAAGACAAGGCTTTTAACTCTGAGATTTTAAAAAACTTGGAGCAACTCTCAGAAGATACTTATGTGACAGCTTTGAAAAAATATTTGGCTTCTTGAGATAAATCGCATAAAAAAAACTTTCTTAAAATAATTCACTGTCCAACCTATGCTAAGCATTGTTTATTATGCTTTTAGCAGAGTACCCTCTAAGGCTGCTCCGTGCATAATTTTACCTTTTGGCTATTGTCTAAGGATATAAAAATCAGTATAATAACTGAGATAAGGAAATAATGGAGGCAATAATGAGACGAAAACTATATAAGTTGTGCCTATCTGCTGTTTTTGCAATGCTTATCTCCGTGCCGCTTATGGCAACTAATTTAAGCGACGCTTTTTTAAATCATGTCAACAACATAGCCAGAGAAAAGTCTGTTTCTGAAACCACTCTTACTGACTCTGGCCTTGAATCAGCTGTTTATGCTCATGAGCTGCAATCACTAAATGAACTGAGCAGATTCACAGCTAAACATATCAATACCCCTGAAGATGTTCAGGAAGCGTTACGGACTCTGAGTAATTTTGGATACAGAGTTAGAACCGAAGCTGACAAATTTGCTTTTTTCGCCGCTCTTTCATCTATTGAAGAGAAATCCAAGTTTATCGGAGTTCAGTCAGGCTCGCCAGAGACAGTAGCCAACCTCGAAGCTGTTATATCTCTTATCAGAGACGACTTTAATTCTTCGCTGTCTCACATAAAGAGCCCATCTCTAAGTGCTCGTGAAGCTTTTGCTACAATAAAGAGCAGACCTGCGCAAGAAACTGTTTCTTCTACTGTTTCCCGCTCCTCTGCTGCTCCTATGCCTGGAGCCCATGTTAAAAACGGCAAAACAACTTTTACCGTTTATGCTCCAGCTGCTACAAAACTTGAACTCCATCTTTTTGCAAAACCTGCAGATAAAAAAGGAACTGTTATTCCGATGAAGAAAAACTCTGCGGGCTACTGGAGCGTGACTTTGCCTAAAGTCCTCTACGGGGTTTATTACGGCTACAAAGCTGATGGACCAAAAGGCAATGGACACCTCTTTGATCCTGACAGACTTCTTTCTGATCCATACGCTTTTGCCAACTATAACCATGATGGTAAGAGCATAGTAGTAGATCGCTCTTATAACTGGAAAGTCAAAAACTTTAAAGCTCCTTTGCCGAAAGATGCTATTATCTATGAAATGCACATAAAAGACTTTACCGCACACTCTTCTTCGGGCGTTAAAGGACCAGACAAGGGCAAATATCTTGGACTTCTTCACGGAAAAGGCACCGATAAAGTTCTTGGTCACCTTAAAGACTTAGGTGTTAATACAATAGAACTTATGCCTGTACATGAGTTTGATAATAATTTCGCCGGTGTCACTAATCACTGGGGTTACATGACTTCACATTTCTTTGCGCCAGAATCCTCTTATGCATCTGGCAAAGAAGGGCAGGGTGTTAAAGAGCTCAAAGCTTTGATAGATGGTCTCCATCAGGAAGGCTTCGCAGTAATTCTTGATGTAGTGTACAATCATACTGCAGAAGGAAATCATGAAGGTTTGCCCTTGAACTTCAAAGGTCTCAATAATCCTGGCTACTATAGGCTGATGCCCGATAATCCCAAGTTCTATTGGAATGGCACAGGTTGCGGCAATGAAATGAAAACCGAAGATCCTGTGACTTCCCAAATGATTATTGACAGCCTTAAGTATTGGATGAACGAATACAAAGTTGACGGTTTCCGCTTTGACTTGGGCACTATTATTGATAAAAAGACAATGTCCAGAATTATTAACGAATTGCCTAAGAACACTATTCTGACAGCTGAACCTTGGGCTGCTGATTGGAACCGTAACCAGTGGGCTAAATCTGACTTCAGAAATACCAATCTCTCCAAATGGAACGATGATTTCAGAGAAAAAATAAGAGCTATGGCAAACGGAAATACAAGCCGCAATGATGTAATGACCGTTTTAGCGGGTTCATGTTTCTGGTGGGCTGCAAAACCTGACGAAAGCTTGAACTATGTTGAAGCTCACGACGGCTATACACTTTTCGATCTTTACAAGGGTGATCAGCGCAAAACCAGATTTGCTGCAATAGCTCTGCTTACAGCTCAGGGGATTCCTATGATCCATGCTGGACAAGAGTTTGACAGAACCAAAAAAGGCAATCACAACTCTTATGACCAGGACAATGAAACCAACTATATAAACTGGAATGAAAAGAATAAAAACAGAGAAACCTTTGAGCTTTATAAAGGTCTAATAGCTCTTCGCAAGAAATATCCGAATTTCCGCTATGCTAGAGCTCTGAATAAAAACGATCTTGATTGGATTCTTCCTCAAAATAACAATGGAATCGGCATGATCTTGAAAGGCCAGACAACCTTTGTGGTTCTCTTTAATGGCGATCAGAAAGAACACATCAAGTTTGACTTGCCCTTGCCTGGTAAATGGAAAGTAGTTTCTGACGGCCTTAGAATACAAGAGTCGGGACTTTACACTGCTGAAGGCAACTATGTTGTGCCTCCAGTCAGAGCGGTAATCTTGGCTAAGTAAATTTATATCTTCTGAAGGAAATGTAATTCTCTAAAAAAAAGCGGTTTGAAGCAGATAAGCTTCAAGCCGCTTTTTTTATGCTATTTATAAATAGAATTTTAATACGGGTCATCTATAGATAAAAACTTTTTTACTATATTTGTTTACCCCGCATTGTTGCATTATTTTTAGATACTTTGTGTTAAAATCCTTTTTTGCCTTACTTTCGCTTTACTTTTTGACGAAAGATAGTTAAACTTAAAATGCTATTTTAAGCTTTTAAAATTTAAGGAGATATAGTAATGGCTGTAAAAGTTGATAAAGATACTTGCATCGGCTGCGGTGCTTGCGTTGAAACTTGTCCGGTTGAAGTTCTTGAAATGAAAGACGATAAAGTTGCATATAAAGGCGACGGCTGCATAGAGTGCGGCGCTTGCGTTTCAACTTGCCCTGTAGAAGCTCTTAGCATCTAATATAACCTATACTTTTGTATCAAAGCCGAGCAGCGAGATTCACTCGTTGGCTCGGTTTTTTCAGATAAGATGGATATATTCAGATAACTCTTGACAACGGCCTTTGAAAAGCTAAAATATCTTTATGTCAGATCAAAAACATTCATTACATAGACTTTCAGAACCGCGTTTTTACATTGTTTTGATTTGGCCTGATATTCCGCAAAACACGGGAAACATTGCCAGATTGGCTTATGCAACTGGCTGTTCTTTGGTTTTAGTAAGACCTTTTGGTTTCAGACTAACAGATAAATCTCTTGAAAGAGCTGGTATGGATTACTGGAAAAAGCTTTCACCGATTATCTTGGATGATCTTGATGATTTTTTTTCTTGGATCTCTAATAAAAAATGCTATTTTTTCTCTGCACATTCTAACAACCTTTATACTGAGGTTAACTTTAAATTAGGAGATGTTATGGTTTTTGGTTCTGAGTCTTCAGGTTTGCCGCCTGAAGTGATAGAATACGCAAAGAACTCAAACTTAGATTTGACTTTGCCGATGATCAAAGAAGCTCGCTGTATAAATTTATCTTCAGCAGCAGCTGTGGCAGTATATGAGGGTGTAAGACAACTGTCTCTATCATTCTGAAAAGCTTTTTAATAAACATCTAGGATTAGTTTGGTGACAAAAAACATTTATCAAAATCTGCATTCGGATGAAAGCAACCTTTGGCAAAAAGCCTTAGCTGATATTGAGAAAAATCCCCAACCTGAAGATATTCCATTTTTGTTGAAAGAATTAGCTTCGCCTGTATGGAGAAAACGCGAGGCTTCAGCTCATTTGTTGCTTAAAAGATTAGAAGAGAGCAAGAAACCTTTAAGACAAGCACTTGCTACGAAAAATCTTGATCTTATATATTGGAGTTTGTGGGTTTTAGGTTCTTCTGAAGATCCTGATGACTTGAATCATGTAATATCATTTCTAAATAATCCGGATCCGCTTCTAAGAAGCTACGCTCTCAGAGCTTTGGCTAAAGTAAAAACTTCCGAGCGAGCCGTATATCTCATAAAAATGCTTCTTGATCCAGATTGGACAGTGAGGCGCTTAGCATTTGAACTTTTAACTTCTTTTGGTGAATCCATATTACCTGAACTAAAAGTTCTCATCACTTCTGAACGACATGAAATACCCTATTATTTATCTATCCCTCTCTATGTTTCAATTGGCCGTGATTCCGTATTGAACGACTTAGCGGCTTTATATGCAAAAAAAGAATTTTCTTTTAGATATGCTTTGATTAAGTCCCTTGGAGAGCTTGGTACACCTTCAGCAATAAATTTCCTGCTTTCAAGTTTAAAAGATTGGTCTTGGGCTGTGCAGAACTTGGCAAAAGAACAACTTATGAAACTTGGCCCCAACTCTCTGGAATACATAATAAATTATTACGGAAGAACAGCTACTAGCCTAGAAAAAAAACATATTTTAGATATTTTGGTCGGAAAGATGGGGGAACGTTCTTTGCCCATAATTTCTAGACTAGTCGCTGTCAAAGACCCGGAATATAAGCTTATGGCAGTCGACTTTTTAGGAAAGCTTAAAAGTGATGCTGCTACAACCCTGCTCCTTCAAGTTTTAAAAGATGAGGATAGAACAGTTTCTGATTATGCCGCTGATGCTTTAATAAGAAAACAGGTATTGAATGCAGAGCTTTTAATATCTAATCTGAATACAGATGATACTCGTTTCAGATTTCAAATAATCAAAGTTTTGAGCTCACTGGGCGGCATTTCTTTAGATTATATTCTCAACCTTATAGATAAGGTAAATAAGCAAGAAAAGCTCTTTATACTGGGCGTTTTAAAAAATGTCGAACCGACACCGCCTCTTCTTGAAAAACTTTTCTCTCTGACTGATAACGAAAGCTGGGTTATCAGACGCGGTGCCGCAGAATGCTTGATGGAGTTGGGCGACAAAGCTATTTTATATATTATCTCGCATTTTTCCTCAGATTCCGAAAACACATTATACTGGCTTGGTGAAGTTCTTAGAAATAATGAAGAACAGACACTTTCGGTTTTAACAAAGGCTTTGCATACTCCGACTTTTTTAGATGTAGTGCCTAATATTGTTGCTGCTTTAGCATCTCTGGGCTCTTCTGCAGCTATAAGCGTAATATCACGCTTCTTCTCAACAGCAGATGACTTTAAACTCAGCAATATTATAGAGAGTTTCCCTCCAATAGTCTCGTCAAATACTGTTACAGCGATTCTTGAAAATCTTTCTGATGCTGATGAACGTTCAGCAACTTGGCTGGCTCAATTGCTTTCAAAAGTTAAAGGAGAAAGGCCAAGGATGACAGCAATGTTGGGATTATCTCATCAGAATCCAAAGATCAGAGGGGCTGTCATCAAGGCGGTAGGAAGCTGGTCCAGTTTTGGTTCTGCAGAAAGTCGTTCTCTTCTCAATCAGCTTTTAGCTGAGACCTCAGTTCAAAACAAGGTTCTTGTCTTTTCCATTTTAGCTCGCAGTGATGATAAAGAAATATTTGAGCTGGCAAAAGCTTTTTTTGAAAGATGTGAGACAAAACTGCAATTACAATTGCTTTCAGAAGCTTCAGCAAGAGCTTCCGATAAATTTAAAAATCTATTCTCTGCATTTTTGAGTGAGAATGCAGGAAAGGCTGATGAATCCACTAAAGAAGTTATTTCTAAAATTTTTGCAAATCTCAATAGCACTGATTTTACGCCTCTTCTATCTTCTTTAGAGAGCGATAATATTAATTATAAATTAGCTTCTTTAAGTGCATTGACCAATTTTTATGATAAAAAGATTGCCTATGCGGTTATGGAAAGTATTTATACAGATGAAGATAATACTGTTCTCAGATCTGCTGTGACTGTTTTGTTGCCATATCTCTTTGATACAGACTTCAGACTTAAAGGAGTTGTAACTGAATTTATTTTAAGTCTCTCTGAAAAAGCGGTAACCGAACCAGCAATTGAGTATATGAAAACCTTGGAAAACCCCATTGACAGAAAGGTTTTAGTCGATATTGTTCAGGGGTTGGGAGGCATAGTTCCTCAAAACATAATTGACGGCAACTTTGATGAACCGGTTATCCTATCTGACAACCATCTGGATGAAGTGCTTGAAAAACGCAGACAAGCTTTGAAAGAGCTTGAAAAATATGAACAGATGATTCAGAGCAGTCATACAATGACTTTAACCATCATGTTTACAGATGTCAAAGGCTTTACAGAATTCAGCGCAAAGTCTTCCTTGAGCGAAGTTATGAGTATGTTGAAGCAACACGATGATCTTTTAAAGCCGATTTTCCAGCAGCATGAGGGTGAGGTTTTGAAAAAAATAGGCGATGCCTTGATGGTTGTTTTTAAAGATCCTAATAAATCAGTTCTTGCTGCTATAAAAGCTCAAAAAGCTCTTAAAGAATATAATAGCGGAGTTGACGACTCGCGTAAACTAGCGGTTCGTATTTCTTTGAATACTGGTTCAGTAATCAGACAAGAAAATGACGTTATGGGCGATCCTGTGAATCTTGCGTCCAGAATTCAAAATATAACTGATGCTTCTGAAATAGTTATCACTGATAATACTTATGAAGTCATTGATCCAAGTGTTTTCAATTTCGAGAATCTTGGAAAACACAGCTTCAAAGGAATCAATCGAGAAGTAAATTGCTACAAGGTTATTTGGTAACGGCTTGCAAGCAACTCCAGAGCCTCTTTCTTGGTTGAAATTTTACCTAGATATTGAGCTTCTTCTGCTTCAGCAAGGTATTCTTTAATCTTAGGGCCAGGTTTTATCTTGAAAAGCTTGATTATGTCGTTGCCTGATAAAAGAGGCTTTTGTTTAAAGCTTCCTAATTGATCATAAAAATTGGCGATCAATTTAAAAATAGAGGCGGTGAATTCTTCCAGATCATTGTCAGAGAGATCGCCTCTTGCTGCCATTCTGTCAGCAAGTGAAAGCAAAGATATAAAAACTCCGTCTCTGCCACATTCTTTGTAGAATCTATACATAATGCGGTCAGTCATTCCCTGCTGTATTATGACACCAGGTCTCATGTGATTTTTGATAACATTTTTTAAAAAGTTGTTTTCTCTTGTAGAGAATTTGAGACGTTTGGCAATATTTTCAGCCATGGCTCTTCCTTGGATTTCATGACCATGGAAAGTAATGTTGCCAGTGTCTTCTGCTATAGCTCTGCAATTTGGCTTTGCAATATCATGAAGTAAAATCGAAAGCTTCAAAAGTTGCAGATAGGTTGTGTCACCGGAGATGTATTCGTTCAGGTGTTTTCTTAAAAGTTTGTCATATGAAAAGTTGAATGGTTTTAATAAAATGTCTTCCAAGTTTTCCAATGCAAAAAGTGTATGGTCGTACACGTCCAGATGATGCCACTGATTTTGAGTTATACCTGTACAGCTTGCCAATTCTGGAAGTATTTCCGCTGTAATTCCCAGTTCGCCCATCATCTTGATATATGTGTGCGAGTCAGGCTCTCTGAGAGTTTTCATAAGCTCATCTCGTATGCGCTCAGGAGAAACTGAACTTAGTTTTGGCAAATGTTCTCTTATCTGGTTTATTAAGTCATTGTCAGGTTGAGCTTTTAGTGAAGCTGAAAACCTGATGGCTCTCATAATTCTTAGAGGGTCATCCAAAATGGAGTCTTTAGAGCAGGGGATAAGAATTTTTTTGTGAAGCGCTTGTGCGCCATTTAAAGGATCGTATAATCGTAAGCGATTTGAAGCCAGTTCAGCTCGGTTAGCTATTAAATCTGCGCTCATAGCATTCAGAGTAAAATCTCTGTTTTGCAGATCAGTGTCTATATTTTCGCCTTTGAATTTTGCTATGTCGAGAGTGAAAGAAACGCCATTACGTTCAGGAAGAATTATACGAACTATGCCTCTTTTGTCATCGAGAACAACTAAACCTGCTCTTTGGGAGGCAGCAAATCGTTTTGCCGCTGCTATAGGGTCATTTTTTGTAGCTATATCTATGTCGGTAAAGTCGCCTTTTTTTGTAAAAAGGTCTCGGATAGAACCTCCTACTAACCAAGCGGAGTTTCCGAGACCTTCTTCAAAAAATGGGAGCAGCTCCCTGAGCAAAGAAGATTTGTCTTCAGGGAGGCTCACATATTTATGTTCGTAAGCTGAAATCATTCAGGGCGTTTATACCAGTTGATATCAGGCTTTCTTGCTGCAGTTGTCTCATCAAGTCGCCTTACGGGAGTGTTGTGAGGAGCTTCTTTGAGCAAGTCAGGATTTGTCTTGGCTTCTTCAGCTATTTTTATCATAGCTTCGATGAATGAATCCAAGGTTCCTCTTGTTTCAGTTTCAGTGGGCTCGATCATCATAGCTTCAGGAACTATCAAGGGGAAATAAACGGTTGGAGCATGGAAACCATAGTCAAGGAGGCGTTTTGCCACATCAAGCGTTTTTACTCCATAGTCTGCGAGATTTTCCGATGTTATGACAAATTCGTGCTTGCATAGGCGGTCATAAGGAAGATGATAGTAAGCTTTGAGCTTTTCCATCATGTAGTTTGCGTTCAAAACGGCACATGCAGAGGAATGTTTCAAGCCGTCTCCGCCGTTTTGTACTATGTAAGCTAAAGCTTTCAGCAGAACTAAGAAGTTGCCGTTTGAGGCGACTACAGAGCCTAGAGAGAGTTTATCCGAAGAAGAAAAGGCGAGCTTGCCGTTTTCCTCCTTTATTCTCGGTACAGGCAAGAATTCTGCCAAGTGAGCTTTAACACCTACCGGACCAGCACCAGGGCCGCCGCCGCCGTGAGGAGTTGAAAGGGTTTTGTGTACGTTCAGGTGCACTATATCAAAACCCATGTCTCCAGGCCGTGCCCACCCCATAATTGCGTTGAAGTTTGCTCCGTCATAGTATAGAAGCGCGTCAACTGAGTGCAGTGTTTCAGAAAGTTCTTTTGCGTGCTTTTCGAAAAGACCTAGGGTATTCGGGTTCGTCAGCATTATACCTGCTACTTCGGGTCCAATTACCTTTTTCAGCTTTTCCATGTCTACGCAGCCATCTTCGTCCGACTCTACATTGAGCACTTCAAAACCTGCCATACTAACTGAAGCGGGGTTAGTTCCGTGTCCGCTGTCAGGTATTATGATCTTGTTTTTATGTGTGTTGCCTTTTTTCTTGTGGTAAGCCGCCATTACCAGGAGACCTGTAAGCTCTCCTTGAGCTCCGGCTGCGGGCTGAAGGGTCATAGCGTCCATGGCTGTCAGTTCAGCGAGAGAGTCAGAAAGAAGCTTATGGACTTCCATAATTCCTTGGATGGTTGCTGCCGGCTGCTTAGGGTGAACTCTTGCGAATCCTGGCAATCTGGCGATATCTTCATTGATCTTAGGATTGTATTTCATGGTGCAAGAGCCAAGAGGATAAAAACCGGAGTCTACGCTATAGTTGAGCCTTGAGAGGCGTGTAAAGTGCATGACTGTATCTCTTTCAGAAAGAACCGGCATATTCAGTTCTTTTCTCAAGTAGGCACTGTCAATTACTTCTTCGGGGGCTATAGCCGGAACGTCCAGAGCAGGTATCTGATAACTAATTCTTTCATCATTTGAAAGTTCAAATATCAAGGGTTCTGTCATTTCAGAATGCCTCCAAGTGTTTTCACGTAGAGATCCAGTTCTTCTTTTGTGCGTTTTTCAGTTACAGCAATAAGAACGTGATCTTTGAGAGCAGGGTTGAACTCTTCAAGGAGAACGCCTGCAAAGAAGCCTTTCTCAAGCATTTGTTCCATAACTTTTGCAGCGTTTGGTATTACAGCTACAAATTCATGGAAGAAAGCTTGAGAGCAGGGCAGGGTGACTTTGCCTTGTTTTTTGAGTTCATTGTAGAGATAGTGAGCTTTTTGGAAGCATTGATTGGCTACTTCTTTAAGACCATGCTTGCCCATCAGAGTCATATAAATGGTTGCGTTGAGAGCCATTAAAGCTTGATTGCTGCATATGTTGCTGCCAGCTCTCTCGCGTCTGATGTGCTGTTCGCGAGCCTGTAATGTCAGAACATAACCTGTTTTTCCGTCAACATCAACAGTTTTGCCTGCTATTCTTCCAGGCATCTGTCTAAGAAGATGCTTGGTTGCAGCTATGTAGCCTAGGTAAGGACCGCCAAAGCTGAGATTAATACCCAAAGGTTGTCCTTCGCCTACTACTATGTCTGCGCCCATATGGCCCGGAGCTTCGAGCATAGCAAGAGCTATGGGGTTTGCGGAAATAATTGTCAGAGTGCCTGCTTCTTTGGCTTTGTCAGCAAAATCTTTGATTTTTTCGACTTGTCCGTAGAAGTTCGGATATTGCAGAACTACAGCTGCAACTGTGCTGTCAAGAGAGGGAACAAAGTCTTCAAGTGAAGCTTTGCCGGATTTGGTTTTGACAGCGACAATTTCCAGACCGCTTGTTTCACAAATTGAACGGACGACTCTCAAGTAATCAGGGTTCACTGTATCAGCTACAAGAATCTTTTTGCGTCGTGTTTTTCTGGATGCCATCAGACAGGCTTCAACAATAGCCGAACCGCCTTCATATAGAGAAGCGTTGGCTTGATCTAAGCCTGCGAGGGAAGAAATCAGACTTTGAAATTCGTATATAGCCTGCAAAGTTCCTTGAGAGACTTCTGCTTGGTAGGGGGTATAAGCTGTGAAGAAGTCACCTCTTAAAAGGAGGTGATCTATAGCTGCCGGTATTATGTGGTCATAGGCTCCTGCTCCTAAAAAGCAGATGCAATCATCAACAGTTTTGTTTTTGGCTGCAAGTTTTTTAAAGAAATTGAGAGTCTCAATTTCAGTTATACCTTTCTCAAGCTTAAGCGGTCTTTTGAGACGGCAAGATTCCGGGATGTCGCTGTAGAGGTCTTCCAAGGAAACCATACCCAGAACTTGCAGCATTTCCCTGATTTCATCAGGGGTGTGCGGTACATAATGAGCCATATGTCTTTACTCCTGGGTTGATTTGTCGTATGCAGCTTTGTCCATGAGTTTGTCGTAATCTGCGGGATTTGTCGGTTTTACTTTGCAAAGCCATCCAGCGCCTTCAGCGTCTTCATTAACAAGACCAGGATTGTCTTCTATTTCTTCGTTGACTTCTACTATTTCGCCGCCTACAGGGAGATGGAGAGAAGAAACAGTTTTTACGGATTCAATTGTGCCAAAGGTTTCGGTTTGTTCAAACTTGTCGCCTACTTCCGGGAGTTCTACATAAGTAACATCTCCAAGTTCACTTGCGGCAAATTCTGTAACGCCTACAACAAAAAGATTGCCTTCTTTTTTAGCCCATTCGTGAGTTTCTGCGTATTTCATCATTTTTCTCCAATTATTCTTTTAAATTATTTATAAAAAGGGAACTTGTCGCAAATTTGACTGACTTCGTTCCGAACTGCCTTAAGATTTGATTCATTTTCAGGATCTGACAATACTTTATCGATCAAAGCTGCGATTTCCTTCATGGTTTCAGTATTCATTCCTCTGGTTGTAACAGCGGGAGTGCCCAAGCGCAAACCGGAAGTTACAAAAGGCGATGCCGGATCGTTAGGAATAGTGTTCTTGTTTACAGTGATACCTGCAAGGTCAAGAGCTTTTTCTGCTGCTTTGCCGGTAATATTTTTATTTCTTACGTCAACCAGCATAAGATGGTTGTCTGTTCCGCCGGAAACAAGCTTAAAGCCTTTTTCCATCAAGCCTTCAGCAAGAGCTTTGGCATTTTTCAAAACACGTTCTTGATAACCTTTGAATTCTGGTTCAAGAGCTTCTTTGAATGCAACTGCTTTTGCGGCTATAACATGCATAAGCGGACCGCCCTGCAAACCGGGGAATACAGCTTTGTTCAGGTCTTTAGCCCATTTTTCCTTGCAAAGCACCATTCCGCCTCTGGGACCTCTGAGAGTTTTATGAGTAGTAGTGGTTACGAAGTCAGCATAGGGGACAGGTGAAGGATGCAGGCCGACAGCTACAAGACCGGCTATATGAGCCATGTCTACTGCCATAACAGCACCAACTTCATCGCAAATTTCTTTGATTTTTTTGAAGTCAATTATGCGCGGATAGGCGGATGCGCCTGACATTATGAGTTTGGGTTTGTGTTCCAATGCTAAAGCTCGCATCTGGTCATAGTCGATCATTTCAGTGTCATCTTTTACGCCATAAGCTATAACATTGTAGTTAAGACCGCTGAAGTTGACAGGGCTGCCGTGGGTCAAGTGTCCGCCGTTCTGGAGGTTCATGCCTATATAGGTGTCGCCAGGCTTCATTACAGTCTGATATACAGCCATGTTGGCTTGGCTGCCGGAGTGTGGCTGAACGTTTGCGTGTTCTGCTCCGAAGAGCTTTTTTGCCCTTTCTATGGCTAAATTTTCTGCTTTGTCTACGACTTCGCAACCGCCATAATATCTCTTTGCAGGATAGCCTTCGGCATATTTATTGGTCAGAACAGAACCCATTGCTTCCATAACTGCTTCTGTGACGAAGTTTTCTGAAGCTATGAGCTCGATCTGGCTCATTTGTCGTTTTTTCTCTTCTTTGATTATTTGGGCTATTTCAGGATCAAATTGCGCCAATGTCTTCATTTTTATCTCCTTTTTATCTTTTATAGAAAGGTGTTTCTATTATTTCTGCGTCATAGTCTTTGTCACGAATGACAACCTGGATTTTTGTGCCTATTTCGGAATATTTAGGCGGCACATAGGTAAGACCAATGTTTTTGCCCAAAGTGGGGGATTTTAGGCCTGAAGTTACGTGACCTACTTCTTTTCCGTCAGCTTTAACAATATATCCATGTCTGGGAGCCGGACCTTTTGGCATTTCAAAACCCACTAAGGTCTTAGAAGTGCCATTGTCTTTTTGTTCTTTGAGAACTTTGGAACCTATGAAGGGGCCTTTGGCGAATTTAACTGTCCAGCCGAGGTTGGCTTCCATAGGTGTTATGGTATCGTCAATGTCGTTGCCGTAAAGCAGAAGTCTGGCTTCAAGTCTCAGAGAGTCTCTTGCACCGAGACCGGCAGGTTTAATTCCTGCGTCTTTTCCGGCTTCCATGAGAAGTTCCCAGATTTTTTCGGTGTTTTCTATGTCGCAATAAATTTCGAAGCCGTCTTCGCCTGTGTAACCAGTTCTGCTTATAACACATTCGCAGTCAGCTATTCTGGCTAATGTGAACCAGTAGAATTTTATCGCTTTAAGTCTTTGATTGGTAATTTTCTGTAAAACTTCCTCAGCTTTAGGACCTTGGATAGCTATAAGACCTGTTCTGTCTGAACTGTCGGAAAGTTCAACTATGCCTTCAAGGTTGCTTTTTATCCAGTCATAGTCTTTTTGAGTATTGGAAGCATTGACTACCAGCATAAAAGTGGATGTGTCCCATCTGTAGACAAGTATGTCATCTACAATGGTTCCGTCAGGTTTGCACATAGGAGAATAAGCAATTTGCCTGTCGGAAAGCTTTTCGATATCCTGTGTACAAATGCACTGCAAGTTTACCATGGCATCTGGGCCGTTCAACCAGAACTCACCCATGTGAGACAAGTCAAATATACCGCAGGCATTTCTCACTGCATTATGTTCCGCTATAATGGAATCATATTGCACTGGCATGTTCCAGCCAGCAAAATCAACCATTTTGGCTCCGAGTTTTTCGTGAACTGCACGTAAAGGCGTTTGTTTCATAAGTCCTCCAATTTATCCTTTAAGGCACAAGTGCCAATTTTTTTGTTTTATTAGCTTCAGCAAGAACAAGGCTGAAGTTTGATTATCTTTTTTTCTTTTCTATTGATTTGAAAGCTTTTAAAGTGTTGTTCAAAAGCATTGTGACAGTCATAGGTCCTACGCCGCCGGGAACAGGCGTTATATATGAAGCACGTTTTTTAGCTTCTTCAAACTCAACGTCTCCGAATAGCTTGTAAAGGGAAGAGCTTTCAGGGTCGGGAACATAGGTTATACCCACATCTATAACTACAGCTCCTTCTTTTATCCAAGAACCTTTTATGAAAGCGGGTTGCCCTATGGCAGCAACTAATATGTCAGCTTGCCCGACCAGTTCCTGGATATTTTGGGTTTTTGAATGGGCTATGGTAACCGTTGCGTTTTCCCTTAAAAGAAGCCTTGCCACAGGTTTGCCTACAAGGCAGGAGCGGCCGATTACAAGAGCCCTTTTGCCTGCTATTGGTATTTCATAATGCCTGAGAATCTCCATTATACCTTCCGGAGTGCAGGGATAGAGACCTTCGATTCCCACAGAAAGTTTACCGACATTTATCGGATGGAATCCGTCAACGTCTTTGCAAGGTTTAATTGCATATATTGCCTTAAATGAGTCTAGATGCTTAGGTATAGGCATCTGAAGCAAAATTCCGTGAATGTCGGGATCTAAGTTTAAAGAAGTTATGGCGTGATCTAATTCTTCTTGAGAAGTGTCTGCAGGGAGATTGACTGCCTTAGAATAAAAACCGGCCTCCAAGCAAGCTCTATGTTTTGAAGCAACATACTTTGCTGATGGTGGGTCATTGCCAACTAGAATGGTGGCTAAGCCGGGAGTTTTTCCAGTTTCTGCTCTTAATGCTATAGTCTGTTCTTTTATTTTAGTTCTGATTTGCTTGGAAAGTTCTTTACCGTTAAGCAGTATAGACAAGTGTTATCTCCATTTTGAAAATGATATGGAAAGTATACGATCAAAGAAATTTATAATCAAGCTTTCAGTGGCTTGTGTACATAAAAAAGAGGTATTAGTAAATTTATAAAAAGCATCATATGTAATCCAAAGTGTATAATGTAAAATATTAAAATATAGGAAAAACTATAAAAATTTTGTTCTAAAAAAGCTATCTACCAAGGCCTTATCTTTGCTTTTCAAGCATTTTTTTTAAAGCCTTTCTAGGTAAGTAAAATTCAATATGAGTTTTTAATATGAGGAGCAGTAGATAGAAAAACATGAAAAATACTATGAAAATTATATCTGTAGGGCTGATAATTACAGTCTTTCTTTTTTGGAGGTATCGAAGTAAAGGAGCTGATATTTTGCTCGGGATAAAAGGAACCGATGGAATTGGAAATAAGGGTACTCCAAACAGCACCCAACTGATTGGATTCAGATATTCTCTCAATGAAAGTCCGCGAGGCAATAGTTACACCTATGAGATAAAAGATAAAAAGTTCACCTATACGACACTAGCTCATAGCGAATATGCAGAAAGAAGTATTCCTGTAGATAATATGCTGCTTGAAAAATTAAAGAAAGTATATGTTGAAGCTGAATGCTATAAATGGGATGGTTACTCTAAATACGATACAAGAGTATTAGATGGATATAACTTTTCTTTGTTATTCCAGTTTGAAGATGGAAAAAGTTGTTTTGCCAGTGGAAGTAATCGTTCTCCTGAAAACTACAAACAGTTTGTAAAGGGAATGCAAGAATTGCTGGAGCCCCTAGCTGACAAGATAGTTGAACATGGAAAGCAAAAGAAGATTGCTGAAGGTTTTCCTGGAAAAGTTAAGAAAATAGTCATGAGCTTTGTGCAGCAAGGCAATTCTGGAGAGGACAAATATTCTTTCAATATTTATTCTGCAGACTCTAACGATGAAAACAATCTTGATATTTCTATTCGCAGTGTGAGTGAAGAATTTCTTCCTAAGGGTGATTACAAATACTTTGGGCATCTTGATAAGCAATATGTTGATTTTACTGAGCTAGATAACCTGATAGACAAGTATCAGCTTATAAATTGGTATGATTACTATGTTATTGCTCCAGATTCTAACAATATGGAACGATTTAATATATCAATCAAATTTAATGATGGTAAACATCTGTACGCCGATGGAACTGAAAAACCTGAAAACTATGATGCTTTCAGACAAGAATTCTTGTCTTACATGATCCGGTTTATTGACAGCATCAAAGATGTTTACAAGCCGTATTCGCACAACAAATAATATTTAAATGTCATCTTTGGGCGTTATATTCGCAGATGGTCACTTAGTGCAGAAGCTAGGTTTTAGGGGTAGGGAGTAGCGAAATAGACCACTATTAGATGTCGTGCTGTTCTGATTGCTGTTCCTTTTGCTGCATAAGGATAATCAGCAGGCCTTTTTCTTTTTCGGAGAATTCCAAGGAGCTATGGCAACAAGATTCAAAGTAGGCTATTATTTCTTCAGAGCCAATTAAATCATCCATCCAGCCTTCTTCAATCAATATCTCTCTTAGAGAGTCTATTTCGGCTATTAAAGCTTCTTTTGAGACTTTTTCGCCTGTCAGTAGGCTATTAGCCATTTGAAAAATTTCCAGTGTTTTTTTGTATGAGCTTGGGTAATCTTCTGCACTTTCATTTTCAAGAGTTGTTTGTATTTCAGTTTCAATGGAAGATTGTGTTGGGCTATGTTTCTCCAGATGAGTTTTTTCAGAATTAATATCTGTTGTGTTTTTCTCTATTGTTACAATTTTAGCTATTAAGTATATTAGCATTCCTATTAAAATGGGGTGCAAGAAGAACATTATGGCTGCTCCTCCATCATCGTATTTATCAGCAGCCAAGCACATAGCTATTGTCCATTGAATTAAAAATACTGTGGTTAGTGTTTCAGACCCTATTTCTATTGGTCCTATATACGACAATAGTCTTCCGACAAAAAAAAGCGAAGCGAATATCAATAGAGATACTAGATATCCTGTGATAAAACCAAAATAACTGAAGGAGTACAGAGAAAATACTATGACAAATATAGCTTATATGCCGAAAAGAGTGTTTGCTATATGGCTTTTTAGTTTAACTTTATTGCTGTCAGATTGCATAAAACCACCTGTCGTTAATTATTCTTAAGGATTTTCTCCGCCTCCAATAATATTTGATGTGAAAGCAGATCTCAAGCTTCTTGACTAAAATTCAAGTGTTTGCTTGATTGTCTGAGTTCATCATCTTCTATCATTGGTTTCAAGAGTTTTTTTGTGCCTTTCGTGGTTTAGTTTTTTCTGTTTCTGACTCTTGAAATTCAAAAAAAGTTTTTTATATTATCTGATCCAGCTTACTTTTAAGGAGAACTTCATTATGAAATTCAATTTTTTACACAACAACATCAACGTGCTTGATTTAGACAAAAGCATGAAATTTTATGAAGAAGCTCTGGGACTTAAAGAAGTAAGACGCATAGAGCCTGAAGATGGCAGCTTTATCATAGTATATTTAGGTGACGGCGAAAGCAGGCACTTGCTTGAGCTTACATGGCTGAGAGATAGGAAAGAGCCTTACAATCTCGGAGACAACGAGTTCCACTTGGCTTTTGAAACAGATGACTATGAAGGAGCTCTCAAAAAGCACAAAGACATGGAATGTGTAGTCTTTGAAAATGACGCAATGGGAATATATTTCATAGCAGATCCTGACAATTACTGGATAGAAATACTGCCTGTTGACTACTAAGATCGCACCGTGACGAGTGGTGAGTGGCGGGTAGCGAGTTGATTGTTTAGGGCTCAATTGCTGAAGCTGATAACTGCTTTGCCATTATTTCTGTAGCTTTTAAGGCAAACATCGGTATAAAATAAATTCTTCAAAGAAAATTTATTTATGCTAAGTCGCAGACTAAGAACAGAGATTTGCAAGTTTACTTGTGAAATCTCTGGATTAAGCTGAGACAGAGCAAAAGCATATGCCTTTTGAAAGATTTTTGTCATCTGTGTAAATCTGCGTAATCTGCGGATTAAAGAATAGGGAGTCGGGGGTAGCTAGAACAAATCTGTTCACGGCCCACAGAGTACTACTCACTGTTTGTTAAGTGTATTTCGTGTGGTCTGTGGTTTAAAAAAATGTTCTGGAGTTTTTCTGTTGTAAGAAGGCATCAATACGGGTTTGAACATTCTTTTCCAGATTTCTGTAGAAGAACTGATAATCATAGAGGTGATAAACTCCATCTTGGAAAATACTCAAAACAGGAGGGTACTCCTTGGAGTTTACGTCTATCACTTTCAGAGCGCCGCGCTCGGGATGAATATAGGCGCCAGTCAGGGCAGGTATCTCGTTTGTGATATCCCCGTCATAGTTTGTGAAGCAAGCACCCAAATTAAAGGAATTATCAGCTATAATTCCGTCTGTCACCCAGTTCAAAGGGTTTATGGCAAGTGTTTTTGTTCCTTTTGGTATCATTAGAGAATCATCAATATGTTCGGCTTCGCTGTTAAATGAAATAATTACGCCCGTATCAGTTTCGCCCTCTGCAAATTTAAGGCCCGGATATGCCCTCAAATCATTTTCTGCGATGTGCCAGCCAATGGCGTAGCAGGCAACAAGGTTTTTGGTGAAGTCAGCATTGCCTGCATACTCCTTCATCAGACGAAGGCACAGATCTGCTCCCTGCGAAAAGCCGGCAAGAATAAACGGGCGGTCATTGTTGCAATTATTCAAATAGTATGAAAAGGCATCTTTTATATCAAAATAGGCTATTGCAAGATATTTCTCTCTTTCCTGAGGAGGCATCATATAGACATTCAGCCCTACTTGTCGATAATAGGGAGCAAAGAAACGTGCATTGTCATCGTAAATGCCTTTTTCCATATTTGTCGCTCCGAGAAAGTTTGCCCGTGTTTCTTTGTCATCCATGGCCATATTAAACGATGTTTCAGTTCCGCCGAAAACAGTAGGGCAGATGAAGAATACATCGGCGGATTTTTCAGACTGTTTGTTTTCAAAATAAGCCCAATTGTTCGCATCCTGCCAATTGATTGTGTTGGTATTTGAGCTTTTGCTATGGTTTTTGCATGCAGTCAGGGAGAAAATTAAAAATACGGATAAAATTATAGATATGACTTTATTTGTCTGTTTCATACATTACCTTCAAGCGTTATTTTTATTTAAAAATTGCCTTATAATTGTCTAAGTACACAAGATAGTATTTATTACACACATCTGTTCTCGCATAGTATCAGTGAATAGTAGAGAGTAAAATGTTAGGAACTTAATATTACAACCGATGGTTGCTTTTAGCAAATTAAGGAAGTTAAAGTGAGAGGTTGAATTTGCCTTCGGGAGATGTTCAATACTCTCTACTGTAGATTACGAAAGTATTGTTTTCTGTGCAGGAAGCTGCTTCTATAGCCTTCTGGTAATCAATTGTTAGAACTTTGCCTATTTGATCGAATAGAAATGGTGCATAGCACTCATGCTCTGACATCATGAAAATCACTGTGTAATTATCCAGTGCGATTGCCATGACTGTATCAGCCAAAAACGGTCCCTGGTCAGTTGTCACTATAAGTATTGTTTGGATTGAAGAGACTTTATAAATATGCTTTTTCTTATCTTTAACAACATATATTTTGTCATCTTTCAGAAACAGCGAATCTCCTGGTTCGACATATAGCTTTATCTTAATTTCTGACATATACTTTTGTCCTTTATGCTCACTGTCCACTAATCCCCGTCCACTGTTTTTTGTGGTGCGAGACTTTCAAGATGCCTAATCCAAGCATCAAAGAAATGGCATTCTTGTCTGATTTTATCGAGGCCAATAGCAATTGAAATCAGAGAACCGTGCAAAACCTTCTGATAGTTGCTGCAAATAGCTAATATTCGTTTTGAAGGAGCAGTTTCTGGAGCATCGTTGATGTATTCGGGAGTATCAAAACTATTTCTAATATTGGTCAGCTCGCTTACAATATTTGAATCATACCAGCCATTAAAAGCGGAGGGTTCACTGAAAAGCAATCCCTCAAACTCGTGTCTGATAATGTTTGCGATAAAATTAGATTGTTCAATGTCTGCTTGAAAGGCTGCTTCAACAGCTGTGATTCTGCTTAGTGAATCACCTTTTGAGTCTAGGGCGGGAAAATCTTTAGGGAGCCCATAGAAGTCTAGCATAGTTGTAACCCAGCTGCTTTTATCTGTTTTACAGAGTTTTTCTATTTCTCTTTTGATTTTGCCATAGGTTGAAACTCCGCCTCTGCTTTGCGAACTTGTGCGTATAACAATTGGTATTAACCATATATTCAGCTGTTGAAAATGTGGCATTAAGAGTCTTTTTACAAAAGCTTCTTCTGTTTGCCCCTCGCAAAGAATATATACCCTGGTTATATGACTCATCTTGTCGGTCTTCCGCCTAAGATGTTTTTTTCCCAGAGTTCACCTAGTGAGTAATCTTCAAGCCAGATCCGTAAAGTGTCTGAATCAAGTCGCTTAAGCTGTGTGTGCTCATCAGCACGATCTGCGACTATAACATCTTCTGCTGAGAACTCATTCAAGAGATTAACTGATTGAGTCGAGACTATGATTTGCGAGGTGGCTGATGCAGAACGCAAAAGGGAAGCCAACATGCTTATAGCAAATGGATGCAAGCCAAGTTCAGGCTCGTCAATCAAGATGGTTTCTGGCATTAATTCTTCAGGCTGTAAGAGTAAAGTAGCTAGACAAATAAAACGCAAAGTTCCGTCGGAGAGCATATGAGCTTTAAATGGGATATCATGTCCTTTTTCTATCCATTCCAGCTCAATTTGTTCTTTATTGTCAGGATGAGGACGCAGTAGGAAATCTCCAAAAAATGGAGCAACTAAATTTACAGTTTCCAGTATGCACTGATAATTATCTGGGTGATGCTTTTTAAGAAAATAAAGGAAAGCTGCCAAGTTGCGGGCATCGGGGCGCAGATATAAATTATCATTTATGCCATGACGTTGCTTAATCAGAGAGGTTTCACCTGTATCATGAAAATGGTAAAGATGCCAATTTTTCATAATTGGAACTATATAATCGTATATGTTTGTTGGTTTCTTTTGAGTGTTTAGGTTACTTTCAAAATGTCCGGAACCTAAATTCTCCTCTTTGCCTCCAAAGGCATTCCACCACAAAACTTCTTGGGAGAACATCATGCGATTATCTTTCGTTGGCTCCAGAGTGCATTTATAAGCGTTATTGCCAAAATAGACTTCTGCGTGCAGACTTTCTGTCGTTTTACGTCCAAAATACAAAATGCTATCAGGACCACCTTGTTTACCGACATATAGCTGCAGATTGCCTTGGAGAGTTTCCCGCATCATATGGAAAAAGCTGATAAAGTTGGACTTGCCAGCCCCGTTCGGACCAATCAGCACATTCAGGTCTTTGAGTTCAAGATCGCATTCACGGATAGATTTGAATCCTTTAAGCACTATGCGCGACAGCTGTCGTCTTGAGTTCATTTCTCTTTCTCCCAGTTTATGATGGCAATTGGCAGGGCAGGGCGATTTTCAAAAAAAATGCTTTTTTTGCATCTGACTATTTCACAATAAAATGCCAGCTGTTAAAAATCAAGCAATCGGACAAGAAGAACTGGAGAACTGCAGAAAAATTTCGAAATACGGAAAAATCTCCCAAAACCTTTCTAAACCGCTGAACACACGGAATACTGATAAGCAAAAACGATTATTCAACTTCTACTATTTTTAAGGTTTTTCCGAGAGGCATGAGGAGTTTTAAAACAGTATCAATTTGAGGGCTGGTTTTTCCTGTTTCCATGCGAGCAATGACGGGCTGAGTGATACTGCTAAGCTTTTCGAGTTCTTTCTGGGTGATTCCCTTTTCTTTTCTGGCTTTGATAAGTTCACTCATCAGAGCTGCCCTAAGATCGCTTTCTCTTATTTCTTCAGGGGTGTAAATGTCTTTTTCTACATCTTCCCAAGTAGTTAATTTAATTTTGTTCTTAACCATTTCCGGAACTCCTTTCTCTCAAATCTTCCAAGTTTCTTTGTGCCCTTTCAATCTCTCGTTGCGGCGTTTTTTGAGATTTTTTCATAAAACAATGCAATAATACGAATTTCCCGTCTTCCCAAGCTGCGAATAAAATGCGATCTCTAATAGGTCTGAGTTCCCAAATATCGCCGATAAGATGTTTTATATATGGCTCTCCTGCTCTGGTGCCATGTATTTGCAACATTTTAATATAGTCGCGTATTTTACCTAACTTAATCCTGCTGTCTTTATCATTTTTGGCATTTAAATACTTCATATAATCTAAAACAGGATTTCTGCCCTTGATATTTTCGTAATCTTCGCCTATTACAATTTTATAACTTTAAAAGCATATTTATCAAATTTGACTTTAAAATTTTAATCAATACTTATGATTGGCTCCATTTATCTAGTATTCGATTTAAAAGCATAATTGTTTATTAAGAGTTTAGAATAGGGCGGATTAGCTGTCTATAAGTTAACTTTTCTCCTTGTCTTGTTATTTAAGAAGGGTTTTAATATAATTGAGTGAAGGCGTTTTGAAAGGAGCTGATTTTATGTGCGGCAAGTCAGAAATGGAGTTCTCAGTTTTTCTAATTCATCAACTTGCTGAAAACTGGAGAAAAGCTCCATGGGAAGTCTATGAGGTTTTGAGCAGCACAGGCATCCTGGATGATTACATAATAAAGCATTATGACGTGCTGCATTCTATGGGAGCTGAAAGCCTTATAGAAGATATTACGGGCTTTGTGCAAGAAAAGCAGTCTGCATGCTAGTTTATCACGGCTCTATTTGCGAAATAAAATTACCGGAAGTCTCATACTCTAAGAAATATTTGGATTTTGGCAGAGGGGTTTATTTGACTTCTTTGAAAAAACAAGCTGAAAGATGGGCTTTGAGAAAAGCTGAACGTGTTGGCTCTGGTATACCAACTGTAAATGTTTATAAAATGAATGAAGATTGCTCGGGCTTAAAAGTATTAGAATTCGAAAATGAAAACGAATTGTGGCTTGATTTTATTTGTGCCTGCAGACGGGGCGGGGAAGAATATAAGAAATATGATTTAATCTTTGGACCAGTTGCTGATGACGATGTTTTTAAAACAATAAACATGTATTATCGCGGGTTTTGGGATAAAGAAAGAACTCTTAAAGAGATCAAATATGCTGAAAGCACAAATCAATTTTGTCTAACTAATCAAGAGACAGTTCAGAGACTTTTGAAATTTACTGATTCATATTTGCTAAAATAGAGCAAGATGAAGACTATGGAAAAACACGAAGAATTAACAAAATTCTACAAGCAAGAGCTTGAAACAGCTATCATCGGTCATTTAGCTGAAATCTTGCATATTGATCTGCGAAAAGCTATGCAAATATATTACAGCAGCAGATTGGCAAAACAAATCGAAGCCGGACAAAACGGCATCGAAAATCTTGATTATAAAAACTTGGCAGAAGATCTCATTGAAAATGAGCTGAGTTAAAGCACTCGCAAAGGGATGCCAGGCGATTATTATTTACCAGGTATTTTTCTAAATCTTTAAAATTAATATTATGGTTACCACAGGCACTTGTTTTGCAACTTGTATTAGTTTTCCAGCTATTTTTATTCCGATCATTTGATAGCATCCCTATATAATTGTATTACATAAAGATGGGGAGTTATTTTCAAAAAAGGGTAAACCAGAGGGGGAGAAAAGTAAAAAAAAGATAACGCTATTCGGTCATATTTCTGATTCTGATTCGGTTAAGTTTTTAATTCTCATTCGGTCGAATTTTAGTTTATTGTTCGGTTCCGTATTACGACTGCCAATCTATATTTACGTCCTAAAAATGCAAATCC
>JAAYNI010000019.1 GCA_012520995.1 Candidatus Rifleibacteriota bacterium
CCATTGAACACTTCATCAAGGACCTTTTTTCTGAAATTAACACTGTATGCCATTATAAATTTTCCTTTCTGGTTACCCGGAAAGGATGCAGTGCTTGGAAAGTGTTACCTTTTTGGGGTCCGGATCAGTCTTTCTAAAATTAATACTGAACAATTTCCTGTCTTGGTGTTATAATAGCTCACAGTCATATTTCGGATCACACTATGAAGACAATAAAATTCTCACCAGACAAGCTTTTAGAAAAAACTCAACTTATAGACAATACTGAAGATCTCGCAAAATTTTTCAAGCAAATTAATAAAGCTGCTGTTATAGCTGTAGACGTAGAATCAGCGGCATTTTACAAATATTACGCCAGAATAAATCTCATACAAATTGCTACAGATAAGCATGCGGCTATTCTAGATCCTCAAAAAATCACTGATTTTACACCTTTCAAGGATTTTGTTGCCAAATCGAAAGCCGTGTGGCTTGTGCACGGTGGAGAATATGATATTGCTATGTTGGCAACTGACTTGAGTATTTGCATACACAACATTTGCGATATTAAGAAAGCAGCAGAGTTGATGGGATATGACCAGCTTGGGCTGAGTGCCCTCTCTGAACGATTTTTAGGTTTCAAGCTGGATAAAAAATTACAGCGTTGCGATTGGTCCAAAAGACCTCTTACAGATGCCATGAAGCGTTATGCCATATTAGATTCCATATGCTTGGTTCCTATATATAAGTGCATAAAAGATGAGATAGCAAAAGCAGGCAGGACCAAATGGCTAAAGGAAGAGTCCGACAAGGTAGCTGAAAAAGCCTGCAACACGCAGCCTCAAAAGCCTGATCCTTACGCTTTTTTGATAAAAGGCTCAAACAGACTTGGCAAACGTGGCTTGGCAATTTTGCGCTCGGTATGGAATTTCCGTGAAGACTTGGCTAAGAAAATGGACAGAGCTCCATTTATGATTTTAACTAACAAGGATCTTCTTGATATAGCTCGTCAGGCACCTAAGAGTATGGCAGGCTTGGCGGCTGTTACCCAAGTTAACGAAAAGTTTTTGAAAAAACATGGCGCCGCACTTCAAAAAGCCATAAAGGAAGGCGCTTCTGCTTCTTTGACAGATCTGGAGCGTCCAAATGGCAGGTATAAACCCCACGAAGTGCCCTTGACTGCTTGGGAAGGCATGCTTTTAGCTTCTTTGAAAGAAATAAGGGTTGAGTTAGCTAACAAATTGGGTATAAGTCCAGGTGTTTTGGTTTCATCTCAAGCTCTTTATGAGATTGTCAGAGAGAAACCTGAGACTTTGGGGGAACTCATACAGAGCGAAATCGTGCATGAGTGGCAAGCAAGAGAGATAGCCGCAAGCATGCTGCCAGTTTTGCAACAGGAACCGCCCGCTTCCGCCAAAAAGAAAAAACGCCGAACGCGACGGAAAGAACAGGGTGTGGGGCGTAGAGAGTAGTTTTCAGTATTTGCGTGTAAAAACCATTCTTACTGGACCAGGAAGTTTTGTTTTTTTACAGAGTGCAGAAAAAAATGATCCAGCAATGGCTATTAAAGCTAATGATGCTAACATAAAGTCTCCCTTGAAAAAGGAACTAAAAACAAAAACTTCTATAAAACTCTTTTGTATAAGTCATCAGCTAACTAGCGGTTTCAAAGTTTTACGGGAGACCTCATTCCCTTAGGCGGATAGTAGCAGAAATCTTTGTCTTGGGTAATAGAGACTATCTTGTTGTCAGATATGACAAGTGCCTGAAATAATTCGATGTCTATCATTTTTTTTAGTCATCGGCTTTATATGAGCAGTTGTTAAAAATTTTTTGATCCAGGATATCGTTAAGATCTCTGAAGATACTTCGAATACCCTGCGGAGCTTCATAACCTGTGCAACGTCTAAATTGGTCTCCACTCTTTACTGCTTGAAGAACAGAATTGATTTCTTCAATAGGTGCAAGCAAGTTTTTTCTTAAAAACCTTAGAAAAAACAGTGTTATTGTGAAGACGAGGGATGCCATAAAGACAATTCCCCAAGCTCCGGCGTTTCCTAGGTTTCTGGCTTTAAGATCGGCTCTAAGCATTGCATTTCTATTTGCTTCGCTTAGTTTTTGTATGGCTTCGACAAGAGCTTTTTTGCTTTCGTAGTTTCCTGAGAGTGCTTGGACATAATTAAAATTTATGCTTTTGATCGCGATAGCTTCGCCTTTTTCTGTTACATTATCTTTGGCTTGTTGAAGAGCCTTTTCGAAATCTGTTTGAATTTGCTTCGCATGCTCTTCGGAGTTATTTAATAAGGCTAAGCAGGCAAGCATTCCTTCGCAAGCACGTAGGGAGCGTTCATTTTGCTCAATAATTATTTCTATTGCCGGTGCCATTCTCATAAACACCCAAATAGAGGCAAAAGCTGTTAAAAGGTTTATTGTGATTAGAAACCACATTCTTGTTTTTACGCTTTGCACAAGTTTCATGCTAAATTTTCCTCGCTCAGCTTAGGAATAGCCGCATCATTTGCGACTATAATGAGGTTGTCCTCAGCTTTTAATGGTTCATTTGGCGAAGGCTGAATGATTTTGCCTTTTGCATTTTTTCTTATTCCGACTACCAAAATGCCAAATTTTTTAGGCAACGAAAGTTCTATTAGAGTTTTACCAGCCATTGATGGCAGTGTCCGTATTTCTGTCAAATTTAAGTCTTCGCTTAGGCTGGTTTCTGTAACTATGTCCCTGTAGAGAAGTCTATTGGCAAAGCGTCTGCCAAACTCTTGTTCAGGGTTTATGATCTGGTGTGCTCCGACAAGTTGGAGGATTCGTTGCTGAGTTTTGTCAGTAGCTCGGGAAATAACCAAAGGGGTTCCCATTTGCCGTAACAAAGCAGTGCAGATTATCGAAGCTTCTCGTGATTCGTTGCCTATGGCGCAGACTGCTGCATCTCTTTTACCTGGCTCCAGTTTTGCTAACTCTGCTTCGTCAGTTGCGTCAGCAACTATTGCTTCTGTTGCGAAGTTTGAAGCTTCTTCCACTAAGTTTTTTCTGGAATCTACAGCAAGAATTTCAGCACCTTTTTCAGATAATGCTCTAGCAAGGGACATGCCGAATTGCCCGAGGCCTATAATTAGTATTTGTTGCGACATTGGATAACTCCTGAGTTAGGTTAAGGATATCTTTGCTTCGGGATAGCGAGAAGCAGAGACAGAGTGTTCTTCGCTGAGAAGTGTGAATAAAGTCATAGGTCCTATTCGTCCAAGAAACATGGCGACAATGATTATGATTTTGCCAATCTCATCCAGGAGAGGGGTGGCTCCTATTGAGAGGCCAACTGTAGCTATTGCAGATGTGGTTTCAAAAATTAGATCTTTTGCTGATATTTCTTGTGTTGTAATTAACATTAATAGAGCGGTAAACCAGACTATTATTCCTGCTGTGACAATAGTGACGGCTCTGTAAACGGTTGAGGAATTTATGCGTCTGTTTTGAAAAGTGATATCCCTTTTGTTGTTTATGTTTGTCCAAAATGTCATGAGCAGAATTCCGAGCGTTGTAGTTTTTATTCCGCCGGCTGTACCGCCAGGGCTTCCGCCTACAAACATAAGGACAAGCATTATAAGAAAGGTAGAAGCTTTAATGCCTGAAAGAACTACGGAGTTAAATCCTGCGGTTCTAAGGGTTGCAGATTGAAACCAGGCATTATGAATTTTGTCAGTTATTGAAAGACCAGACAAAGCTCCATTCCATTCAAAAATCGCTATAAAGATAGTGCCTGAAACCAATAAAAGAGTGGTGATGACAAGAGGTATTCTTGCAGCAATAGGAACAGGTTTGCCTGAGAGCCATTTGGGGATCAGAAGTGTGGTTGTCGGAGCTATGCCTCCAAGAATTATTAAAGCTGCGACAGTGTGAAGTGCCAATGGAATTGTCTGGTATGGGATTAAGCTGCTGCTTTGCAGTGCGAATCCTGCATTGCAAAAAGCGGATATCGAAGTGAATAAACCGTGCCAGACAGCAGTAGCAAAAGGAGCTCCTTTATTATAGAAAAGAGAGGATAAAATAATTGCTCCTAACCCTTCAACTATGAAAGTGAATTTCAAAATTGTTTTCAGATAATAAAACAGGTCGTTATGATCAGTGTCTGTCAGCGAAGTGAGTATTTGTTCTTGCTTCAGAGATAAGCGGCGGCCCATGGCATGCATTGCGATAGTTGCTATTCCCATGATTCCGAGACCGCCAAGCTGGATTAGAAGAATGATGCAAACTTGTCCGAAAAGTGTGAAATCTTTAGAAGTATCAAGTGTTGTCAAGCCTGTAACACATACCGCACTGACAGATGTGAAAGCTGCATCTATAAATTTTATTGAACCGTCTTTGGCGGAGGCTGGCAGATAGAGCAAAAAGGTTCCAGTCATACATAGTGCCAAAAAAGTGCTTATTAAAATATGAGCGGGGCGGTTTATTAAAACTTCCCACCAATGTTCCTTTTTTTCAAAAAGTTGCTTTTCTCTTGGAAAGGACAAAATCATCAGTATAGACAGGAAAAGAAGCGAATAGGGAAGATAGGTGAAAGCGGTTGTGTAAAAAGAGAGAATTAGAACAGTAAATATTATCAACAATAAAACTGTGTGCTTCTTTGATTCACTTTTATATGCCCAGTATCCATAGAAAGCCATGGCTATAAAAAAGGCACTTGTCAAAGCATAAGGAGCAAACAGGGTCTTGTCGGAATCAAAAATAAGATGGCATGCTGTGAGAATAGGAATTGAAGCAGTTGCCCAAAGCGCTCTTTGTTTTGCATTTTCTATGCGTATATTTTTACGTTTCTTAGTGAAAGCCAGCTGAAAACCGCTTATCAGAAAAATCGTTGAAATCAGAATAGTTGTTGCAGCCAAGGCGAAAAAAGGATTGGTGCTGATATAGATGAAAAGTGATGCGTAACATGAAATAGAGGCTATAATAGCAAAAAATTTTCCTGCAACAGGTTTTCTGAAGAGAGTTAAAGCGGATATTAAACAAGTTATAGTTGCAAGAGATGCTGTCACTAATTGATATGGACTATCAAATATTTTTTTTTCTGAAAAAGCAAATACAAAAGGAAGGGCGGCGAGAACAGGCAATGCTCCTTCAAGTCCAATGTTTGAAAGATTGGCGGGCGATTTCATATTGAGATTCCAAACGGCATAAAAGCTTTCTGTTGGGCACTCTTCTTAGTGTGAAAAGCTGTCGCAGATAGTTTGATGTTTTATGATTTCAAACTATGCTGGCAGTATAATATGATTTTTTCCGCATAGTCAAATTTGGTGAAAAGTAAGCTCAGCAGCTAACTTTTATCTGCTTTAAAAAAATAAAAAAAACTCTAAACCTTTTCCGGGTTTTTGCCGATGTTGATCGCAGAAAGGGGAATTGAAGATATGAAACTTAACAAAGAACAAGCCTATTATATGCTCACTAATCTGGATAGTTTTGTGAGCAGCTTTGAAAAAAAGCACAACACCAAAGTTGGTGTGGGAGCTTTGCAGATTGTTCACGAACTCTTGCTTGAAAAGTCATTCCCCGAAGGCTACAGAGCAGATAAAGCACACTAATCTCTTTCTGTAAGGCAAAAAGCGGAGAACCTATTCTCTCTGTTGCCTATTTGCGGAAAGATTCATGGTGTTGCGGCTCCGAGAGGCTTTTCGGATGACATACTCGCTTTTTGGTGCCTATGTGACACCCAACTCGCCCGTGTCTTAAATAAACTTAAAGATACGGGCGAAATTATTTTTAGCGGTTAAAACTAGTGCTTTGTTGCAGCAACAACTTTCTTTTCTTTTTTATCCACAGATTACACAGATGGCCACAGACGAGGACAAATCTCGCAAAAACAGCTTATGCTACTGCATAAATTCTGTTTTTGCTCATAGCCTCTGATTAAGGACAGATACTGATAATCGACACAAAATGGTTCTAAGCATTTATTTCTAATTTATACTTTGTAAGTTTTAATTTAATTCAGCTCGCCACTCAGCACTGTTCGTTGCCTTTCTGCCCACTATCCAGTACCCGCAACCCACTGTGTGTTATAGTCTGCGTCATCTGCGGATTTTACAATTTTTGGCAGTTTTTGTTCTAGGTATTTGGGTTTTTGCTATCATTCCCTACACTCTACTCCCTAAACCCTGATTTTAAGCTATGCTAATAATCTCGTCAGTGTGTTCCGTGTGTTCTGTGGTTTAAAGAGGGTTTTGGAATTTTTTTGTGCTTTTAGTGTGTTTCGTGGTTGAAAATGGTTTTATAGTTCCTTTAAAAATTTACGTCTAAGCTAATCAGAAAGTCTTGGTTGGTGACGGGACTTCTGAAATCCCAAGTCAGTTCTTTGGTAATAAAGTCATAGTTCTTCTTCCATGTCTTTTCATAAGAGTAATGAGCGTTTATACTGACATCATCCGAAAAGCGCTTGTTGAAGGTGCATTCCATAATCGGCTGTTTCTTCTTGGCCCAAGGTGTGGGCTGATTATCGTAATTTTTAAAGGAAAAATCCCGGACTCCTGCAGATAAAAATACAGCTATAGTCGGGGCGGGAGAATAATCAGCTATTATGCGGAGGCTATTGTGTTTATAATCAGGATACCAAAGAAAAGTGTATTCGCGGCACAAGAATCTGTCTTCAAGAGAGATATTGAGACTTTCAAGAATGTTGTAAGAAAACTTGGCACCGTATTCGTCTTCTCCGAAGTCCATTACCATACCCGTAAGTGACATGTTTCCTATTCTTTTTCGGAAAATATTCTCAAACGTAAAATAGAGCTTGTCCGAGAGGCGAGCTTCATAGATTCCGGAATACTCGTATTTATCGTGAGACAGTTTTTCAAAATTTTCTTCATCGCAAATATAAAGCGAAGAAACAGTGAATGAATGCTTCGCTGAGGGTCTGTAGACAACTTCGCCGAATAGGCTCCATATATGGTAACCCTGAATATTGTCATTTTTGTAGCGTCTGTTTTCGCTGTCTCCTTCAAAAGTGCAATAAAACATTTCTGTAATAGGCAGTGAGTAAGCTAATTGGAAAGAATTGTTGAAATAGCTGTCTCTGTAAAGGGCTGGTTCAGGGTTATCGCTGATAAAGGCTGTCGCGTAGTTGGAAATATCAAGAACAGCCTGATTCCCGGCAAATGTTCTGGTGTTTTCAAGATACAGATTATGTTGGCTGTGATCCAAGTTTTTGAGATTTTTATAAGAGGTTATATCGCCTGAATATTCAATATGTGACGATGAGTTTTCCTTAAAGGTGTTTTTTGTTGCCTTAAATATGAGCTGATCAAAATCGGTAATTGAAGTTCTGTCGTATCTTCTGTTTGCTATCCCTGCTGAAGCAGAGTAGGTGCTTTCCGAGGATTCCTTTATATAAGTTGCTTTTACCAGGTTGTTTTTGAAGTTTTTGTAACTTCTGCTTGGGTAATCTGTTCTCTGAAAATCATCGCTCAGAACAAAATAAGAGTTGTTGCCGACTTTTTTTTGTAAAGCCAAAGTTGTGAAATGCTCCAATGTTTTTTCATATTTTTCTCTTGCCTGAAAATCTTCTTTAAATATTAAAATAGTTTCAGGATTTAAATCCCATTCAAGTGAAAGTTTCAGTTTGCCGAATTCATTTTTTTTCAGTGTTTTTTCGCTTTTAAAAGGCGGTATAAGGCCTTGGATATTTTCTGTTTCATCATTTTTTGCCAACAGAAGCGAAAAGTCACCCGTAACTCTGAGTTTTTCCAGGTTTGTAAGCTTTTCATTTGGTGCAGGCAGACTTGTTTTTTCTTGCTCAAGTTTCTCAAGTAACCTGTCTATTTGTGTTCCCAACTCAGCAAAATAAGAATCTGTTTCACTCTGCTTGTCGCCTTCGCTTTTGTCAGGAGTTGTTTCATGTTTTTCAGAAGAAGCTTCTTTCTCTTTTCTATTGTTTGCAAGGGACTTTTTTGAAGCTTTTTGTATTTTTTCCTCTTCTGCTTTTCCTTTGATTTCATGGTAATAAAAATTCTGAAGTTCGACATAAGCGCTTTTGGCTGTGGAAAATGCAGTGAAAATCTCTGCTTGATGTATGGGGTCTGCTTCTGCGGAAGATGTGTATAGAGCCTCTAAATTAGAATATCTGCTGTTTGCTAACTGTATTTTTTGTTCAACTTTTGAGACTATGTCCGAGATTTTTTTCTTATCTTTTTCCTTTAGAGCTGTTTTGAGTTTTTCGTCTAAGGTTTTCAGCTCTTTAAGGGTTCTTTTTAAAAAGGTTTCTTGTCTGCCGAAAGCAGAAATTGTTGCTCTGGAGAGTGGGGACAAAGCCTGTGCTTGGCAAGGTGAGCAAAATAAAAAAAAGAAACTGAGGGCTATCAGATTGAGGTTGAAAAATATTTTGACTGTTTCTGTATTTTTGTTTTTGCTGATATTCATAAGAAGATTTTATTATTGAATTTAAGGGGTGTTTGAGGCTGTTTTTTTAATTTTCTGCCACTTCGAAAAGGATAGATCCACTGTTAATCCGAATTTTTCCAAAATGCTGTTTTCAAGCTGCGAAGAAAGTTTTTCTGCGCTTGTTCTTTCTGCGCCTTTCTGAACTTCTTCTAGAATTTCTTGCATTCCCGAGTCATCTTTTAATGATGTCAGGGCAGAGTAAGAGATATTCAGATTGCTCCATAAGTTTTCAATTCTACGTTGTTCTGCAGTCATGTAGCAGTTGTTTCTGCAAGACATGTCTATTTCATGCTTTAGACGTTCTGCTTTTTTGAATATCATGCTGAAAGAGCCCCATAGCGGAGTCTTAGTATCGTTTCTTCTAAAAGATCTTTTCAGTGAAAGGTTTTTGAGTTGCTCAGGGGTTTTACCGGCTCTTTTTGCGATGGTCTGAGCAGCAGAAGTTATATATTTCTCAAATTCTTCCATTTCGTTCATTTGAGCTTTTGAAATTTGAGAAACAGAGTAGTCTTTGCTTTTCTTTTCCAGAAGTTTCACTAGCCTTTGGAGTCTCTTAGTTGATTTTATTCCGTCAGAGTTTTCGAAAAGTGCTTTTGACTGCAATAGTGCTTTTAAAGTTGCTGATTCCCGTTTGCAGATCTCGGAACTTCTTTTAAAAGCGACTTGGCTGGCATTTTGTTTAGCACTTTCTTCAAATAAGTCGATCTTCTTTAAAGTCAGAAGAGCTTTTTCCATAATTTTTTCTAATGAATTATGTTCGGAAAAAGAGGAGGGAGGCTTTTGTAAGGTGATTTCACTTGCTTCGTCTTTTGATGATGCGGCAAAAACAGCTCCTTGTGTCAGAACTCCGCAAAGAAGGTAAACCGCTATAGCTTTGACTTTCAAAAAATACTCCGTTTTTCTGTTTTTATGCTCATCGGCAATACTTGCAAGAATTAAAACTATACTTTCGAAAGATAATTCTCTTATTGAAATAAAGTTCGCAAGGTACTATAGTTGCTTCTGAATAAATGATAAGGACTTGATAAAACAAATGAGAAGACTAATAGCCTTTTTGACAGCTATTTTGATGATTTTGTTCTTTTTGCCGCAATTAGAAGCCAAGACAGGATGGCCTCTGAAGATACCGGTATCTTTCAGTTCTTCTTTCGGAGAGTTCCGAGGAATGAGGTTTCATGCGGGAGTAGATTTCAGAACACAGCAAAAGAACGGTATTCCGGTATATGCCATAGCAGACGGATATATCTCAAGAATAGGAGTCAGCTACCGAAATTACGGTTATGTTCTATATTTGACTCATCCAGAGCTTGGCATTAAAAGTGTTTATGCCCACTTGCAGGAGTTCTCGGAGCCCATGAAGTCCCATGTTGAAGCTAAGTTGAAGAAAATGAAAGCAAGGCATGGTCTTAGCGAGTTTTTTGGGCCAGATTCTTTTCCTGTAAAGAAAGGGCAGCAAATTGCTCTTTCAGGTGAAAGCGGTTCAGGGCCTCCACATCTGCATTTTGAGTTGAGGAACATGAAGGATGAACCTGTGGCTCCAGCTCTTTACGGTTATCGCGAAACAGACAAGATATGGCCAAAAATGTCTAAGATATATTTGGTTCCTTTGTCTTATGGAAGCGTGATCGACGGAAGCTTCATGCCGGCCTCTTTTTGGCTATCAATGAAAACCAAAGAATCCTATTCATTGGATTATGCTCCTTCTCTTTTGGGGAAAGTAGGTATTCAAGCTGGAATCTATGATTATAATAATTTTGGCGGTGTCTTCGGAGTTGAAGATCTGGAATTGAAAATTAACGGCAAAACATCTTTCAAAAGCCAATTTCATAGATATCCATATAATAAAGACTATCAGTGTCCTATGGTTTATGATTACTTTAATTCGCAAAATCGCAAACTGGGATATGCTTATATGCTTTATAAATTGCCTTGGGAAACCTTGCCTTTCTCGGATGGCTGGGCAGGCTGGAGCGGTGTGTTCGATGAAAAGGCCTTTTCCGGAGATTCAAGTAGAGCCTCATTTGAGGTTACTGCTCATGATTTTGGCAGAAATGCGGTTAAATTAAACGGAAAATTCAGGCACTATAAAGGAACTTTCAATGCTCATATTACAGACGCAGAACTCGATGCTTATTCCTTTGGAGAACTCTTTCATAATTTTTATAGCTTGATATCAGTCGGAAGAGTTGGAAAAAAGGTTAAACAGCAGACTATCAGAACAGGGCACGTTGTTTGTAAAGACTCCAAAGGCCGAGAGTCTCAAATACCTTGCATTCTTTTTACCAACAAAGCAGAATTGGCCTTTCCTGTAGAAGAATCTTGGGCTGATGGAGCATGGCTTTTGAACGGCAAAATGGTTTTATCGCCTTCGGAATATATTCCAGAAAATGGAAAGACAGTTTCTTTCGAAAATGGCTTGGCGGAGCTCAAGTTTAACAGAAATACCTTGGAATTCCCTATTTTTGCTTCTATGAAGTCTGATAAAGCTTCAATGCCTTCTTATTCACAAGAGGGATTCGGAACTCTTAAGGCTTTCAGCCCGGTTTGGGATTTTTTCCCGGGCAACATTGTTTTCAGCAGAGATGTTAAAGTTTCTGTAAAAGCCGATTCTTATGCGGGCGATCGCAAAAAACTGTCGCTTTACAGCTTTGATGACAAAGGAAATGTAATCTGTGCCGGAGGCAGTTTCGAGGGTGATTTCTTAACTCTTGGAACCAGAACCGGAGGACGTTATGTAATAATGGAAGACTTGGTTCCCCCAGAAATTAAATATCATAGATATTTTAAACATTATCAGTTGGGGCATTGTTATTCATTTAAGGTCACAGACTTTGGCAGCGGAGCAGACTTGCTTTCTGCGGAAGCATTTTCTGGCAATAAAAAGCTGGATGTTTATTCAGACCCAGACAAAAATGAAGTCTATATTATGAGACCCTCTTTGAAAAAGCCGTTTGAAATGACTTTGACTGTGAAAGATAACGCAGGAAATATAGCAACAGCGACAAAAAGCGTCACACAGTAACAAGTGCTTTGTTGCAGCTAAAACTTCCTTTTAACAGACATCCGGCTCTACGATAAATCATCGTTGGCAGGCACTAAGATCGCACGGTGACGAGTGGCGAAAAGTCAAAGGGAGTGGGGCGTAGGGTGTAGGGAGTAGTGGAATTGTTTAGACTCAACTTCTAAAACTAATAATTTCTTTATCTGCGTAATCTGCGGATAGAAAGGTTTTTGGAGTTTGTTCTGTGTGTTCCGTGTGTTCTGTGGTTTAAAAGGTATTTTTGTCCTTTCTGCTCCCTACGCCCTAACCCCTATTCCCTGGTTTTGTTGGTGTAATAGACTTGTGCGAGAATAGCCGCTACGGCACTGTAGAGGTCTTCTGGTATGACATCGCCTGCTTCCATTGTTTTATACATTTGTCTTGCCAGAGGTTTATTCTCTAGTATTGGAATGTTATGTTCTTTGGCTATTTCCCTGATTTTTTCAGCCAAGTGATCGGCTCCTAGGGCTACCACGGTAGGAGCCGTTTCGCCGCCGAATTCATATTTTATGGCTACAGCTATGTGAGTCGGGTTTGTGATAATTACCGTTGCTTGGGGCACTTCTTCCAGTTGCCGTTTGCTGGAGACAGCTCTTTGTTTATCTCTGATTTTCTGTTTGACATAGGGGTCGCCTTCTTGTTGTTTAAATTCCTCTTTGACTTCTTGTTTGGACATTTTCAGATTCTCTTCATATCGCCATTTTTGGAAGCCCCAGTCGAGGAGGGCAATTGCCAATAGAATTGCCAATATTTTGACTCCCATGGTGAAAACTATATCTAGCAGAGCTGTCATGCCTTGAGCTGGTGATACTTTGAGAATTCCCACAAAAAAAGGAAAATGCTCTTTAAACGTGTTGTAGGGAATAATAGCTATAGCTATGACCTTTAGAAATGATTTTACAAGTTCTGCAGCCATTTTCCAAGAAAAGATGTTTCTTATGCCTGAGACAGGATTGAATCTTTCAATGTCAGGAGTCAGAGGTTTCAGAGTAAAGAGAAATCCGACCTGAATCAGATTTGATAGAGCGGAGGCTACAAATATTGTTGTGCAGATTGGAAACAGCAGTTTCAACATCAATAACAAAAATTGGTTCATTCCCAGCAAAATATCATCATATGTTGCTTCTTTCAGCAGCAGGTCTGTAAATGAAAATTGCATGTAGCTGGCGCAATCGCCATATATTGTTGCTCCTTGATTACGTAAAAACAGCAAGCCTGCAAGCAATATTATGACGGATGAAAGATCTTGAGATTTTGCGACATTGCCTTTTTCTCTGGCCTCTCTGCGGCGTTTTTCAGTGGCGGGCTCTGTCTTGTCACCTGCAAAAAGCTGAAGGTCGAACGGTCTTTCGGCAAATGAAAGCTTGTTGGGCAAAGTGTTGTCTTCTAAGCTCAGGATTTCTTGTTCTAATAGAAGAGAAAAGTGGAAGCTCATGGGGAGATCAACCTTGAAATCTCGAAAATTTTGTTGAGCAATATCTCCAGAAGATCTCTGGAGGCGTCACCCAAAATGTGGATGAAGAGCACTATCATCAAAAGGCCGGCCAGTATTTTGATTGCAAATCCAAGCTGGAATATGTTGATTTTGGGCACTGTTCTGGCGATTATGCCGAGAGCCACGTCGCTTATAAGGGTAACGGCTATTATAGGCATGGCAACTTGAAGACCTGATACAAAGAGAACCTTTGTGGATTCCATTATTTCCTTTATTGCTAATATGTTTAAGTCAGCTCCGGCGGGCGGTATTTTTAAAAAGCTGTCAAAGAAAGCTTTTAGAATTATCAAATGCCCGTTGATGCAAAGAAATATAAGCATTCCCAAAAGTCTGAAAGAGTCGGCTACTATTCCAAGACTTTGTCCTGATATGGGGTCTGCGACTTGCACAAAGGAAAATCCGATTTGCATGCCAATCATGTTGCCGCCCATTCTCAGAGCTGACTCCGCCAGAATAGCTACAAAGCCTATTGCAAATCCGAATGAGAGTTCTTTGATGACCAAAATAGCATAGCCCCCTGCTGAAAGAGCTGGGAATGTGTGAGTCTGTAAGAGGGCTGGCAACACCAGCAAGGCGCAAAGCGCGGAAAGTCCGGCTTTCACTCTGGCTGAAATCTGGTTGCCTGAAAAAACAGGTGTGTATAAGAAAAATCCGCTGAATCTGACAGTTGCTGCCAAGAAAAGACCAAATGCGTTAAGAAAATAAGCTTGAGTCATTTAGAAGGCGTAGTTTTCAAGTCCGCCTAAAAGGCGTGTGGCGAAACCCATCAAAAGATTCAGCATCCAAGGTGCAAGCAGAATCAAAGTGATGGCGGTTGCAAAAAGTTTGGGAATAAAGCTTAAGCTTTGTTCCTGAATTGATGTGGCAGTTTGAATTATACTGATGGCTATCCCAAGAAGCATTCCGACAAGAAGCACTGGAGCGGAAAGTGTGAGACACATCAGAAAGGTGTCTTTGAAGAGTTCTATGAATACCATTTCGTCCATTCAGTTATCCCCCAAAGCTTGTCACCAAAGATTTTATGACAAGAGTCCATCCATCTACCAGCACAAAAAGAAGAATTTTGAATGGCAAAGCTATCATAGCGGGCGGTAGCATCATCATGCCCATGGACATTAAAATGCTGGCTACTACCATATCTATTACGAGAAACGGCAGATAAATGACTACGCCCATTTGAAAAGCTGTTTTTAGTTCACTGGTTATAAAAGCAGGTATTAAAGCTAAAGTGCTTAAGTCGTTTCGTGTCTTTGGCTTTTCACCTTTTTGCATGCCTGCGAAAAGAAAAAGATCTGATTCTCTCGCATGGGAAAACATGAAGTTTCTTATCGGGACAATGCCGCGTCTATAGGCTTCGACATGGTCTATCTCGTTGGCTACATAAGGACGAACGGCATTTTGATAAACGTCGGAAATCACAGGCGACATTATAAAAAAGGTCATGAAAAGAGCTAAGCCTATAAGTATCTGGTTGCTCGGTTCTTGCTGAGTGCCCAAGGCTCTTCTCACAAATCCTAATACTATGATTATTCTGGTAAAACTGGTGAGCATTATCAGAATCGATGGGGCGAGGCTAAGAATTGTGAGTATGATCAGGATTTGAAGTCCTGTGCCCAACTGTTGTCGTTCACTTCCAGGGTTTACGTTTATATTGAGTTCAGGGAGTTCAGGAAAAGCTAAGGTGAAATCTTCGGCTATTGTTGTTTCAGATGTTGTTGCGGTTGCCTGCCTTTCAGTTTGTGCTGACAAGGGCATGGGGTAAAACAGAATTAAGCAGAGAAAGGCAACTGCCGCGAGTAATCTGCATGGAAAAACTGTCTGTTGAAAGCTTTGGGGCATAGGTTGGTGTCCTGTGTGATGGTGCACTGTGCACAATAGAAACTATACACCCTGAAAGAAAGAAAAACAAGGCATATAAAAAAGTGAAAATAAAAACTTTATTTGATTGAAAAGACCCGGATATTTGTACTATACTTCAGCCAAGCTTGAGAGAAAAAGGAGGGGCAATCTATGGCAAATGCGGCAAAAACTGCCTCTGGCAGTGCTTTTGGCGGATTGTCTTTGGATTGGCTTGCAAAGAGTCAAGGCCTGCTTTTTGCTGTAGCTCTGGTTGCGGTTATCATAATGATGATAGTCCCTTTGCCCTCGCCGCTTGTAGATCTCATGTTGACACTGAACATAGCTCTGTCAGTTATTATATTGCTTGTTTCTCTATTCAATAACGATGTCTTGAGCTTTTCCTCTTTTCCTACAATTCTGATGGTGACTACCATTTTCAGACTGGCTTTGAACGTAAGCTCTACCAGAATCATCCTATCTGGAAAAGGTTCTACTCTACAGCTTGTCAAATCTTTTGGAAGCTTCGTTGTTGGCGGCAACTATATTGTAGGGTTCGTTGTTTTCCTTATATTGGTTCTGATTCAATTTTTGGTTATAACCAAAGGTGCTGAGCGTATTGGCGAGGTGACGGCAAGATTTACTCTTGATGCTATGCCTATTAAAGGAATGGCCATAGATGCTGACTTGAATGCTGGCGCAATAACTCAGGAAGAGGCTACGCAAAGAAGACTTGAGCTTTCTCGTGAAGCGGACTTTTACGGCTCAATGGACGGTGCGACCAAGTTTGTCAAAAACGATACTATCGCAGGCATTATAATCACTGTTATTAATCTGCTCGGCGGTATAGCTATAGGCGTTATATTCCGAGGAGAAGGCGTTATGGACGCTCTTGCCGCTTATGCTTTATTTACTGTGGGCAGCGGTCTGTGCACCCAGCTTCCTTCTTTGATGATTTCAACTGCTACAGGTATAGTTGTTACTCGCAGCTCATCGGACAGCAGCCTTGGCCAGGAAATAAGCATGCAGCTTTTTTCAAACGCAAAAGTAATAGGCATAACAGCAGGACTTTTGATTTTTCTTGGCACTATTCCGGGCTTGCCTAAGCTCAGTTTTTTTACTTTAGGTATAATGCTCGCGATTCTAGCTTATGTGCTGGCTAAACATAATGAATTGGCTGTTGTTGCCGAGGCTGAGGCGGCCGCGGCGGCTGTGGAGCAAGCGCCGAAGGGCCCCGAAGATGTATCTTCATTGCTGGCTGTGGAAAATCTTGAGTTGGAAATAGGCTATAACTTGATTCCCCTGGTTGATACAGAGCAGGGCGGCGACCTTCTGAATCGCATCACTTTAATTCGCAGGCAAATAGCTATTGATTTGGGACTGGTTGTGCCCTCTATCAGAATAAGAGACAATATACAATTGCAGCCTTCTACATACGTTTTTAAAATAAAAGGAAGTGAATATGCGCATTACGAAATTATGCCGGATCATTACCTTGCGATGCTCACAGGTGAACCTTCACCTGATGTTAAAGGCATAGAAGTTAAAGAGCCTGCTTTTGGTTTGCCCGCTTTTTGGATAACACCCGAAATGAGAGAAAAAGCTGAGATAGCAGGCTACGCTGTGGTTGATCCTTCCACGGTTATAGCTACACATCTGACGGAACTGATAAAACGCAATGCACACGAGATACTGGGGCGCAAGGAACTGCAACAGCTTCTGGACTCTGCAAGAGAAACTGACCCGCTTCTTGTGGATGAAGTGGTGCCCAAAATTATAAGCAATGCGACTCTTTTAAAAGTTCTCCAAAACTTGCTTTATGAAAATGTTTCTGTGAAATATTTGACTGTAGTGTTGGATGCTTTCTCTGGCTGTCACGGCATAACAGATACTAATTTGCTGACAGAAATTGCACGTCAGGCACTTTCAAGACATATTTGTAAAGATTTGCTTGAAGATGATGGCGTTTTGAGAGTAATATCAATTGATCCTCAGCTGGAACAAAGTCTTAGCTCTGCTCTGCAAAATGTGGACGGAGTTATGCACCTGGCTATTGATCCTGCCAGCGCAAAGCTTCTGATGGAAAAGATGACGGCATCTATCGAGAAAGCTGTAAGAGAAGGCCACTCGCCGATTATACTTTGCAGTTCGGCTTTGCGTCTTAGCATAAAGCAGCTTGCCAATCGTGTAGCCCCTCATTTGGCTGTTCTTTCTTATCAGGAGATTCCAGCAAATGTGAACTTTGAAACTATAGGCATTATAAGTTTGAGAGAATAGTGAATGCAACTGATAACTGATAACTGCGTCTGCAAATGCTCTTTCAGCGAAAAACGGGAGCAATTCATGGAGTCTGTTATGAGACCGGCTCCTTTTGCTGCTATAGCTTTTGTTTTTCCTGATATGGAAGAGTTTGGGATTTTGCCTCCTGTAAAATGGTTTGACAGAATCGCTGAAAACACTTCTAGCATTTGCCTGTGGGATCAGGCGGGTTTTGTTCCCCCTGACTTGATTCCTCAAACTCAGATCAGACTTGCTTATCCTACTCCGGTAAGATTGAATGGCAAATCTAATGCTGTCACTCTTCTTCCGCAACTTTCGGTGCCATGGATGTCTGAAGATTGTAACGAAGAAGATTGCTACGAGTTTTTATCGCATCTGGCTAGGTCTTTGAAGCCATATTCGCAAGTTTGGGTGACAATTAAAGCTTCAGATATTTATTCAAAACAAGGTTTATTGCACGCTACAGATGCGGCATGTGTTCTAGTTCCAGCTTCTCAAGAAGGTATTTTGCCTTCTTACGAAGCAATAAAGTCTATAACTTTGTCAGGTTATTTTGCTCCTCTGGGTATCTTGCAGTATGCCTCTTCAGAAGCCGATCTTCAAGAAGATTACGCTGACAGAATTAAAAAAGTTGCAAAGAGATTTTTAACGCTTGACCTTGTAGAAGCCGGAGTGATATTTTCTAGCGGAGGGTATGAACAACCTGAAAAAAAAGACGGATCTTTGGGAAAGCGCATTTTAGAACTTAACGCTCGAGAGCGGGACTTTTTGTATTGCCTGTTTGAGAGCGTTTTATATAGAGAGAAATAGACGGATTATGGCGGAATCGACTCTGGAAACAATAGAGAGCATTGTAGAAACAGCAAGGCGTGAAATAAAGCCTTATGTTGCAGAGCGCTTGCAGTCGCGCACTCCCAGATTGCCAGGAGCTAAAATAGCTCAGACAATTACTGTCACTTCTGGCAAGGGCGGAGTAGGGAAAAGCAGCCTCACGGCTAATTTGGCAATAAGCCTCGCTATGTCAGGCAAGAAAGTTATAGTGCTTGATGCTGATCTGGGGCTTGCGAATGTAGATGTTATTTTTGGCGTGCGTCCCGAATACAGCCTTTTGGACGTAATCTCGGGTGAGCGCAAGATTGATGAGATAATGGTTGAAGGACCGCACGGCATACAAATAATAGCAGGCGGTTCGGGGGTGGCTGAATTGGCTAATCTTGATTCTGAAAATGCTTCGCAGCTCTTCCAGCAACTTACTTTCCTTGAAGATAAAGCCGACTATCTTTTGATAGATACAGGCGCAGGTCTTAATCGCACCGTGCTCTCCTTTTGCCAAGCTGCTGATAAAATAATTGTAGTGACTACAACAGAGCCTACCGCCTTGGTTGACGCTTTCGGTGTAATTAAAGTTATCGTCAGGCGTGAGAAAAAAGCTAATTTGTCGGTTCTTGTAAACAGGGTTGAATCAAAAGAAGAAGGCGAAGAGATTTATTGCAGACTTGCTTATGTGGCGAGAGAATATTTGGACGGCTACGAACTTTCATTCATGGGAAGCGTTCCTCAAGACAAAAATATGCACTTAGCCATAAGAAAACAGCAGCCGCTTCTCTTGCTTTTCCCCGATTCACCAGCCGCGAAAGCTTTGCAGAGGCTATCAAAGGCGGAGCTGTCAGGTGTAGCTGATGAGTTTGATAGCGAGGAACATGCAGGATTTTTTACCAGGTTGGCGAATATTTTTAAGGGAGGGGCAGCGTGAGCACAGTTTACAGGCAAACTACGACTATTGTCGCTACCACTCAATATGAAGCCAAAATTAAGGCTGAACTTGCCTATGGCAAGGACGGTTTTGAAGTTGTGGAAAAGCGTAAAGTTGAAAGGCCGCTCATGCTTGGTTTCGGAACTGAAACAGTATGGGAGCTGACTATAGCTGTAAACAAAGAACGCCTCTCGGATGTGTTTGTGCAAGAGCGTAACGATGTTCCGAAGCGCCCTGTTATTTCCAGAGAAATCACTCCAGGAACTAAAATTTCACCTTCATCTTTAATTGGAAGACCATCATCCTTACCATCTTCTTCTTTTTCCATAGATATTGACGAGCCTGTAGTTGTGCCTAATTATGCTGCAAGACACGCAGGGGCTCAAACCTATAAGAATGTGAGCAATCTTTCTGAGAGCAGGGCAGTTAACGCTCTTCGCTCTATTCAAGATGGCGAGGATGATCCAAAACCCTCTAAGCAAGCTGTTAAGCTGATAGAGTCTGACAAGTTCACTAACATCATTGATGAGCTTATCGGCTGTAAAGAAATGGACAAACCTTTTGATGTCTCTGGACAGGATGCCGCAGATTCTGAAACCTCTCGTATTTTGATGAACGAGATCGCTAGCCTTAAAAAGATGCTTTCCAAGATAGTCCAAGGTTCAGGCACTATGCTTCAGGAGCCTCTGGGTGTAGCTTCTGTAAGAAATTGTCTTGAACATATCGGAGTTCCTAACAACGTGATTGAACACGTTCTGAAAGAGGCTCTGGATGGAGCAGGCAAGGAAATTCTTGATGTTCCCCTTAAGGTTTTTAAACTGATTGAAGCTTGGCTGAATAAAAATCTTTCTTTTATTTCTGATTCTTTAAATGACAGCAGCGTGAAGCCTAAAATAATTACTCTTATGGGACCTACTGGCGTTGGTAAAACCACTACTATTGGAAAGATAGTGGGCAGGTATCGCCTTACCCCTGGCAGGCAACGCAGTTCAGTAGCCGTTTTTACTTTGGATACCTACAGAATAGGCGCTTCGGATCAACTGGAAACCTATGCCGATATTTTTGATGCCGAGCTTGAAGTTCTTTACAAACCGGAAGAGCTTGAGGAAGCGGTTAAAAAGCACAAAGACAAAGATCTGATTGTAGTTGATACTGCGGGCAGATGTCAGAAGGCTACAAAAGAACTTCAAGAACTTAAGCTTTTCTTGGATAAAATCCCTCTTTCTACACGATATCTGGCTCTTTCTTCTACCTCGAAATATGATGATATGCTTGATGTGGTTAAATGTTTTGACAAGGTAGGTTTTGATCGTCTGATATTCACTAAGGTTGATGAAACTAATACAGTAGGTTCTTTGTTGGCTCTTATGCTAAAAACTGGCAAGCCTTTGGGCTATATCACCAACGGCCAGACAGTTCCAGATCATTTTCAAGCCGCTCAGCCCGATTTTTTCACCTCCTGGCTTATGCTATGATTTTAAGAAGAGCTTAAAATAATGGAGTAGGGCTATCGGCGGGAGTAGCGAAAGCCAAAGATGCAGGATAAAAACTGCATAAAAGACTAAAAAATTATTTATAATTTCTTTAATTTCTAATTTATTCTGCTACCGCATAATCACAGTTTTTGCCTGAGCCTCTGATTAAGAGAGATGCTAATAATCTACTAAAGGCTTTCATTAAGAATTGCATACTCAAGTGATTAGTAATACTGGACACTTGCTATTGCCTCTGCGTTTTAGTGCCTATTCTTATGAAAAATATACTGTTTATTTTGCAAGGCTTTTTTTACTTAAAGAAATATTATCTTATTTTATAAAAAGTTAATTTATAAGAACTTTTACTCCTTTTAGAACTCTCTCTGTTCTATGGTTAAAGAGTATTTATGCAGTTTTTAAGTAGAATGAAAATAATTCTTGACTTATTCTAAAGTTTATGGCATTCTAATTATAGAATGAATCCAAAGAATGAAAACGGTAAAGGAGAGATGCAAATGGATGCGATTTCAATATTAACTGCAGCTGGCATCAATCCTTCTGTTCAAAGGATTCAAGTTATAGATTATTTTCTGAAGAACAAGATACATCCAACGGCAGAGCGAATATACTCAGATCTAAGACAAGATATGCCTGCGATCTCGAAGGCGACTGTTTACAACACCTTGTCTCTCTTCGAAGAAAAAGGCTTGATAACTGTGATAGCCATAGAAGAAGGCAAAGCAAGGTATGACTTTATGGAAAGTCTTCACGGACACTTTATATGCAGCTCTTGCAAACAAGTGATTGACGTGCCTTGCGAAGTCAAGTGGCACCCTTCAGTCAAAGAATTTGATGTTCATTCGGAAAAAATTCTTATGAGAGGCATTTGTAAAGAATGCCTGAATAAAACTGACAAATAACTTTTAAGGAGAATCGATATGACACAGAACAACGTAAATTTCCCTCTAATTGGAACTCCCGCACCTGAATTTACAGCAGTAACCACACAAGGCGAAATAAATTATCCTAAAGACTATAAAGGAAAATGGACCATTCTCTTCTCTCACCCTGCAGACTTCACGCCTGTGTGCACGACAGAGTTCATGACATTCGCAAGCATGCATGATGAGTTTAAGGCTCTAAATACTGAACTTATAGGTCTCTCGATTGACTCGATTCACTCGCATCTTGCTTGGCTTAAAGCTATTCAAGGCTATACTTGGAATGGAATCGAAAAGCCGGTTGTAAAATTCCCTCTGATAGCTGACATCAAGATGGATGTTGCTTCCAAATATGGCATGCTTCAGGGCGAATCAGACACAAGTGCAGTTCGTGCAGTGTTCTTTGTAGACCCCGAAGGAATTATCAAAACTATTCTTTATTATCCTTCTTCTCTTGGCAGAAACTTTAAGGAAATCAAGCGCATTCTCCTAGGTCTCCAGAAAGCAGAAAAAGATAAAGTCGCTCTTCCTGCAAACTGGGAACCTGGAAAAGACGTGATAGTACCGCCTCCTGGAACCTGCGGCGCTATTCAGAAACGTATGGAAGAAGTAAAGGCTGACGCCTACGAAATGAAAGATTGGTATCTCACCTTTAAGAAAGACAAGTAACCCCCTCCTCTTCTCTCATATAACGCCTCGCTGAATTTTCAGCGAGGCGTTTTTTCGGTTATAAGAAGGCTCTCTGGTTCTGGCAATATTTGTTTTAAGGTGATAGCATAGCGATCTGTTGCAAGATCTCGGATTTCTTTATCCGAGAGCAAGGAGTAGAAAATGTTCAGAACAATAGATCTGTTTGCTGGTATAGGCGGTATAAGGCTTGGGTTTGAGCAAGCTTTTAAAGAGAAAACAGAAACAGTCTTTGTAAGTGAATGGGATACAAAAGCTCAAGAAACATACCGGGCAAACTTCAATGATGAAATAGAAATTATGGGCGATATCACGAAAATCGCTGAAGAAGATATTCCTGAACATGATATTTTACTTGCCGGCTTTCCTTGCCAAGCTTTTTCTCTTGCTGGACAACGAAGAGGTTTTGAAGATGCCAGAGGAACCTTGTTTTTTGATGTGGCTAGAATAGTAAAGCATCATCAGCCGAAAGTCGTGTTTGCAGAGAACGTTAAGAATCTGCTTAATCACGATAAAGGCCGCACTTTTAAGGTTATTAAAGAAATTTTAACCGACTTAGGCTATAGCGTTTTTCATCAAGTTTTAAACAGCAAAGACTTTGGAGTTCCACAAAATAGAGAAAGAATTTATATAGTCGCATTCAGAAAGAATATAGCCCCTGAAAACTTTGAGTTTCCTGAAAAAACTGATGACACAAAAACAATCGCAGATATTCTTGAAGAAACTGTGCCTCCTACAAGATACTATTTGTCCACAGTTTATTTGGATACTTTAAGAAAACACAGAGAACGCCATGAAGCTAAAGGAAATGGCTTTGGATACGAAATCAGAGAACATGATTCGATTGCCGGGGCGATTGTTTGCGGCGGGATGGGAAGAGAAAGAAATCTGGTTGTAGACGAAAGGCTGACAGACTTTACTCCTGAAACCCATATAAAAGGCGAAGTTAATAGAGAATACGTAAGAAGGATGACCCCTAGAGAATGGGCTAGACTTCAGGGCTTCCCTGACACTTTTAAGCTAGTTGTTGCGGATACCCACCTTTACAAGCAATTCGGAAACTCTGTAACGGTTCCGGTTATAAGAGCAATTGCCGAAAAGATTAAAAATCATCTGGAAGGCGGAAAATCTGTGGATAAAAAAAAGAAACATTTGAGTGGAGCCTGTGGTGACTTTAAATCTTAGTATAGCGAAAATTTCGGACAGAGATGAAAAACTTTCTATTGTCAGAGAAGTATTGGCTGATCTGTCTGAATGGTTCGGGATTCCTGAGGCTGTCGAAGAATATATAAAAGAAGCAGGGAATTTGCCTTTATGGGCAGCCAAAGTCGGAGAAAATAATGCAGGTTTTGTGACTTTGCGAGAATCCAGCAAAGACTGCGGAGAAATTCATTGCATGGGAGTTAAAAAGCTTTGGCACAGACAAAGAGTCGGAACTTTGCTTATGAATGCCTTGATAAAAGAAGCGAAAAACAAATACGAGTATTTGCAGGTCAAAACGCTGGATGAAGGGCAATGTGAATATTATGACAGGACTATCAGATTTTATCGGAACTGCGGCTTTAGAAAGCTGGAAGTCTTTCCAACCTTATGGAGTGAAACCAATCCTTGCTTGATTATGATAATGAAAATCGGTTAATTCACTATTTCCGATCCATTACACCTTGCTTCCTGTTTCAGATGTCGTCTTAACTTTGCGCAGGATTTTTTTTGTTCTTTCCAGCGGCAAGGGCAGCTCTTCTTCGTTGAAGTAGTCTATTTTAACCACTTTGACTACAGCTTCGTGACCGTCAGACCCGACTGGGACATACACTAAGTCTCCGATCTTGATGCTGTCGTCATCAGTAAGGTAATAATAAGTCTTGTAGCCTTTACTGAAGGTTACGCTGCATAAAATATAATCTGATTTGCGGCGTTTGGGTTTTCCGTAAATATCGGGATTTAAGATATCTCCAATACCATAGTAAAGCATAAAATCAGAGAGCTTGGTCGCAATTTTTTCAAAGTGCTTTGGAAGTCCATTTTTGTCGTAACTGCCTTCAATAAGAAGTTGAGGGGCATTTTTGTAATCAATTGTGAGCTTATAGTCTTTTGTTTCATCCGAGGCATCAATGGCATCATCAGGATTGCCTTCTATGTCTGTAAAGAAGCCTTCGTTTGCAAAAATTCCAAAATCGTCCATCAGGCTTTTAACAGCCTCTTTCATTTCAAACTTATGAGATATTTTGCACCCTGGGCCGACATTCTGAAAATATTCGATAGTTCCGGCTTCCCTGTCTAAAATCAGTTGCTCCGAGTAGTCCCAAGATAAATATCTTGAAAGAGGGTCTTTGGCTATTTCATCAGGATGGATTTTTGCCAATCTACGATAATCCAAGGTAAATTTGGTTATTTCGCCATTATCATAAGAGTTGCAATCAAAAACCCACAGGTTTGGTATGTCGAGGCTCTCGCGAATCAATTGCGACAAGTCTGTGCCGTTATGATCGAAATAGTTGTCAATAGGGTGTGAATAATTATATGTCTTCCCATCTCTATTAGTCAGCTCTAGGTTCCAATAACCAGCGTCACATCCTGGAGGGCCTATATGAGAGGTGTAGGCAAAATACTCTTCAAAGATTTTCAGTAAGTTTTCAGCAAGTGCCTTATTGATTTTAAAATTTTTTGTTCTGGCTGTCTTATCTTCTTTTGAGGTATCTGTATGATTATAAGCTGAAAACCATACTCTTCCTTGTCTGGTGATAGTAAGTCGCTGCTCTATTTCTTTGCCTATTAGATGGGGTCCCAAGCAAACCGCTCCGTATGTAGTAATACGTATCTTCCTCAAAGTGCCTTCAAATGTGTAAGGATTGCTTTCCGTAAGAGAAGCCAGATGTTCAAAAGCCAGAATGAACCATTCTCTGTTTTGGGGCTGAAAAGTTTCTTCATCTTTAAAAGCCCAATAATTAAAGTATTTCCATAGAGCATATATTGCAGAGGTAAGAAAATGAAGGCTTCTGAATTCGGATATTGTTTGCTTTACTTCTTCGTGGTTGTTTGCCATTTCTCCATATCTTCCTGAGAATTCAGGAGCATATTCCAGACTGAATCCTAGAGCAGCGCATTCTTCTCCTAATAAGCAGTCAAACAGCTCTGTTTGATTGATGCTTCGGTCACGAAATTTGTCCAGCCATTTCAGGGCGAATTCATGAATCTCTTTTTTAGGTGCAAGTCCGCTCATTTTATTATCCTCTCTGTTATCTATGTAAGCATTTTAACTTAATGAGAGTGGCTGGAGCAAGTTAATGGAAAGGGAATGGAGCATGTTCTGAATAAAATCCCATTTGTGGTGACTGCACGTCTTATTACTTGTTTTTTTCATATCAATATAAACTAAGATAACTTTTATCTGTAATCTCTTGCCATGCTTTGAAATTTAATATATAATGTGATTGTAAAAAGGTTGTTTTTATATCTGATAGTTACTTAACTTTGGACTTTATTATTCATATTTCATTAGGAGAATCTTATGAAAAGAAATTTTTTAACTTTTTTTATTATGCTGCTGATATTCAGTTTTTCAGTAACAGCATATAGTAAAGAATCCTGTGCTGATTGTGACAATCCAATTTGTCAGGAAGATCCGCTTCGTTGCAGTCGAAAAGAAGCGAAAACACCTTCTTCAAACCCCGCTCTTTTGGGAATCTGGCGTTTGACTGAAGCACGCCGCTTTATGGTTGAAGAGGAAAATGAGGATTTGGAAAACGTTCGCGACTTGAAAGATATGGGACCATTTCTTCCTGTAGAACTGAACAAACAAGGACATACAATAACTTATAATTTTTATAATGAGAACACTCTTTTGATTACTGAATGTGAACTGGCTTTAGACAAAAAAGGTAATAAAATAATTACACTGGATGATGATGAACCCGTTCCTGATACAGATTATTTTCGTTATAAATTAAAAAACAACCTTTTGATGTTTTATTATGATGGGGAAGAAGAGGACGAAGATAACTGGGGTGCTATCAAATATAAGCTTGTTGACGGCAAGCTGCATCTCACGGAGCCTGAACTAGAAGAGTCGATAATGATTTTGACCAAAGTAAAACCGTAATGAAGTTTATTCTGAGATAAAAGTAAAAAATAAATAGGTTGAAACGGCTGTCAGAAGCTCATATATAAGGCTTTTGCAGCTGTTTTTGTATATTATGAGATATTAATATGTAAGACTTTTAGATGTTTTTTTAGAGATTTCAGATAAATTTCTGCGGAAGGATTAAAGATTATGTGGGCTTTATATGCAGTATTATCAGCTGTTTTTGCAGCACTTACTTCTATTCTTGCCAAGATTGGAATTGAAGGCGTTAACTCGACTCTGGCAACAGCGATTCGTACAGTGGTTGTTTTAATTATGTCATGGGGAATGGTTTTTCTTACAGGCACTCAGAAGGGGATCGGAGATATAGCTCATAAAAGCTGGCTGTTTCTGATTTTATCAGGTCTTGCTACCGGAGCTTCATGGCTTTTCTATTACAAAGCCTTGCAGATAGGCGAAGCCTCCAAAGTTGCTCCTATAGATAAAATGAGCGGTGTGCTTACGATTATCTTGGCATTTATAATTTTGAAAGAGCAGGTTACAGCGAAAGCTATAGCCGGTTCTATCCTGATAACTGCAGGCACCCTTTTGATGGCACTCTAAGTATTTTTAACCGAAGGTTAAAAATCAGTTGTGAGTGATGAGTGTGTGCGGAGGCTTGAAGTGTTTAGCTTCTAGATATTAAGAGATGATAATTATTAGTGAACTTCCGAATACTAAAAAAGATAAAAATCCAGCTTGATCAAATTGTCTTGCCCGTGATTTTAATTCTTTTAAAGAATGAAATTCGCGGTCAATTTTATTCTAGGAAATTAGATAAAGCAAAAACTCCAAATAGCACCTTAAATTGCGAGTTTTCAATGTTTCAAAATCTTACACTCATTTTGGTTCATTCATTATTGAAACACACTAATAAATAGATTATTCTTTTCTAATAAAAGATTGTTTATAGGAGGATTTTATGAAAAGAGGTATTTTGTTTTTCTGGCTTATAGTGCTGATTTTCAGTTTTTCGCTTACAGGTTGCGGTGGCGGAGGCGGCAGTGACAGGGAGCTGTCACCATATATTGATCCTGAAATTTTAGGCCACTGGGAGCTTACTTCATGTGAAGTTAAGCTTGAAGATGGAACAACTGTAATGGCAGATGTTTTGCCGCACGAGTATACAGACGGAGATAAAGTTAAGGAGTATAGAGGGACAATAAGCTTCCATGACAATGAATTATACACGCTTTATGCTTGGGATTTGAGTACAGTGACTCCTGTTTTAAGGGAATCTCCTGCCTTGGGGGAAAGTCCTTACACGCTTCAGACACCCGGACTTTTTACAGACTTGGAGATCGCGATCCAATATCTTTGCCAAGACAACTTTGTGACTTTGAGCAGAACCGATTCCTCAAAAGATGTTAGAAAATATAAACGTGAAGGAAGCCAATTGATAATCTGGGATAAAAATGGCGAATTACGCAGATATTTTAAGCAAATAAAATCTCTTGTTTAAAACAAACTATATAAAATAATCAGCCTCGCTTGGAAGCCTTAACCTTCTCAGCTGGGCTTTTTTATTTTAGTCTATATGAAACATCTGTGTTCATCAGCGTTGTCTGCTGATGAATTTTTTTTTAGAAAAAGTACTAAAGTTTTTTACGAGTGATGACGATAAAGATTTTGGGAAAGTATAAAAAAATGAAAGGAGGTGACAAATAATGCATAATTTGTTCAGCGAAACTCACTCTACAAAAGCGAATATGCCTCAAAGCGTCTTTTTTGCTTCCACTCATAAAAGCGAAAATAAGGCAAAAAATTCTTTTTCGGCGAACTTTTCTGAAATCTTCAACAAAGAAATGATGAAAAATGCTGAATCGGAAAAAAACGCATCAATGAGAGGCAAGTTCAGTAAGCCTGTTGAAATTATTTTCGATAAGGCTGACTCAGCTTTTCAAAAATCTGCAAACTTCAATCTGAAAGATAAGCCGCTTCTCGAAAGAGGCGCTCAGAAGAAGTTGTTAGAGAAACCTTATCTCAAGAGTAATGAAAAACCTGAACTTCAGCAAAATGAAGCAAAAGCTTCCGATAAGCTCTCAAGGTCTGAAAGTCAGGATAATAGCGAAGTTTCTGCGGGAAATGTTGCGGCAAATAAAAGTCAAGAGCCTGCGAAGGGCTTTGAAAGTGGCAATTGCCAAGAAGTTTCCGAAACATCTGACAATACAGCTCCCAAAGCCTTTGAATCGGCTAAAACTCTTGAAGATTCCGAGTCTGAAACAGATAAGTTGCTCAAAGCGGAAGAACTGTTTCTAACAAGCGAAGTGCCTGTTGAAATTGAACCGGCTATTCAAGAAAATTGGTTGAATTCAGAAGAAACCGCAGTTGCTGCGGAAGGTAAAACTCTTGAATTCGTCAGTGATAAAGTTGTCTTGGAAGACATGTCATCTGTGTCTGTAGTTCAAGATAAAGCCGTGGAATTGGAAATCATTGCCAAAAGGGACAGTCTTTCTGAAACAAAAGAACTTTCAGAAGCTGACTATGGCACCGAACTTTTCGAGACTCTCTCAAATGAAGAACCCAAAGAAACAATGCTTGATAGCGAAAATGTCTTTGAATCTCTGCAAATGCTTGAAAAGAGTGAGAAAACAGAAAAAACAGAAAAAACAGAAAAAACAGAAAAAACAGACAAATCCGAACAAAGTGAAAAACCTGCTTTTGCCGAAGCTTTTCAGTTTGAATCTGAGGACAAAGCAATAGAAGGCGAATTGAAGCTTTCGGATAAATCTGTTTATGAGCATCAGTCTGATATGGATTCTTCTGTAGAGCTCGAAAACTTGGAAGCGGAACAAGCGACAAATCTTGCTCAAGCCTCATCTTTGGAGACTTCAGAAAATTCTGAGGAGAAAATGTCTTTAAAGAAGCTTGGAGAAAAAGATTTCATGCCTGAAGTTGCGGAGCATAAAAAGCCTGTAAAGGCTTCGTTTGAAGAGCAAAATACATCAAAAGAAGGTTTCGCCAAAAACTTCTCTTCGAGGGAAACTCCTTCAGATGCGAAGGTCGAGCCTGCAAAGACTGTATTCAAAAACGAACTCTACGAAATGATCGAGAAAGCCGGTTTTGTAAAAAATATAAATGGCAAACAAACTATAGAGATGGAGCTCAAAGAAAGCAAGCTCGGAAAACTCTCTTTGAAAATGGTTTCAGAAGAGGGAACAGTTTCGGCGAGGCTGGTAGTTGAAAACAACATAGCCAGAGCCAGATTGGAGAGTGCGACTGCAGAAATCAGGGAAACCCTTGCGAACCAAGGTGTAGACCTGAAGGAAATTTTTGTGGACGTGCGAGCCGGAGATTCCGATAGCTATTCAGGAGAAGCTTTCAATAAAAGTGAAAATTCTTCTGCGGGAAGAGCGGTTTCTCACGAAAAGGCCGAATCTGCAAGACTGGGTAGCTACGCAATATCCGAAAGTTTGCGCAGAAAGGCTTTGCACATAAAACAGATAGATGTGACGGCGTAATAAGGAGGAAAATATGGCAATGTCCATGGTAAGCGGCTCAAGCGAAGGCATATCTCCATTTTTGGGCGGCACTGGTATAGCGACAACTAAGGTTAGACAGCCTAACAGCGAGCTCGGAAAAAACGAGTTCCTTAAAATATTGACAACCCAGCTGCAACATCAGGATCCTCTGAGTCCTATGGAGAACACTGAGTTCATTGCTCAAATGGCTTCATTCAGCACGGTTGAACAGATACTTAATCTGAACAAAACGGTGGAAGGCATATCCAACGCCTTGAATAGCAATTCCGTTTCTCAGGCTGTTATGTATCTGGGAACTAAAATAGAAGCTAAATCGGCTGACGAGTCAGGCGAGCCCATTGAGGGCACTGTTGAAAAAGTGGGCTTCCAGAATGGCATACCCTATCTGCAGGTAGGGGAAAATAAAGTGAATCTCACTGATTTGCTGTCGGTAACATACCAGTAACCAATTCACTTCAGGAAAGAAGGCGACTATGGATATCAGAGTAATTGCGAACATGCTTGAGAATGTCTCAGGAACGCAAAGACCTCAGCAGCACGGGCAAGGCTTATCCGGAAATACAGCTGTTTCCGGCAGGAACTTTGCCTCATGTTTCAATGAAGCCTTAGGAAAACCCAAAGATGATTTTCAGGTGAGCGCTCATGCTCAAAAGCGGTTTTATGAGCGAAGCATCATGATGGATTCCGCATTGCGTTCATCACTGAGCACGGCATTCCGAGAGCTGGAAGAGAAAGGAGGAAAAGACTCGTTGGTGTTGACCGACAGAGGAGCATTCATTGTGAATGTGCCTAACAGAACAGTTGTGACAGCCATGAACTTGAATGAGCTTCAGAACGGCACTATAACCAACATCGACAGCGTTAACATGCGAAAAGTATAGAAACGGTCTGAAAATAAAAACAAGGAAGCAAAAAAAGTTCTTAAGGAAAGCAAACAAATTAAAAGCAAACAGGGAATAGCAAAGAAAGCGAACAAATCTGATAAAAAGTGACCGGACCCTCACGGGAAGTCACAGTCCGCACGAACGACAGACTGCGGACTAATAAAAAAGAGAAATATCTTTGCTTTTTCCCTTCAATGCGAAAGGGAATAATGTAATGCTAAGATCATTATTTACTGGAGTCACAGGACTCAAACAGTTTCAAACCAAGATGGATGTGGTGTCTAACAATATCGCCAACGTAGATACTACTGGCTTTAAACGCGGCAGAGCAATGTTTGCGGATCTCTTCTCTGAGACAATTCGTCACGGTCAGCAGTCTTTTGGGGACTTTGGCAGCCAGAATCCGATGCAGATCGGTCTTGGCACCAAGATCGCTTCGATAGACACCATAATGACTCAAGGGAAAATCGAAAATACCGGCCGGGACAATGACATAGCCATTGAAGGCGATGGATTCTTCATGGTTAAGGGCTTCGATTCCAATATATATTACACAAGAGACGGCAATCTGAACGTTTCCGACAGTCACGATCTGATTATGACTAACACAGGAAGCAAAATTCAGGGCTGGTCTGCTATGCAGGATCCCAGAACAGGCAATCTGGAAATGAGGGAAACAGATGTTGTGCCTTATGACATCAACATAGCCCGCTATCTCAAAAAACATGCTCATCAGACAAATGAGATTACCTATTCTTGTAATCTTCAATCCAGTTCCCCTGACAGAGATATAGAGTTTGGAGTGGAAACCCTGACATTTATTGACAGTGCCGATCAAAAGCAGGATTTACGCTTCAAATTCAAAAAACTGGATGCGGAAAACTGGCTCTGGACTGCTCATGATGATACAGAAGGAAACGTTGCGACAGGAACATTGAAGTGCGATGAAGATGGCACTGTTCTGGAAAGCACAGTAGAACCTGCCGGTTTGACTTCAACTCTTTCAGCTCCATATTTCACTTACGACCCTGACGGAAACCCTCAGCCTGGTTCAGCTACCATGCCTATTAACAAAGTTACAAACCAAGGCAATGGCTTGAGCTCAGGTGTTACAGTTTCTGGAAACTTGGTCAAAGATGAAACAGTCGAGATTATTTTCGACGGCGGAGATCCGACCAGAGCTGTATCTTACAGAGTTGTGGGTTCAGAGCGCGGTTTCATACACTCAGGCACATTGGGCGGCACCCAAGCAAGATTTGCGGGTGATCCGGTTACCTTTGGACTTTCATGGACTCCCGCAGCTAATACTTCATTTACAGTTACAGACAGTCAGTTCGCTGTTCCGAGAACGGCTACTGTCAGCTTCGTTGGCGGCACTACTTACACAGCATCTGAGATAGTCGATACAATAAATAATGCTCTTGCGAATGACGGTGTCAGAGCCACTGCTTATTTTGATGCTGTCACGTCACAGTTGCAAATTGTCAGCAATGAGATAGGTGAAAGACAGAACTTGACAATAGGCGGCGCTATAGGCAACTTTGCAGACCTCGGGCTTACAGCTGGCACTCAGGTCGGGACAGGCGCAGGCAAGGCGGAAGTATACAGTGACCTTGCCATGTCTGCAGCTTTCGCGGCCGACAATGTTGACGTGACAGCTGATGTTCAGCTGGTTGTCACAGACAGGCATGGCAGAGCGGCCACTATTGAGTTTCCCGACATAGTTGCAGGTGTGAATCAGATTTACTCCAGAGGAGCTATTCTGGCTGAAATCAACTCTCAGCTTGTAGCCAACAATGTCAGCGCCAATGCGGCCTTTCTTGATACAGACAATGACGGAAGTCCAGATCAGCTTATGATCTCCAGCAATGTTCCAGGTTCAGGCGAAAGAGTTATACTGACTGGAACCAACATCGACCAGCTTGGCTTGGCTGGCGGAAGTTATAGCGGTACTGCGGCTGTCAGTCACTTCGAATACGGAGGTTTGACCTTTGACCTCACCGAGGGAACTAATCATTGGCTTCCCAACGAGTCCTTATCCTTTGTTACAACGGCGGAAAAGGGTGCCGCTAGCTCGGTGAATATTTACGTGCCTCAGCCGGGAACCAAGAAAATGGCCTTTGCGACTAATGTTAACAACCACGAATACAAAATCGAAGGAGCTGTCAGCAAAGGTGCTCAGCATAAAACCAATATAGTTATTTATGACTCCCTTGGCACCCCTCATGGCATGGTCACCACTTGGGAACATACTGACAAAACTAAGCATGAGTGGACATACAAAATGTCATACTCTCCCGATGATCCTGAAATCCTGGCTTGGCTCAAAGACCCTGCTAACAATATACTGGATCCCGAAAGTCCTACAGATGAAGAACTTGAGCGAGCCAATGATTCTTTGATCACAGATCGCACAGGCAAGATGTATTTCCAAAACGACGGAAAGATAGATGTTGCCCGTTCTTATATTCCGTCATTCAGCTTGCAGCCGAGAGGCAGCAATCCTCTCAAAATTGATCTGGCCACTGACCTTATAACTCAATTCGATTCTCAGTTCACTACTAAGGCTGAAAATCAGGATGGATATGCTATGGGTCTTCTTCAGAAGATTTACTTCGAAGAAGACGGAGTGGTTCGCGGGGTCTATTCTAATGGACAAAAGCAGCCTATAGCACAGCTTGCCATAGCTACTTTTAACAATCCGGAAGGTTTGGAAAAGAAAGGCAATAATCTCTATGCCTTTGCTCCGGGTTCAGGTCTGGCAGTTGTTTCAAGAGCAGGAGTAGGGCTTGCTGGCAAAGTAGTGGCTAACTCGCTTGAAATGAGCAATGTAGATCTTTCTCAGGAGTTCACCGATATGATTGTTACTCAAAGAGCTTTCCAAGCAAACTCCAGAGTAATAACTACATCAGATGAACTTTTGCAGGAATTGGTAAACCTTAAACGCTGATTTCAAGTAAATAAAGGCTAAAAGTTAACAGACTGGCGTTTTTGTCCGATAATAATAAGGACTGAAACGCCAGTTATTTTATAAAACTTGGAGGAGTATATCAAGGAAAGAGCCTAAAATTCGGTGAAGCCTCATTGACTTGCCTTATCAGCTCGTGTTACCTTGAGTCTAATTATGTCTTTCAAAACGAAAATATTACTCTTTTTAGTATTGCTGGTCTTAGCTTTTCTGGGAACTACATTTGTCGTGTATAGGATTTCCTCTAAAGCAGCTGCCAAGCCGGCCTCGGAGTTGCCTGCTGAGACGGTGAACTCCTATGAGAGCCAAAAAGACAAAATCAGCCGATTTAATCTTGGCGATTTTATGGCGACTGCAAGAGATCAGGAATTGCACTATATCAAGATTCAGATTGAAGTAGCTTATGTTGGCGACCTTGAGTCGGTTCTTGAAGAGCACGAAGCTGAATTGCGCGACAAAGTTACTAATCACCTCATGAAGCTGACCATTCAAAGAGCAAAAGAAGACTATATAGACGGTTTTTTGCACAAAGATCTTGAAAGAGAACTCAATAAAATATTGGGAACTTCCGCTTCTGAAAGCAGGATCGTAAGAGTTGTAATTCCTTCGTTCTTGGTTAACTGACAAAGCTTTTATCTCGAAAGGCGGAGCTGGACAGCAGATGGTTGACACCTTATCACAAAGCGAAATAGATGCTCTATTGTCCGCATTGACTCTTGTCGACGAGACGGAGATGTCCAAGGGCAAAGACAAAGCCTCATCTTCTAAGACCGCTTCTTCCGAAGATAAGAAAAAGAAAGAAACTCTCTACGACTTCAGACGTCAAACCAAATTTTCCAGAGAGCAGATGGGCACTATGCAAATGGTGCATGAGATATTTGCAAGACTCTTAGGAACCGACCTGTCTACTCGTTTAAGAGCCTATGTTCAGGCCACTGTGATGTCTGTTGAGCAAAAAACCTTTGAGGAATTTACACAAAAGATTTACAGCCCGACTTTTTTAACTGTCATTTCAGATGATGCTCTTGCTGACAAGATAATGATAGACATGAACTTAAGCATTGCCTTTGCCATTCTTGACAGACTCCTTGGCGGCAGCGGTACTCCTCTTGGTATTCTTAGACAGCTTACAGGCGTTGAAAAACGCATAATGCAAAAAATCCTTAAAGAACTGATGAAGTTCTATGAAGAAGCTTGGGAGAATATAGTAAAACTTTCACCTCAAATTGACCTTATAGAGTCTAATCCGCAGTTCGCTCAGATAGTTCCCCCTAACGAAATTGTGGTAGCAATAGCTATTGAGGTCAAAATTCACGATATTATTGGTGATATGAATATCTGCATACCCTATTGCACAGTTGAGCCAATAATCGACAGGTTTAATGCGGCTTCTTGGTTTGCGGCACTTCGAAAAGAGCCGGGGCAGGGGAGCAATCTTGCTATGCTGACACAGCTTGAGGCTATGACTGTGCCTCTTGTTGTCGAGCTTGGAACTACGACTTGTCATCTCAGCGATATTTTGAATTTGCAGCCTGGCGATTACATAGTGACTGACCAGTCGGCAAAGAATGATTTGAACATCAAAGTAGGAAATTTAGTGAAATTTTTGGGAACACCGGGAATATCTGGAAAAAGAATGGCGATATCCATAACAGAGGTTTTTGAATCCCATGACGAAACCGGGAGGAACATTTAAGTGAGCGATATACTGACTCAAGACGAAATAAACGCTTTGCTCAGTGGCGAAATCCCAGCTAAGGAAGAAAATGAGCTAAAACCTGAAAAACAGCACTCTGAGCCTGTGAAGCAAGAGACGGCTCCTAAGCAGGAATCAAAAAGCCAGTCTTCAGAAAAATCAAAAGACGGCGATGGCTACCGCTTCTCACAAGAAGATATAAATCAACTTGGGGAAGTCTCAAAGCTTTCGTTGGGTGCGACTTCTTCTGTGGTTCAAATTCTCTTGAATAAAGATATCGAGATAGAAATGCGCAGACTCAGAGTCTTGTCCTTCAAGGAAATTATAGCCGAATATAAAAACGAAGAATATGTGTTTGCTAAAATCGCTTTTACAGAAGGTTTTAACAGCATGTCTTACATACTGTTGAAAAAATCATCTTCAGCGGTTATAGGCGACTTGATGATCGGCGGAGATGGTGTCAGGAGCAAGTTTGAGGAGATTCATATTTCTGCGGTAGGCGAGCTTCTTAACCAAATGATGGGAAAGACTACCACAAGTCTTTCAGAGATATTTAAAAAGCGTGTGGATATCTCTCCGCCAGAGGTAGAACTGGTTTCTCTCAGTAAAATGAAGCCGCAAGATGAACTTTCCGAGGACTCAGAATTTTTATTGACTACTTTTTTAATTAAAATTGGTGATTTAATTACTACGGAAATCATACAGCTTCTGCCGATAGATTTTGCAGCCAGTATGGCTAAAGAATTGAATGATATCAAAGCTAGAAGAGAAGAGAAAGAAAGCACGGGTGTGAATATGGCTAAAAAAACACTGGCTGCTCCCCCTTCGCAGCAGACATCTGAACAAAAACAATCGCAGCAAGGACAGCAGCAGACTGTCTCTCCTCCGTCTTATCAAGGCTCGCAGCCATATCCTCAAACGCCACAGCCTCCATATCTTAATCCTCACGCAGGCTATCCGCAAGGGCAGCAGGGCTATGCTCCGCAAGGCTATCAGCCTCAGCCTGCCGGTTATCCTGGTTCTTATTTTCCTCCTCCTCTTCAGCAACAGCCTTTCCAAGGCCAAATGCCTCCTTATCCGCAGCAATCCGTTCCGCCTTGCGGAATGTCCCCCTTGGCGGCTCCGCCTCTTCAGGGAGCGGCTCCTGAGTTTCCTCTTTTGCAAATGCCTCACTCAATAGGTTTGCAATCAAATATAGATCTTTTGCTTGATGTGCACTTGCAGGTAACGGTAGAACTTGGCAGAACCAAAATGCTCATTAAAGATGTGCTTGAATTGGGAGTAGGTTCTGTAGTAGAGTTGAATAAGCTAGCAGGCGAATCTGTGGAAGTTTTTGTTAATAATAAACTCATAGCCAAAGGCGAAGTAGTTGTCATAGATGAAAACTTTGCAGTTAGAATAACAAGCATAGTAAATCCTCAAGAAAGGATATAAGCTCAGCGGCGAAGTTGCACAAAAGACATGCCTCAGACAAAGAAAACCATACTTATAGTTGACGATGCGGCTTTTATGCGTATGATGCTGAAAGACATATTGGTCAAAAACGGCTATGATGTCATAGGCGAAGCCAAAACTGGCAAAGAAGCTATTGAGCTGTATCAAAAACTTAAGCCCGATCTTACTACCATGGATATAACTATGCCGGAAATGAACGGCATAGAAGCTGTAAAAGCCATAATGAAGCTGGATGCTGGAGCAAGAATCATTATGTGCAGCGCTATGGGGCAGCAAGCAATGGTTATTGACGCTATTCAGGCGGGAGCCAAAGACTTTATTGTCAAACCTTTCCAGCAAATGAGAGTTATAGAAGCCGTACATAAGGCTTTAAGATAAAGAGTTTTTTAATGACTGCGAAAAAAAATATTCTTTTGCAAGTCTCCCTCATTTTTTTCTCGCTGATATTTTTTTTACCTGTTTTTGCTCAAGAACCGCAATCTGTCGGAGTGGCAGAGTATATTTCTGATGAAGCTTCGGATTCTTATGCACCTGATTCTTCAGTTGTATCTGCAAATCAAGTATCAATCGCTAATCCTGAACAACTGACTCCGAAACTTTCACCTAAACCTCAGATTTATGTCGATCCTGACGGCGATAAGCCCCTGTTTAAAAGCGATCGTGTTGCAATAGCAACTGACAGCTCCAAAACCCAAGAGGGCATGCAAGTTTTGAATTTGGCCTTGAATCTTTTTATTGGCTTATTCGCTGTAATTCTTTTAGCGTTAGGCATTTCCTATTGGCTGCAAAAAGGTAAAGTCTTTTCCGGTTCAGGACACGGAAAAGTTATTTCTGTGATTCCGCTGAATACCAAGAATTGCTTCTTGTATATAACTGAGGTTTTGGGCAGAGTTTTTATTTTGGGCGTGACAGATACAAATGTAAATCTAATAGCCGAGATAACTGACAAATTCACCTTGGACATGCTTAAGCTGGAGAATGGTCAAAGTCTTGGCGGCGCAGCCAGACTCTTCCCCTTTTTGAACAGGGCTGATGACACAGCTGCAGAAGAAACTCCTGAAACAGCTGAAACAACTCCTGACATAGTACCCCCTTCAGAAGAACAGCAGAATATTTAGGCAAAATGAAGCGATAGTGCTGTTTTTTCTCTAAAAGTTTTTTTAAAAAAGAAGAATTCATGATCCACTGATTGTAACAAACAGTGGTTAGTGGATGGTGGGTAGTGGAGCTGTTTTAGAACCGCAGCTTTTTTTATATTTTGTTTCTTTATTTGCAAGAATAACTGTCAATTCTTAATTTTAGAGATGGCAATGTCTTTTAATTGTTGACATGCGGTCGGCAAAAAAGCTATTCTTTCTCCATGAGAAAAGATACTGTACAAGCAAGCAAGCAAGCAAGCAAGCAAGCAAGCAAGCAAGCAAGCAAGCAAGCAAGCAAGCAAGCAAGCAAGCAAGCAAGCAAGCAAGCAAGCA
>JAAYNI010000020.1 GCA_012520995.1 Candidatus Rifleibacteriota bacterium
CAGATTGGCAGGATTAAAATATAACATGTAACAACGAAGTGTTACCCTACAAGGGGCAGTCGGAATTTTATGTTACCTTTTCAGTTCGGTCAGAGAAAAAGTGTCACCCTCTAGGGGTGCATATCAAGTTTGCCAAGTTCTTAATCTGTGTAATCTGCGTAATCTGTGGATTATAAATTGTCCTAGGATGTTTTCGGTTCTTAGTCAGTGTATTCCGTGTGTTCCGTGGTTTAGAATTCTTTTTCTGTTTTTTTCCTCTTTCTTAAAAAATAGCTAAGTTTTTCCCGGGGAAATGCCGATTGTCTTCCTATATAGGAAGAAATTATTAAGATGGCAAACAAAACAGACAACCGGGAACAACAATTAGTAGAGCAGCTTCTTGGCAGAAAGACAACTGTGCCTTTTACAGTCAAGAGCAGATGCGTTGACGGCTTGCCGCAAACCATCATGGCAAAGCCGGTTATATTCGAAAAGAATATTTATAAACCTTTTCCCTCATTTGTTTGGCTGATATGCCCTCGAATGAGTCTCCTTGTTGCTCATTTAGAAGAAAGAGGCCTCATCAGACATTACACTGAAAAGCTTCATTCAGACAAAGATTTCAGAGATGAATATTTGGCCGGACAAAAAGACTTTATTGAGCTGAGACTCGCCAAGCTGGATGAAGAAGGGCATCAAAACTTGCCTGAATACGTCAGAGAAGTGCTTTCCAACAGTTCGGTTACAGGAAGCAAAGACTTTTTGCAAGTTAAGTGTCTTCATTGCCATCTCGCCCAATATCTGGCTTTCGGAAATAACCCTGTCGGCAGAGAAGTTTACGAAGAAATCGGAGACTGCCGGGAAGGGCACGAAAAATATCTAAAGTTTCAGGAGGCGAAGTATGATTAGAGGATTGTACACTTCCGCTTCAGGGATGCTTGTGGAAACTATCAGACAGGATATGCTCGCAAATAACCTGGCAAACGTTGATACCACAGGCTTTAAGGCGGACGGCGGCATATTCAAAGAATTGCCGACAATGGAAATCAGGCGTGTTAATGACGGCAAACTCTATCCTCCGAGACCTTTTTACAAATACCCGATAATAGGGCAGCTGGGTACAGGCGCCACCTTTGATGAGGGCTATACAGATTTCTCGGCAGGAAAAATGTCCTTTACCGGGAATAATTTGGATGTAGCTTTGGAAAATCCTCAAGCTTTCTTTGTTGTACAGTCTCCCGAAGGTGTCAGATTCAGCAGAGACGGTGTTTTCAAGGTAAATGAAAACGGTTTTTTGGTAAATCTTCACGGGGATTATATTTTGGGCGAAACAGGCGAGCGGCCTGAAATTCTTCTTTTAGACGGAGAAGAGGACAATGCTCTTATTCCAGGACTGGCTCCTATCAGAATACCTGCGGATACCAAGGCATATATAGACGAAAGCGGACGTGTTCTTGCCAATGGCGAAGCTGTGGGCAACATAGCTTTGGGAAGCGCGGCTGATCGTAAGGCCTTCAGAAAAGAAGGCGCAAATAAATTTAAAAGAGCTTATGGCGATGTTGCCAGAGCTGAAAGCAATTTTTTGCCTGGGTACATAGAAAAACCCAACTTCAGCATCGTTTCAGCGATGGTGAAAATGATAGAGGTTTCAAGAGCTTATGAAGCTAACGCGAAAGTCGTACAGGCTCACGAGACCATGATCGATAAGGCTGTAAACAGCGTAGGCGTATCGAGAAGATGAGACAGATGAATCATAAGGAGCAGGGAATATGTTGAGATCATTATGGTCTGCCTCGACAGGCATGAAGGGACAGGAAAGTAATATAGCGGTTATCTCAAATAACCTTTCAAACGTGACTACTGCGGGTTTTAAAAAGAGCAGAGTCGACTTTCAAGATCTTATGTACCAAACAATAGTGGAAGCGGGGGCTCCTATTTCTACTGATAATAATTTTCCTGTAGGTATACAGCTTGGTCACGGTGTAAGACCGGTTGCTACTCATAGACTTTTCACACAGGGCGAACTTCAGCAAACTGATCAGCCACTTGATGTCCTCATTCAGGGGAAAGGTTTCTTCCAGGTTGAGCTTCCAAACGGCGAGATCGCTTACAGCCGCGACGGAGCTTGGAAAACTACTGAAGATGGCGTTGTAGTTACTTCTGACGGATACACTGTTTTGCCTCAGATGATTGTTCCCATGGAAGCTAAGGGAATCAATATTACAACAGGCGGTATAGTTGCCGTGAAACTTCCTGGACAGGCCGAATTGGAAGTTATCGGACAGATTGAAATCGCAGACTTTATAAATCCTTCGGGGCTTAACGCAATAGGAAAAAATCTTTATTTGCCTACGGGAAGCTCAGGCGATCCCATCGCTGGTCTGCCTGGCACAGACGAGCTTGGCGAAGTGATTCAAGGCTATTTGGAAATGTCAAACGTAAAGGTTGTTGAGGAAATGGTAAACATGATTGTTGCTCAAAGAGCCTATGAAGCCAACTCAAAGACCATTCAGACTTCTGACACTATGCTTCAGATAGCTAATAACTTGAAACGTTAAGGAATATAATGAGAAAAGATAAACAAAAACTCAAATGCTGTGCTTTGGCTGCTGTTTTGACTTGCATATCAGCTGTCTCTCATGCTTCTTTGAAAAATGGAATTATGGAACCTTTGCCATTCTCATTTAAAACCAGCGCAATAGTGACTAAGGCCGATATAAGTGCAGATCAGCTGTTGACAAAGAATGCGGATGCTCATCTGATTAAGGGCTTTTCCAATATACAGCTTGGCATAATACCTGATCCGCTCGGAGAGCTGGTAATAACCAGGGAAGAGATCAAAAGGCAACTTGGCGATGCAGCCAATATTGTTAAGATTCCTGAAACAGTCACTGTTAAAAGAAACGGAGCTATTCTCAGAGGCAAAGATATTGCAGACAGAATAGTCGCTTTTTGCAATCCTGAAAATGCTCCGGCTATAAGTGTTGATTTGTCGAAGGTTCCTGGCAATATTATTTTGCCTGGAAACCTGATTGATTGGCAAATCGATGCAGACGGCGATTCGGAACTCGGAATGAGACTTTTGACTTTGAGCGGCACTACTGATGGCGGTTCTTTCAGACAGATGCTTCAGGTGAACGTATCTAAAACTGTTGAAGTGGCGGTTCTTAAAAAGCTGGTAAAGCCAGGGGAAGTTATAACAGAGAGTATGGTGGTTCCTCAGGCAATGTCTTTGAAAAACGAGTATGCTAATAATCCAGTCCTCTATTCAGATGTTATAGGCCAAACTCTTTCATCCTTTAAGTCTGCAGGCAGTGTCATAAGACCATCGGATCTTGCTTCGGATAGCATAAAAAGCCGCAGAAAGGCTATTTATACGACTGTTGCAAAGCAACAACATAAATCAGAAGTTAAACCTAAAAAAGATTATCTGGTTTCACCTGGTGAAAGTGTTGAGTTTGTGATCAATACAGGAAATTTGTCAGTAAGGCTTCCTGCAAAAGCTTTGCAAGGTGGTGATATAGGTGATTCTATCACATTGCTTAATGTAAGAAATAAAAAAAGAATAGAAGGGGTCATTGTAGATAAGGGGGTAGTAGAATATGCGAAAAAATAAAATAATAGTTTCTTTTCTCTTAATACTTTTTTCTTTTGTTTCTATGCCTTCTCTTAAAGCAGCCTCACTATGGCTTAGCGGAAACGACCTTTACTCGACACAGGGGGCTGCCAGAAACTATTCGCCTGGCGACATCATAACAATTCAGATTTCAGAAGAATCCAATGCGCAGACAAAAGCTACTACTAATACAGAAAAAGGACACGACATTGAAGTCTCAAGCGGCCCTCAAATACCTGTGGTAAAAGATTTGGTCAAAAATTTCTCTGGAAGGCATGAAGCATCAACAAAGTTTGACGGCAAGGGGACAACTGCCCGTTCAGGTAAGGTTACTGGAACAATAACAGCTACCGTAGTAGAAGTATACCCTAACGGAAATCTCTTGCTTGAAGGTTCCAGAGCTATTAATGTAAACAAAGAAACCCAAATTATGCGGATAAGAGGAGTTGCTCGTCCCAGAGATATTTCTTCTTCAAATATAATCAATTCCAAGTTGTTGGCTGATGCTCATATAAAAGTGGACGGCAAAGGAGCAGTTGCCAGACCTAATAGACCGGGATTAATTACTCGCTTATTTAATACTGTTTTTTGAAAAGTTTGAAACTATTAAGGCTTTTTGAGGTATAATTTCTATACTTATAATTTAACTATAAGGAGCCTTAATATGAGTAAAAAAGTTTTTGGACTGCTAAGCATTTTGTTGCTGGCAGTTTTCTTTTCTTCTGCGGTTTATGCTGAGGCTAACCCTTTAAGTCCAGACCTTGAGGTTGTCATAGCAGACAGTGACAAGAAAGTCGAAGATAAAACCTCGGATTTGGTAGACAATCCTGAGGAAAAGAAAGACGAGAAGGAAAAAGACAAAGAAAAGAAAGAAGAGCCCAAAGAAGAGAAAAAAGAAGTTGACCTTGGCGAATATGCTAAATACGTTGACAGAAAAGGCTTTCCGCAGGAAGGCAGTGTTTCGGCTGGCGTTTTAAGATTCAGAGAATGGCCTTGGGGCAAAGTCAACACCACCTACAGAAGAGGCGGCGGTGTAACTGTTCTGGGTGTTTTAGGTGAGTTTTATTGTATCCAGGTTGACGGCAAAATAGGCTTCATGCACAGAAACTATGTTTCAACTTCCAGAGAAAAAGCTACTGAAGCTGAACCGGTTTATCCTCCAGGATGCAGGGAAGGCGGACACCTTGAAAAAGATAAAGGTATAAAGGAAGCTATCAACTTCGCAAAAAGAGTCAGCGAAGCAGTTGCTGGCGGTTCAGACCCGGCTGCTTTGGCTGGATACAAAGGCGGTAAGCTGCCTCCTAAGGAATTCTTGGCTTTGTTTGGCCCTGTTGCAAGAGACAGCATGAAGCAAACTGGAGTTCCCGCGTCAGTCACTTTGGCTCAAGCGATACTTGAAACAGGTTGGGGCGCATCTTCAATCGGCGATGCCAAAAACCTCTTTGGTATAAAAGGAAAAGGTCCTGCCGGAACTGCTAGAACTAAGACCCAGGAGCACTATGGAAACGGTTTTGTTACTATAACAGACGGTTTCAGAAAATATCATACATGGCAGCAATCCATTGATGACCATGCTAAACTTGTTAGTGGCGGTCGCTATAAAAGTGCTTGGGATAATTTCCAGAGAACCAAAAATGCTGACGAGTTTGCAAGAGGTATCCACAAAGCCGGTTATGCTACCGACCCTGGATATGCCAATAAACTCATCAACTTGATGAAAACTCATAATCTCTATCAGTGGGATAAGTAATAGAAGGAGCTTCGCTTAAATGAATAGAATATTTGTGGTTTTGCTCGCAATCTTGGCTCTGCTTCAGATGCCATTGCAGGCTGAAGTGCTTGTGGGTAATAAGATATTGCCTGAAGTCACGGTAACCAAGTTCATGTCGGGCAGAGACGAAAACATTTTGGAAACAATCACCGCAGCTGATTCTGTAAAAATACGTATTACTTCCAAAGGGAGAAAACTTCTTGAGACAGAATCTCTGGGAACCTTTCCCGCCAGATTTGAAGCCAATGGCAAACCTGTAAGCGCTGCTGTAGTAGATATAGACGGAGACAGAATTCCTGAAGTAGCTGTGTCAGCCTTCGATGAAAATGGAAGTCAGTTTTTCTATGTCTACAAGTTTGATGCTCAAAAGCGAATATATCAACCCATGGTCTTTACAGACTCGATTAACAAAATGGAGAGAGATTTCGCGGTTTCCGATATAGGGCAACCTGCTCAAGACAATATAATTCTTATTGGAAAACGGGTTGTTTTACTTGGCAAAAATTATACCGATGAGGGACCGAAACCAGCTCAATTCGTCTATGAACTGCGCGGAGGCACTTTCAAGTATATTGGTTTTGAAGGCATGAAAAACCTCATAAAATACCAAGGCTCCAAACCTATAGAAGGATAAGATTTCTTATCTGTAAAGGAATAAAAAAATGGCTTGCAAATTATTTTGCAAGCCATTTTTTTTACTCTCTATCCGGTCAGGTACCACTGAGGCTGTTCGGTGGTTTTTGTCCTTTCTATCCGCTCCAACGCTTTGTTCAGTGGCTAGGGATTAGTGGAGAGTGGGGCACAGAACCAGCAAAAGATAAACAACGAATATTTATCAGCATCTAATAGCAGTTGGCAGTTTCAGCGATTGAGTCTAAATAATTAACTCGTCACCCGCCACTCAACACTCATTACTCTAATACGACTGTGGCATCCGAAACAAACTAAAAGTTCCCTATAAAAAGCAGAATGGCTTTTATAGGGAACTTTTAGTTGCAACACAGCACTATTTTTGTGCGGGTTTCTTTTTAACAGGAATCAGATATGCGTTTGCGAGCCTCATAAGTTCTCCGCCAATTAATATAAACGAAGAAAGCGCTAGGAGAATTCCCCAAGTTTTACCATCCAAGGGGGTTGTTCGGAATATCTTGCCGCCAAATTGTACAATAAGAAATTGCCCGACAAGTATCAGTGCAAATACAGCCAAAAAGCTCTTGTTTTGACAAATGCCTGATAAAGCTGAACCCTTCAGGTTAAGAGCTCTTGCATTGAAGAGGTTCCAAGCTTGCATTAGAACAAAGAAAGTGAAAAATGTTGTCTGTAAGTGAAGTTTTTGGGCAGAATCTGCGGCAATAAGTTGTTTGCTGTATCTGAGAACATAAACGAGAACAATATAGAAGATAATTCCGGTGATCAGTATATTCTTTGCCATGGGCTTGGTAATAATAAAGCTGTCGGGTTTTCGAGGGGCTTTATCCATTACTTCAGGATGCGGCTGTTCGGCAGCTAGAGCCAAGGCGGCAAAAGTGTCCATTATGATATTGATCCAGAGAATTTGTGTTACGGTTAATGGCAGTTCGACACCAATAAAGGGACCTGTAACTGCGATTGCTACAGCTACAAAATTTATGGTGAGTTGGAAAGTTAAGAATCTCTGGATATTTTCATAGAGAGATCTTCCCCAAGAAACGCCTTTTACAAGGCTTGGGAAAGAGTCGTCCAAAAGTATTATGTCGCTTGCTTCTTTGGCTACTGATGTTCCCGTTTTGCCCATTGAGACTCCAACATCTGCGTGGTTAAGGGCAGGGGCATCGTTGGTTCCGTCGCCTGTTACAGCTACTACATGACCAAGTTTTTGTAGAAGTTTGACCATTTTAAGTTTGTCGTTGGGTCTTGCTCTGGATATTATTTTAATATCTTCGACAATTTTAATTGCTTCGTCTTCCGGCATAGCTTGGAATTCTGAGCCTGTAATGTGGCATTTTTCTTTGCTGTCGCAGTCTGTTATCAGACCTATTTGCCTGCCTATTTCCCAAGCTGTGTTGGAGGTGTCGCCTGTAATAATTTTTACTCTGATTCCAGCTTTTTTACAGGTTTGCAAAGCATCTGGAACATCTTCTCTTACGGGGTCGGCAATTACGGCAAATCCAAGCCAGACTAAGTCGTGAGCCTTTTCAGAGATTTCAGCTTCCAAGTCGGAAATTTTTTCTCTTTTGCAAAGCAAAGCCAAAGTTCGCATTCCCCTGTTTTGTTGTTCTTGGAGAAGCTTTCTTATTTCGTTCTTTTTTTCATCTGTGAAGTTTTCTTTGGAGCCATTCTCTCCAAGAATGAAGGAGGCCTTGTCTATCAAAAATTCAGGAGCGCCTTTTACATACAGGATTTCTTTCCCGTCTATTTTTGAAATACCATAGGTGCCCATCATTTTTCGTTCAGTCGAGAAAGTCCATTGTTTTATAATTTTAAAATTATCTCTGATAGGAGAGTAATCAATACCTAAGTCTTTAAGCCACAATATCAGCGCGCCTTCTGTAGGATTGCCCAAAGCAGTTTCTTCGCCGTCTTTGTCTTTGCCAAGGTTTGCTGTCGAGTTTGCTGCTATTGCTTCGGCTGCCAGCTTTTTCAAGTCATCGCTAAGCTTTGTTGTTTCTTTTCCGGAAGCTCCGAAAAACATCTTGTTTACCAGCATTTTGTTGCGTGTCAAGGTGCCTGTTTTATCTGAGCAAATTACAGTGCTGGCTCCGATTGTTTCGCAAGCATGCATGCGTCTTACCAAGTTGTTTGCTGCGGTCATTCTCCTCATGCTGTAAGCAAGACTCAAGGTTATGCTCATAGGCAGACCTTCCGGGACAGCCATTACTATAATGGCTACAGATATCATGAAAAATTGGAGGAAGTCTTTGAGAGCATCCTTGGGAATCCATTCATCACCAGGGTCAACAGTGCCGGCAGGATTTTTGGGCAATAGACCTAAAGCTACTAAAATCATGGCTGACAATATTAAAAAGATGCCTGCATAGACAAACATCCTCAGCCAAGAACTCACTTTGTTGTCAGTGAATATCTCACCTATTTTCCAGTCATATCCGAATACTTCCAAGGCATCTTTTACTATGGGAACCCAGATCTTCGCCAGAGCAATAATACATGACATCAAAGCAATAGATGCTGCTATCCATTGATAGTTATGGGTAATAGAGACTGTCTTGTCTGTTGCTACCAAAATTAAAAAGGTCATGAAGGCAGCAAAGGCTCCGGCAGCTCCTATGGCTTTGCCAAGGGCATTCAGTTGCTTGTTTAGAGGAGTTTCAACACCTGAATCTTCAATTGCGGAGATTGTGGCTCGTCCTATTTCAGTTGAGTCGCCTACGTGCTCAATTCTCATTATGCCGTGTCCGTCAACTATCATAGTAGAGCGCAGAACAGCATCTAATGGATATGCAAGATCGCTTTTCTCTTTATAATGAGGGCTATCGGCAGAGTGTTTGCTTACCGGAGCAGATTCGCCGGTAAGTTTTGATTCATCTATTTGCAGAGATATTGATTCTAAAAGTTTGCCGTCAGCAGGAACTTCTTCTCCGGTTTGTAACAAGACTATGTCGCCTACTACCAAGTCTTTTATGGGAACAACTGCATACAGGCCGTTTCTTATGACATTTACCTCGGCTTCGTCAGCTACTTGGTTAAGAATGTCAAATTCTTTAGCTGCTTTAAATTCGTTCAAAAAACCTATTGTCGTAGAGAGCAATACTGCGGCTATTATACCTATAGGCTCTATAAAGCTCCCCTCAGCTATGCCGACAAACAGAGAAATAACTGCGGCGACTAACAAAATTCGGATAATTGGATCATTGAATTTTTCTAAATAAAGTTTCCACCAAGGGATTTTTTCTGCTTCACTCAGTTTGTTAGAGCCATGTTTTTCGCGGCTTGCTAATACTTCCTCTGAGGTGAGACCTTTATGCTTGATCTCTTTGGTAGTTTGTTTCTGTGACTCAGATTTCATTTTATGCCTCCATAAAACTTGTTACAATTGAGTGCAAATAGTATATCATAGAAGTGCCTCGGACCTTTAAAAAAATCTGTGAGACATTGGGGGGACTGGTGAGAAAATCATCTAAAGAACTTAAACTGAAACATATGACTACTTGTGAAGTCGACTCTGTCTTGACTTCACAAGCACCTCTGTTTTTACCTATGGGAACCTTGGAGGCTCACGGAAGGCATTTGCCTTCCGGAACAGATACTATTTGTGCGGAAGAAGTGGCATTGGCTTTGGCACGAACCTTTGGCGGTGTAGTAGCTCCTCCTATAGAGTATGGTCTTACAAATGTTTTTGCACAAACAGCTCCAGCCAGTTTTTCGCCTGTCTCAGTATTTTCAGATTATGTCGAAAATGTGATAGTTGGCTTTTTAAAACATGGATTTACTAAAATAGTGATAATAAATGGGCATGGCGGCAACAGAGAACCTTTGAAACCTCTTATCAGAAAAATGTCAAGAAGGGGGAGGGCAGCTTTAGCTGTTATAAATTGGTGGATCTTGGCAACCGATGTTTCAAAAAAAATCTACGGAGAAGCCTCTGACGGACATGCTGCCTTGGAAGAAACTTCTTGTGTTTTGGCTAAATATCCAGAACTAGTGAAAAAAGAGTTTTTTGAAAAGGAAAAGGATCTTTATATTCCGGATGATGGCATTTGGCTTTTCCCTCCTCCAGGAGAAGTTTTGATTTCAGAACCTGAAAAGGGTTTGCCGGATTTTTCGCAAGATAAGGCTGAGAAGTTTTTCGATGCTGTTATAGATGATATTAAAGGACGCTTGAGCGTATGGTTTGATTCTCTAGGGAAGTTTCAAAATAAACGGGGTTTGCGATGAATAATGAAGTTGCTGATTTTTTAGCAAAACATGCTTTTGATATATTTTTGATAATAGTTTTTTTTGTTCTTTTGGTTATACATCTTGTTATGCCTGATACGGATTTAGAGGAACTCACAGAAGAAGAAAAGCCCAATCCGCTTGAAAGAATGTTGGTTACAGAACCTACCGATGATGACGAGCTGGACGACTAGTGCTGTGTTGCAGCTAAAACCTCTCTATTCAATGATATGCACCCCTAAAGGGTGACACTTTTTCTCTGACTGAACCTAAAAGGTAACATAAAATTCCGACTGCCCCTTGGAGGGTAACACTTCGTTGTTACAGGTTATATTCTAATCCTGTTGATTTGC
>JAAYNI010000021.1 GCA_012520995.1 Candidatus Rifleibacteriota bacterium
AAAATTGTGATTATGCGGTAGCAGAATGCAATTTTTGCCCAATTTTGCCCTCATCTGTGTGAATCTGTGTCCATCTGTGGATATAAATAAATGTACCCGATAACGAACTTTTAGCTGCAACAGTCTACTAGTAGTTTGTAACATCTAAAACTTCCTTTCAGAAAAGAAGAATTTATTATCCACAGATAACACAGATGAAGGACCGATAAAGGCAAAAAAACTTTTTAAACCACGGAATACATAGAATACACTGACATGGGTTAAAAATTACGCCAAAATTTCGTTTTTGCAGTCTCCGATTAAAGCGAGCTCTTTATCAAATAATGTTGCTAAAAAGCTCTTTTGATCTGAGACCAGACTAAAATCTTAGTTCATTGCATTGCTTAAGATTTTAGTCGATTTTTACCTTTAAAAAAAATAGAGAAGTAGTGGCAAAGCAGTTATTAGTGATTGAGTTCTAAACATTTATTTCTAATTTATACATTATAATTTCTAATTTACTGAAACTCGCCACCCGCCACCCGCGACTCATTCATTCACATGCCGCCAGTTTTGAAATGTGTCCAGAAGTGTTCGATTGACTCCATTGGTTGACCAGAAGCAGACTTAAGGTCTATCTTTTTGATTCTGAGCTGGTAGTTAGAGTGCCTGGAAAAAGCAATAATGGGAACAAGAGTAAGCTTGGTTGCATCTTTGTTCCAAGCCACTCTAAAAAAGCCTTCAACGTTATCCGAGTTAAATTGGTCTGAATGGCCTGTTTCCAAGTTTATCAGCTCAAATGACAGATCTTTCGATATAAATGAAGCAGGATCCATAGCTCGATCGAAAACCATATAAAGAGGTCCAAAGACGCTGACCCCTTCGCTGCCCGCAGCCGGTCCTTGTTCGACCAGTCTTGGCATTGGATCTGAATCGGTTTTGAATTCACGGTACAGCCCTGAATAGTCTTTCAAAAGACGTCCGTCAAAAGCTCTTGCTGTCCACTCTTGTAAGAAAAGTGAATAAACGCTGTCAGGAAAAAGCTTTTTAACAGGCGTAATGATAAATGTGTTGTTCGGCTTTTCTATCACGGTAAAATGTTCTGCTATATTTGCTTGAGTTATAATAGTCTTTTTATTAAGAGTTTTGTTTTCAACCGTCAAAGAGAAACTCTCAAATAGTCTTGAAGAGTCCATGGGCTGAGCGAAGGTTATCTCAAAAGAAGTTGTCACAGGTATTTTTTGCTGTCCGTTAAAAGGCTTTAAAGAAGAGATTACGGCTTCACTATGAGAATAGGAACCCAGCGGTATCATTTTAGCTGTTACAAGAGTAACAGAACCGTATTTTATTGGAACGCTGCAGTTTCTTACTTCTTCATATCCAAGCTTATAAAAGTTGAGAGGAGTAGCCCCGTCGCTCAACCCGCCCATCAGAGAAGCTTTGGCGTCCATATCGGTAAAAGCCTTATCCATAGGACTTTCAACCTTGACCTCTTTAAGAGGAGCTTCTATAGCGCCTATTGTTTCGAGAGCTTTAACATATATCTGCGCATCAGGAAGAATGAATGAATCGCCTTTTGCCATAGCTACATCCAAAAAATCATAAGAAGGAGAGAGTATAACTTCATCTTCTGTTTGGCGAAAATCAGACTTGTGAAGCTTTGCATCATAAGTTACTTTCCTGTTTCCAAAAGAAATTATAACTTCAGCTTCCTGTTGCAGATAATCAGAAGGCACATTGATTTCTGCAATTCCTTCTGTGTTTGTGACAGCTATCTTGCCAACTGCAGGTATTTCCACCTTTACATTGCTTGCAGGAATATAAGGATCATTGCCATTGTAAACAGTGGAAGTTATCATGCTTCTTTTCTCAGAAAGCACTGTGACTTTGTAAGTCCTGTTGGCTATAACTTTGACTTTAAGGAAAGCTTCCGACTTTTCGCCTCTGGCATCAACCGCAGTGCATTTAATTTCTGCTTCGCCGCTTTTCATAGGTGTGGCCCAAAGAGCTGAAGAGCCCCATGTGTCTCTGATTTCTCCCATGCTAGCTTCCCAGTATACCTTAACAGCTCCGCCTGCCGGGTCTATAGCGTCAGCTATGAGTTCTACCTCTGTTCCGGCTTCAATAGCGGAAAGCTCAGTAACAATATGTACAGCTGGTTTAAGTCTTACTTCCGAGGAAGAATTGTCACTTTGATTGTTAGGCGAAGGAGTTCTAATCCCATCATCCGCACTAGGAGCAAGCGGATTTACAGGCTTTTTGGCAGGAGATGTACAGCCTGATGTAAACAGACTGAATGAAGCTATTAAGAGAATCGTGAAAAATACCAACTTTCTTTTGTGCATGGCGCCTCCGTTTTCGAATTTATCGGCACATTGCTATTTCTTTTTTAGAGAGGCTTTATATAAAGGCTGAAATCTTTTGTTTAAATAGTTATGAATGTTTATTATTATCTGTGTTTCTTCCATCTGCAGAAGATTATTAATTTTGTATTTTCTGCAGATTTATAGAGTTTACACTCTACTTTTTATATTTTATTAAACACTCTATAATTTTGAACGCACTGCGAATTCTAAAAGAGATTCTCTCTTTTCCCTGTACTCCCTTGTTGCAAAAAATATTTCTTTATGTTATTATGTTTACTCACCTGCAATGGAGGTTATGAAATGTCTAAAACATGCATGGTATGCGATAGAAGACCCCACATGGGTTATCAACTCAGCCACTCGCACCGCCGCACCAAAAAACGCTGGAATTTAAACCTCCAGAGAAAAAGAGTTTTGATCGACGGCAAACCAGTACGTGGTTATGTTTGCACTCGCTGTCTGGGCAGCGGAAAAGCCGAAGCTTATATAAAGCCCCCCAGACCTGCTGAAGCAACAGCGTAAGGCTGACAACATGGCCGCTTTATGCGGCTTTTTGTCTTTTTAGAAGGTTTTCGTCTGTTTTATATAAAAAGTAAATAATTATACTGCAAACGATACTTTCCGGGAGCACGTGAGACAGATTGTACGCGAAACTGCCCCAGAATGCGGCTGTCCATGATGATGTATAGAGGATCAGCATTCCTGCAGCTGTATGAGGAATCAGCCGTAATAAACAGGTTGCTATAGTGATCACTGAAGCTTTTTTTGCTGAGGTGAATTCTGACAGACCTGCCAAAGCTAAAAACATATAGGCTACAGGATAATCCAACAAAAACTGTGGGACATTTACCAGACGGTGTGTTGATATCATCATTAAGATCCCGCCTAAAATAAGGCTGGATAAAAGTCCGAGTTTGAAACCGTGTCTTGCTGCCAGAATGATTACAGGAATCGGAATCAAAGAAACTGAACCGCCTTGCGGCATTTGAAAAGCCTTAATTTGCGACAGAGCCAGTGCTATAGCTAAAAATAGGGCCGATTCTGCGATTTGTTTATGTGTCAGTTTCAATTTATTGTTGCCGCTTTCTGCTTTTCCAGAATCTTTTACCACGAAACACATAAAAACACGAACCTTTTTTATCCAGTGGATCAAAAACAGATGTTCCGGGGCTGATAGAGAGAATTATAAAACTGAAATAAAGCATCTATCTATTTATCTTTTCTCTGTTTTTTTTGTTGTAATGCTATAAGAGTTATAAGGAGGTAACACATGATAAGAAGCTTGAGAGTTTTTTTCCTTCTCGGTCTTTCTGTTCTTGTGCTTTTTGTTTCCAGTTTTCCTGCAATTGCTCAGGATAATTCTGAAGAAATCTTCACTGTTGAATGGCTTATGGAGCCTGATGATTGCGAACAAATAGAATCCAGTCTGGAGATTGTGCAGTTTGTTAAACAGTACGAGGAATATCTTGCCAAAAGAGCCAAGGTAAGAGAGACCTTCCACAACATTCACAGTTTGGACGGCAGCTTTGAAAGAAAAGAAGAAAAGCCTTTGTTGATAGATAAAGGATATGCTGCTGAATTTGCCTATCAGATGGATTTTATTGGTTATTTTCTGAGGGGACTGATGATAGATGGCGAAAAAGTTAATCCTAACGGGTACGGTTATAACAAGAACCTCTATTGGAAACGCACCTATGATCTTGTCGCTGCTCAGGGACGATTTGCGGCAGCTCAGATTAGAGATATCCTTGAAAAATATAAGGATAAAACAGATCCCGTTTTATACTCCGCTTTTTCCAAAGTTGAAGCAAATATTTCCAATGCTCTGAAACAGCACGATGCTCTTATCGGCAATAAAGTTTATTGGAAAGATGCTGCAATTTATCTGTATAAAGTTGTTACAGGTGCGGGGAACGATATTTGGTATCTAATTAAAAAGCTCTTGCCCGCTAATTGGCCCAAGGATGCAACTCCTGTCTTGAAAGGATTGACAAGGGTTATGGCAGCATTGCATATCAATCAGAGCAGTAAAGGTGTTGGAGATACTGTTTATTGGATACGAACTCACCACACCCTTTCTTTCATAGCTGTGCAGACAGCACACTATATAGAGAAACTGGATGTACCTGAAGATGTGTCTTTGAATAATGCTGTTAGAACTCTTACGCATATAGCATCAAATCTTAGGAAGTATTTTTATACATACAATTGCGGTTCAGGAGGACTTCTTTACTGGCGGAAAGCCGCTCATGAAGCGTCTAAGTGTCTTCGCGACGCAGGAGAAGCTCTGAAGAATCTTTCTGACTTGCTCTGACGGCACCAGTGAATGCTGGAGCTTATCGAAACTGGCAAAAACACAAAACTTGAAAAAGCGCATTTTCTGAAACAGATGTAGATAACGAGTTTTTTTTAAAAAATACAAAGCCGCTTTATGCGGCTTTTTCTCTTTTTAGAGATCCGTTATTTTTCAACCTGATTTTTCTATAGGTGTGTCTCTAAAATGCCGATAAGATCTGCAAAGAATAATAAGGAGAACCTTTTATATGCAGACTAATCCAAAGCTTAGAGTTGGAATAATATTCGGCGGAAAATCATTTGAGCATGAAGTTTCTATAGTGTCCGCCAACTCAGTTATAAACGCAGCTGACTCTGAAAAGTTTGAATTTATACCTATCGGAGTAACAAAAAAGGGTGCTTGGCTTGCATCCCCTTCCAAAGAAATAATGAAGCATTATTTGGCTGACAAAGAAGTTAAACCTGGTTATGGAGCAAAGCCTGTTTTTCTAAGTTTTGATCCTGAAGTTAAAGGGCTAATAGCCAATCATGACAACAGCTTCTTAAAAATAGATGTTTTCTTTCCGCTTATTCATGGTACATTCGGGGAAGACGGAACCTTGCAGGGCGCTCTGGAGTTGGCTCAGCTTCCTTATGTGGGCTGTGGCGTTCTGGCTTCATCTATAGGGATGGATAAAACTGTAGCCAAAAAGCTGTTTGAACATGCCGGAATAGATGTTGTTCCATATGTCGAAATTAGAAAAGCAGGTTGGAAAAAAGATCCAGAGGGTCTAATGGATCGAATTGAAAAAGAACTGGGATATCCTTTTTTCGTGAAACCAGTTAATTCAGGTTCTTCTGTCGGAATCAGCAAAGCCAAAAAAAGAGATTCTTTGAAAGAAGCAATTGAAGTTGCATTTAAATATGACAGAAAGGTTCTCGTTGAAGAAGCTGTTAATGCCAGAGAGATTGAAGTCTCTGTATTAGGAAATGAATATCCTGTGGCCTCCTTGCCCGGAGAAATAGTGCCTTCAAACGAATTCTATGATTATAACGCCAAATACGTAGATGGAGCTTCTATTCTGACTATCCCTGCGGATTTGCCTAAAGATACTATAGAATTATTAAAAACCAATGCCGTGAAAGCATACAAAGCGATTGACTGCAGCGGAATGACCAGAGTGGACTTCTTTGTAGACAAAACAAGCGGCAAGGTCTATTTAAACGAAGTAAATACTTTGCCTGGTTTCACGGATATAAGCATGTATCCAAAATTAATTGAGGCCTCAGGCATTACTTACAAAGACTTGATAACACAGCTTATCGATTTGGCACTTGAACGTTTCAACTCATAAAACAGTGAACTGCGGATAGTGGCGGCACTTAAAGTGCTTTTACTTACATTAAACACTTGAAACTAATTAAAAATTTACACATTGAAATTTTTAATTTACTGAAACCCGCCACTCATCGCTATTTTCTTATTTTATTTAATTTATTTTGTGCTTTTCCGGCTTTATATCAATATTTAGTTGGCTTTGCATGTAAAAACATGGTAATTACTAGCAAAGAAAACCTGACATCAAGGAGATTTCAAGCGTGGGTAAAATTATATTGATACTAAACAGCGGAAGTTCATCTCTCAAATACGAATTGATGCAAATGCCTGAGCGCAAACGACTCGGAAAAGGCTTAGTTGAGCGAATAGGCACATCCATGGGCAAGATAACTCAAACCTGCGGAGAAAAAAAAGTATCTTATGAAATGCCTTTCCCTGACCATAAGGTAGCTATGAACGAGGCTCTGAAACTTATGTCTGATAAAGATTCGGGCATAATCAAAGACACTTCTGAAATCAAAGCCGTAGGACACAGGGTTCTGCATGGCGGTTCCAAGTGTATTGAATCCATGCTTGTTACAGATGATGTAATAAAACATATAGAAGAAGCCGTTGCTTGGGGACCCTTGCATAATCCGCCGAACCTTATAGGTATCAGAGAAGCACAGAAAAGACTTCCAGGCGTGCCGCAAGTGGCTGTTTTTGACACTGCTTTTCACCACACAATGCCACCTCATGTTTACATGTATCCGCTTCCAAAGGAATATTATAAGAAATACGGCATAAGGCGCTATGGTTTTCACGGCACAAGTCATAAGTTCGTTTCAAAACGAACAGCTGAAATACTAAAAAAAGATCCGAAAGACCTAAACATGATCACCTGCCACCTTGGCAATGGCTCCTCATTAGCTGCTGTAAAAGGCGGCAAAGTTTTTGATACTTCCATGGGACTAACCCCGCTTGAAGGTCTAATGATGGGCACACGCTGCGGCGATATAGACCCGGCAATTTTGCCTTATTTGGCAAAGCATGGCTTTACTGCAGCTGAGCTTGACAACATAATGAACAAAAAAAGCGGTCTTTTGGGAATTTCATGTCTTACAAACGATATGAGAGACATTGAAGATGCGGCAGAAAAAGGCAATAAAGATGCTCAGCTAGCCCTTGATATGTTTGTTTACAGAGTGAAAAAATATCTGGGCAGTTATATGGCAGCGTTAGGCAAAACCGATGTTATTGTCTTTACAGGCGGCATAGGTGAAAATGATGGCATATCCAGAAGAATGATTTGTGAAAACATGGAGTCTCTTGGTATTGTACTGGATCTGGATAAAAATGAAGGCTTGCGTGGTACTGAAGCTGTCATAAGTAAACCTGAGTCAAAAATCCTTGTAATGACAGTTCCAACCAATGAAGAACTTCAAATAGCTCTTGATGTCTACGAAATAGTTTTCGAAGGAAAATAACGTTTGTGCTGGCTAACAGCAAAAAGCTGCCTAAAAGTTTGTCTAACTAAACAAGATAATCTTTGATAACAGTTATCTTGCCGCATAGTGATGAGTGGCAGCGGATAGTAGACAGTGAAAATCTTTAGCGATAAAAAGTGCTAAAGGTTTTAGCTGTATTGAACAAATAGCTGTAAAAGTCATGTTAATTATCCTTAGAAACTCTTAAGAATATAAATACCCTTTTTGTCTAGTTTTTTTGATTAAGGGCAAATAGGTATTTATTGTACAATGGCAAGTGGAAATGTTTCCCAGATATTGTGTTGGGTTCAAACATTTCCACTCTTCACTAATCCCTGTTCACTGTTTTTTATAAGGAATGAAAAATGGACGAAAAAGATAAAGAAATATTACGCATGATGCAGGACGATTTTCCGATTGTGCCAAAGCCATACAAAAGAATAGGCGATTTTCTTTGGATGGACGAAGTCTCGGTAATTTCACGCGTAGTCAAGATGATGCAAGATGGAAAAATTCGCTATGTCGGTCCTTACTTCAACTCTGCAAAACTTGGCTATTCAGGACAATTGATGGCTATTAATGTTCCTGAAGACAAAATAGAAGCAGCAGCGAATGCTATAAATAAATATGACGAAATTACACATAACTACTTAAGAGCCGGTGAACCTAATATTTGGTTCACTCTCATGACTCCAAATGAAAAACGAGCTGAAGAAATAATTGAAGCGATCAAAAAGGAACTCGCAATAGATGAGATTCTCTCTTTCAAAAGCAAAAAAACATTTAAAATAAAAGTGAATCCAGCATGAAAATTATAGACGAAAGAACAGAAAAGGTTTTAAAAGAGTTTCAGAACAATTTTAAAATAGAAACTCGTCCCTTCAAAAGAATCGCAGTTAAAACAGGTTTAACTGAAGAAGAAGTAATCGCAATAATTGCAAAAGCCAAAGAAGATGGCATAATCAGGAGAGTGGGCATTGGTGTAAGACCTGCTCTCACAGGTTTTGGTATGAACGCCCTGACAGCTTGGAGTGTTCCTCCTGATAAGGTAGACAGCTTCGGAGAAGCTGCTGCGGAGATACAAAATATATCACACTGCTACGACCGGGAATGTCCCGAAGGCTGGATTTATAATATTTTCACAATGATTCATGCCAGCGACAGAGAAGAGTTGGAAAACATTATCAAATCTTTGTCCGAGCGTTTTCCCGAGTGTCCGTACAAAGTCATGGAAACCCTTAAAGAACTTAAGAAAACCTCCATGAAGTATTTTAAGTGAGATAAACTATGAACAAAAATTTATTTGAAGCTCAAAAGTGTTTTCCGGGCGGGGTAAACAGTCCAGTAAGAGCGTTTAAATCTGTGGGGATGGATCCTCTATTTATCCAAAAAGCTTATAAAAGTAAAATTGTAGATAGCGATGGAAGGGAATACATAGACTACGTTGGTTCTTGGGGTCCCGCTATTCTCGGACATGCCGACGAAACTGTTATAGAAGCTGTTCAAAAGAAACTTTCAAATGGCTTGAGTTTTGGAGCGCCTACAACTCAAGAAACAGAATTGGCCAACTTAATCAAAGAAGCTTTCCCTCATATGGAGAGAATGCGTTTTGTAAGCTCAGGCACTGAAGCAACCATGTCGGCAGTCCGTCTTATGAGAGGTTATACTGGCAAGCCTTTGATAATCAAAATAGACGGGGCTTATCACGGACATTCAGATTCTCTTTTGGCCTCAGCAGGTTCAGGAGTCGCCACTTTCGGAACTCCAGATTCTGCTGGCATACCCGCAGGAATAGTTAATAATACCTTAGTTGTGCCATTTAATGACATAGAAGCTGTTAAAAAATGCTTTGCTGAGCATACAGACCAAATAGCCGGAATAATTATAGAACCTGTTTGCGGCAATATGGGTGTAGTTCTTCCAGAGGATGGTTACCTTGAAGCACTTAGAAAAATAACTAAAGAAAATAAAGCTCTATTGATTTTTGATGAGGTGATGACTGGATTTAGAGCCTGCTATGGCGGAGTTTCAACTCTTAAAGCTATAACACCTGACATAACCTGTCTTGGCAAAATTGTCGGAGGCGGAATGCCGCTTGCTGTTTATGGCGGAAAAAAAGAAATTCTTGCTATGATTGCTCCTGATGGACCTGTTTATCAAGCTGGCACCCTTTCTGGCAATCCTATTGCGGTTGCCGCAGGAATAGCCACTCTCAACAAGATCAAGGCTGATAAAAACTTCTATGTGAAATTGCTTACAACTGCTGAGACCTTAAAAAACGGTATAGAAGCTATAGCCAAACACCGAAATTTGCCTCTGAAGATTAATTCCTTCGGCTCTATGATGACTATTTTCTTTTCGAAAGAAAAAGAAATTAAAAATTATGCTGACGCTAAAACATCTGACACAAAACTTTTTGCAGCTTGGTTCAAAAAAATGCTCGAAAATGGCGTTTATTTGGCTCCTTCACAGTTTGAAGCCATGTTTATATCAGCAGCTCACACAAAGAATGATATAGACTTGACTCTCGAAGCGGCAGACAGGGCACTAGTGCTGCATTTCCATTAAAAGTTACCTATTTAATGCCAAGCCAGTCAGCAATCTATTCATGCTTAGATGATGCAGCAGCCGCACTATAGGGAGTAGGGAGTAGGGCGTAGGGGGTAGTGAAATACTTTTCAACTCTACATTACAGCTAACAACTGCTTTAAGAAGCTCATAAATGCTCGAAAGATTAAGATTGGAAAAACAGAGAACAAAACCCCACACAAATATACTTAACACTAAACTTTTAGAGAAAACAAAGCACTAGTAGTTTGTTGGGCCTAATGTTGTTCTAACGGGTACATTTTTTTGTGTCCACAGATAGACACAGATTCACACTGATGAGGACAAAAATGGTCAAAAATTGCCTTCTGCTACTGCATAATCACAATTTTTGACCTAGTCTCTGATTAAGGACAGATACCTAACAACAGTGGGTAGTGGATAGAAAGGACAAAAACAACACATAGTTATTAGCGGCTCAAAGTAGTTATTGGTTTAGCGATTGAGTCTGGTTGTTTGCTACTCCCTACGCCCTAACCCCTACTCCCTCGGAGTTCTCGCCACGCTCCACTCGCCACGCGGAACTGATTTTTAAGCAAGGTTTAAAAATCTTAGCGTTCTTTCAGTCTGCGCTTCATATCTTTTGATTCGCTGTCTGATATATATCCAAGCTTTTTAAGCCTATTTATCACTTTGTTGGCTTCTCTTGTATTGCCTCGCTCATAATAAAAATCGAGTCTCTTCTCTAAAACCCATTTATCGTCTTTATATTCCTTTGTCTTAGAAAGCAGTTCTAGTGCCTTTTCTACTTGTCTGTCCACGTCAGAAGAACGTGCTACCTGCATGAGTTCGCTGGCACTTTTAGGTTTTTTGCCGTTGTAAAGTTCATCGTCAGCCTGCTGAAGTTTTCTTTTCAGCTCAGCTGCCTTGCTTTTCTTGTATGAATCTGGAGCATTTGTGAGAGTATGATAACGGTTACTCCATCTAATAGCCTCTTCATAATATCCGCGTTCAAGGTAATAATTGAGCAGATTCTCGGCTGATTCGGCACTTTGTTTGTCTTTATCATAGAGTTCCAATAGAATTTCTTCTCGTCTGCTGTCAGGAGTCGAAGAGTCGTAAAGAGCATTCATGGTTTCAGTTTGTTGTCGATGGACTTTCTCTTCTTTATAGTTATCAAGAAGTTCTTGAGCTTTTTCCCTATAATCTTTAATTTTCTTAAGATCTTCCAGTTTAGCTATATATTGTTTTTCACGGTTATTTTGCAAATCCATTTCTGCCAATTTCAAAAGTGCAGCTCCCATTTTAGGATCAGCCTTTAGTGCACTTTTATAGGCTTTTTCCGCTTCTTTTTCATTGCTGTAACTTAAATGGAGTTCTCCAAGCTCGAACCAGCCAATTGAAGGTTCTTCTGCCAGTTTTATCAGTTTTCTGTATTCCTCCGCAGCTTCTTCATATTTACCTGATTTTGCCAGAAGACGGGCAAGAGCATAGTTGTCTGCACTTTCTGCCTTTCTGCTTTTGCTGGAATATTGATTGAAAAGATTCAGATATTCTTGAGCTTTGTCTGAACGACCGATTGCAGCATAAAGCTTAGCAAGTTTCTCTAAAATATCTGGATCATTCTGTTTCAAGAGGCTTGCTCTTTCGTAATTTGGCAATGCGGCTGAATAGTATTTGTTAAGCGAATAAGCATCACCAAGAGCCAGCAATAGCTCCAAATTTTCCGGTTTTTGTCTCTTTGCTTTTTCCAGGTATTTTATAGCTGAATCGGGATCTTGTTCAGTAAGTGCCTTGCGGCCTTTGAAAGACAAAGCATCTGGATTTTCAGGTGAAATCTGCAAAGCGGCAGTATAATGAAGATCCGCGTCCGAAGTTTTTCCGCTTTTCTCATAGATTTCAGCCATATTAAGATGGATTCGCAAAGGATTTCGACTTCTTTCCAAAGCTTTGGAGAAGTGTTTCAAAGCAAGACTGTCTCGGCCATTATCTTTCAGCATTTTTGCATAGGCCTCATTAGCATCTGGATTTTCAGGATCTTTACGCAGAACCTTTGCGAATTCTTTTATAACTTCTTCTTGCTCTTTAAGAGAACTAATTTGATATTCCCGCAGCATTTTGTTTATATAGGCAGGCTTTATGCTTCCATCAGCTTCGTTGAATATTGCCAATTCGGGAGGCAACTTGCTCTTTTTAGCAGAAGAGGCATGCAGAAGAGACTGCGAAAGAGAAAGGGTCAGTAAGCAAAGAGGAATCAAGAGTATTTTCTTTTTCATACTCCAATTATAGCATTAAAGACAGGATTTTAAGCACTTGTCCTTAATCAGCGGCTAGGACAAAAATTGTGATTATGCGGTAGTAGAATAAATTAGAAATTAAAAAGTATAAATTAGAAATAAATGTTTTAGTATTTTCTGCAGTTTCTGTCCTATTTCTTTGTTTTGCTTTTGCTACTCCCTACCCCCTAACCCCTACTCCCTTTCCTTAAGTATCTGTGTCCATCTGTGGATAGAAAAATTGTACCCAGTAATAAATATTTAGATGTTAGAGACCGCTAGCTTAGAATTTGAAGTTATCCAAGTCGAAGTCATCCAAATTGAAATCGAAAGGATCTTTAGGCTGCCCAGGATCAGGAGGAGCCTTGCTTGATGTCTTAGGCGCCCCTCCGGCAGGCGGCTGAACAGAAGGTTGTGAGGGAGGTGTATCCCAATTTTGGAAAGAACCAAAGGCATCATCTTGCGGTTCTTCTTCTTTCAGATCCATTCCTTCGATTTCTGCAAAAAGCTCTGCAAAAGGATCTGCTGCGGGAGGCTTTTGCGTTCCTCCATGAGGTTGCGGAGATTGCAAATCACCGAAGGATGGTTCAGGAGATATTTCTGGAGGCAAGTCTATGTCGCCGAAGTCTAAACCTTCAGCAGACACGGGATCAGCGAATATATCCGCAAAGGGATCTGGCATAGCTTCGGGCTGTTTGCCTGGAGCCTGAGCCTGAGGCTTCGCTGTCACAGGCGTATGAGCAGTGCCAGCTTTTAATGGAGGCACAGCAGACTTGCCTGAGTGGGGAGCGGCAGAAGAAGGCATATTCGGCTTTTGCGGAGCTGTTGGTTGTTGCTCGTCCATGAAAGGATCTTGGTTTGAGTCAGACAAGAAAGAGCCGAAAAGATCATCAGCAGGTGAACCGGCAAACGGATCTTCCATTGGTATGTCCATGTTAACATCTATTCCCGCAAAGGGATCGGGCAAGTTAAGCATGTCATCGGAAGGTATTTCGGGAGGTTGCCCCATTCCTAATTCAAATCCGCCATCCATAGATGTCGGAGCTTCTACTGTGGGATGAGGAGCTTTAGGCGGCTGAGGCTTGGAAAAAGGATCCAGTCCCAGCTCCGGCATTTCAAAAACATCCGTTGGAGGTTCTTCAAAAGGAGGAGGACTGTCTAAACCCAAGTCAAAAGCTGGGGGATCTGAAATTTCAGAAGCAGGTTCAGCAGGAAATTGCGGAATACCCAAATCAAAAGTACCGTCTGCAACAGCTTCATCAAATGTAGGTTGAATGCTAATCTTGGGCAAGTTAGCTGTTTTAGAGGGCTTTACAGGTTCTTTTTCTTTTTTTATTTTATCAGAATCAATTGCAGCAGGGCTTACATGAGAAAAGTCACCTTTAGGGCGCTCAGCTGCTTTGTTTTGAATATCCAAGTCAAACTCAGGAAGTTCCAGTTCTGAAACTTCTTGATCTGACGGCAAAGCTATTTCTGGTGTTTCCCATTCCGGTATGGATTCTGCAGAAGACAGTTCGTCCATATTCGGTATCTCTGACAAAAGATTTTCAGATTTTTTAGAGATTTTTTTCTCCTCTAAAGTTTCTTTAGAAGTTTTTGCAAGAGATTCAACTTGCGGTTCTTTTATTGCCTTAGGCACATCTGAAATTGATTCTATTGGAATTTTTTGTTCTGGAGCCTTCTTCTTTTCTATTGTTGGAGAGACAGGCACAGCTTTGATTTCTGTGGACTGTTTTTCTTTTTTGTCTTCAAAAAGAGGGGTTGCAGATACTTTTCTGGGTACGGCTTTAATCGGAGGCGGGTTAAAAGCCTTTCTCTTCAGACGATCTTGCTTAAAGCTTCCTGAAAAAGCCTTGGAAGAAGTTCTGTCTCCAGAACCAAAAAGAGGTTTGCCACAGCAGGGACAAAAGCGTATTTCGTAACCACATTCTCCACATGTTACACCATCGCCTGAAATAGCGGCATCCTCGCCTTTAATAGCAAGAGTTGATTCCCAAATTCCTGCGGAATTCTTTTTCCAGTTTTCCAGCTCAAACTGCAGCGCTTTAACGCCTCGCACCATCTTAAGTCCTGATTCAATGAACTTAAGTTCTATGGCGGTTTCTTCCAGCGTTTTTTCAAGCCCGACAAAATTCAATTTTCCGGATAAAGTTACCTTTCCGGATTTTATTGCAATTTTAATGGAGTTCAGGTCAACACGTCTGCCTGAGAGCTCTCTTCGGACTCCCGCACTGATTTGAAGATCAGTAGGTTCCTTCAATTTTGGCCTCCAAATGTGGTCTTAGATTACGAGTTATTAGGGATATCGGCACACTCGGGAATATAATTGACCTTTTGGAATGTTTATTTTAATTTTTTTGATAAAATAGAGGATATTTTTGAAAAAATCTCTTTATCTTCAGCATTAAATGTTATTGCATCAGAAGGTCTTTTTTTAAACCAAGTCTCCTGCCTTTTAGCATATTGTCCTGTAGAAAATCCTATTCTTTGCTTTACTTCATCCAAATCACAATCCCCTTTGAAATGGGGAATAAATTCCTGGTAACCTATAGTGCTTGCAAAGGTTTTAGAATCCGGATATTTTTTAAAAAGACTTTCTGCTTCTGTCTTCAAACCCATTTCAAACATCTGGTCTATCCTTATTTTTATCCTTTCGCGCAAAAGTTGTCTATCCATTTTCAAAACAAAAGGACAAAAATCTGCATCGGGAAAAAACTTTATTTTATTTTGAACATTGTGTGAAAAAGGTTTCCCTGTAGTTATAACTATTTCTAAAGCTCTAAGAACTCTGCGCGGATTTTGCAAATCGACTATACTTAAGGCTTCAGGGTCTTTTTCACCAAGCATTTCTACTATGTGGTTCAAACCCTTTTCAGCATATATTTCTTGCAATTTTTGATTCAAAAGTTCATCCTTGCCTGCAACACCTTGGCCTTCGGCCAGCAAGTCGTAGTAAAAACCTGTGCCTCCACATAAAACAGGCAGTTTATTCTCTTTCTGAGCTTTTTCTATAGCTATTTTTGCATTAGCGGCATAATCAGCGCCGCTAAAATCGCTATCAAGTTGGACAAAGTTAAAAAGTTTATGAGGAACAATCTTTTTATCTCCCTCTGTAGGGGAAGCTGTACCTATAAACATTTCTTGGTAAAGCTGTCTGGAATCGCAGTTAATTATTACGCCGTTAAACTCCTTGGCAATCTGCAAAGCAATTTTGGACTTGCCTGAAGCGGTGGGGCCTAGAACAGCTGCTATTAAAGAATTAGACAAGTTCTCAGATCCTCAAAAAAGCTGCTTCTATGTTCTTAGTAGGAAGCCGTAAAACTATTGGCCTGCCATGAGGACAGGTGAAAGGGTTTTGAGTACTCAAAAGTTGTAAAAGAAGACTGTTCCATTCAGGGGGTGTCAAACTATCTCCAGCTTTGACAGCTGCTTTACAGGCCATCATCTTAAGCAGGTCAGTTTTGGTTTCTTCAAAGCTTCTCCCTTCCCAGCCGTCTAATATTCCCGATAATACATTTTGAATATTCGCAGTGTCTGAGGTCTTTTTAGAAGCAGATGGAACTGAAACAGCATAATACTGCATGTCTTCCTCCTGTTGTATTGTAAAACCTAAGTCTTTCAGTTCTTGAAGATGTTCTGAGACTATCATACGCTCAGAAGGCAATAGCTTAAGATGTATCGGAAAGAGCAAAGGTTGAGGAGTTACAGGCATGTCTTTATAGGTCTCTACAAGCTGATCGAATAAAACCCGTTCATGAGCCACATGCTGATCTACTATGAAGAGCCCATTATCATCTTCGCCGAGCAGGTATGTGTTTTTGAGCTGGGCAAGAAGTACGGGATTGCTCAAAGCTGTTACAGGTTCTAGGGAAGCGGTGCCAGCTGCAGCTCTTGCTCCTGTATGAAAGGCTTCGCTGTCAGTATCGCCGACATTATAGAGAACTTCAGTGCCTCTAGAGATTGTCTGTGTCTGCTGAGTATTGCTAAAAGAAAAATCTCTGTATTCAGACGGAGGCGGAGTAAATAGAGTCTGATGACCTCCTCCCGGCTGTGAGAGGGAATAGGCTCTTGCCGGCTCGTCGTCTTCATTTTCAGATGGATTAAAGCTGGCGAAGTTTTGAGGCTCTGGCGCTTCTAAGATTTTTAGACCAGAGAGCGTCGACTGTACAACTTGCCATATTGCAGAGAATATTTGTCGTTCATCTTTGAATTTGACTTCAGTTTTTTGCGGATGCACATTTACATCCAGCATTTCCGGATCCAAGCGTATATCCATTATCAAAACAGGATACTTGCCAACCGGGAAAAAAGCTGCTGTAGCTTTTCTCACGGCTTGCATTATCAGCTTGGAAGATACAACTCTTCGGTTAACTATGGCAGTGACATAGCGCTGAGCTGGTTTGGGACGATTAGGCGGTGAAATATAGCCAGTTACAGTTATACCGCGAGAAGATGGAAGCGGCTTCAACTGCAACAAAGAGGCTGCTGTCTCTTCTCCGTGCACTACCACAATAGCGTCCATGAGGTTGCCTGAGCCTGGGGAAGTAGCGATATGATTATTGTTTTTTGTAAATTTGAAGGCTATTTCCGGATAAGCCATCATATAGTGGCAAACTATATCTGAAATAGCAGCTGTTTCACTTCCGACAGATTTAAGAAATTTTCTTCTGGCTGGCACATTGTAAAACAGGTTTTTAACCTGTATTCTCGTTCCTTCTGGAAAGGAAAAATCTTCAGCTCCTGAGAAATTACCGCCTTCAACAAGAATTTTAGTAGCCAGTTCTTCATCAGGTGACTTGGTGATGAGCTCGACTCTTGAGACAGAAGCTATTGTGGGCAAAGCTTCTCCTCTGAAGCCTAATGTAGCAACTTTTTCGAGATCCTGAATGCTTCTGAGTTTGCTTGTCGCATGCGGAATAAAGGCCAAAATCGCATCTTCTCTGGCCATACCGCAACCATTGTCGGCTACTTCTATGAGACGCTGTCCGCCTTCTTTTATTTCTACTGAAATCTGCGTGGCTCCAGCATCAATAGCATTATCGATTAGCTCTTTTACAACTGATGCGGGGCGTTCAACTATTTCGCCCGCAGCTATTTGAGAAATAAGTTCGTCTTTTAAAACCTGAATTTTAGCCATATCATGTTAATTCCAGTCTGAGCCAAGTTCTATGCTTGAAACGGCTCCTGCGTTCAAGGTTTCAGGATTAGCCGAATCCTTGATAAGATAAGCGTGAGCTGCCACCATTGCAGCATTGTCCGTGCAGAGTTTCAGGCTTGGCATATAAAGGTCAAGTCCGTATCTTCTGGAAAGCTCATCAGCTTTAGCTCTTACAGCTACATTGGCTGCGACTCCGCCTGCGATAGCAAGAGTTTTCACGCTATTGTTTTGAAGAGCATGCTCCAATTTTAAACCTATGACTTCTGCGACTGTTTTCTGAAGAGATGCACAAAGATCAGGAACTGACAGATTGTTTTTTTCTTTTTCAGCTAAACGTATTACCGCAGTTTTTAGACCGCTGAAGCTGAAACGGGCATAGTCATTCTTGAGAGGTTCAGGCAAGCTGTAGCGCTCAGAATCGCCGTTCTCTGCTATTTTCTGAATCACTGGACCGCCTGGATAACCAAGACCCAAATATCGGGCTATTTTATCGTATAGTTCTCCAGGAGCGTCATCTATGGTTCTGGCAAGAATTTCATAGTTTCTTGGGGCTTTAGCCAATACCAGACTGGAATGTCCTCCAGATATTATTATACCTATGAAAGGGTAGGAAGGCAAACGCTCATTGCTCAAGAAAGCTGCAGTCAAATGAGCTTCCAGATGATGTACAGGAAGAAAAGGTTTGCCGAAAAACCAAGCTGCGGCTTTTGCTGCGGAAAGTCCTACCAAAAGAGGACCTATTAGTCCAGGTCCTGCTGTGGATGCAAACAAATCAATGTCGCTAAGTTCCAAAGAAGCTTCTTCCAAAACTTCTTTGAGAATGGGTAACAAAGCTTCAAGATGTTTTCTGGAGGCTACTTCAGGAACAACTCCTCCAAATCTTCTATGAATTTCGATCTGGGATGAAATTTTGCTGCCAAGTATACGAACCCCGTCCTCAACGATGGCTACAGAAGTATCATCACAAGAAGACTCAATACCGAGTATCTTCATTTGATAGCCTCCAGTTTTCTTTCTGCTTGAGAAGGGATTATGTACATAGGCAAAACCTTTAAAATATCCTTAAAGTCGCTTGCGGCTGTCTCATACTTTTTCTTTATTATTGTGTCTATAGCTTCGGGAGCAATGCAAATCTCTTCGGCTATATCTGCAGCACATGCCATTCCGACTTTTTTGCCAAGCAAATCCTTTGCCTCAGAAAGCTGTATCAGACGTGGTTGTTGCAGTTTTTCGTCCTCTTCTAAGTTGCAGGTGATAGCAAAAGCTGAATTTATAAGGGTAGGCAAAATAATGGAAACTTCGCCCTTTTCGCCTTTCAGACGCATACTTTCTCGTATAAGCTCAAATAAATTCAAGGAAACCAGCTTGTAAGAGCCTGCAAAAGCGACAAGCCGGAAAAAGGACATGGCGACTCGCAAGCCTGTAAGACTTCCAGGGCCAGCACAGATAGCAAGACAATCTAAATCTTTTTTTGAAAGCTCAGCTTTTTCCAATATAAAATCAATAAGAGAGGGCAATTTGGAGGCCAAGTCTCTCTCGGTTTTGAAACTTTCATGAAAAATTTGTTTTTCATTAGCTGCTTGAAGAACAGTCTCATTCATGTCAGAAGCGTCCAGGTATAAATATTTCATTTTACGCCTCCTTAGCTTTCCATGAGATTATACGACAGTTTTCCTTTGAATCAGGACAAGAATCGATGGTTACTGACAAATGCGGCAGAGTTTCGAGTTCTTTGAGCTTTTCTGACCATTCGACCACGCAAGGAATATTCTGTTTTATTATGTCATAAAGACCTATATCCACAACCTCTTCCAGCGAGTCTATTCTATAAAGGTCTAAATGGTACATAGTCTTTTCATTATCCCTATACTCATTCATTATGGTATAGGAAGGGCTGGATACAAACGCTTTTATGCCGAGTCCTTCTGCGAAGCCCGTCGCAAAAACTGTTTTTCCTGAACCCAGATTGCCTCGCATCAAAACGAGAGGCGTTTTGATAAGCAATGCCAGTTCGGCTGCGACTGTCTTTGTTTCTTCCGGCGAAAATGTCACTCTGATGCCTGATTTGGCTTCCATCTGTCAATCTCTCAATTCAGTTGCCAAAACTATGTCTCTGTTTATGCACAGGAGAGCATCGCCTATTTTGTCTCTCAAAATAGGGTCTTTGTCGTAGATTGCTTCTCTGATTTGTCTAAGCATGTCTATAACCTGCCTGAAAGCCCTTATCAAGTCACCTTCGGGAACATCTGTCATCTCTGTGATAGTCTCAAAGTCAGCGCCTTCGCTCCAGGCTATTATTACCCCAGTCAAAACTGTTTCAAGAGGATTTATGAAAGAATGTCTTCTGCCAAGACTCTTGATAAAACCGGCCGCGCTTCTTATTTTCGGCGGCAAAGCGTTCTTTCTCCTCGATGAGTTTTCTTGACCATTTTGAGGACCTCTGCGTCTATATTCAAAAGTAAGAGCAAGGCAAAGAGCGTTAAGTTCATGAATTGTGGCTTCATGAAAGTAGCCTTCGAAATAGAGTTCCGTAACAGCTATTTCTTGGGAGTGAATTTTAGAAGCTATTTCGCCTCTCGGCAACAAACCCTTATCATCAATATAGCCCAATCGTCTCAATATACGAAGTTTTTCTTCGTAAATAGGCAGGTGCAGCTCTTCTTGGCTTTCAAATTGCGTTTGCCAATGCTCAAGTTTTCTCTCTAGCTTAGAATGCTGGAAAGCATTAGAAATACAACGTTTTTTGCTTTTACAGCGCCCGCAAATATAACTGTTTTCTTCTTCTCGAATTTTGGCAGCTTTGGCATCAAACTCTTTGTAGACCTTTTCTCTTTCTTTCGGGTCGGCATTTCGTTTCAAGCCGAAGCGAACGTTGTCGAGCTGTTTGTTCAGAGTGTCAAGGCGTTGTTCTTTCTTTCTGTGAAACTTTATAAACTCTTCAAAGTCGTTCTCTTTCTCTGTACATCTGTGCTGAACATTCTCCATGTCAGAGCGAATTTTAGCTATTTTAGCTCCCAAGGGCGGCAAAGCTTTGTTTGCTTGGAACTGAGCAAAATTTTTTTTCAGAATAGTTCGGACTTCTTCGTTTTTGTGACCTGCATAGAGGTTCAAAACACTGTTGAAAGAAAGGTCAAAACGGCTCATCAAAGGTTCAATATCCCCGTAAACAAGCTTTTGCAGTTCCTTCAGCTCAGTATCGAAAGGCAAATAAGGAACTATGACATTTCCGACTTTGTCAATACCTCTGCGGCCAGCTCTTCCCGAGATTTGGGTGAATTCTAGGGAAGTCATTTGTCTGAAACTTCTGCCGTCAAATTTCTTCAAGGCATCATAAGCGACACTTCTAGCAGGCATGTTTACACCTACAGCAAAGGTTTCTGTTACAAACAGAACTTTTATAATACGTTTAGCAAACAGAATTTCTATAAGTTCTTTGAGCTGCGGCAATAAACCTGCATGGTGTCTGCCGACACCTCTCAAAAGCTCTTTTTTTATGCTCTGAGCTGTGTCAAAACCTGCGAGATCATACTTTTCTATACACTCATCGGCCATGCGTTCTATTATTTCCTGCTCTTCAGGAGTAGTCAAACAAAGGCGTTCAGATGTTATTTTTGCCAATTTGTCGGCCAATGCTCTTGAGAAGACAAAATACAAAAGCGGCAGGGCATCTTTGTTTCTGAGTTGTTTGATTATTTCAAAGTGCCTGTGCTCTTCGAATTTAGTCCGCTTTAATTTACTTGCCGCCTTATCCGCATTTCTTCCTGCTGAGCGTTTCAAATCCTTGAAAGTCATCAAGCGTTTATTGTGATAAAACATAAAAGAGAGCGGCACAGCTCTTTTTGCTGAGTGAATAGCTTTTACCTGATGTTGTATAACTGATTCTATCCAGTTGGCCAGTTCTTGATAGTTGGGTATAGTCGCAGACAGAGCCAAGAATCTGACTGTTTTTGGCGAAAAAATTATGGATTCTTCCCATACAGTTCCTCGCTCTATGTCGCCAAGATAGTGAATCTCGTCAAAGACTACGTAGGAAACATCTTTAATCGCGTCAGGGTCCTCTATCGCCATATTGCGATAAACTTCTGTAGTAACTATCAAAGCTTGAGCGTCACGGTTTATGACTACGTCACCTGTGAGTATTCCAACTTTGTCGCCATACAGAGCTGAAAAGTCTCTATATTTCTGGTTTGAAAGAGCTTTTATAGGGGAAGTGTAAATAATTCGTTTATTGCCTTGCAATACCTTGTCTATGAGGTATTCTGCAACGAGTGTTTTGCCTGAACCTGTCGGAGCCGACAAAACTAGAGAGTGTCCGTTTTCGATCTCTGCTATTGCTTTGATCTGAAAATCATCAAGAACGTAATCTTTGTATGTAAATTCCATGATTGTGCTGTGAGTGCCCTGTCTTTATTTTACCTGTATAATATACCCTCTAGCCGCCAAGGCTTCAAGATAAATCTGAAGAAGACTTTTTACAAAAAGCCTAAAAAAACAGTGAACTGCGTACAGTTGTCGCTGGAGATAATTAAAAAAATTACTTCTTAATGGTTTTTGCTGCTCCGGACTCCCTGTGCCTAGCTTCTTTCTTTATAAATATAGAATGCCCGCAGGAAAACAATAGAATCGGAAATAGAAAAAGCCGTCTTCCATAAACAAGAAGACGGCTTTTTATTTTAAGCTAATTATATTGTTTTCTGGAGATCGACTCTCAAAAATTACTCAAAATAGTTTTATTGTAAGCCTTCAAGAAAATCCAGAACAAGTGTGTCGGTATCGATCTTTTTCATTAGACCAGTTGTTTTATTTGTTGTCCTGTCAGTAGTTCTGTTGGTGGTTCTATCAGTGGTTTTGTCTGTGGTTCTATCAGTGGTTTTGTCTGTGGTTCTTGTTTCGTTTTGCAATCTGTTCATGCGGGCATTTAGCTGTGGAATTTGTTGTCCCAAAGTTTTTCGTTCGTCAGGAGAAAGACTTTTCCATTGCTCTTGAAGTGCAGTCTTAGTTGTTTTGTACTGACTGTCGTTGCCTGTTGTCTTTGCTTTTTGATAATCGGCAATTTTTGCTTTCAAAGCAGCAAATTTAGCATTCTTTTTTCCCAAGTTGTCAAACTTGTTTTTTAAATCTGCAGCTTTGTTCTGTATCACAGAATCAGTGGTTTTAGTTGTTTTTCCGATGCCTGTGGTTTTCCCTGCATCAGTCGTTTTAGTAGTTTTTCCGATGCCTGTGGTCTTCCCAACATCGGTCGTCTTGGTGGTCTTGCCCTTCTGATTTCTGTGCCCAGAGGCAATTGCATTCATCTCTGAACAAAGTAACAAGCTTGAAAGAAGTAAACAAAATGTAATTTTTTTCATAATAACTCCTGTTATTAAAGTTCCTCAAAGTTCAGAATATTCTTTGTCTGTTATATAGGCAAAAGATTTTTTAGCAAAGCTAAAAATAAGGGTAGCGCACTATTCATAATCCCTAGAACACTATCCACTGTATTTTCCAGTGCGGAGTTTCGCCATAAGCCTGCTGAACCTGCTGCGAAGAGTGCTTTCGATAACATCAGTCAACTCTGCTATTTCAAGAAAACTGAGACCGTTTATCAACCTCATTTCAAGCAAAAATCTTTCGTCAGGATCGAGTCTTTTTAAAAACTCTTCTACTGTTATTGCGCTTATAGCTTCGTCTTCCGCAGAACCTGTGCTCTGAATCCTGCTCATATCCTCAGGTTCAACAGGGGTTTCCAAGCTTCTTTGATTTTGTCTGGTCTTATCTATCATTGTATTTTTAGCTACTCGCATTAGCCAAGGTGCGAAAGGCCTAGAGGAGTCAAATTTGTCCAATCCTTTGAAGACTTTAATGAAGGTCTCTTGAACAAGATCATCCACGTCATTTTCAGAAACCCGCAAATATCTGAAAAAGCCTAACAGCTGCGGCAAATAAAGGTCTACTAACTCTTCGGCAGCTTTGGGATCACCTAGACTCAAGCGATACATTATCTGAGAATCTCTGTTTATTCTCAGTTCTTTTGAACTTTTTTTAAACATCCAAGGCGAACCCTCTATTGCTGGTTGATTTCCATTCTTTGGATTCTGGCGTGTATTATACCATCACTGTCGCGTCTGAAAGGAGTATAGGATAAGATTACTTTGCTGCCTATCTGCGGCTCCAAGTAAAGATCAGCTGAGGGATTCACAGCTATTCGAGTGCCGTCTTCAGCTTCCATAATTATATAGTTGCCAATTTTCTCTTTTGCTGTGGCAGTTATTTCTGATTGTTGAGAAAGCACTGCTCCGCCTTTTGTCTCAAAATTTTGCTTTGGGGTGACCATAGAAACATAACCATAAGCAAGTGCCGTCAAGATTGCCATTATAGCCATAACGGTTTTTGGACGCGTTGATACAGTTTCCTTCATCCATTCGTAAATAGCGGCAAGTTGAGCTTTAGAAGAAACTTCCTGTTCCTCGGGAGGAACAAAAGCATAAGCAGGCTTCTGAGCTTGACGTTGTTGAATTTCATTTTGCCACGCCTTTTCTAGAGCGTCATCAGAAAAGTCGTCAGGATTAAACTCTTGGAATTGCATGGCATCTGTCAAAGAAGCATTTCGAACAGATTTAACGGCATCTTTGGCATGCCCATGTTTCCCGCGTTCAATCTTATATAGAGTATAAAGGTTGTCTACGGATGGGTTTGCTGCAAAATGCCTTAATCCTAATTCTAAAATCTCAATATCATTGGTTCGAGACAAACAGGAAGCCAGCATGTCCTTGATGAGGGAAAAGTCAAAATGCTCCATTACATCAAGAGCCGTAAGCTGTTTTTGGCGTTCTCTGTTATTAATCATGACAGCAAGCTTGTTAAATGCTTTGTTATAGTCAGTATTTTTCAATACAACAAAAGCTAAGGAGACTTTTTCAGGATCGCCCGATGCGATCATTGAGTCTGACATAGGCATAATAGCTTCCGGATCTACTGTCGCTAAATAACGCAATGCGGCGTTTGCGAGGTCATTATCGCCGTTATAGGCTCCTTGCAAAGCTTCCTGTGTGAAACCTTCGTATTTCAAGTTTGTTAAGCTAGCGAAAAGCAGAGTTTGGGCAGAAACAGTAAACGCGCCTTGGTGAAGGCGTTCTCTGCACAAAGCTTCATTATCTTTGAAATCTTCATAAGAAAGAGCAGCCAAGGCTTCTTTATCGCCCATTTCCAAAAAGCGACATAGACTTTTGATTTGTTCAGATGACTTTTGAAACGAAAGAGGAACCGAGGAGTCAGAAGCGAAGGCATATGGACTCTCTTGGTGCTCAGGGAATGTTTTTTGGCTTGAAGATGCGGACAGAGCAAAGCGGTCAAGATAGCTTCTCGTTATTGCCTTGACTTTGTCTGAAACAGGCCAATCCATAGCCTGCTCAAAGGCTTTCATTATCGTGGGGTTTTTTAGATTGCTCTTAATTGCGGCATCTGTTTGTGCAGATATATCAGGATATTCAGATTCAATTCTTCTGAAAATATTATTAACAAAACGCAGAGAAGCTCTGTGAGTAAGCCATTGATTCAGCTTTGCTTTATAAGCGTCAAACTTATCTCCTAAAATACCTGAACGCTTTACAAGTTCAACGGAGTTTTGCAGTATGCTTTTTACCGCATTCGCCTTTTTAGCAGGTGAGCGCTCCATTATTTCATAAAGCTTAAAGGGGATCTGAATATCCGGGTTTGTTTCAATAATCCATCCTGCTCTTTCAATAAGATCCATGTGAGTTTCAGCAGAGAGATATTTTAAAAGAAGGCTTTTAACAGCTTCAAAAGGTAAAAATGGACAATGGGTTATGCCTGCCAGCCTTATGTTTTGATCAGCTGAAAAAAGCATGCCGGAAAGGTGAGCTACGGCCTCTTTTTCATCTATTTTAGCTAACACCCTGATCGCCAAGGCTTTTACTTGGGGGTCAGATGAAGTCAGCAGCGGAGGAAGCTTCTTCTCTATGGATTCTGGAGCAAGATGCAAAACGGTTCGCAAAGCTGCGAGTTTAAGAACTAAGCTTTCAGATGAGACAGCTTCTGCGACAATAGCGAAATCTTCCTTTGGCCAGCCTCTGCTGAAGGTTCTTATAATTCTTGCCGCTATAACAGGCTCAGAGCCTTTAATAAGTTCAGGCCCCAATGCTTTGAGATTTTTAGGGAGAACAGTCGGCAAAGAAGAGAGGATAGACATTTTCTCTTCGTCTCCTGCTGAACGCCAAGTATTCAGAAAGCTTTCCGCTTCAAAGTTCTTGAGGGCAGCAGGTTTTGCAGAATTGCCTTCTAGTCGAGATGATACAGCCTGCAAGGCGTGTTTTATTAGAAGTTGGCATTCTGGAACTGTTTCTGTTTGTGATACTTTCTTTAGAGCTTCAAGAAGTTCAACTGATTTGCCACTGCGGATAATTTCTTCTAGCGCGAAAACGCGAAAAGAGCTTATTGGAGCATTTAAATCAGCAATAAGCGAACTCTCTTTTGTCGGTCGCTGCAAAAGGTATCCTCCTGTTTTGCCTAAATAATTTTACATTAAATATAGATTTTATTCAATCATCCTGCTATTCTAAGCAAAAGCAGTGCAACTAACAACTAAGGAAAGGTAATATATGAAAAAAATCGACAAGATTTTATACAATGCTCATGTTTTAACGATAAACAAAGATTTTCAACAGTATCCGACTGGCGCGGTTGCCGTAGATGGCGATAAAATAGTAGCTGTAGGCGATGAAAAAGATATTCGTTCAAGCTACGAAGCAAAAGAAAATTTCGACTGCGGAAAAAGAGTGCTAATGCCAGGCCTTATTAACGGCCATACTCACGTCCCTATGACAATGCTTCGCGGTCTTTCTGATGACTTGCGTTTAGACGTCTGGCTGATGGGCTACATTATGCCTGTTGAAAAAGAATTCGTTTCCCGCGAAATGGTAAAACTGGGTACCAGAATTGCCTGTGCGGAAATGATTCGCTCTGGAACCACTACTTTTGTAGATATGTATTATTTCGAAGAAGAGATTGCCAGGGAAACAGCCAAAGCAGGTATGAGAGCTATTTGTGGCGAAACAGTTATTATGTTCCCCGTTGCAGACGCCAACTCCTATGAAGAAGGCTTGCAGCGAACTGAAGCGTTTATCAAAGAGTTTGAAAATCATCCGCTCATAGTGCCTGCAGTAGCTCCCCACGCCCCTTACACTACCAATCCGCAAATATTGCAGGAATGTGCAGCTTTGGCACGCAAATATGACGTTCCTCTGGTAATTCACTTGGCTGAAACAGAAAATGAAGTTTCCAATCTCAGAAAACAATACGGAATGCCGGTAATTCCCTATATTAAAAATCAAAATCTCCTTCAAACCAAACTCATAGGAGCACACCTTGTTCATATAGACGAAGGTGAAATAAGAGATTTGGCTAAATATAAATCTGGTGCTGTACATAATCCTTCTTCTAATATGAAGCTTGCTTCTGGTGCTGCTCCCATAGACAAAATGGTTAAACTGGGAGTTAATGTTGGTATAGGCACTGATGGCCCTTCATCTAACAACGACTTGGATATGTTTGAAGAAATGCGCCTTACAGCCTTCTTATCAAAGCTTAAAACACAAGACCCCACATCCCTTCCCGCAAAAACCGTAATCTATATGGCAACAAGAGGCGGAGCTAAGGCTGTTCATCTCGACAAGATTACGGGCTCCTTGGAACCTGGCAAACGTGCTGATATTATTTTAGTCGACCTTGAAACAGTTCATAACAAGCCCAGCTTTAAACGCGATCCCGATGGAATCTATGCTCAGCTGCTTTATGCTTCAAAGTCGACAGACGTTACGGATGTTATGGTCAATGGCGCATGGCTGATGAAAGACAGAGAACTGCTGACTATTGATGAAAAGAATCTGTTCAACGAAACTGACAGTTTTGCAAAAGAAATAGACGAATTCTTGATTAAGCGAGAAGGCTCACTGCTTTCCAAACTAATCGCCATTGACGGCGCCACCAAAGACGAAAGCTTTGAAGTTCAAACCAAAGTGGCAGTTAAAGATCGCCAAGCTGTGATAGAAAAGCTGAAAGCATCTGATATAGAAATTGAAGCTGAAAAACACTACAGACAATATGATACTTATCTCATGTTCAATAGCACTGACGAGATTGTCAGATATCGCGAAGACGAACTCATTAACAAAAATGAGGAAATTGAAAGCGTAAGAGCAAGATTAACTCTTATAGGAGCTGCAAAACAGGTAGAGTCAGGCAAGAAAGATCTTCTTTCCAGAAGCCGCTTCATAGCACCTGCCGGCAATTCTCTCAGGTTCTATCAAGAATACTTCAAGCCAGACAAAATGGTAGAAGTTGTAAAAGACAGATTGAGATATCACGTTATCTATAAAGGACTTAAATTCTTTATCAATCTTGACAGAGTAGAACAGCCTGCAGCAGGTCAGTTCCTTGAAGTCAAGAGCACTACTTTCAGCAGCGAAGATGCTGAAAGCAAACAGAACATTCTTGGTGAAATTTTGCAAACCCTCGGTATAGAAAGCCCCAAAGAAGTCCGAGAAGCTTATTATAAGCTCTGAAAAGCGTCTTATGGATAGCGGCAGTGCTAAAAGCCGCTATCCTTTAGCTAGCAATCTGTTGCATCTAAAAGTTTCTTTATCACAATAAGAATTATTATCCACAGATAGACACAGATTCACACAGATGAGGCAAATTAGTCTGATATGCACCCCTAAAGGGTGACACTTTTTCTCTGACTGAACCTAAAAGGTAACATAAAATTCCGACTGCCCCTTGGAGGGTAACACTTCGTTGTTACAGGTTATATTCTAATCCTGTTGATTTGC
>JAAYNI010000022.1 GCA_012520995.1 Candidatus Rifleibacteriota bacterium
ATTTCCGGCGGTTACGGCTTGGAAGGAAACACCTGAACCCGTTCCGAACTCAGAAGTTAAGCTCCCAAGCGCCGATGGTACTGCGGCGGCGACGCCGTGGGAGAGTAGGTTGCTGCCGGGCCTATAAGCCCCCTGAAGCTAATCGCTTCGGGGGGCTTTTCTTCATTTCAAAGCTCCCGCTTGCAATGAGAAAAGCAAGGGGTTAGGGGGCGGGGTGTGTGAAGTACTGAGGACCAAACGAACAACAAAACTCCAAACAGCCGAACATCCAAACATCCAAACAACAAAACTCCAAACAGCCGAACATCCGCAGATTAAGAAAAAGAATTTTTTTAAACCACGGAACACACGGAATACACGGACATCATAACCAAACGAGCAACATTCTGCATGACAGAATCTTTGCCGGAGTCTCTTCTTAAACCTGAATATTTACTAAGCAAGCTTTCTAAATATTCAGTTTCAATCAGAGCCTCCCGTAAAAATATAAATATTTTTACTTGGCTCGTTCGGTTCTCTTTAGCTAATTTATAATTGACAATGATTGTCGCTAAGCCAAATAAACTTCCTGAATATTCGAGTTTTACTCAGAGACTTTGCAAAAACTGAAACCTTTTTTGCATCGCATTGCTTTCTTAAACGCAAACAACAGTTATTTATAAGGATTTTAAAGCAATTATTAGTTTCAGCGATTGAGTCTGGTTTTTCGCTACTCCCCACACCCTACTCCCTTGAAATTCCCGCCACTCCACTGCGATGCTAGCCCTGGCTCTTTGTTGCGATTTATACGCACTACCCACCATACAACTGAGCGAAGCGTCAGTGTGTTTCGTGGTTTAAAAATTAGAGCATTAGAGCGGCTACTGAGAAGTAAACAGCCAAGGTGAGAAAGTCTACCAAGGTTGTAATAAGAGGAACAGCCATGACGGCTGGATCCAGACCGATCTTTTTTGCAAGCAAGGGCAAAGAACCGCCTATGATCTTTGAGAGAATAACAGTAAGTATCAAGGCGACAGACACAGGAAACTTTACTTGATCGGCAGCGGGATCGCCTTGCATTTGCAAGCGGATAAGATTAACTAAAGCAAGGACAAAACCTATAAGCACGCCTACTCTTATTTCCATCCATATAACTTTGAGTATGTCTTTAAATTCCACTTCTTCCAAGGCAATTCCTCTAATTAAAAGCCCGCTGGCTTGAGCTCCTGCATTGCCGCCAGTTCCCGTGAGCATGGGAATAAAAGATACCAAAATAGGAACCGCCACAAAAAGCTTCGAATTTCCATTTATAACTGCTTCATTTATAGTTCCTGAAATCATCAATAGTCCTAGCCAAGGCAACCTGTGCTTTGCTTGCTCATAAATCCCTGCTTCTAAATAGGGTTTATCTGTAGGCTTAACGGCAGCTCTCTTAGCAAACTCTCTTGTAGTTTGAGCTGTTACCGCGTCCAAGGCATCATCAATCGTTATAATGCCAACTAGACGGCTTTCGCTGTCTGTCACAGGTAAAACGTTTAAGTCGTATTTTTTTAGCAGTTTCGCAGCATTAAGAATATCATCGTGAGTGCTTACGGAAAGAGGGAATGGATACATTATCTCACCGATTGTTTGATTGTCATGTGAGGTGAGCAGATATTTAAGTGAAACGGTTCCTTCAAGCCTTCGGTTTTTATCAGTCACAAAAGTGGTATATAGAGTTTCCGCAGGTTCTGTCATATTCCTGAGCTTTTGAATAGCATCTTTCACTTTCATAGTCTTTCGGAAGTTGACATATTCGACTGTCATGACACTGCCTGCGGAGTCTTGAGGATATTGTAAAAGCACGTTAAGCATTTTTCGCTTTTCAGGTGTCGCATTTTCTAATATTCTGGATGCTATATTAGCTGGCAATTCTTCCAAGAGGTCAGCAAGGTCATCCATGTATAGAAGGTTTGTAAGCTCAGCCATTTCTTTTTCTGAATAGGCTCTTATAAGCTCAGCTTGTGCTTCTGATGGAAGATATACATAGACTTTTGCAGCAGTTTTCTTGGGTAAAAGTCTAAAAATTACGGCGGCTTCAGCCAAGTCAATTTCTAAAAGAGCTCCTGCTATATCAGGTGCTTTATATTTGCTTGTTATTTGCAAGATAGCCTTGGCATTTTTAGAGGCAATTAAAGATTGAAGTTCTTGCAAAAGTTGGTTATGGTCTGACATTTATAGATCCGCATTATATTATGAGGTTCAACTAACAGATTTTTTCTGTTTTGCAGAGTATTGCGCAAACGCAAACAAAAATCAAGAAAAGAGAGAAGATATCTAGTGCTCAGTTTTGGCTAAAACTTTTTTCTATCCACAGATTACACAGATGACACAGATTTTTACTTGATAATTTGTGATATGCACCCCTAAAGGGTGACACTTTTTCTCTGACTGAACCTAAAAGGTAACATAAAATTCCGACTGCCCCTTGGAGGGTAACACTTCGTTGTTACAGGTTATATTCTAATCCTGTTGATTTGC
>JAAYNI010000023.1 GCA_012520995.1 Candidatus Rifleibacteriota bacterium
GCCTGTAATTATTCTGGCTCTCTCTCGCTGACCATCCTGATAAAGATTTCTCAATGCGAGTTTAGTCGCAGCAGGATCCCAGTCCATAGCATGAATTTCGGCGCCTTTTCTGGCTATAGGCAAAGTAAAGTTGCCAGCCCCTGCAAATCCTTCAACAACATAAAGACCTGGAGCAGGTTCAACATATTTTAAAACTCTATGAATCAAGGTTCTGTTCATAAAAACATTATCTTGAACAGCAACAGAAGGTTCGGCTGAAGCTGATTCAAAGCCGCGCTCCGGAGCAACCAAACCTGGAATAGCCAGATGACCGTAAGTTTGCTCTATTTCACCATTAGCTGTAGCAATTGAAAGCCCTGATAAATCAGCCGCCCTCATAATTTTTATAAAATCTTTTCTATAGGCTTCAGAATTACGGTCTTTAGCTAAAACTGCATGAGCCGCAACATTGCTGATAAAACCTTGTTCAAGATCTGCAGAAGCCATAAGGGTTATTCTGTCAATTACAGGAGCCACTTCATTTAAAATCCGTCTTAAAGAAAGTATTCGCCTATTAATAGGTTGAACCGCAATCGCACATGATTTTATAGGAACAATATCAGAACGACCTTCAGAAACAGCTTCTTTAGAAGCTAACAACCCAGACTCTCTAAACTCGGGATTCTTGCCTTGATAAAAAGTAAGTCTAGGCAAATATCTGACAATAGATGTATCTGAAAGAAAATCAGGAACAACGTCAGAAGACAATAAAGCCAAGGCTCTCGCCATCATTTGGCTTTTTTCGTATTTTCTCCCTTTTTCGGACATTTCAAGCAGATCGCAGCCGCTGCAATGCCCGTAATGGTGACAGTCAGGCTTTACACGAATCGGCGAAGGAAAGTCCAACTCTATCTCCGAGACTTTTAGAGAGTCTAGTTCAAGAGTCAGGGAAAGCATATCCCCGGGAAAATATTTCCCAGGGATAATTATCTGCTCGCCTTCATGCAAAATAAAGGGAAGACCTGTAAAGGACAATCCTTCAACTTTTGCTGTTATGCGATTAGATTCTGTCATTTTTTTGGAATCACCGGACATTGCAATCTTTCATACTCAGGAAGAAGACCGACAAGAGGTCTGGCATAGTTCAGGAACTCAGTGGTTACACCATTGCCTGCCTCATTGATAAAATTATCAGGCATGGATTTGGTTTCTTTAGCGACCGTATGCAAAGGTGTCAGAAAATATTCAACAGAATAGTCTCCAGTACGCCTAATAGCAACAGAACCGTCCAAATTATTCCAAAGAGCGTATTGAGCAGCTTTTTCACCTACTTCTCTGGCTTCCTCTTGGTCAACAGAAGATACACAACCAAGAAAACTGCGCTGCAAATAACCGAAGGTGTCAGATCTGACACGTTTAATTTTGAGTTTGGTTTTAATAAGCTCTGACAGAGCATCGCCTAATGCGCCCGTTCCAGAAAGTTGGATATTGCCATGAGCGTCTTTTTCCTGTTCTTTTACCAGATGAGTAATAACAGGCTTGCCGTCTTTGTCAACTATTCCTTCTGAAACAGCAATAATACAACGGCCTGCTTTTGAATAAACTCTGTCTACATCAGCTAAAAACTTTTCTTCTTCAAAGGGACGTTCAGGAAGATATATGAGATGAGGACCATCGTCACTGTATTTTCTTGCAAGAGCGGAAGCAGCTGTCAAAAAGCCTGCGTGCCTGCCCATTACCGTGCCAACATAAACGCCTGGAATCGCACGATTATCAAGATTGACACCAGCAAAAGCTGAAGCTACAAACTTGGCCGCAGAACCATAGCCTGGGCAGTGGTCTGTTACAAGCAGGTCATTGTCTATAGTTTTAGGAATATGAATGCAGCGAAGTTCATAGCCTGCTGAAGCCGCATATTCATTTACTATACGAACTGCGTCAGCCGAATCGTTGCCGCCGTTGTAAAAGAAATATCTTATGTTGTGCTTCATGCAAACTTTGAAAATCTTTTCGCAGTATTCCTGATCCGGTTTATCTCTTGTTGAAAGCAAAGCGGAACTGGGGGTCTTGGCGACTCTCTCAAGATTGTGAGTAGTAGCCTGTGACAAGTCTACAAAATTTTCTTCGATAATGCCTCTGACACCGTGGAGAGCGCCATATACTTTGCCAATTTCAGGAAATTTGCGGGATTCCAAAACAGCGCCTACTAAGCTTTGATTAATAACCGCAGTCGGGCCGCCGCCTTGAGCAATAAGCACATTGCCGTATATTTTGGACATAAGAGTGATAATCCTCCGTTAAAATAGTCAAGTATTACAAACAATAGGAGCTTTTAAGTCAAGATAACAGGTATTGAGCCGTTATCCACTCCTGCCCGTTATTGTACCCCATTTGCTCACTAAAGGAAAGTATATATAATTTCCATCGTTGGAGCCAAGTCCAAGCATTCTTTTTGCCGTAAGAAAGCTCAAAAAGATTAAGTATTTCAGATTTATTAAATTCGAATTTGCTCAGCCACTTCTCTGCTGTGCGATGGGCGTGTTCTCCGCTGATTTTCCAGTAATCATCAACATGGAAATTGTTTAATGTAAGCAAAATTTGTGGCGATAAAACCAAGTTAGGATAATAAATATAATTGCCTGGAAAATCTCGCAAGCCTGCTGTGTCTGTATAATAAGAGGCCGAATTACAAACTGTAGTCTGCAAAAACAGCTTGCCTTTCGGTTTCAGCATTTTCTTTAATATCGCATCCCAATTTGGAGCAGAAGCTATCATCTCAAGCTTATCAAGACAAATAATCCTGTCAAATTGTTTCTCCGCAGGTATACTGGAAATATCAGCCGAAACTATTTTTACATTTTTTAAATTCAGCTCATTTATCTTCTTTTGAAGAAATATAATATTGGAAACTGAGTCTACAACAGCTGTGATCTTTGCGTTAGGATAATGGCTTGCCATCCAAAAGGTCATAGCTCCTAAAGAGCAGCCTATTTCAAGAATATCCATGCCATCTCTTAGCATCGCTCTGTCGGCAGACATCCATAGTTTAGTATCTTCCGCTTCATTCAAATCTTCCCTGCCGGTTGCAAAATAAGCGCTGGAAGTGTTCAATTGGCTGCCTAAAAAAAGCTTGTAAAAATCAGGTTTCAGATCATAAAAATCACCGTCAAGCGATGTTTTTTTCAGCTCTATTCCCATTGAGATTTCTTTCATTATACGTCTCTCAAGGGCATGCATAGCTTCAACGTCACTCAAAACAACATTTTTAAGAGCTGACTTGCACATCGAGTGTACATGCAGTCGAGCTAATTTATCAGGCACAACGCCTGTTTGAAGCAATTTCAAAAATATTTTGGTTCCTATGCTCATTTTTCCCACCAATCTAAGGTACTCTTTCCCTATGATCTTATACTGAAGGAGCTCAATTTGCAATTTGTTTGACTGAGCCTCTGAATTATAATATCCTCTGCCCACAATCTTAAAATTATAATGAAATCCACAGATAACAAAAAACTATTGCTAGAACCAGAAGACCTGCTTCCTCTCATAGAGAATGGCGGCTCAATAGCTGATGCCATGCCCGACTATGAAGAACGTGAAGGGCAAATAGCTATGATGGAAACTATCATCAAAGCTCTAAATTCTGCATATCATGCTCTTTTAGAAGGAGAAACCGGAATAGGCAAAAGTATGGCTTACCTGATTCCTGCCATATATTTTTCCAAAATCAAGAACAAACCGGTTGTGGTCTCAACTAACACTATAAATCTCCAGCATCAACTGGTATCAAAAGACCTGCCATTTTTAAACAAATCATTAGAAACCACCTTCAAATATGCTCTCTTAAAAGGCAGACAAAACTATTTATGTCTTAGACGTCTTAACGATGCTTTATACGGCACCCAAGGCGACTTTCTTTTAGAAGATGACGAATATGAGCAATTTCAGGTTATAAAAGATTGGGCTGACGACACTGAAGAAGGCACAATAGCAGAATTGCCATTCATTCCTTTAGAGTCTCTATGGAGCCGTTTAGAATGCGACAAAGACAGCTGTCTTGGTTTTGACTGCTATGAATACAACGCCTGTTACTATTATAACGCAAAAAAAACTGCCGCTTCAGCTAATATAATAGTAGTAAACCATCATCTCCTTTTTTCAGATCTCGCCATGAGAGCTGACTCTACAGACCCTGACAAATCAGGCGTAATCCCCAATTATTCAGCTGTTATAGCTGACGAAGCGCATAACATTGAAGATACAGCGACAACTCACTTCGGCTTCAGAACAACCTTTATAGGAATACAAAAGCTGCTAAACAAGATTTTTTATAGAAAAGGCAATAAAACTGCAGGCCTTTTGTCAAATCTTGCCTACTTGCTATCAACTGATAACAACTGCATAATCAAAGCTGATGCGGATGAAATGTTACAAGCTTGCGACGAACTCTCTGAACTTACAATACTGGCCGGCCGGGAAGCGAAAGTTTTCTTTGACAACATCACAGGAATGTTAACGAAGGGTTCGGAATCAATCGGAGAATACAAGATAAGAATCCGCGAAAATCATGAAAACACTGATGAGTTCATAACTCTCGCAGAGCATTCAGAGCAAATATCTACTCAAATAAAGTTTTTGCATATAGGCATGAAAAAACTTGCCAACAGCCTTTCTAACAGCTTAGAAGATTTTGAAGATTCGGATGACTTCGAAGAAGAATTGGAACCCTTTAAATTACCCAAAATAGAGCTGCAATCTTTTTCAGATCGTCTATTGGACATAGTTTACGCTATTGAGCTCATGTTTAACACTGAAACAGAAAATCGAAGCGACTATGTACACTTTATGTCAGCGGTTTTAAAACGCTCTGGAGTCTACACATCCTTTTCTTCTCTCCCCCTCTTTGTGGGCAAACTTCTGGCTGAAAACTTTTTCGACAAAGTAGACTCAGCAATTCTTGTCTCAGGAACCATGAGCACAGCAGGTAATTTCAATTTTGTCAAAGAACGCCTGGATTTGCAGTCTGTCTCTCGCCCATTGCTTGAAGGCTCTTACGCCTCACCCTTTGACTATCGCGCACAGACTTCTTTAATTATCCCTGACAACTTGCCCTCGCCCCTTTCTCCGGACTTCACCGAACAACTATACGAACCCCTTGCTGAAATTATAATGGCTTCCGGAGGAGGCGCGCTTGTGCTTTGCACTTCTTACCGACAGCTGAACAGTTTCCATTCAAACTTGGAAGATGTTTTGGCCTCTGAAGGAATAGCTTCTTACCGGCAAGGCTCTTTCAGCCGAAATCGCCTGATTGATTACTTCAAAGAAGACGGCAACTCTGTTTTATTCGGCACCTACAGCTTTTGGGAAGGCGTTGACATTTCCGGCTACAGCTTAAGAAACCTTATAATAATGAAATTACCCTTCGCTCCCCCTGACGACCCGCTTCTTGAAGCCAGAGGCGAGCATCTGCGCTCTCAAGGCAAAAATCCGTTTTTCACATATCAAGTTCCTATGGCGGCAATCAAGCTGAAACAAGGCTTTGGCAGACTAATCAGAAGTAAAACAGATCGCGGAATAGTCTGGATCATGGATAACAGAATTTTAACCAAGTCTTACGGCAAGCATTTTTTGGATTCTCTGCCAGATTCAGAGCTGAAAACCGGACCTTTCAACGAGATGCTCTCCTACGCCGAGGATTTTTACAGAATCTGAAAAAAACAGAAGAATTTTCAACCACGAAATAAGAAGCGAAAACCTTTATTTACCACAGAACACACTGAAGACACTGACGGGATTTTTAAGCTTTGCTTAAAAATCAGTGGCGAGTGCTGAGTGGCGTGTGGCGAGCTTAATTAAATTAGAAATTATAAAGTATAAATTAGAAATTTTAGTTAGTGCTTTCTTGAATCAGATAAGCATGAAGAGACTATTGATTTGCTTAGCATTTAAAAAGGCAACTTTTAGAGAAAAACCAGCACCAACGGTGTTTTTGTTTTGCTTGACTCAGCTTCTGTCAGCGTTTAAACTAGGACAAAACAAAAGACAATTTTGGAGGGAATATGCTTATTAAATTCGGGACATCGGGCTGGCGAGACATTATTGCAGACGGCTTTACTTTTGAAAACGTAAGAATCTGCGCACAAGCGATTTGTGACCATCTTAAAGGAATCGGCGATGCCAGAGAAGTTATAGTGGGTTCAGACGCTCGTTTCATGTCTTCTCACTTTATGAAAGTAGCTTCTGAAGTATTTGCAGGCAACGGCATCAAAGTTTATTTTTGTGTCAGAGACACCCCTACCCCTGTTATCAGCTATGAAATACTTCGCAGAAAACTCTCTGGCGGTATCAATTTCACTGCAAGCCATAATCCACCTGAATACCAAGGTTTGAAATTTTCTCCTTCTTGGGGCGGCCCAGCTCTTCCTGAAACAACACAAGACATAGAAAAAAGAGCCAATGAGCTCTTCAAAAGCGGAAAAAAAGTATCCAGAATAGATTTTGATGAAGCTGTTAAAGCCGGCAAAATAGAAAAGATCGATCCTATGGATCCCTACCTTAAGCGAATGAAAGAGCTCATCAAATTTGACGAGATCAAAAAAGCCAAAATGAAGATCCTGGTAAACCCGCTTTATGGCACATCACGAGGCTATCTCGACAAACTCTTAAAAGAAGCCGGTTGCGATGTCACTATAATGAACGATCATACAGATCCCTATTTCGGAGGTCTTCCGCCAGAACCCTCAGAAGAGTATATTCCGGACATGATTGAGGAAATGAAAAAAGGCGGTTATGATCTCGGCCTTGCCACAGACGGAGACGCAGACAGATTCGGCGTATTGGGCAAAGGCGGCAAATTCTTTGAAGCAAACCAGATTCTGGGCATGCTCTTAAAACATCTTAAGCTAACAAGGCCCGAATGGAAAGGCGGCGTAGCCAGATCTGTTGCTACAACTCAACTGATAGACGCTGTAGCAAAAAAATACGGCATAGAAGTCTTTGAAACACCTGTAGGATTCAAATTTGTAGGCGATTTGATCTCCAAAGACAAAATCATTATGGGCGGAGAAGAATCTGCCGGCATGAGTATGAAAGGCCATGTCCCAGAAAAAGACGGTATTCTTGCTTGCCTGCTCGTAGCCGAAATGGTAGCCATGGTTAAGAAACCTCTTGAAGAGATATTAAAAGAACTCTACGAAGAAGTCGGCACTTATTTGACCAAACGTATTAATTTCAGGCTCACAGAAGCTGAAAAAGCAAAAGCTATAGAGCACCTCAAAAAGGATCCTAAAGAAGTTGCTGGCTTTAAAGTTGAAAAAGTAGTCAGAATAGACGGCACAAAGTGTGTCTTGGAGAACGGAGCTTGGATTCTCGTAAGATTCTCAGGCACAGAGCCTGTAGTCAGATTCTATGCAGAAGCCAGAAGCGAAGATGTTTTGCAAAAACTCTGCTCTGAAGGCGAAAAATTCGTAAAAGGGAATTAGCAGTGTAAAGTGTAGAGTGTAGAATGCAGAGTGTAAAGGGCTTAAAAATTATAAATTAGAAAGTATAAATTAGAAATGAGGAAAATTCGGCGAAGATTTCCAGATAATATCTGGTAAAATCTTCGTCGAATTTCTTATAAAAAGCCATATTTTGAATTGCTTGCCAATACAAATAGATTTAATTAAACAAAAACTATTTCAATAAGTTTTTTCTTGTGGCTTTAATAATGCTTGTCAAAAGGCGCTTCAGCTCCCTACAATTCTCAAGCATACTTTGATATTCCACTTCGCTTATGTAGTTTGAGGTTTGAAGAAGATCAAGCCAATACTCCGTTTCAGCAGCTTCTTTCAGGGAAATATTCATCTTTGCGATAAATTCTTTTTTGCTTATAGCACTATGTGCTTCAACAATATTTGCACCTATACTAGTACCACTTCGTACAAGCTGTTTGGACAACACAAATTCCTTCTTTTCATAGCAGAGGTATTTGTATAAGGCTATGATTTTCAAAGCAAAAGCTCGGCTTTTCTCTTTAACCACGTTCTCGCCCATATTCCCTCTTTATATTGTCAGTATGTGTTTTTGTCCTTATTTCTGGTTTATAATTTATAATTTACTTAAGGTGTTGTTCCGCCAGTTTGGTTCCAATACCTGTTTCCGCCTGCATAGCTGCCCTCGCCTTCTCCAAACATGATCGAGTGAAGGTTCTTTAAAACTATGGTAGCTTTGCGTTCTTGCTCTTCTTCTTTTTTAGCTCCATCAGGACGGATTTTAGCTTTGATTGTAACCTCTACGGCAGCATTATAAGTAATAGCAAATGTCTTAAATTCTATTGTGTCGATATATTCGCCTACCTGCCGCCTGCCACTGGCTGTTCCTGATCTTATCAGAGCGTTGGCTTCACCTTTCGGTTCCAAGGAGTAGGTAACTTCTTCATAAAAGTCATCTTTGCTATCTGATGCAGAACTGTCAAAAAAGGTGGTTTGCTGTTCTTCAACATCACTTCTGGGAACCTGCATAGTGCAACCGCTGCCGCTAACCTTAAATGTTACATGCTTATCTTTATCCAGTTTTTCTCCAGGCTCTGTAGGCAAAACTCTTGAGTTGTTAATATCTTTCTCAAGAATCTTCATGGCATTATCCAAAGATATGCGCATTCGCATTCGGGCCGTTCCCAAAGCGTGGCTTTTGCGGCCGGAAGAAAGAACAAAGTAAATACTTACGCTTACTATGGCAAAAACTGAAGCGCCTATCATCACTTCCATTAAAGTAACAGCTCTGCGTGAGTGTTTATTCATTTTTTAACCTTTACAAAACTTATAGTTCGCTTTGATTCTTGGCTGCCAGTTCTTGTCCAAGTCACTTCAGCCGTAATTTTCAAAGTCTCGACTCCATGTACATCTTCAGGCTCAAGCTTAGCAGTAAAATTAAAATCCTTTTCTTTCTCAGAAACTTCCAAGAGTGCTTGGAATGTGCCTGGCGGAGATTTATGGTTTCCATCTATGGGATTCAACAACTTTACCTGCTCATAAGGCATGTTTTGAATTTCTTGATGAAAAACATTCAAAATTCGCTGTGCTGTAGCTACTTTGTCTTGGTAAATTTCTTTTTTGGCAGTGGAGGAAATAGCCTTATATAAGGGAAGAGCCGCCAATGCGAATAAGAGAACAGATACCAGAATTTCTGTCAATGTGACAGCTCTTTTCAAACTTTTTATTTTTGTATTTATCATTTTATAGACTCGTTTATAGAATTCAAACGAGAACTATTCTATCAAAAAGAAGCATCAATTAAAACTATTTATTTATTCAGTATGAAACTTGAATTCAGACCAGCTGTTTGCAAATTCCGCGTGATAACGTTTTGCTTCATATTTGCCTATCTTTCTGTATGAAGCAAGCGGCGTCACTGAGGTTACTTTAGGATTATAAAAAACGTGAGTATTCATAAAGTTGCTGCGTTTAAAACCGTTGCAAACCAGGTTTCCGTCTATTACAGTGCCGTCTGTTGTACAGAAAGGAGCTCCATTCGAGAAAAATGCAGCTCTGTAAGGACCTTGCCCTAAGAATGCTATAGAGCCGCCTCTAGCTATGACACCTAAACTCGAATATTCGTCTGCAGGCTGGATAGCACCGCTAATATTGATCGAAGTTTTAGCTACTATCAAACCGTTGCCTTTATATGTAAGATCTGAAAGAGAAAGTTCCCCGTCAATATAGAAGACTCCATTCAAAGCGGGGTGCCCGCCGTCTGAAAGACCGCCGCTGTCTTTAGATTTGGATAAATCACTGATAAAGTCTGCACCGGATTTATAATACCTTGTCGCTTTCTTTTTATATTGATCCAGGCTGTAACAGTTTGCCGGCAGCATAGAAGGATCTCCCGGGCTAAGAGTTTGGAAATCTCTATCCGGATTAGGATCGGGCAATGCAAATTTAGAGGTCTGTTCGCTGCCAAGCTGCTCAGCATTGGTGTCAAAAGCCAAATCTTTAGCGGCTTGCCTGTCCATATTTCTGCCGTAATGCTCAAAGTTTGCATAGTTTATATTGATACTCATTTCCAAATCGTTATCAGCTATATTAAAATAGCTTCCAGCATCAATTCTAGCCTTGCCGTATTGAACATTCACAGGCCCCTCGACTTCAATTCCTAAAGGATACTCGTAGTGCCCTAGCCCTCCAACCAGTGTAGGCATATCAGCTACACCAATAGAAAGAGTTTTTAAAAAATTCACAAAATCGGTTAAATAACCTAAGTTAGCTGCATGAGGCTTATGTTCAAAAACAACAGGCAAGTCTATTTCATGCTTCCTGCGTTTTTGATAGGATGGCGCGCCGTCTCCGAGTACTTGAGCTGTTCCTCCCATGTAGTAAAATGAAGGTATAATGTTAAAAACAGGATTAGCCTTAGAATCGTTTTGGTGACCTCTGGCAAGCATCCATGGCAACTCGCTCAAATTAATCTCGTCTTCGGTTCCCAAAAAGGCTCTCAGGGAAGACTCTTCACTAGTGTTAACTCGAACCATTCCTGGAACCAGCCCCTTGGAACGAGCATATGTATAGGAAGGCTTAAAGTCTGTTGAACTGCTTGGCGCATCAGTAGGAAGATTGTGCAAAACCAGCTTGAAACCGGCAACACCACCCGCTGCTGCAATAGCACCTGAAAGGTCAACTTCGCCGCCTAAGCTGACACCTGCGTCCCCTCCATCAGACAGAGCCGGCGAATTAGCTATGAAAAAGGTATATTCCGGAGCTATTGGCTGAGTATCTGAAACCTTGACAGGTATTTTAGAAGTCAAAACGGTTGTCTTTTTTGCGCCTGAAGGCTCTGTCAATGTAACAGATGTCTTAATCTGACAAATAGCGCCTTTTTCCAGAGAATAGGCTCCTAAATCCCCGCCAGGCGAAAAGCTGCTCCCAACAGAACTAAAACCAGATGAAGACTGAGAAAAGTTATTGGCAGCCTTAGACGCATATTCTGCCACACTGTAGGGTGCTTCTCCGCCTGAGATGACAAGAGTTTTAAAGGCATCTGCAGAGAGCTCGCCTCCCAAAGACTTAAAAATTCCCGATTCTTGGAGCACAGGTTTAAAGTCAAAGCCTTCTTCCGGTATTACAAAGTCTTGTCTCTTTTCATCAGGAATCGCAAACTCGCTTGTACCATGTTCCAACAAAGCTTCCGATACAAACTTTTTAATAAAAGGAGTTATATCAATTTTAGAAGGCATGGTGCTGAATATAACACTTGGATCATCCCATGCTATTTGCAATTTTTCCCATAGAGTGAGATTGTTTTTGACAGTTTGCTCAATTTTAGAAACAGGCAATTCAAATTTTCCAAGCATACTCTCAGCAAAAATAGTATTTACAATTTCATCTACCCCGTTTGGTATTGGCAAATTAGTATCCATCATTGTAGGGGTAAAGACCATGTCGAGCTTCAAATTATTAGCTTTGATTTTCATATCAACGCCAAGGGAAACCTTATAATCATCATAATCCGGCAACAAAGCGGAAGGTTCTGTGCTGCTCTCAGCATCTATCGTATTTTGGACATTATCAGCTATATCCTTGAAGACTTTCTCAATCTCAGCCTGTACGTAATCCATACCGCCCTTGAGAAAATCTTTAATCAAGGTTACGAACTCGTCTTTTTTGTCTCCAAAGATTGATTCAGCAAAAGCCGGATCCTGATTATTCGCCAACTCAACAATCTTCATAGGATCATCTTCAGCAATCGATATGATTATTTCTTCTATTTTATCCAGAATTTTAGTCTTAGCATCAGGGGATTCTTCCAAACCGCCTTTGATAAAACTGCTCACAAGAACTTTCCAGTCCATCGGAAGGCCTATTTCCACATTTTCTTCCCAACTGTTATCTCCATTAGCTCCAGTGCCTTCGCCCCCTCCTGGAGGCAGAGCCATATCCAACTTCCAAGTAGAACTTTGCCAGTTAGAATTGCCATCGCTTGTGCTAGCAGGGCTATCAAGATCACGAAATCGAGCCAAGTTTTTGCCAGGCTTATGTTCTGCGTCAACAGCTGCAACTTTATAACCGCTTTCTGCTGAAAAGGCTTCAGCATGTATCATGCTTATTTCTGTTTTAACTTCAGGAGCGCCTGGCAATTCCATGTTAGACCATACAGTGTTGGCAAAATCGCCCACACCATATTCCGAGCTGACATCTATTCCGTCTTTCAGGGAACCTACCTCTAAAATCGCATTTTGCGAAGCTGAACCATCTCCCTGAACTTGCAAAGGCGCCCGCAAAAAATAAAACATCTTTTTAGGGGCTTCGCCTGTGTTTTCAATATTGGCATCAGCTTTAAATCTTGCCAAAACATAGTCGTTAACACTCTCGGCCACCGCCTCAACTTTAGCTTGCTGAGTTTTAAAAACTGTAATATTAGAGCTGTTCGAGCTGGCAAAAATCATGGCTCCAACAATGATCGCCAATACAAATATTGCCCCTATTGTAATTAACAGAGCCGATCCTCTTTTTATTTTGTTCATAACAGCTCCTTATATTTTTCTTTATTGAAGGCCATATCTTCAGTCACATAAATTTTAGCCTGCTCATAAGAAATACGATTACCGAACTGAGATAGTTTCACTTTAATCAATTCTTCTTTAACAAGAGGATCGCTAAGAGCAATCAATGTTTGTCTGTCATAAGCCACTCTGAATTTAGCTCTGTCGGTCTTCTTTACTCCTATGATAGCGAGATCTTCCTTGGAAATAAGTTCAGCCTGAATCGCCATTATTTTAAAATAGAGATCCCTCTCACCCAGCTTTGAGGCAGATTCCATCATACTGGAAAGAATAAAGTATTTAGAGACAGGCGATGCATTCGGATCTTTCATAGCTTCATTCATAGAAGCTAACGATTGGACATATTCACCAGAGCGTATGGAAGCTATTCCCTTAACATAATTCTCGTTGCTTCTGAGCCTGAGTTTCTCTTTGTCTCTATCGGAAACTGATGGGTCTTTGAGCATTTTAGTGAAATAATCTTCCCTTGCCTTTTCAAGTTTTTTCTGCAAAGCAGCTTCTCTCTCTTTTTCAGCCTTAATTTCCGCATCTGAAAGCATTCTGGCCGGTGTAAAGTCAGAATAGCCTGAAAAATAAGAAGAAACTGTTTTTTTCTGAGCCGGTTTCGGCTGTTTTTTTGAAAGAGCTGTGATCATGCTCTCTGCATCTTTTGCTGAAGAGACAGCATCCTCTGTATTCAAGAGCTGGCCCGCTGATTCAGTCTGCTTTTTCTTGCGGCCTTTCTTTGCAAATTTTCTGGTCTTCTTTTTTGTCCCAGCAGTTTGTTCTTCTTGCAAGAATTCTTTCTTTGTCGAGCAAGTAAAAACTCCGAACAGAACAAAAATACTCGCCAAAAAGAGTAAAGAGTAAACCACTAAGCTCTTGTTGTTCATTTGAGCGCTTTCATCCTTATTAAATTTTAAGCCGCTTCAAGCTATTCTCTTGAAAACTTGTAACTGGACCAAGTGTTGGCAAACTCGGCATGATACCTCTTGCCGTCAAACTTTCCCGAGGTTCTGTAAGATGCCAAAGGGGAAACAGAAGTAGTATCCGGATTATAGAAAACGTCTGTAGCCCACATTTTGTTCCTCTGAAAGTCGTTACAAACCAAGTTGCCGTTTATAACAAGCATATTCAAGCCATACGGAGCTTGATTGGAGAAGCAAGCAGCCTCCACAAATTGCTTAACGGTTGAAGCGCTGGCAGACTTCACAAAGGAAATAGAACCTACTCTGGCTATTATTCCGAGTGAAGAGTTTTTATCTTCTGCCGCAGGGGAACTGTCAGCCTTTGTTATATCACCCTTAATATGTATATTGGCTCTGGCAACTATAAGAGCGTTGCCTTTATATTTGAAAGACGGAAGTTCTAGAGGTTCTGCGCCTGAATTGTCAATATAGAAGACACCATTCAATAATTTTGTGCCATCGCTTTCTTGCAGACCTCCCTTTTCAACAGCTCTGTCAAAGTCTTCCATAAAGACCTTGGGGTTGGGATAAAATCTAGTAGCCTTCTTTTTATACTGTTCCAAACTGTAAAGGTTAGCCGGCATCATTTGGAAGTCATTTACATTCCAAATAGAAATTGATGACAAGGGATCCATGGCAGTGGTAACTTCTCTGCCCAGTTCTTTCGGCTGATTCCAGGTCTTAGAAGCTTGTCTGGTATTTTTGTCAGAATAGTTGTAATAGTTGCGATATTTAATATCAACAGCGACCAAAAGATCGTTTATGGATTTTACCAAGTTGAAATAGCTTCCTATTCCCACTCTGGCTTTGCCATACTGAGTTGCAACAGGCCCTTCCAACTCCACTCCTAATGGAAACTCCATATGAGCCATACCTGAAAGCAAAGTTGGATAGTCAATCAAGTTAAGAGTTGCTTTTTCCAAGAAACCGATAAAGTCCGTAAGCTTTGTAGGAACAGCACTCCAATCGGGTTGCTCAAAAAACACAGGCAAGTCTATCTCATGTTTTCTCAAATAATTTCCAGCAGCCACATTTGTTTTCTGGGTTCCTCCGAGATAAAAGAAAGATGGCCTCAGGTTAAATGCCGGAGCTGTTTCATCAGCTTGGAAAGCTCTTGTCAGCATAAACGGCAATTCGCTGTGCTTAACCTGAGAAAAAGAACCCAAGAAAGAACGTAAAGTAGAAGGTTCACCGCCGGAAACATAATTAGAATTTACTCTAACCATGCCGGGGATTTTTCCTTCGTCAGAATGATATTTATAAACAGGCGAGATATCGTGCTCAGGGGTTTCGGCAGGCAAATTTCTGACTATAAAATAGCCAAAAGGCCAAGTTTTATGCTCCGGTTTATAAGACAACCCTGAGAGATCTACAGGGTTTCCGAAGTTTTTGGATGGGTCGGCTATAAAAGTGTCAGCTTTTTTCGCTATTAATTCTGAGTTTCCGATAAAGAAGGTATATTCAGGAGCCACTGGCTGCACGTCTGATACTTTAACGGGAATTTCAGATGTCAAGATCTTGGTAATCTCTTTGCCATCTGCCTTTTTATAGGTAACAGTAGTTTTTATCTGATAAATAGCGCCTTTTTCCAAATAATATGGTTGCTCAAATTTATCTTCAAATGAAGCCGGAAAAGAGTCAATCACTTCTGTATAAGAAGCCTTTTGATTATCCATACTACTTTTTGCGGTCTTTGAAAAATTTAAAGCGTCATACTTTTGAAGGGCGGTGGAACTATCCAATACAAATTTTTTTATGTTGGAAGCTCCTATTTCGGTTGTCATACCAGAAGAAACCAAAGGTCTGAAAATTTCTGTTGCTTCAAGCATTTCTGAGAGATTGTAGCTTTTATCAAACTTCATCAAGCCTGCAATCACAGAAGAAAGTTTATCTACAAGCCAGTTGAAACCTTCAAGCCTGTCCAGCTGTATTTTCAAACTCAAGACATTAGAAGCATATTTAGCGTTCAAATCGACTATAGCCATTCTACTATAGGCAACGAGATCCGAAGTGTCGGCTACGGGGCTTTCGGAAAGTTCTGAGTTAGCATCATTCAGCTGTTGCTGTTTTGCCGCCAACTTTTCTTCTAATTCTTTTTTTTCATCTCCGGAAGCATTGCTTATTTGATTTTGAAGGTCCTGAATTTCCTGTTTTAAGGCAGCCAGCTCATCATCAATAGCTGTGCCAAGATCATCAGGTTCTGAAGGAGAAGAGGAAGATGTTCCTTCTGTATTGTTTTCAATTTTCTTTTTCTCTTCCCACAGTTTTTCTCGTTCCTTAGGATCAGAGACAGTTCTCAATCTTTGGAGTATTTTGGCTACTTTTTTATCTGCCGCTTCCGAAGTGTAATAACCTGCAAGTTTGGCATTGTTTTTCATAGCCTTTACAGCGCTTGATATTTGTCTAAGCTTAGGCAAGCCTATTTGTATGCCGTTTTCAGTCCAAGTATTGTCTTGGTTTTGAAGAGGAAGAGCAATCTTCAGTCTCCAGTTTTCGTCCAAAAGCCATTTATCTTCCGTCTCGGTAACAGAAGAAGTAGTCGGAGGTTTATCTCTCAATCCCGCCAAATTTTTTCCTTCGCGGTGTTTAGTATCAATAGCAGCAACTCTGTGGGCTGTATTGTTTGCTGCAAACTGTTCTGCCATCGAAAGAGTTATAACTGTTTTGATTTCAGGTTCATTTGCCAAGCCCATATCTTCCCAGATTTTCTTTGCAAAATCATTGACTTGGTAATCATTCGAAATATCTATTTCTTTAACAGGTTCTACGTCAAGAATAGCATTCTTGCCGTTATCCCCGGAATGGGCAATTTGAAGAGGGGCACGAAGCAAAAAGAAAACTTTCTTGTTGGACATATCATCAGGATTTTCATAATCAAAGTTGCTGTCAGCTTTGCTTTTTGCCAGAACATAGTCGTTTACTGACTGAGCTATAGCCTCAAGCCTAGCCTCATCTGTTTTAAAAACAGTTATATTAGCTGTTTGACTCTGAGTTGCAACCATAGCCACAACAATAATCGACAAAACAATTAAAGCTGCCAGAACCACCAAGAAAGCAGAGCCTTTTCTTTTAAACATCACAACAGCTCCTTATATTTCTCTTTGTTAAACTCAATGTCAGCACGAACATATTCTTCCGCCTGTTGTTCTGAAAGCATACCGTCAAATTGCGCTATTTTTTTAAGCACAAGTTTATTGAACTTTACGGGATCGCCTTCAGCGTCTAAAGTTTCCATTTGATAAATAGCGTTTTCAAGGGCTCCGCCGTCCTTAGCAATGCCTATAAAGCCAAGATCTTCATTATCAATAAGCTGAGCCTGTTTGAGAAAAACTGCAGCGAAAATCTCTTTATTTCTCAGTTGTATTGCCGCTTCCATCATAGATGAAAGTATAAAATACTTAGATACAGGTGTAGCAAGAGGATCTTTCATAGCTTCATTCAGAGATTGCAACGCATCTTTATAGTCACCGTTTCGCATCATATAGACAGCCGACACATAAGCACGATTGCCTCTCAGCCTGAATTTTTCTTTTTCTCTGGGATCTACATTGGGATCTTCCAGAAGTTCTTTAAGCCATGCACGCTGCCTTGCCTCAAGCTCTTTCTCCATCTTTTCATCATGCTTTTCCATGGCCTTTATCTCAGCCTCTGATAAAACAGCATCGGGCACATAGGAAGATGAAGAGGTGCTGTAATAAGAAGAATATGAGCCCTGCGAAGATGTTCTTTTGCGTTCTTCGGATTTTCCTCCAGTTTTCTTATCTGAAAGAGCTCCAATAGCTTCGGAAAAAGCATCATCGCTCATCCCGACATTTCCTGAAGAACCACCATCACTTTTGCCGCCGCGCCCTCTCTTTCTTGAAGCAGAAGAGTCAGAACTGCCGGCTGATTTTGAAGAAGAGGGATTAGTCTTAAGAGAACAGGTAAAAATCGCCGCACTTAGAAAAAAAAGCACAACGAGTATTAAACCTATTACTACAAGGCGTTTTGTATCATTTCCCATATTATTCAGCCATCATCCTATTTCAAGACAGGGCTGTCAATTCAAACATATGCTTGAAGACAAATCAGACTGTGATTATAATAGGTGCAACCGGCTTTTCATACATTCTGTTTACCGATGTATCTTTCTTGCGCCTTTTAGTTCTTGTTGTGCCGTCTTTCGGCTTTTTTGGCATAAAGCAAGAAAACATGGTCATCAGAATAACTAAAGCTGCAGCCATACCTATAATGACATTCTTGTTCATTGAAACCCCATCCTTAAAAAGGTTATTTATGTACTACTTCAATTATAATATAAAAGTGTCTAATTTCAAAGCTAAGATAGGCCAACAAAGAAAATTCTTCAACACAACTCTTCTGTACAGAGCTTCAATAATCAACCGGAAAAAAATATTTTAATCTTTAAAAAGAAGAACAACTTTATTTGTTGACTTTTAACAGCAAATGAAGTAACCTCTTAGCCAAGAAGGAAAATTTCCTCGCCTTTAGCTTCAGCGAAAAGGCAATCCGCCGAGTGTCTCAACGAGAACTCAGTATAAAACTCTTGAAGAGTTTTTCATAAGGCTGCTATGCCAGTGAACCAATAAAAATGTTTTCACGTATTTAGCATTACCGTTGGCGGATTCATGATATGCTTTGCCTGAAAAGCAAGCAATTCGAATTCATGGAGCAATTTTCTAATTGCTCCTTTTTTATTTATACTTTTGGAGGTAAGAGTATCAAAGAATCTGTACGTGTAAACAGAAGAATCAGAGTTCCTCAGGTTCGCCTTGTAGACGACCAAGGAGCAATGGTGGGTATCGTCGCCACTTCGGATGCGTTGAAAATGGCCGAGGAGAGAGGTTATGATCTCGTAGAGGTTTCTCCTAATGCATCTCCACCTGTATGCAGGCTGATGGATTACGGTCAATTCAGATACGAATTGGCAAAGAGAGCAAAAGACGCTCGCAAAAAGCAAAAAGTTATAAAGATCAAAGAAGTTAAAGTCAGACCTAAGACGGATGAAGGCGATCTCAAGACTAAATGCAACGCGATTAAACGTTTTTTGGATAATGGCGATAAAGTCAAAGTGTCTGTTACTTTCCGCGGAAGAGAAAGAGCTCACATGAACGTCGGCTTCACCGTCATCGAAAAAATGAAAGAAATGCTTGACGAAAACGACGCCATAGAAAAAGACGCTTCGCAAGAGGGAAACACTATCACTATGATCCTCTACAGGTCTCCAAAGAAGAAATAACCAACAATCAGCAGGAGGTTAAGTTATGCCTAAGATGAAAACAAACAGAGCAGCCGCCAAGCGCTTCAAAAGAACAGGAACAGGAAAATTCAAACGTTTCAAAGCCTACGGCAGCCATATTTTGACTAAGAAAACAAGAAAGAGAAAAAGATCTTACAGAAAGAGCACAGTTTGTCACGAAACACATAAAAATGCTCTCAAAGTCTTGTTGCCCTACTCCTGACTTCAGGTCTGCGAGTATCTGCACTGAAACACTGAACAGGAGAATAAGAAATGTCACGATCAAAAAGCTCATCTAACTCAAGAAAACAAGAAAAGAAAATCTTTAAACGCAGCAAAGGTTTTTGGGGTTCACATAAAAACGTTAAAAAGGTAGCAAGAGAATCAGTATTGCACGCTCTTGCCAACTCATACAGAGATCGCAAAAAACGCGCACGCGACTTCAGAAGACTCTGGATAACCAGAATCAATGCAGCTTGCCGCCTCAACGGAACCACCTACTGCGTATTTATGAATGACCTCAAAAAAGCAGGCATAGATCTTAACCGCAAAATGCTGGCAGATTTGGCTGTAAGAGATCCTCAAAGCTTCGCAAACATAGTTGAAACAGCTAAAAAAGCAGCCGCTTAAGACTGCATATTGATAACAGCAAAAAGGCGAGCTTGACTCGCCTTTTTTATTTTCATGAAAACCATAACTTCTGAACAAAATCCTATAATCAAAGATTTTGTAAAAAAACTAAAAAAACCCAAACAATTAAAAAGCTATTTTGCTGAAACAAAAAAAATATTTTGGGAAGCAATTAATTCAGGTTTAAAACCTGAAGCTATTTTTTTGACAGAGCACAGCTTGGCAGAGCAACTGATTGAATATGACTCAAACATATATCTTGTCACTAAAAAAATAATGAGTCTTTTATCAGACCTTTCCTCACCTAATCAAATGCTCGCCGTCTTTGAGCCTCCAAACCTTCCATCTTTGAAGACATTCTTAAGAGAAAAGAAGGTCTCCCCCTTGGTCATCATGGACCGTCTGCAAGATCCTGGAAATGCCGGCACGATTATAAGAAGCGCGGAAGCCCTGGGAGCCAAAGCTGTCATATTCACAGAAAACTCTTGTTCCGTTTACAATCCAAAAGTATCCAGAGGCGCTATGGGTTCTAACTTCAGATTGCCCGTCTACAGCGATATAAATACTGAAATTTTGATAAATTTGTTGAAAGAAAACAGCTATAAATTGCTAGCCATGGATATGAACGGCACATCAATAGAAGAAGCAAATCTGCCTTCAAAAGCGGCTTTTTTCTTTGGGCAAGAAGGACAAGGTCTTTCTGAAGAAATAAAAAAAGAAGCAGATATGATTCTTTCCATTCCCATGACAGGAGAAACTGAATCTTTAAATGTTGCAATTGCGGCATCTATTTGCTTATATAAATACTCGATAAAAAAATAAACGCATTTTAATTTTCTCAGATCTTCCAATTTTGAAGGAGCAGAAATGTCAGATAACAAACATGAACTGATTGTAGAATTCGAAAACGACTTGCAAACCGTGAAAGATACGGCCGCCCTTGAAAACATCAGAGTTAAATACTTGGGCAAAAAGGGAAAAGTCACAGAACAGCTGAAAAACATGAAAGACCTCTCTCCAGAAGAGAGAAAAACTTTCGGAAGTGTCATCAACAAGGTCAAACTGGAAATTCAAAGCAAGATTGATGATTTAAAAAGCAATTTGGAAAGAAAAGAGCAAGATGAAGCTCTGAGAAAAGACACCATTGATACTTCTCTTCCTGGCACCTTTGCCGAACTTGGCACTTTCCACCCTGTAACTCTGATAGCTCAAAGAATTTCAGAACTTTTTATTAAGCTGGGCTATTTTATTACAGACGGTCCTGAAATTGAAGAAGAATACTACAACTTTGAAGCCCTAAATGTCCCGGCTCACCACCCTGCCAGAGACATGCAAGACACCTTCTACCTCGAAAACGGAAGGCTTTTGCGCACTCAAACTTCTCCCATGCAAATCAGAGTCATGGAAACCATAAAGCCGCCCATTAAAATGATTACTTTCGGAAAAGTTTACAGAGTCGACAACGACATAACTCACTCTCCAATGTTCCATCAGATGGAAGGCTTAGCTGTAGATAAAAACGTAAGTATGAGTGATTTGAAAGGCACCTTGGGCGTATTTGTAAAAGAAATTTTCGGTAAAATACCCTACAGGTTCAGAGCCAGTTATTTCCCTTTCACAGAACCATCTGCAGAAGTAGACATCCAGTGCATTTTCTGTAAAGGCAAGGGTTGCAATGTTTGCAGCAACTCAGGCTGGATAGAAATTCTGGGATGCGGCATGGTAAATCCGAAGGTATTCGAATCCGTCAACTATGAACCCGGCAAATACACCGGACTTGCTTTCGGACTCGGAATAGAACGCATAGCCATGCTTGCATATGGAATCAATGATATAAGACTTCTTTACAACTCAGACATAAGATTTTTGAAACAGCTTCAGTGAGGTGATTGCAAAATGAAAATACTATTAAGCTGGCTAAAAGATTACATAGACATAGACGAAACACCCGAAAAAATTGCCGAGGCTCTTACAATGGCTGGCCTCGAAGTTGAAGAAATTATTGAACCTGGAAAAAACCTGCAAAATATAGTGGTAGGCAAAATTTTGTCCAAAGACCCCCACCCTAACGCTGACAAGCTCACAGTTTGCAAGGTTGACATAAACAAAGGCGAACCGCTGCAGATTGTCTGCGGAGCATCAAATATGAAAGCTGGAGACAAGGTTCCCGTAGCCACAATAGGCACAAAAATGCCTGACGGATTTATGATAGCTCCCGCTAAAATACGTTCTGTAGAATCATACGGAATGATGTGCAGCAAAAAGGAATTAGGACTCGCTGAAGATCATTCGGGATTGTACATTCTGCCTGAAGATTCGAAAGTCGGTGAAGAAATTGCGAAAACACTTCAGCTGAACGAAGTCATATTTGATATTAATATTACTCCGGATCGCGGTGATGCTCTTTCTCACCTAGGGGTAGCAAGAGATCTTTCCGCTATTTTCAATCTTCCTTTGAAACGAGACACTCTCGGAGATGCCTCAGGTGAAGGCAATATCCTGGATGAAGTTAAAATAGAAATACAAAACAACGAACTTTGTCCAAGATACTCAGCGAGACTGATCAAAGATGTACAAGTCGGCGAATCCCCCGAATGGCTTAAACACAGACTGACTCAAGTGGGTTTAAGACCGCTCAACAACATAGTAGATATAACCAACTACATAATGTATGACATCGGTCATCCCATGCATGCTTTCGACTTTGATAAAATAAGCGGCAACAAAATCATTGTTAAAGCTGCAAAAGAAGGCGAAAAATTCACCACCTTGGACGGAATTGAAAGAACTCTCTCCAACTCCATGATAGTTATTGCCGATGAACAAAAAACCCTTGCTTTGGGCGGAGTCATGGGCGGTCTTGAAAGCTCAGTAACAGAAGAAACAAAAACAGTCCTTCTGGAAGGAGCCTGCTTTAACGAAGTTGCTGTTCGCAAAACCGCGAAAGCCCTTTCCCTCCCCTCAGACTCATCTGCTCGCTTTGAACGCGGCGTAAACATTGACAATACAGTTATTTCACTCAATGAAGCTGTGAAACTCATGAAGTCCTTCTGCAAATGTACACCAGTACAGGGAATAGCGGACGCATATAACATGCCTGTTCCTCTCAGACAAATAAGAGTCTCTGTCAAAAACGTCAACAGACTTATAGGAATTAATCTATCTGCAGAACGTATTGAAACCTATCTTCTCAGACTGAAACTGGAAATCTCCAAAGATGAAGACGGACTGATAGTTTCTGTTCCTCCTTATAGACACGACTTGCAACAGGAAGCAGATATCATAGAAGAAGTGGCTAGAATCTACGGTTATGACAATATACCCGAAACTCTCCCTGAAATAAGAACTACTGTAGTTCCTCAGGAGAAAGATGCTCTCTTGGCTGACAAAATCAAAAACTATCTGGTTTCATGCGGATTCCACGAAACAATTACCTACAGTTTCATCCCGGAAAAAACGCCAGACTGTTTCTTGTCAAAGAGACCTATAGCCATAAAAAACGCTCTTTCAGAAGAAATGAAACTTATGAGAACCAATCTTGTTCCAAGCATGTTTGAAGCTATAAAGCGTAACATGCTCAATGACGAGAAAAATCTTAAGTTCTTTGAAGTAGGAAAAGCCTACTTGCCCTCTGACTCCAACCAGATAACTGAACCTCTTCGTCTTTGCATTGGTCTTGCCGGAGCAAAAAATCACCTGAACTGGAAAGACAGCAAATCCGAGTATGATTTTCACGATCTGAAAGGTCTAATAGAAAATATAGGAGCCATCTGCGGCGTAAAGTTTTGGATAACCGGAGGAGAAACAGCTTCCATGTATCATCCATCAAAACAAGCCGAGATACGTGCAGGGAAGCATGTCGTAGGCACTTTTGGCGTGATTCATCCAAGCTTGATCACAAACAAAAAAGTATCCAAAAACATTCTGATAGCTGAAATAGACCTGACTGCTATCTCAAAAGAAAATCCAGCCAAGATCAAAATCAAAGAAATATCTGAATTCCCATCAGTTGACAGAGACTTGGCTATAACAGTGCCTGACAATATCGAACACAAGGACATCTTAAAAACTTTGAAAGCTGATGCCGGCAATCTTTTGGAAACTTGCGACCTATTCGATGTCTATTCCGGCAAAGGAATAGAACCAGGGCATAAGTCACTCGCCTATAGTTTAAGATTCCGAGATAAAACAAAAACTTTGACGGATGAAGCTATTAATCCTATTATGGAACGAATAATCAAATCTTTGGAACAAAAGTATCAGGCTAAATTACGCTGACTTCTATTATTGAACTCTCGAACCACGAGAAAGGACGATAAATTGTGCATGAACTCTATACTCTGGTAGCTGATCCTGATTCAGCCCAGACAATGTTTTTGTTATTCGTCATCTTCTGGCTAGCTGCCTACATGTCTTATGTTATAGGTAATGTAAACCGCGAAGCTCGCCGGTTTACTACTTTTGAAACCGTAGCTCTCTGGGTTTGCGGCGGCACAATATTTTTGTCTTTGACTCTAATTTTCGGCGACTTTTTCTTTGAAGAAAACATGGAAGCTCTCCTAGAACTCCTGAAACTAGACGGAATTCTCGGAAAACTTTCAACTAAGTTTCAAAGAATTGTTGTAACTATATTTTTAAAATTGATGCGCTAAATAAATATTTGGAAAGGTTGATTGAAATGTTAAATTTATTGGAAAAAATAGTTAACAGTATTGGACCAATAGGCATGAGCCTTTTAGGGATGCTTTTGCAAATCGGAATAGCCTATTGGCTCTCTACCAACAGAAAAAAAATCAATTGGAAAACAGTCGGATGGGCTTTTGCTTTGCAACTTATCTTTGCTGTTTGCATATTGAAAATCCCAGCCGGACAGACTTTTTTCGGCTGGCTAGACAAAGGCGTAACCTTCATACTAGATTCTACTACAGCTGGCGCTGAGTTCGTTTTTGGTCCCTTGGGCGTAAATGGAGCAATGTTTGGCCAAACAAAGGTTCCACATCTTTTCGCTTTCCAAACATTGCCTACAATCATCTTTTTCTCAGCTCTCATGGCTCTATTCTATCACTTAGGCGTAATGCAAAAAATCGTCTACTGGATGGCAATAGCTATGAAATCCATTTTAGGAACATCAGGCGCTGAAACTCTTTCTGCAACCTCCAATATTTTTGTCGGTCAAACTGAAGCCCCTCTTATGATTAAACCATACGTTGAAAAGATGACTATGTCAGAACTTAACGCTGTAATGGCAGGCGGTATGGCAACTATAGCAGGCGGAGTTATGGCAGCCTATATAGGTATGCTGAAAGACAAAATACCTGGAATTGCAGGGCACCTTATTGCAGCCTCTGTTATGTCTGCTCCAGCTTCATTGATGTTTTCCAAAATCATGGTTCCTGAAACAGAAATTCCAGAAACCGCAGCCGGTGTTGAATTTAAATCGGAAAGTTTAGACTCAAGCGCTATTGACGCTGTCTCCAGAGGATGCAGCGAAGGCTTGGCCTTAGCTTTGAACGTTGGCGCCATGCTTGTAGGCTTTATCTCAATTATAGCTCTTGCCAACGCATTGACAGAAGGCCTCTTTAATATGTTCGGTGCAGAAAACATTACACTTACAAAAATAGCTGGTTGGCTCTTCTCGCCTTTCGCAGCCTTCTTGGGTGTGCCATTCAAAGAATGCGCGGCAGCAGGTCAGCTTTTAGCTGAAAAAACAGTCTTGAACGAATTTGTAGCATATCTTAACCTTGCCAATATCATGAATGGTGCCGTGCCATTCAGCCACAAAGCCGCAGTAATTCTATCTTATGCTCTTTGCGGTTTTTCAAACCTCGGCTCCATAGGCATTCAAATAGGCGGCATAGGTTCTATTGCTCCTTCCAGACGCGGCGACCTTGCAAAACTTGCCGTAAGAGCTTTAGTAGCTGGCACCTTCGCTTCCTTCATGACTGCTAACATAGCAGGGTTATTTATAGGCTAATCATATTTATTGACGGAGTATCAAAATGAGAATAGGTTTGGCGGGATTGCCGCTTTCAGGCAAGACAACTCTTTTTAACGTGGCAGCAAAAGCTCACGCTCCAACCAGAGATTATCTTGGCCAGTCTGATCAGATTAACAACGGTTCAGCAAAGGTTCCCGATGAGAGAATAGACTTTCTCTCTGAGATTTATAACCCCAAAAAAACCACCTTCGCTACCATTGAGTTTACCGATATACCCGGGATCAGCAATGAAGATCAGCTTTCTTCCGCCAAAACCTTGGCAGACATAAGAATCTGCGATGCTATTATTCTGGTTGTTAGGCTCTTTGAAGGAGAAAGCGTACCCCACGTCAGAAACAAAGTAGATCCTGTATCTGACCTTGAAGAACTTCTTCTGGAATTCGTTTTCAGCGACTTAGATATGGTTAACAACAAGCTGGAAAGAATTGCAAAAGAAATGAAAGCCAGCAAGAAACCTAACCTTGTCAAAGAACAAGAAATAATGACAGCTCTAAAAGAAGCCTTAGAATCAGAAAAATTGATCTCCGAAGTAAATATGACTGATGAACAAGAACAGCTGACGAGAGGATATCGCTTTTTAACACAGAAGCCTCTCCTTGTCGTCGGCAATTGTTCCGAAGAACAATATAAAAATCCGGAAATGCCAATTGTTCAAAAATTTAAAAAAGCTTGTCAGGAGAAAGGTTTTACCTCTCTCTTGATTCCAGCTCAAATAGAAACTGAAATCGCTGATCTCTCAGGCGAAGAACAAAGTATGTTTCTGGCAGAATACGGCATTGAAAAACCCGCAAGCGACTTGCTCATAGCTGAAGCATATAAATTACTTAATTATATAAGCTTTTTGACATATGGACATGACGAAGTGCGGGCATGGTCAATACAAAATGGCACAATAGCTCAAAAAGCGGCAGGAAAAATCCACTCTGACATAGAAAAAGGCTTTATAAGAGCCGAGATAATACCATTTGAAGCCTTCAAAGAAAAAGGCAGCGTTGCAGCTGTAAAAGCTGCAGGACTCGCCCGTTTAGAAGGCAAAGAATATATTATCTCCGATGGTGACATGGTGGAATTCAGATTTAACGTTTAAATAATCTATGAGAAACAGCCTCTATTTCAGACTTGCAGTCAATATTTTACTGAGCTCTGTTATAGCGGCTGTTTTTATGATTTTAACAACTTTCTACCACGCCAAAATCAGCAGCTTTTTAACTTCTTCCTTGCCAGAAAACATCAGGCTCGCAAGAATGTACGAGCAAGTAGCATCGGAATGGGTTAAGCTGAACGACCATGCAGATGAATGTATGTACAGTTCTGACTCTCCTGAATTTTTCTATGAATCAGGCACAAAGCTGGTTCTTAAAGCAATTGAGGACATTGAAGAAGAGTTGGCTAAATCTCCCGAAGTCCCTGTCCTTCCTCAGCGATTAGCCAACATAAAAGAGATTAAGAAAATCTTCACAGCCTTCTCCAAAGACTTGGATGTTCTGGCCGAACTCCTAGTCTCCAGAACCACTTTGCAGAAAAAGAGAGCTAAACAAAAAACTGTTGCTGCTCAAACTATGCAAGAACAAATAGACAAGCTCTTGCAAAAGCTAAAAGCAACGAGAAACGACCTCTCAAATACCCTGAAAACACCTGATTTCCAAAAATCTATAGGCACCACCTCGCTCCTTGAAAATATAAAGAAAATAGGCAAAGATTTAGAGTATCTGGAAGGCGATCTTGAAATATACCTTGCCAGCAAAATGGCTCCAAAAGCCAAGGGTTCAAAAGCCACCAAAAATGAGCAGGGCACCAAAAACCTTCCAGCTATACGCCTAGAAAACAGGCTAAGAGCTATGCTCTACCTATTGGAACGCTCAATCGCTCCAACAGAAAATGCTATTCAGCGCAGAGTTTTGATGCCTGTTGAAAGCAAAGTAAAATCTTTCTACGACGACTTTTTAAAACTGCGAAATACTATAGAAGCTCCTGAAAGTGATTTGCTTTCTGCAGACTACGCTATATCCGATTTACAAAAAAGATTGGTGCAATACAAGCAAGACGGAACTAGACTTGCATATGAAGAAGCAGAAAAATATTTGGCTGAAAACTCTCGACTGGCTACAAATATCGAAACCTATGCCCAAAACAGTTACTACTTCGTAAGCGTTCTTTTCGTAATATCTATAATTTTAGGTTTAGCAGTTCTTATAAAGTTTCCAAGTTCAATAGGCAAACCTCTAAAGAAGCTAAACAGACAGGTATCTGAATTCAAACTGGGCTCAGGAAATATAGAACCGGTAAACGCAGGAATCACAGAAATCGACACTCTTTCAGAAGCTTTTGGATTAATGGCTGAACGTCTGAATTTGCAAGGCGAAATCAATAAAAACTACATGGAGTCTATACACAGCCTGACAAGCGTCTACAAAGATCTACACGACACAAAAACACGTCCCGAATCTCCTAATGACCGCATAGAGACTGCGGTAACAACAATTTTACAGCAGCTGGTAACTCAATCTCCCAATATAGATTTAGTTAAAGTTATGGTCTCCACAGAAAATCCGGATGATAAGATGAGATATTTCAAAAGAATTGGAGAACCTGAATTCAGCGACTCTTTTAGAGAAAGCAAAGAGTTTAAAATATATTGCGAATCAACCGATTATGATCCGGTAAACCCAGCCAACTCCAAAGAAGAGATAATTCCAGAAGGAGAAGGCTTAACCGGATGGTATTTTGAAAATAGTCCTGGCATAAAAACTGCTACTGACGACAAAGACTTTTTCAAGGCTGTTTACTCCCCCCACCCTGTTTCAGAAAATCCTATTCTGAAATACAGAAAATATGAAATGGGGCTTGAAGGATGCCTTATAACAGAAATACTCAATGTTTCCGATTCAGATCCTGCCGGAGATAAGGGTATTTTATTTATTTATTTCCAAGATAAAGACACCAAACTCTCTTGGCAAGAGATTTTCTTTATTCAAATAATTGCCAGACAACTTTCTTCTGTAATAGAAACAGACCGTCTGCTTATCGACCACGATCAGAAAAAGATCATGGATGACCAGCTGCGAATGGCAAAAGAAATCCAAGACAATCTTCTCCCCCAAAGGGTTCCTGAAATTCCAGGTCTGGCTCTAAGCAGAATTAACCAAGCTGCCGCAGAGGTCGGAGGAGACTATTTTGATTTCTTTGAACTGGGAAACAACCGTTTAGGAGCTGTAATTGCTGATGCCTCTGGAAAGAATGTTCCTGCCGCTATAATTATGACAGTTTTCAAAACAACACTCAGCACAATGGAGCTTTCAAAAATGTCTCCTAGCGAGGTTTTAACAAAGGCAAACAAGATAGTAGCCAAAAACATCACAAACGACCGATTTATAACAGCTATGTATGTCATAGCCGACCCTAATACAGGAACCGTTCAAATGGCAAGCGCAGGGCACAATCCGGCCTACTTGGTTTCAAGAGACGGCGGACGCATATCTATATTGAGCAAAAACATAAAGTGCATACCATTAGGGATTTTAGATGATTATGAATATGAAGAAATTTCATTTAAAATGAACAAATCCGACCTTCTAGTTCTATACACTGACGGCGTAACTGAAGCTCGAAATGCCGATGGCGAAGAATACGGAGAGGAAAGGCTTAAATATTTCTTAGCTAAGCTGCAAAGCAAAAAACCTGCGAAAGACATCTTAGCAGAAATTCAAACTTTCTCAATGCACGCCAAACAACATGACGATATTACAGCAGTAACCATCGAATTTACTTAATATTCAATATCAAATGCAATATGAATTAGAAAAACTGAATATTAAACAAGTTATTTCATATCTCTCTGAAAAAGACCCCCTTTTGGGGGCTTTTTTGTCTGAGGCTCCTGAATTCAATATAAGAATAGATCCTCTTTTAGATCCCTACACTGCATTGATAGAGTCAATTATTTCACAGCAAATAACAGGAAAAGCTGCAAAAACGATATACAATAGGCTTTTAGCCTATTTTTCTTCTACGGAAGCCAGGTTAAATCCGTTAGATATACTCAGGGCAGATGAAAGTGAATTGAAATCTGTTGGCTTATCCAGGCCTAAATGTAATGCAGTCAAAAGCCTTTCAGAGTTTTATCTTGATAATAAATTACCTGATATATGCACCTTGCTCAAAATGAAAAATGAAGATATAATCTCTCTGCTGACACAGATAAAAGGCATAGGCCGATGGACAGTTGAAATGCTGCTAATTTTCAGACTCGGCCGTCAAGATATCATGCCAGCAACTGATCACGGCATAAAAAAAGGATTTACCGCCCTATACAAAGACAAAAAGGCAACTCCTCGTACTATAGCCGCATATGCAGAAGATTTTTATAAACCTTACAAAACTGTAGCTTCTTGGTATTTATGGAGACTTTCAGAGACTATTAAGACCTGAAGAATGAAAAACAATTCAATTTCAAGCTATTATTCGCATATTAAAAGCTTTTCTCAACCTATAAAGAGGCTTTTTATAACTCATGCGATCTTCGGTATCGGTTTTGGAATATATGAAGTTTTACTAAACATATACCTTAGTGAAATAGGCTATCCCGAAGGCACAATTGGCAGAATTTTAGCAGTAAAAGCCGCTTGCGGCGCTCTATTCTCACTTTTTGCCGGCTGGCTTGCAGACAAACAAAGCCGCAAATTTGTTTATATTACAGGCCTCTTAATGACAGCAATCGGATATACAACGCAGATTTTCTCCAATACCCCTCGTTTAATATTCTTAGGAGCTGCAATAGGAGGTATAGGGCACGGCTCTTGGAACGTGGCTATAGTGCCTTACATTCAAGAAAATGCTTCTAAGAAAAATCTCCCTTATGCCCTAGGCCTTTCATCCTCACTGATGTGGTTCACAGCAATGATATCAGCTATAATAGCTGGAAGAATGCCAGCTGTGCTTAAAGCCGCAACATTTATCAATACCCCAAACAAAGCTGCCACTTTGCGTTTCTCTTTGCTTCTTGGCATCTTGATTATTATTGCCGCGCTCTTACCGGCTTCCGGTATGGCTGGCAAAACTTCTTCGCAAAAAACTTCTCCAGCTCTCACTCTTACTGCAAAAGATGACAATGAGGAAGAAGCAAGCTTAAGAAATCCATTTTTTGATATGGCAAAGTTTGCTCTCTGCAACTCTTTAATGGGATTAGGAGCAGGTCTTATAATCCCCTATTTTAACCTTTACTTTAAAAATTGGGTGGGAGTATCACTTCCAACTATAGGAACCATTTTTGCGCTTGGGCAAATAGGCACGGCTATTGGCAGTCTTTCGGCTCCCCTCCTCTCTCAAAGATTCGGACCGCTAAAATCTCTTCTTGCAAGCAATTTACTTTCTCTCCCTCTAATGGTTACCATGGCTTTCACAAAAAATCTTTATATATGCTCTTTTGCCTATATTTTTAGAGGAGCCTTAATAAACACGACCTCGCCTTTGGTTCAAGAAATTTTGATGAACACTGTCCCTCAGAATCTACGAGCCAGAGCTTCTGCAACCAATAACTTTTTCTGGAATCTCACTTGGGCTATCTCAATGTCTTTTTCTGGAACACTTATCAGAAATAAAGGTTATGCACCTTCTCTCCTCATAGCCTCTTTCTGCTATCTTTTGGCAGCTTTCTTCTACTGGTACTTCTTCAGAAACTATAACTCAGCGAAAAGAACCGCCGATTAAACTTTTATTTTTTTGCGCCGATCTCTTATTTAAATAAAAACAAAAACTTTCTTAGGGGGCACGAATGAAATTCTCTAAAGGCATAGTCACAGCTCTATTACTTTTGGCTCTATCGCCCGTTTATGCAAATGAAGCTTATGATATGGGTAAAATTGAAGTTGCGGGTAAAGATGAGCGCTCAAAGAACTTTTCAGCAATAATACAAAAACCTGAAATGAACATTTCAGATAAAATTTCAGCTGTCCCTACACTGATGCCTGAAATTAAACATAACGAATATAAACCTATCACAGAAGCAAAACCCTTTGAAAAGTTTGACAACCGTCACCTCACAAAAGAATTTAAAATTTATGCAGGAGCTGGCTCCGAAGGTTCAAAAGAACTGGGTATTGACGCAAAAGCAAGCTATGACGGTTATGCAGGGTATATTAAAGCTGCTACGGAGCAAAGAGATGGCTATAAAACTCCCGTAGACTATTCTATGGATCAGTTCAGCCTATACTTCAACAATAAAGACCAAAACCGTGATATTTCTTATTCAGGAGGCATGGAGTTCTCCTCCGATGAGAATGGCTTTTTAGCAAATAAAGCTATGGCTGAACGCTTTGGATGGATGAGCAACGATAACTTCAAGCTTTCGCTTAAAGGCGACTCAACCTTAGATGATGGCACCTTTGTAGCCTTTTATACAGGGTTCGCTCATAATGAACGTGATGTGAGAGCTAAGCTTAGCGCGTTTCAAGATAAACAAAAGAATAAAACTTTTGGTATAGGCGCTTCATTCCTGAGACAGTTGAACGAAACTTTCAAGATCAAAGGCGCTTTGGATCTTAAGAAAAACGATTTTTCTTCATCGCTTCACAGATCATACGACTTCACAAAAACATCATTTGGCACAGCTTTGGAGTTTACTTCAAAAAATCTTGGAAGCTTGGAAGCAGGTTTAAAAACACAGAAACTTGGCGGCACATCCCACACTTCGCCCTTTTTAAAATATAATTATAAGTTCAAAAACCCTCTTAATCTCACAATAGGGTATGAAGAAGATCTTGGAAATGATGATACAGAAAAAGTTTTCATGCCATCTGCCTACACAGCTTCTACTGCTCACGAAGCATCAAAGCTTAAAACACTCCGCGGAACCCTAGCCTACAGCTTTCAAAACTCTGACAGATTAGCTCTGGAACTTTTCTCTCAAACAGAAAAAAATGCCCTCCAGAGAACAGACAATTTGACAGGCGATGTTCTTGCATACAACCTGAGCTATATTGATGCAGAACGCAAAGGTATAACTTTAAAAGGCGATTTTTCAATAGAAAATGACTTTAGCATTAAAATTGCGGGCACGCTGCAAAACCCCAAGAACGAAGCTAATGGAAATCGCATCTCCTATGAACCCAAAAAAATCTTGGATGTAGCCTTTGCCTATGAAGCTGACAGATTAAAAATTATCTTCTCCAGAAAAGCTGAAATGGACAGAGAAGCCATTACAAGCTTCGGCACTTTTGAAGCAGATGATTTTTCCAGATCTGATGTAACTTTTAGCTACCAAATTAATAAAACTTTTGGTACTTATATAAAGGTTCTCGATCTTTACAATGAATCCAGCAACTACAGACATAATGTAGAAGAAGCTGAAAGAGTTACTATTCTTGGTTTAGAAGCAAGTTTTTAAACTTTACAGTCTAGAAAGCCGATAGTAGTTCCAGAGAAAAAAATATACATAGAATTTCTCGGAGGCAAAAATGAACAATTTATTTATTTTCAAGTTCTTTAAAGACGGCGGAATCCTAATGATTCCCCTTGCTCTTTGCTCTATTTACGCTCTGGCAATAGTCATTGAAAGACTCAGATTTTATAAATTCTACAAATCCGATTCCGAAGAGTTTATGAACAAGGTAAAAAAAGCTATCAAGTGCCTGCGGTTTTCTGACGCGCTCCTCATTTGCCGCCAAGAAAACACACCCTTGGCTAATGTTATAGCTGCAGGTATAGATAACTTTAACCTAAAAAAAGAAGACCTAATGGATGTCATGAGACGCGAAGGTCTCGTTCAGCTAAAAAAGTATGAAAAAAATCTCAATGCTCTTTCCACTATAGCAACCATAGCACCTCAACTTGGCCTAGCAGGCACAATAACAGGTATGATAGCCGCATTTGCTTCTATACAAGCTGTTGGCGCTCCTGAAGCCTCGGCTCTTGCTGGCGGTATTTCAGAAGCTCTCTACACCACCGCTGCCGGTCTTTTAATTGGAATACCGGCTCTGGTATTCTACAATTGGGCTTCCGCTAAAGCCGACGCTTTCGCCGAACAGGTAGAGTTTTATGCTTCTGAGCTGGCCTCTCTTTCAGTAGCGATGGAGGTTGAAGTTGAAAAGCTTGTTGCATAAACGTAAAAGCATTACCCCTCAGATAGTCCTCACTAACCTAATAGATGTCATGTTTATGATGGTGTTCTTTTTCATGCTCACCAGCACCTTCGCCAAAGAGAATGAAAAACTTAGCGTAACACTTCCCAAAGCAGCTAACAGCGTCACTATTGAGCAGAATTCCATGACCATTGAAATAGCCCAAAGCGGACAAATATCAGTTCAAGGAATAAATGTAAACTTTGAAGAACTGGAAAATCTTTTAGGAAATTGGCTGAAACCAGCAAACGATCGTGCTGTCATGTTGGCTGCAGATGAAAACGCTAATTACGGTACCATCATCAATGTTTTGGATTTGGCAAAAAAGCATGGCGCATCCAACTTGGGATTAACAACAAGGCAAGCAAACTAATGAAAAGAATAGAAGCCGTAGCAGCAAAATTGAAAGTTGCCGGCAAAAAGCTGAAAATAGCAGGAAACAAACTGATTGTTGCAAGCAAGGAACTGAATGAATTCCAGCTTTCCTTGATATTGCATCTGATACTTTTTTTACTCTTTGCCCTTATGCCTCCAATGAAGGTTAGTGTCCCTAAAAAAACCATTAAAACCATGGTTCCCATAACTCTTACAGAACCTAGAAAGAGACCTGTTGCTGGCACATCTGATCGTAAAAAAGAAGGCAACAGCATACAAAAACCTGCAAAACCAGTAAAAAAAGCTGCAAAAGCGCCAGTTAAAAAAGCTCCTGCTAAAAAAGCAGTTGCAAAAACCACTCCTAACAAAACAACACCATCTAAACCGGAAGTAAAAAAAGTCGCAGAAAAACCGGCCCAAACTAAGGCTGCCGCTAAACCTGTAGAAAAAGCGGAAAGCACAAAAGTTGAACAAGCAGCTCTGAAACCGCCTGTAGCACCTAAAGTTGAAAAACCTGCAGAAGCTCCTAAACCTGCAAAAAATACAACGCCTCTTCAGAAACAGGAAACCAAACCTGCCAAAACACCTAAGGCAGTGCAGAAACAAGAGACAAAAGTCGCTGAAAATGTTCAGCCGACTCCGCCACTTCAAACAGCCAAAGCTCTCGAAACTTCTGATATAGCAGAGTTGCCGATACAGCCAAATCCTGCCAGAGAATTGACAAGACCTTTAGTTGCCGCGCTGCCTTCCATGCCTTCTACTCACTCTCCTGCACTTCAGGCTCCTTCGTTCACTGAAACAATGGATTTTTCATTCCAGCCTGCAATGCCTGAGTTTCAAGCTCCCTCTTCCACTAAAGGCTCCGCTTCGAATTCTGCTATTCCTTTCCTAATGGAAGCAACTCCTATAGAAAGCGACAGCCTTTTGAACAGCTACTTTGCCGAAACCCATGATGCTCCTCTTGCACCCAAGAGCGGAGATGCCATATCGTCTGACGGAGTCAATGTCTCTTTCATTGAAAATATAGGCGGAGATCCGATTGACAGCAATGTTACTTTGCCAGGAATAATAACTCAGATTAAGCCTGACTTCCCTGAATGGGCCAGAAAAGAAGGCGTTTCAGGCGAAGCTTCTTTCAAAGTCTTGATCAGAAAAAGCGGCATGGTCGGCGATGTACTGACATTAAGCTCAACTATACATCCCAAACTGGCTTTAGACTGTTCTAAAACACTTAGGCGCTGGATGTTCTCACCCATGATTAAAGATGGGCAACCACAAGATACTTGGGTAAAAATAACTGTAAAATACTCACTGGAATAACTGCTAGCACTGTGTTGCAACTAAAAGCTACCTGTTTAATGCCAAGCCAGTCAGCAATCTATTCATGCTTGATTGATACAGCCGCCGCACTATAGGGTGTGGGGCGTAGGGGGTAGTGAAATACTTTTCAACTCAGTATTACAGCCAACGACTGCTTTAAGATATTATTAAATGATTGAAACTTTAAGATTTGAAAAACTGAGAACCAAAGCTTAAAATAAATGTACCCGATAACAAACTTTTAGC
>JAAYNI010000024.1 GCA_012520995.1 Candidatus Rifleibacteriota bacterium
AACATAAACATTAATGCCAGAACCCTCTTTGCTACTCACTATCACGAACTTACAGAGCTGAATACCGTACATAAAGGCATTTTCAATCTCAATGTTGCGGTTAACAGAGATTCAGCCACGGGCAAAATGATTTTTATGCATAATATTGAAGAAGGAAGCGCCAGCAAATCTTACGGTATCGATGTAGCTGAGTTGGCGGGCCTGCCTTCACAAGTGGTTGAAAGAGCCAAAGAAATTCTATTTGAGCTGGAAAAATCCGATAATGAAGAGATCAAACGTGTCAGCAGAAATATAGGCAAACCGCAAAAAGCCCCTGCCCCCGTCCAACTTACACTTTTCAGCACACAAAACGAGGCTTTGGAATTGCTAAAAGCAGCCGACTTGAATAACATGACCCCTTTGGAAGCCTTAAACTTGCTTCACAAGCTGAAGGGAATCGCTAATGGCTGACTTTTGGGCGGAGATCTTCGAAAAACTTTATGACAATGAAGAAATAATGGAGCTCATAACAGCTGATACAGATAGCCAAGACTTACTTTCTTGGACTCTGCCTAACCCAAAGCTGGCTGCAATGACAGCCCCTTTCATGAAAAAGCGAAAAATTATTCGCCGAGCTGAATTCGAAAAGCTATTCTTAAACTACTTGAAGCAAGATCGGGCTCTAAGAAAACTTTTGTTCCTGACTTGGAAAGAAAAAAATGCCAAATTAATGAACTTCTTTACTTTTGAAGGCAACGAAAATCTTAAACAGCGGCTTATTAAAGGTGAATTCGGCGATATCCGCAAAGTAAAGATTCTTTCGATAATAGAGCCTCGAAGCACCATGAAAGCCTTTTTCGCTCAAGCTTTGGAAACCATGCAAAAAGCTCAGGCAGAGAAAGCGATAACAGAAAAAGTCGCTGTACAGCACTCAGAAGGATCGGACGAAACAAATTCAGCTGTTCTGAGCAACTTGGTTACAAAATTAGAAGAAAATCTTAAAGCTGCCAGAGAAGACCTTGCAAAGGTCAAAAAAGAACTTGCAAATACCAGAGAAGAGCTTGCCACCCTCAAGAAATCACTTCAAGAAGTCCATGAAATAAACCTGCCTAACCTGAATAAAGCTATTGAACTCAAGAGCCAAGAAAACAAAGAAGCACTTGAAACAATAACTTCACTTACAACTGAAAACAAAAACCTCCAAGCAAAGCTTGATTATGAGCTTAAAAACAGCGAAAAGCTTCAAAAAGACCTAGCTGCCATACCAGACACAGGCTTGCTCAGCAGCAAACTGGACAAGATAACTGAAGAAAACGAAACTCTTCTTGGCAAGCTTTCGGAGCAAGAGCTCATAATTCAGCGATTAAGCAAACAAAATAAAGAACTGCAACTCTTACAGCCAAAAGAAATAAAGCAAGCTGTCATAGTCGAAAGACAAACAGAAGAGAGCGAAAAACCGCCACTTCTTTACTTTGCCGGGCGACTTGCTGCAAAAATCGCCAACAACCCTAAAATCACAGGCATTACAGGCAAAAACACTTGGCTCTTTATCACTTTGAACGAACAACCCATATTTATCTCAGCAGAGTTCGTTTCATCTTACAATGTTATTCCTGAAGAAACCCTCTTGCTTGCTACTGATAAAGAACACAATCCTATTTTCCTTACCCAGCTTGAAGACTCGGAAGAAATCTTGGGATATGTCATAGAAAAAGATGAAGAGCTTTATCTTGAAACTCCAGAAATGCCGCCCTACCCTATTTTCACAGACTTATCCAAAGAGCACATTGATAAACCTGCCAAGGGCTATTTTCTTCCTGAATCTTTCGGACGGCCTGCTGGTATCTACAAAATAGAATTGTTGCCTGAACAGCGGAAAAAGCACATTGTACATCCGACACAAAAACCTGCTTCACAGAAGGAATCAGAAGAAACAGCAGATGCTCCGGCAATACTCTTCAACGGCGAAAAAGTCATGATTATAGGCGGCGACTATGTCGGTTCCAACTATATAGACAGATTAGCTGAACTAGGCCTACAAACAACTTGGAAAAGCGGTTTTGAGAGAATTAAAGAACTGCCCGCTGACTTGGACTTGATAATAGTGATTGTCAGGCAGATGTCGCACACTGTATTGAGAGAAATATCAACAGTAACAAAAAAAATGGAAACCCCAGTCCTGTACAGCGGAAAACGCGGAGTTTCAAGCATTTTGAAAGAAATTGAGACTTTTTTCAGTAAAAAAATGCCTTAGGGTTAAATAATTCATGCTCCCACCCGAAAGGGTACACATCTGACAAAAAATGTCGGGAGTTAGGGAGCTATATATGAATAATAATGCTTATAAAAGCGACTTTGAAAGTCCTCTGCTTAAAAAGTATTTTAGAGATTTAAAGAAACATCCGCCTATCACCAAGGAAGAAGAAACAGAGCTGCTGAAAGCCGCTCAACGTGGAAGCGAAGCAGCAAAGATGAAAATAGTTCTTTCGAACCTGCGCTTTGTTATAAGCGTGGCAAAAAAGTACAGGAATATAAACGATATTCCTTTTGAAGAGCTGATCGCTGTCGGCAATCTTGGTCTTATGAAGGCCGCTCAAAGATTTGATCCTGACAAAAATGTGCGTTTTATTTCTTATGCTGTTTGGTGGATAAGACAATCAATAATGCAAAGCCTCTCTGCACATAAGAACCCCATAAGATTGCCCTTAAATAGAGTAAACATGGAGTTACGCATAAAAAAAGCCAGACAAACACTACTAAAGCAGCTTAACCGGAAGCCCACAATGGAAGAGATTGCTGAAGAAATTGGCATAACTGAACAAGAGTTAAGCAAGTTTTTAAGAGATCAGCCTAGCGTAATTTCAATGGATTCTACAACCGTGAACTCAGATGAAGATCTTTATTTGCGCGATGTAATAATGGACAAAGACGCAGATCTGGTGAAAGAAATCGAAAAAAAGGTTCTCGACAAGGAAATCAAAAATGTTCTTGATTGTCTTACAGAGCGAGAGCAGCTTGTTATAACCTATCGATTCGGCCTGAATGACACAAAATGCTACACTTTAGAGGAAATAGGTAACTTCTTAGGACTCACGCGAGAACGCATAAGGCAAATTGAAGCAAATGCCCTTAAAAAGCTGCAAAATCCTTACAGGTCAAAACTTCTCAAAGCATTTGTTACATCCTGAAAAACAGTGAACAGCTTTAAAAATGTAAAATGTAGAGTGTAAAAATCAGGGCAAAATATAAGAATTTTTCATCCACAGATTACACAGATTACACAGATGAAGAACCAATGCTTTTTGATATGCACCCCTAGAGGGTGACACTTTTTCTCTGACCGAACTGAAAAGGTAACATAAAATTCCGACTGCCCCTTGTAGGGTAACACTTCGTTGTTACATGTTATATTTTAATCCTGCCAATC
>JAAYNI010000025.1 GCA_012520995.1 Candidatus Rifleibacteriota bacterium
CTACTTCCTGTTCACTCTTTGTTACAGGTTCTGTGTAGCTGTGGATTGGAAATTCTTGTTTATAATTATTCGAGGAAAAACTGTGAAAATTGTGAGACTTTTTGGCGGATTAGGAAACCAAATGTTCCAATACGCTTTTGCAAAACTGCTTCAAAGCAAGACTAGCGAAATTGTAAAAATTGATTTTTCATATTTTAATTTTTTCAAAGAAAATGACTCCATAAGAGTTCCACGTCTTTTTAATTTTAACTTAACTTTGGAAGAGGCTACCTGTAACGATATTGATAAAGTATTGTTTTTTAAGAATAGGAGTCACCCTAATTCTCCAAGATATAGCCGAATAAATAAATGGGAAAGAAAGATTAATAGAAAATATTATCTTGAGTCAAATGATGATATGACAATTAAACCCATCGAACAAATAATTAAGAATAGTTATTTTGACGGGTATTGGCAGTCATGGAAATATGTCGATGCCGTTTGGGAAGAATTGCAAAATGACTTTTTACCTAAAGAAAAACTTAGTGATAAAACTCAGGCAGCAATAGAACAAGTAAAAAATGAAGATTCAGTGTTTATTGGGATACGACGAGGCGATTATACTAAATATCCTAGTCTTTACGGAAGCTTCGGACAGGATTACTTTGATAAAGCTATTCAAGTAATAGAGTCTAAGGTCAATTCTCCAGTATATTATATTTTTTCGGACGATATTCCATGGGTTAAAAACAACATAGATCTCGGCGAGAGAAAAATCTTTTACAGAGAAAAAGAAGACATAGTCACTGACTTTGAAGAACTTATGCTAATGGCGAGCTGTAAACATTCTATCATTATAAACAGCACCTTTCATTGGTGGGGAGCACGTTTGAGAGAATATGACGGAAAAGTTGTAGTTGCTCCTGAAAAGTGGTTTTTTGATGGAAGAAAAATTGAAATTATTCCAGCAAGATGGATTACTATTTAATGAAAAATAGGCGAAAACAGTATTTTCTAAGAAACTTATGATATCTTGCTTCTTTAACGAGCAAAACTCCCATTGACGAAAGGAAAACAAGATGAGCAAAGTCGCATTGATTACAGGGATAACCGGCCAGGACGGTTCATATCTGGCGGAGTTTTTATTGGAAAAAGGCTATGAAGTTCACGGAATTATCAGAAGAGCTTCAGTTTCCAATACGGAAAGAATAGACCATCTGACGGGAAAAGTAACCCTTCATGACGGCGATTTGTCAGACTCGTCTTCTCTTATCCGCATAATCGGCCTTACGAAACCCGATGAAATATACAACCTGGCTTCTCAGAGCCATGTTCATGTTTCCTTTGATGCTCCCGAATATTCCGGCGACATAGGCGCTCTCGGCGTTTTGAGAGTTTTGGAAGCGGTAAGAATACTCGGATTGACTGAGAAAACCAGAATATATCAGGCTTCTACTTCTGAGCTTTACGGCAAAGTCCAAGAAGTGCCGCAAAGCGAAACCACGCCTTTTTATCCTTATTCTCCTTATGCTGTAGCGAAGCTTTACGGATTCTGGATAACGAGAGAATACAGAGAAGCATACAACATGTTCGCTTCCAACGGCATTCTCTTCAACCATGAGTCAGAGCGCCGAGGAGAAACTTTTGTCACCAGAAAAATCACTCTTGCGGCCGGACGCATTGCAGAAGGTTTGCAAGAGCGTTTGGAACTGGGCAACTTAGACAGCCTTCGCGACTGGGGCTACGCCAAAGATTATGTAGAGTGCATGTGGCTGATTCTGCAACATGACAAGCCCGACGATTTCGTCATAGCAACCGGAGAGCAGCACAGCGTAAGAGACTTCACAGAAAAAGCTTTCGCCGTCAACGGCATAAATCTTCGCTGGGAAGGAAAGGGTCTTGACGAAAAGGGCATTGACACAAAAACCGGCAAAATTCTTGTTTGCGTGAATCCTCAATGGTTCAGACCTACAGATGTCGTCAATTTGCTCGGGAATCCCGCCAAGGCCAAAACCCGGCTGGGATGGAATCCGCGAAAAACATCGTTTGAAGAGCTTGTCCGCATTATGGCCGAACACGACAGAAAACTTGCCAAGCGCGAACGCGCGCTGAAAGACGCTGAAATATAAAGATCGCCGAATGAATAACAAACAAACAAACAACTTGAAAAAGACCGGCAAATTTTTTATCGCCGGACGGAGCGGGCAAGTCGGCTCAGCGATCGAAAGAAAACTCAGGGCGGAAGGCTATGAGAACATCGCCGGACTGCGTTCAAAAGATTTGGACTTGAGACAGCAGGAGCCTGTCAGAGCTTTTTTTGAGGCTGAAAGGCCCGACTATGTCATTCTCGCCGCGGCCAAAGTCGGCGGCATCATGGCAAATGTAAAGGCTCCCGCGGAGTTTTTGTATGACAACCTTTGCATACAAAATAACATCATAGAATGCTCAAGAATTTACGGTGTCAAAAAATTGCTTTTTCTGGCTTCATCCTGTATTTATCCGAGACTTTCTCCGCAGCCGATGAAAGAGGAATATCTCATGGACGGCAAATTAGAGCCGACCAATGAAGGTTACGCTATCGCCAAAATAGCCGGATTGAAAATGTGCCAATATTACAACACGCAATACGGCACCGATTTTATATCCGTAATGCCCTGCAATCTGTACGGCTACGGCGACAATTTCAGTCCTGAGCATTCTCACGTCGCGGCGGCTCTTATAAGAAAAGTTCACGCGGCGAAGACGGCCGGCAGCAAAACCATTCCTGTTTGGGGCACAGGAAAAGCCAGACGCGAGTTTATGTTCGTGGATGATCTTGCCGATGCCTGCTTTTATCTGCTCAACAGCTATTCGGGAAACGATTTTTTTAATGTGGGTTCAGGAACGGATGTTTCCATAAAGGAGCTGGCCGAACTTATTATGAATGCCGCCGGATATCATGCCGAACTTGAATTCGACACCTCCAAGCCTGACGGGATGCCACAAAAGCTTCTGGATGTAAGCAAGATGGAGAAAGCGGGCTGGAAAGCTAAAACATCGCTTGAAGAAGGCTTGAAAAAAACATACGAATATTTTCTTGAAAAGGTATTGCCTGCAGAAACCTTTTGATAAAAGACTTTTTGATTTAACATGATAATCGCAACGGAGTTATAAAAAATGAAATACAGCCTTTCCAACGACACTTGGGATCGACATGAAATTGAAGCCGCTCATGAGGTTATCGAATCCAGATATTTCACAATGGGCAAAAATGTAAAACAGTATGAAGAAGATTTTGCCGCAAAATTCGGCAGCAAATATGCTGTCATGTCCAACTCGGGTTCATCCGCCAATCTTTTGATGATGGCGGCTCTTGTATATTCGGGCCGCCTCAAAAAGGGCGATGAAGTTCTTGTCACTGCGGTATCCTGGAGCACGACATATTTTCCGGTTTCCCAAATGGGTCTGAAACTGCGATTTGTCGACATAAACCTGCAGACTCTCAATGTGGACACGGACGCTCTTGAATCGGCCGTGACCGACAAAACAAAGGCTGTAATGGCAGTGAATCTTCTCGGTAATCCCAACGAATTTGACAAAATTCAGGAAATTTGCGCAAAGCATAATCTGATTTTGCTGGAAGACAACTGCGAATCAATGGGAGCGACTTATAATGGAAAAGCGGCGGGCTCTTTCGGACTTATGGGCACTTTCTCTACCTATTACTCTCATCATCTGTGCACAATGGAAGGCGGAGTCACCATAACCGATGACGAAGAAATTTATCACTATATGCTTTCTATACGTTCTCACGGCTGGACACGCCACCTTCCTGAAAACTCCGGTATTTACAAAAAACTTGATGATCCGTTTTACGAAAGTTTCAACTTCATAATGCCCGGTTTCAATATCAGACCTCTGGAAATAGAAGCCGCAGTCGGCATAGAACAGCTGAAAAAATTGGACGGTTTCGTTGTTCAGCGCAGGAAAAACGCTGAAATCTTCAAGAAAAGGATCTCCGAGGAAACCGCTTTTCTTACGCAAAAGGAGATCGGCGCATCATCCTGGTTCGGATTCGCTGTCATACTGCCTGAGCGGATAAAAGGCAAAAGAGACGCTTTCACTGACGCTCTCAGGGCAAATAAAATCGAAGTCCGTCCGATAGTGGCGGGCAACTTCGCAAAACAAAAAGCTCTCGGCTTTTTGGATTATTCAATAAGCGGAGATTTGACAAACGCCGACTATATTCATGACAACGGCTTCTTTGTCGGCAACCATTCAGTTGAAATGGAAGATAACATCAATCTGTTGATAGATGTTTTGAAGTCAGTGAAATGCTGAATACTGTCTGACGGGAAAACGGGAATGCCAAACTCAAAAGAAAAAATGAATGTTATTCTGCTTTCGGGCGGTTCCGGCAAGCGCCTTTGGCCTTTGAGCAACGACATAAGAAGCAAACAGTTTATAAAGATTTTCAAACACGGCGATCAATATGAATCCATGATTCAAAGAGTTTATCGCCAAATCGCGGATATAGAACCTGATGCCGCAATAACAATAGCGACAAGCCAAACTCAGGTGCCTATTCTCAAAAATCAGCTCGGCGAAGATATAAATATCAGCATAGAGCCCTGCAGAAGAGACACTTTTCCCGCGATAGTTCTTGCCACGGCTTATCTGAACGAAATTCAGGGAATTCCCGAAGATGAAGCTTTGGTCGTGTGTCCCGTGGATCCTTATGTCGAAAAAGATTATTTTATTGCGGTCAATAAACTCTGGCGACTGGCTCAAGATGGCGCCGCAAATCTTGTTTTGATGGGAATGGAACCGACTTATCCCAGCGAAAAATACGGATATATCATCCCTGAAGGCAAAGCGAATTTGAGCAAAGTATCCGCTTTCAAAGAAAAGCCGGATGCAAAAACCGCCCAAGAATATATTGATAACGGCGGTCTTTGGAACGGCGGGGTATTCGCTTATAAAATCTCTTATGTTCTTGACAAAGCCCGTGAACTGCTCGGCTTCTCGGACTATGCCGATCTCTTGAGCAGATATGATTCTCTTGCGAAAATCAGCTTTGACTATGCCGTAGTCGAGCAAGAGCCTGACATAGCCGTTTTGAGATTCGCAGGACAGTGGAAGGATCTCGGGACTTGGAACACCTTCGCCGAAGCCATGGAAGAAGCGTCTATCGGAGATGTCAGATTCGATGACTCCTGCGACAATGTGCATGCGATAAATGAGCTGGGCGTGCCTATACTTGCCATGGGTCTCAAAGACACGGTTATTTCCGCCAGTCCTGAAGGGATACTGGTAAGCGACAAAAACCGCAGTTCCTTTATCAAACCCTATGTTGACAACATATCTCATCAGGTCATGTTCGCTGAAAAGACCTGGGGAAGTTTCAGAGTGCTGGATATTGAAGAAAACAGCATGACAGTCAAAGTGACTTTGAAGCCGGGCCATCGGATGAATTATCACAGCCATGAATACCGCGACGAAGTCTGGACAGTCATAAGCGGCCGCGGAAAAACCATTGTTGACGGGATGGAGCAGGAAATCGCTCCCGGAGACGTTGTCACAATGGCCGCCGGATGCAAGCATACAGTCATAGCCGAAACGGAAATACAGCTGATCGAAGTTCAAATCGGCAAACAGATAAGCGTCAACGACAAGAAGAAGCATGAGTTGTATGAATGAGACATTCGCCTTTTTTGCTTGAACCCGCTTTTAAGGATTATCTCTGGGGCGGAAACCGTCTTAACGATGATTTCGCCAAGAATATAAATGCGGCTCCCTTGGCTGAAACATGGGAATGCTCGACTCATCCGGACGGAGCAAGCATAATAGCTTCAGGCTCCGATAAAGGAAGAAGCTTGCCAGATGTTCTGCAAGAAAACCCGGAGTTTTTAGGCTCTCACGCTTTGGAACTGACCGGAGGAAAACCCGAACTTCCTATTCTGATCAAACTCATAGACGCCAAGCAGGATCTTTCTGTTCAGGTGCATCCTGACGATGAGTATGCCAAACAATATGAGGGGGAGCCCGGCAAAACAGAGATGTGGTATGTGTTGCATGCCCGAAAAGGCGCCAGGCTTGTTTACGGGTTCAATCAGCAAATGGACAGAGAGCGTGTCAGAAAAGCTCTTTCCTCAGGCAGAATAGAGAATTTTCTCAATTATGCGCCTGTCAACACAGACGATTTGTTTTTCGTTGAACCCGGAACAGTGCATGCGATAGGCGAGGGGACAGTTCTCGCTGAAATTCAGACCAACTCCAATATCACATACCGTCTCTATGATTATGGCCGCGCAGACAAACATGGCAACAAACGGCCTTTGCATATAGATAAAGCTCTTGATGTTTTGAACTTTTCGTCATCCGCTATTCCCAAACAGCCGATGAGACTGCTCAGATACAAAAGAGGAGGCGCAAGCGAGCTTTTGGCCCGCTGCAAAACATTTCAGACGGAACGTTTGCTTATCAACACTGAAACTTGCCGAGGTTTGTGCGATTTTCAAACCGGAGGCAACAGTTTTCATGCTCTTCTTTGCATTAAAGGATGCGGCGTGCTGTTCGGAGAAAACTTCATGCTTAATTTCTTTAAAGGCGATTGCATCTTTGCGCCTGCAAACAGCATTCCTCTCAAATTGCACGGCAAAGCGGAGCTTTTGGATGTGAGCTGTTAAGAAGATTTTATTTAAAGGATTTTTATGACATACAAATCTGAATATGACAGATGGCTTGCGAATATAACGGATTCCGGGTTGCTCGCCGAGCTGAAGAGCATGACTGAAGCGGAAGCGGAAGACGCTTTTTATTGCGATATGACCTTCGGCACAGGGGGCTTGCGAGGCGTGCTTGGCGCCGGAACCAACAGAATGAACATTTATACTGTCGCCAAGGCGAGCCAGGGACTGGCTGATTATCTGCTTAAGAATTATGAAGCTCCGTCTATAGCTGTTTCTTATGACAGCCGTATCAAAAGCGATCTTTTCAGCAAAACGGCTTCTTCCGTTTTTGCGGCAAACGGAATAAAAGTCCATATTTATCCTGAGCTGATGCCGACTCCCTGTCTGTCATTCGCCGTAAGGGCTCTTTCCTGTTCCGCTGGGATTATGGTAACCGCGAGTCACAATCCTGCAAAATATAACGGCTACAAAGTATACGGATCGGACGGCTGTCAAATAACAGAGTCAGCCGCAGGGGAGATTTTTAAAGAAATTGATAAACTGGATATCTTTACAGATATTCAAACTTGCGGCTTTGATGAAGCCTTGAAGAATAAAATGATTCAATACGTGCCGGAAGATATATATATCGCCTATATGAAGGCGATCAAAGAAGAATCCGTTCTTTTCGGCGACAGGGCGGACAGAGATATTTCAATTGTATACACTCCCTTGAACGGAACAGGTCTTAAACCTGTGGTTCGCGCTTTGCGGGAATCAGGTTTTTCGAATATAACGATTGTCAGCGAGCAGGAAAAACCTGACGGCAACTTTTCGGCTTGTCCTTTTCCGAATCCGGAAACAAAAGAGGCTATGAAGCTGGGGCTTGAATATTGCGGGAGGATTAATGCCGATATTCTTCTGGCTACGGATCCTGATTGTGACAGGTGCGGCATAGCTGTCCGCAGTGAAGACGGTTATCAGTTGCTTTCCGGGAATGAAGCCGGACTTTTGCTTTTGGATTTCATATGCTCTCAGCGTTTAAAACACGGAAAAATGCCCGCAAATCCTGTCTTTATAAAGACTATCGTCACTGCAGGGTTGGCTGAAAAGGTTGCGGCGGACTACGGAGTTGAAACTGTCAATGTTCTTACGGGCTTCAAGTTTATAGGCGAAACTGTCGGCCGCCTGGAAAAGAACGGGCGGGAAAAGGATTTTATATGCGGTTTTGAAGAATCTTACGGTTACTTGACCGGAACTTATGTCCGTGACAAGGACGCTGTGAATGCGGCTCATATGATTTGCGAAATGGCGGCGTATTATCATGAAAGAGGCATTACTCTAACAGAAAAGCTCTCCGAGATCTATGAAAAATACGGATATTCGCTTGATACGCTTGACTCTTACGAATTCCCGGGAAGCTCTGGAATGCAAAAAATGCAAGAAATAATGTCTTTTTTCCGTTCAGGCGTTGACAAGATTGCTGATGAAAAAGTTGAACGGTTTCTTGATTATCAATCCGGAATAGGCGAGCTTCCGAAATCGGATGTCCTTCAATTCTTCACTAAGAACGCTTCTATAGTTATACGCCCCAGCGGCACTGAGCCTAAATTGAAAATATACTCGTCTGTGACAGCGAGAAACAAAGCTGCAGCTCAAAATATCAAAAGAAGGCTTATTTCAAGCATAGAGAGAAAAATAGAACAAAGTGAATAATAGAAAATATCATGGATGAATTAGTGAGATTAACTCCTTAAAAAGTCATACCCTCCATGTTTGCTTTTATCTAATATGGTTATTTTTGCTTCAAAAGGCAGGTTCCATCCCTCGGGATAACCATATTCAGGATTCAGGATTTTTACTTCTTTTCTATGCTCCCAAAAGTATCTGTTAAGATGCGATTCATCATGCCAGATTGCTATAATGCCGTTCTTCAGATCTTGCTCTATGTTTTTCATTAAAGTTTCTGACATCTTGATAAAATACTCTGCTTTTCCCCCATTGAAACCGCCCATAAAATAATGCTTTCCTTTGAAAAATGGAATAAAAGCTGTAGATTGTCTTCTGGTCTCATAGGTAAAGCGGGAGCGGCGTTTGTTGAAAAATCCTGGATGTAATACTCCCATATAATTTTCTTCCATTGGGAGTATCTGCTCATCTATTGGCACGTTAATTATTAAGTTGGCATTAATAAAAAAAAGGTAATCGCATTTACACAAGAGGTTTTTAGCACTGCTAAACATATGAAATCGCATAAGCGTGTCATGTGGCCAACCTAGCTTTTTCTGATGAATAATATGCACATTTTCATCGATGTTGTCGAGTTTTCCATCCGTGAAAACAAAATACTCTATGCTGTGATTTGGCAAAAAGTATTTTTTCATAGAACGGTAAAAATTATTCCAAAATATAGTGTAACGGCCAGTACAAATATACAGTATTCCTATTTTCATTGTGATGTTATCAGCATTACAAATAACCAAGAAATAGCATTTTCATGATTAATTAAGTAATCTGCATTTTGCAGGATGGAAGGTTGTTATCTCGCTCGTCATCAGCTATCGCTCTTTTTTACACCGTTTGGCAATCCTTGTCTACAGTTCGTTGGCTGTACATCCTATTATAGTAATTCATATACTCGCCGGAAGTTACTTTTCGCATCCAGTCTTTGTTATTCATATGCCATTCTATGGTTTCTTTTATCCCTTCTTCAAATGTGTAAGAGGGTGACCAGCCGAGTTCTGTGGTAATTTTAGTGTTATCTATGGCATATCTTCTGTCATGCCCAGGTCTGTCTTTTACGTATTCTATTAAGTCTTCGCTTTTTCCGAGATTTTTTATGATCAGCTTAACTATCTCTATGTTGGCCTTTTCGTTGTTGCCGCCTATGTTGTAGACCTCGCCTGTTTTTCCCTTGTGAAGCACTGTTTCTATGGCGATGCAATGATCCTTTACGTGTAGCCAGTCTCTTATCTGCATTCCGTCGCCATATACTGGAAGCTTTTTGTTGTTTTCGCAGTTGTTTATCATAAGAGGTATCAGCTTTTCTGGGAACTGATAGGGGCCGTAATTATTGGAGCATCTAGTAATATTCACTGGCATTCCGAATGTTTCATGATAAGCTCTTACCATCAAGTCGGCACTTGTTTTAGATGCGGAGTAGGGGGAGTTTGGCTGTAAATTAGTCTCTTCAGTAAACAGGCCGGTTTCTCCGAGATCACCGTAGACTTCATCAGTAGAAACTTGCAAAAACTTAACTCCGTCTTTGTATTCTCTGGAATATTTGTCGTCAGGAGCGATTTTCCAAGCTCTTTTTGCATTTTCAAGCAAGTTATGAGTGCCTAAAATGTTTGTCTGAAGGAATATTTCCGGATTTTCAATACTTCTGTCCACATGAGATTCGGCAGCAAAGTTGATTATGCTGTCTATTCCATACTTGTTGAATATATCTTTGACCAAGCTTTTATCGCAGATGTCGCCTTTTATAAAAGTATATTTCGGGTTATTTTCTATATCTGTCAAATTTTCAAGATTGCCAGCATAGGTAAGAAGATCCAAGTTGATAATTTTATAATCATGTTTTTCAAGCATGAATTTAATAAAGTTTGAACCTATAAAACCCGCCCCGCCAGTAACTAAAATACTCTTCAAATTGCTCCACCTCTGTTTATTTTTTTATTTTAATGAGTGTTATGGATTTAATCAATACATAGTATGATAATAGGCAATGCGTTTTAATGTTATTCAGCTGCTATTTTGAGAAGGGTTTCTTCAGCTACTTTTACAGTATTATCTATATTAAAGCGTTCCAAGTTTTTAGAAGCAGCTTTAACATATTCCGCTTTATCTATTTTACCGGAAGCGATGTTTTCCATAATATCGGCTAATTGTTCTTGATTACCAGGTTCAAACAAAAGTCCGCATTTGCCGTCCATCATGATTTCTCTAGGTCCGTCAGGACAATCTGCTGAAACGGCTAAGGTTCCAAGAACCATTGCTTCTATCAAAA
>JAAYNI010000002.1 GCA_012520995.1 Candidatus Rifleibacteriota bacterium
ATGAACTCAGATAACAGAAGTTTTGACTGGGGGCCTCCGGAAAGTGCTGGAAGCGGACTGAAAAATAAGCTTTTTGCTGTAGCTTTTGCGGTGATCTTTGCCCTGCTTCTTTTCCTGTCGTTTTTTAATAAACCTAAGAAGCCTGTCAGCAAAAAAGTTGATTCAGGGTCTTTCAAAAATAAGCATGAATCAGCTTTAGAGGTTTCCTCTTCTGCTAGAGGACTTTCAGATGCATCGGAAAGTCCTCTTTCGGAGGCTGTGTCTTTTTCATATGAAGAAGCCTTGCAAGATGGTTTTGCTGAAGATCTTCCTGAGGACAGTTTGTCGCCGGAAACAACTCTTGAAGCTGTGACTGGCGAGGCTGAGCCTTTGATGGGATTTGCCGAGTCAGCTAATGATAGCGCTTCAGATTTTTCTCCTCCTCTTCCTGTATCTTCTTCAGAAAGCTTCTCTATGAAAAGGCCCTCGTCCGGCAAAAAGTCAGAAATATATATTCAGCTGGGCGCCTTCATGGAGCAGGATGGTGCTTTGCGAATTCAAAAAGCTTTGAGAGAGGTCGGAACAGAACCGGTTATAAGACCGCCCGACGATCAGGTGGAGATGTACAGGCTTTTGTTAGGTCCTTATGATGACATGGCTGTTGCGGAAAGCAAAGCGGATGAACTTAACAGCTTGGGTTTTAACTGCTTTATAACACGCTAGGTTTTAAAATAAATTCTATTCTCTGGATTAATGTGTTAGAATGCTTGGAAAGCACATTTAGAACATTGTTTAAAATACTGGGAGGAGGCTGTTTTGGCTATCAAATCATCCAAAGAAACCCTCACTTCTGCATGGTTTCTTGCACCTTTTTTGTCCCTTTTTACGCTCTTTATAATTGTTCCAATTTTTTATGCCTTCTATCTTAGTTTTAGAGGCGCACCCACTTCTTTTGATCTTTCCAGTTTCAGAATGGTGGGTCTTAAAAATTATGCTAGGATACTTCAAGATTGGAACTTCTGGTCTTCTCTCGGAGTGACTTGCCTGTATGCTTTGATAAATATTCCGATCGGTATAACAGCTTCTTTGGCCTTGGCTTTGCTTTTAAATAACAAGCTTCCCGGCAAAAGTATTTACAGAGGAGCCTTTTTCCTGCCTAACGTGCTTGATATGTTGGTAGTAGGTGTAATTTGGTCTCTTATTTATGCTCCAAAATATGGCGCTCTTGCTCAGATAGTAAGTTTCTTTTTCGGACCTGAAAACTTCTTTAATACTACAGGAGTTTTAGGAAGCCCTTATACTGCTCTTCTGGGTGTTATTCTGGCTATGACGCTTAAAGGTGCTGGTTTTGGAATGATTCTCTTCTTGGCTGCTTTGCAAAATATCCCGGCTGATGTCTATGAGGCGGCTGATATTGACGGAGCTACCAAATGGGAACAGTTTAAGCATATCACTTTCCCCATGCTCAGACCTATAACCATTTTTATGGTTATAACTGGTATAACCAGCAGTCTTAACGCATTTACTGAAATTTATGCTATGACTTCCGGCGGCCCGCAAATTTCTGTGATGGGCAAAGCAGTGGGTTCTACCAGCGTGTCGGGTTATTACCTCTATAAACAATTTGAAGCAGGCGAATACGGTTACGCTGCAGCGATTTCCTTCGTGCTTCTGCTTATAACTCTTACGCTGACATTTGCAAAAAGAGCTTATGATAACCGCCAAATCAAAGGAAAGAAGGCAGCGAAATGACTGAGACTGTAAAAATGAATAAAAACGCTGAACCTCAAATTTCTCAAGAAACCAAAAAATCTGTTTGGGCCAGTCCTGTATTATTGGCTATAGCTGTGATCTTGCTGTTTTTCATAGCTTATGGAACTTCAGAACAGTTTTTAAAATTCGGCAGCATGATTATTTCTTCTTTTGTTCCTGAAGAAAAGGGAACCCAGGCTTTTGTTTCGCTGCGGGATGCTATAGAACCGAGCTATCGCTTGCTGGATAATGAATATTCCGCAAGGCTTGATGTTCCTGAAGCTGAGAGAAAAGCGCTTCCTCAAAATATATCCTTGAAACAAATTAAGGACACCCACGAAGAAAATATTAACAGAGAAAGCTCGTTGGGCATGTTTAATGAAGCTCAAGCTCTTGTGCAGCATATTGAATATCTGGAGGGCCGATCCAAAGGCGGCTTTCCTGAGATCGATGACTCCATTCTTAAAACTCTCACAGAGCAAAAAACTGTTATAAAAACCGCAATGGCTAAAGCCTCGTCCTCTTCGATTTTTATGGCCGCTCTGCGACCTCTTTATGTCTTATTGGCTTTGCTGGTCGCTCTTGGTGTCAGCTTTTATGCTGTAAAGCTTTATAACGAAGCCAGACCTATTATGAAGGGCGAGATAGTAAAAAGAATGTTTTTGTATTCAGCTTTGACTCTCTTGGCTGTATTGGTGCTCTTCCCATTCTTCTGGATGCTTTGCACCTCGTTCAAGCCTTCTGGACAAGAGCTGGTTATAAAATCTTCCAATCCGTTTGATTTTGTTCCTGAAGAACCTACTCTCTCCAACTTCAGACGAGTCCTCAAACTGGATGCTCCGGCTGATGCTGCTGAAACTGAAGCGAATCGTTTTGCCAGCGAAGCGGCGAAACTTGAGCAAAAGAAGAACTTCGGAACCTATTTCCTCAACAGTCTTGTAGTTTCTCTGTCAGCGGCTCTCTTGGCTACTTTTATAGCAGCTACTGGCGCCTACGCTTTCTCTAAAAAGAACTTCCCCTACAAAGGAGCTATACTCAAAGCCCTAATAGCTACCATGCTTATACCTGGCATGATGTTCATGATTCCGCAGTTCTTTATGATCTGCAAAATGGGGCTTTTCGGCACTAAGCTTGCAATGTTCCTGCCGCACTTGGCGACAGTTTTCGGCATTTTCATGCTTAAGCAATTTATGGACACTATCCCTGATTCCCTTATAGAAGCTGCCAGTATGGATGGCGCCTCTGAGTGGCAGATCTTTACTCTTATGATAGTTCCTCTGGCTTTGCCGGTGGTTCTTACTCTCTTCTTGCTTACCTTCTTGTCTAACTGGTCCAACTTCTTATGGCAGCTTATTGTTACAGATTTTGAGAATCCAGGAAGTATAACTCTTCCGGTCGGTTTGGCAATGTTCAGAGGCCAATATTCGTCAGAATTAGGTCTCATTATGGCGGGCTCCTGCTTCTCTATTGTGCCGATAGCGGTACTCTTCCTGTTCGCTCAGAGATACTTCATTGAAGGCATGACAGCCGGCGCGGTTAAAGAGTAAGGAGGCAGCTATGCAAATCAAAAAAGATAAAATATATATGACATTGGCCTTGTTGGCATATCTTGCCTTGGTAATTTGGGCTTGGTCGCCATCTGTGCCTGAGTTTACAGCAGACGGACGCAAAATAATTACTTTTTGGCACAGTTACAACGACTCAGAAGAAAAGGTGCTGACAGAAATTATAGACAAATGGGAAGCTCTTCCCGAAAACGCTTCTTATACAATCAGAGCTGTCCGCATACCTTTCAGCGGCCACCAGACCAAAATAAGAACAGCTTTGACGGTGGGTAAAGCTCCTGCTATGGCAAGAGTTGACTGGTCTTTTGTCTACGAACTTGCCACCAAGAATGCTCTGGTTTCTCTTAATGATTACGGTTTTGACAAAATAAAAGATGACTATTTGCAAGCTCCTCTTAATTCTTGTCTGGTAAATGGAAAGTATTACGGGGTGCCTGATCAGAGCAACTGCGTCGTAATGTTCTATAATCGCAAACTCTTCAAGGAAGCTGGTCTGATCCCTGAAAAAAGCCAGTTCACCTATGAAGAAGCCAAAAATATTATGCCGAAGACTTGGGACGGTTTCAAAAAATTGGCAAAAAGCCTTACCAAAACAGGTTCTTCTACGGACGGAGATGTGTATGGCTATGCTATGACCAATACTCTTTGGTGGAGTCTTCCGATACTCAATACTTACGGAGTGTCAGTTATTTCACCTGATGGCAAAAAATGCACTTACGACAGTCCTGAAGGCATAGCGGCTGTAAATATGCTCAAGTCTTTTGTCACTGAAGGCATAGAAGCTTCTGCTTGGCGTTCTGGAGCCACTCCTACTGATACTGGCTTTGTTAACAACAAATATGCCATGATTCTCTCAGGACCTTGGAATCTCCAGCAATTCAGAAACAGCAGACTGGATTTCGGCGTAGCTTTGATTCCTGGCGGTTCGGAAGGAACTTCCAGTAATATTGGCGGAACAGACGTGGTTATATTCAATCATGTTCCGGCAGATGTAGCCGAGGCTTCCTATAGGTTCTTTGTTTTCCTGACTAACAAAGACAATCAGGTTCTTTGGTGCAAAAAACTTGATCAGTTGCCGGTTAACGTAAATGCTCACGCTGAAGTGAATTTTGAAGACCCCTATCTGAAGATTTTCAACGAGCAAATGGGTTATACCAAGCCCAACCCATTGGTTAAGGATTTCGCTTTGCTCGAAGATATAATTAATCCTGAGATAGAAACAGTTTTCTCTAATCAGAAAACAACAGAAAATGCTTTGAAGAGCATCAGAGAACGCGTAGAGGCAGAACTTCTGACAGAAATGCTTCCATAAATGCTAGTTTGTGGACAGTGGATTGAGAAGACAGGAAACGATGAATATGATTAAGGGTAAACTGAACAGATTTATCTCTCTATTTCTTCTTTCGCTCTTTCTTTTCACATCTGGATCTTCTTTTGCCGGAAACATCCTTAAAGATGTTTTGAAGGTTTATAAAACCTATCAGGAAGTGAACATGCTTCTTTGGCTTTCAGGCGATATAGGTGCTGAGAAGCGTCTAGGCAAAGAGCTTCGTATGTGGCAAGGTCTTATGTATCAACCTGAGAAAAATAAAGACAGAGTTGAAACAGTAAGACGCATTTTTGACAGCCTTGTGCCTCACTTCAATTTTCGCGGCATGAAGCCTACTATCACAGTTCTTAGAGACAATACTGTAAACGCTTTTGTTATTCCTGGCGGTCATGTATACATTTATAACGGAATGCTGGACATGGTTGACTCAGAGGACGAAATAGCAACTGTTCTTGCTCATGAGCTTGCTCACGCTGAGAGACGCCACTCTCTCAAAAACTTCCGTGCTTCCACAGCAGCTGTTGCTCTTCTTGAACTGGCTGTTAAGAATCGCAAAGATCGGGAAACCTGGGGAGCTCTTTTGGCAACTTTCGGGTTGATGAAGTTCTCTCGCGAGCAAGAAAGAGAAGCTGATCAAATAGGTCATTATCGCATGGCTGCGGCCGGTTATAATCCCAGAGCTCAAGCAGTGCTTTGGCAGAAGTTCGTAGACAGATATGGTGAGAATCCCAAGCTTTATCAGTACTTTTCTTCACATCCGCCTAGCAAAGAACGTGTTTACCATGCTCAGCAAAATTTGGCTAAAATGAATTGGTCTGATACGGCTCCTCTTACTCCTAAGTCTTATGCAAAAAAAACATCTGAGTTGCCGGACTCCAAAAAGATAGCTCCTGATTCTCTTATTCCTAACGACAGCTTTGAGTTGCCGGATAATTCCGGAAAGATTCCCTATTGGAGGCTTATTAGCGGCAAAGCAAGTATAACTGAAAGCACTTCTTACGATAAAAATCGCTCTCTGGCTCTTTGGGACACCCAAACCATGACTTTTACGAGAGTTCTTTCGGAGAGAATAAATGTTTCTTCATCAGATAAACTGAGTATTGAAGTGGCTTTCAGAAGTGAAACAGGCACAGAGACAGCAGCTGTCGGAATAGAAGTCTATGATGATGCTGGGAGACTCAGAAATAGAGTATGGTTGATGCCTGCTCAGAAGATTGGAAAAAACTGGAGCGTTCTGAAAGCGGAAGTAGAAAACGCTGAAAAAGACCTTCGGGTTGGCAAGACAGCTCCCTATATTAGAGTTTTATTACAATCGGGTCCTTCAAGCAGTACTAAAAAAGTATTTTTTGACGCTGTAAAAATGATAAAGCGTAAATAATGTAAAGTGTAGAATGTAGAGTGTAGAGTGTAGAGTGTAGAGTGTAAAAAAATGGCTGTGTTCTTAATAAAATCAGGAACACAGCTATTTTTTATGAGTTGCTTGCAACATTGAGTTCTAAGCAATTCAACTCGCCACTCATCACTCATCACTGGTTGTTAATATTGCACCCTAAGCACTGTTTCCTGATTTTTTTATTCCAAGGCTTATGGCGCCAACGGGGCAAACTCTTTTACACTCATTGCATCTGACGCATTCGCCTGAGCATATCTCTTCTGTAACTGTCAAAGATACAGGACAAGCTTTTGAGCATCTTTGGCAGTTGATACATTTGTCTTTATCAAGCTTGAGTTCCAAAAGACTGAATTTGTTGAAGGGGGCATAGAAAGCTCCCAATGGACAAAGCCAGCGGCAGAAGGGACGTTTGTAAAATACTGAGAGAATACTTATTAGAGCTAATATTGAAGCTTTCCAGGCAAAGAGCCAACCTAAGGCGTTTCTTAAAGATTCTTGAGCGATAATTAAGGGAAGACCTGCCTGTAAAAGACCTGCCGGGCATATATACTGACAAAAGGCTGGTTTGCCGCCGTAACCGTCATAGAGAAGAACCGGGACAATAAATACTGCTAAGATTAAAACAATATATTTTAAGTAGCGCAAATAGTGCCAGCCTTGCCGTTTGTTTTTAGTAATCTTGCCAAGCAATTCTTGGTAAAGGCCGAAGGGACAAAGCCAACCGCATATGCTTCTTCCAATAAGGGTGCCCACAAGAGCAAGAAGACCAAAGGCATACAGCGGAAAAAATCTCAAATAGGCTAATATATAGCTGGAAACGGATTTGCAGCCTTCAAAGTTTATGTTTGTCAGAGTAACTTGCAGAGAGCCTATAGGACAAGAACCTGCCGCCGCAGGACAGCTGTAGCAATTGAGAACAGGCACGCAGACTTGCTTCATTGAGCCCTGATACAAAGCGCCCTTTTTGAAGTTTTTCAAGAAGGGATTGAAGAGCAGAGTTGAAAGAGCCATAAATCCGAGTCTGTAACTCTTAGAAGATGAGGTTTTGATTGTTTCTCTCTTTGCGGTTATCGCTGAGTCTTTTTTTTGCGAAGCAGCAGATGTTTCTTTATTGGCTGTTGTCATTTCGTTTTCTTTTTTCTTTTGAATTTCTTTCATGGCATCTGTAGCTTAACCTAAGCCAATACACTGAGTGCAAACATATCTGGCCTTGCCGTAGATTGATTTGTGGTGATCCAATGAGATGCCCTTGATAATCAGAGCCAGAGCCAAGATAATAAATATCACAGTTACCAGAAGAGAAAAAGTTTGGGGTATTATTCGTTGTCTTGGTTGTATTAGTAGTGCTTTTTTCATATGAAAATTTTAAAACTTTTAATTGTATTTAGCAAGGAGGTACAGAACTTCTTAGAGATTTTCTAAATAAAGCTCCCCTCTTTGCCGATAGCTTTTGTAATCACTATTAAGGAGGACCGCCATGGGCGTAGTTATACCTCTTTTCAAAACAAAAGTTCGGGAGTGCGGTTTTGAACTGACTTCTGAAGAAAAATTGAGAATTTCTCTCATTCAAAGCGCTATGGAAACATTGCACAGAGAAGAAGAAAATATCGAGCAGGAAATTGCCCGCAAATGCCGCGAGGAAATTGCCCGCATGAACATGATAGACAGAAAGCTTCAAGAACTTGAGTTTGAACTGGAAGCTATCTATCAGAACAGTCAACGCCACAACGACAGGATAAGCTAAGGTGTATAAATACAGCTTTTTTTCAGATTTCTATTTGGAACGTCGTCAAAAATACTTGAAAGAAAGAACCGATATCCCTGCGGATTGCAATCAGGCTCTTTCTTTCAGAAAACGCCCGCAAGTCTGGTGGGAATACTTCTGGCACAACTGAAAACAGTGCTCAGTGGGCGGGCTTAAAAAAAGTATAAATTAGAAATAATTGTTTAGAACTCAATTGCTGAACATGGCAACTGCTTTGAGCTATTGATAAATATCCAATATTCTCTCTGCTTTAGGAAGGCAATGCGATGCAAAATCTCTTTTTAGCTCTGAATCAAGTTGATTTAAATAAAAAAGATTAACAGCAACAGTTATTTATTTCTATCGCCAAGCAGTTAAATATCTTTTAATAGGGGGGCTAAACAATTTTACTACCCCCTACGCCCTAACCTCTACTCCCTGATTTTAGATATCTGTCCTTAATCAGAGGCTAGGTCAAAAATTGTGATTATGCGGAAGCAGAATGCAGTTTTTGACCAATTTTGCCCTCATCTGCGTTCATCTGCAGATAGAGAACGATCCGATGTTATCGGATGTTGGTTCTTACCCGCCACCCGCCACGCACCACTCATCACCGGTTTTTAGGCTGCTCCCTACGCCCTAACCTCTACTCCCTGATTTTAGGCCTGTTTCCTCCAAAATGGCTGCCAGCTCTTTTTCTGTAAGCTTTCTCATTTTTCCTTCAGGTGTGCCGGCTATAGAAAGCGAACCCAGTCTTATTCTATGCAGTTCTTGGACTTCTTTGCCGAAGTGTCTGAACATTCTCTTTATTTGGCGTTTTCTGCCTTCTTTTAAAATGACAGAATAGGTGCAGCTTTTTACTTTTTTTATTTTACAAGGGCCAGTGATGCCTTCTGAAAGCGGTATCCCTTCTGCAAATTCTCTTTCTTCATCATCTGTGAGCTCGGAGGGAATAATTTGAACTATATATTCTTTCTCAATTTCATAAGAAGGATGAGTAAGTCTTTTAGTCAGCTCGCCATGATTGGTTATTATTAAAAGTCCAGTGCTGTCCATGTCGAGCCTGCCTGCCGGGTAAAGCCTTGTGTCTTGCGGCAAAAAGTCAGCAATACATTTTCGGCCCCGCTCGTCTTTCATAGTTGTAACTACTCCTGCAGGTTTATTGAATATATAAACCTCGGAGTCGGGTTTTGCTGTAGAGACTGGCTTACCGTTAATTTCTATGGATGGAGGCGATTCAGTGTTGATTAGAACACCCAGTCTTTCTAACGGTTCGCCGTTCAAGGTGACAGCGCCTTTTCTTATTAATTTTTCAATCTCGCGTCTGGAGGCAATTCCCAAACCTGCGAGATATTTTTGTATTCTTATAAAAGCCATTTTTTTATTAAGTGGACAGTGGAATTGTTTGCAATTTAATATTACAACCGAGCTCTTCTTTTAGCAAGTTGTTGTGAGCTGTCTTTGCTGGGAGTTTGCGATTAAGATGTAGTTTTTGAATTTAAATTTGCAAAGTTTTTCTGCTTGTTTTATGGTATCCGAGATTTCTCAGATCTCAATTTATTTAGATTAGCATAGAGCTTTGGTTATTTATTTGAATCATAGAGCTGTTATAAGTTTTTAGTAATTTAGCCTAAACAACTTAACCCGCCGCCAGCCACTGCAGATGTTCTTTTTCTGTGTATTCCGTGTATTCCTTGTATTCCGTGGTTTATTAAAATGTTTTGGAGTTTTCTGTGGTTCTGTTCTGGGTATTTGGTCCTCACCCCGACCCCCTAACCCCTACTCCCTAATTATTAGCTAGCGGCAATTCCAAGGTTACGAGGGTTTTTTTGCCAGGTTCGCTTTGAATCTGTATCTTGCCATCCATCTTTTCTGTGAGCTTTTTGGAGACCGCAAGACCTAACCCGAGAGAGCCGTTTGCGCCTTGGAAAGGAGCAAATATCTGATCGGTTTTTTCTTTGGGTATTCCAGAACCGTTGTCTACGAATATGATCTGAGCATATTTGTCGTTTTTCGGGCTGATTCTGGTAATAATTTGAATTTCTCCCGGTTTTTCGCCTATTGCGGTCAAAGCGTTCACAAAGAGGTTAGAAGCTATTCTGTCGAATGCTTCTATGTCGACTGCTACTGGCGGCAAATCCGCAAAGCGTTTTGCAAGCTTCAAGGAAGAGGCTGTTTTTTTATTGCCGGTAAGAAGTTTTGCTGTATTCAGATGAGTTTTGGCTTTCGCAAAAATAAATTTTTTGGCAAGACTGTCCAATTTGACTTTCTTGATTGCGGGATCGAAGTCTGAAAACCACCTTACAAGATTGTCTACGTTATGCTGCATTTTCTGGCCTTGAGCCGCGATTGCCGGCAATACTTTTCCTGCGTCGGCTTTTGTCGCTGTCAGCTTGTTGATGGCATTGAGAGGGTCTGAAATGCTCTTTCGCAAAAGAGTTTCGTCTAGATGACTGTCTTGTTCGGTTCTTGAGGTTCCCATGCTTATTGCTTTTGCCAAAACGCCTGAGAAGTTTTTCAGTTCTTCTGAAAGATTCTGTATACCAGCTATTTCAGTTGCGGATGTTTCAGAAGGAGTTTGCAAGGTGATTTCTGCAGGGGTTTCTTGAGGTTCTTGGCGGTGTTTAGGAGGCTGAGGCTTGCCTACTTGGGTTGCGCCTTCTTCATCGCCTTCAGTAATATCTTCAGCCATTGTAGTTCCCACAACTTCTTCTACGGATGTTATGCCATTTATTAGTTTATAGAGAGCTGATTCGCGCAAGGAAAGCATGCCTTGGGCTAGAGCAAGTCTTCTCATGTCTTCTGTCGTGGCTTTGTTTTCTATGGCATCACGCATTTCGGAGGTTACGTTCAAAACCTCATAAATACCCATTCTGCCCTTTGTTCCTACGCCATCGCAATCGGGGCAGCCTGCGCCTTTCTTGAAAACAAGGTTGTCCATGGTGAATTTGTCGTCAAGCCTCAGTTTTTTGAGGAGTTTTTCATCTATGGCTAGACTCTGTAAAAGACCGCGGTCGGGGGTGAATTCCGAGCTGCAGGTCAAACAGTTCTTTCTGACAAGGCGTTGGGCTTGAACGACTCTGAGGGAAGATGAAAGGCTGAAAGGTTCTATTCCCATATTCAAAAGACGTGCGACTGTAGAAGGAGCGTCGTTTGTGTGGAGAGTCGATATAACCAAGTGTCCAGTAAGAGCTGCTTTAATAGCTATGTTCGCGGTTTCGTAGTCTCTGATTTCCCCTAGCATTATTACGTCTGGGTCTTGTCTCAGGAAGGAGCGCAGAGCCGCTGCAAAATCCAGTCCTATGTCGGTATGACACTGAACCTGGTTGATGCCTTTGAGGTTGTATTCAACAGGGTCTTCCGCTGTCATTATATTTTGCGTGGGGTTGTTCAGCAAAAACAGAGATGAATAAAGCGTGGTGGTTTTGCCTGAGCCTGTAGGGCCTGTAACCAGAACAACTCCGTTTGGCTGTCTGACGCCTTCCATGAAAGTTTCAAGAACGAAAGGTTCAAAGCCCAGGTCGTTCAGATCCACCTTCAGGTTTCCTTGGTCTAAAAGCCTCATAACTACTTTTTCGCCCCATACGCATGGTATGCATGAGACGCGCAGGTCAACTTTTCGGCGCAGAATATCAAATTTGATGCGGCCGTCTTGAGGGCGTCTTGTTTCGGCTATGTCAAGGTTAGCCATGACTTTGATACGGCTTACTAAAGCTGCATGAGCCGATCTGGCGGGTTCCATGAAAGTTTTCAGAGTTCCGTCTTCTCTGAATCTTATTCGGAAACTGTTTTCATAAAGTTCTATATGTATGTCCGAAACTTTTCTGGTGACAGCTTGAGTAAGTATAAGATTGACGAGTTTAATGATTGGAGCGTCATCAGCGGTAAGGTTAAGAGTCAGTTCATCTTCGGAATTGCCTTCCATTTCGTCTGAAAGCATATCCATGCTCTCGCCGTAAATGGAGCTCAAGGCTCTTTCTATTGAGAACTCGGAGCTGACTGCGACAGAAACTCTCAAACCAGTCATCATTTCGATGTGGTCAATAGTTATAATATCGGTCGGGTCAAGCATGGCAAGAGTAAGTATCTTGCCTTCCTTTTTGACAGGGCAAACCATAGCGTCCTGACAGAGCTTTTGAGGTATCAGTGTTCCCAGAATAGGGTCAACCAAGCTTTCGTCCAAGTCCATGAATGGCAAGCCGAACTGTTCTGAAAGAGCAATACATAGTTGCTTATTGGTGATTTTGCTTTTTTTGACCAGATAAGAGCCCAGCCTCAGTTTTTCGTTTTTTGCGCCTTCTAGAGCTTCGGTCAAGTCAGCTTCGGACAAATATTTCAGTCCTACGAGAACGTCGCCTATGCGTTTGCGGGTTCGCGGGTCTGTTCGTCTTACTTCCGGGCCGCCAAACTCCTTCAGTTTTTTCTCCAGAGGTTCGGGCAAGACCTTTGCGGGTTTAGGTATAAAGGTCGGATGCAAGCCCTTAAGTTGTTCTGTGTCGGCTGGTGATACGGTGCCTATAAGAAGGTCGGAGCCGTTCATTTTGATGGGTATCAAAAATTTCTTTTTGAGAACATTTTCATCTACAAGTTTATAAATGTCCTTGGAAATCTGCATATTCATCAGATTTATATAAGGACACCCCAAGATTTCGGCTTCTATTTCAGCCAAAACTTCAGGCTGCACATATGGCATGAGAGCTATAGCTTTGAATATGGCGTTAGGTGTTTTGTTCTCTGCTTTGATTTTGGAGAGCTGAGCTTCTGTTAAAATATTTTTCTCTATGAGAAGCTTTTGAAACTTTTCAAAAGATTTCTCATCAAGAGGAAAGTTCGGGAATGATTTTTCAAATACTTTTAGTTCCATTGCTCGCTTTTATCCTTGAATCAATCTGTCAAAATAGTAAAAAACAGGCCATTGAAGCCGGAGATAAGATAGAGAAAATGTTTCATTCTTTCTTTTCCTCTGTATATTCTTTTGCGGCTTCGGCAAGAGTTGCATTGAGATTCAGCGAAAGAGCTCTTTGGAAATGCTCTCTGGCTTCTTCTTCTCTGCCTTCTTGCTGAATTGTCAATTGTCCTAATCTGAAGTGGGCTTCTGCATATTCGGGGTTCAGTTTTAAGGCATTTTTGAAGCTTTCTTCGGCATCTTTTTTTTCACCCAGCTGCAGTTGAGCCATTCCAAGCCAATAGCTGACATCGGGATAGCATTTTATGGAAGCTGCTTCTTCAAAGCGCTGCAAGGCTTCCTCAAAAAGACCTGCTTCAAAATAGGCTATGCCGATTTCAAGACGCGCATCTGAATAGTCTCTCTCAGGCTTCGCGATTTTTTTTATTTCGCTCAGAGCTTCTTCTGTGAAACCCTGTTCGTATAATGTTTTTGCATTTATATATGCGGGATTATTTGATTTGCCTTCTAATTTGACCAAAGTTCTATATGCTTCCAATGCGCCTTCCAGGTCTAAAAACTTTTCGTTTACTTTTCCTATGTAAAACCAAGGCAAGGGCAACTCAGGTATAGCTTTGCTCAGAGTTAGGCTTTCTGACTTTGCGTCCGCATAATGGCCACGTAAAAAGAGGTATCTGATAAGTTCTGTGCCAATGTCAGGGTAGCCCTTTGTTATGAATTCTCTGCGTAAAGTTGATATTTTCATGTCCAAAGCTTCTATAAGCTTTACAAGGTTTTGCATATTCCTTTGTGGAATTTTCCAGTCCGGCTTGATCATAGCTGCTTTGCGAAACATAATCATGGCTTCATCCAAGTCATTCATTTGCATCTTGAGAGCTCCGTAGTTGTTGTGAAGCTTAGGGTTGTCCGGATCTATTCTTTGAAGCTCCTTTAAAATGCTCTCGGATTCTTTGTAACGGCCTTGATTCATATAAACATTGGCAAGATTGTTCAGAATCTCAAAGTCATTTGGAGATGCGACTAAAGCTCTTTTTAAGGTTTTTTCAGCTTCTGTGTATTTGCCTATTTTACGATAAGTGGCCGCAAGCAGCAAAAGCAAAGGTCTTGAATCCGGCACTACTGTTTCCGCCGTCAAAAGTTTTTCTATGGCGAGGTTATATTCGCCTGCCTCTAAGTGTCTGGTGATTTCCGGAGCTATTCCAGAAGACGGAGTTTCTATTACTATCTCTTCGGCGAGAGCTTTGGCGTCTTCTTCGAAATGATCTTCTATATAGCTGTTCAAGAGCACCATATGACCTGAATGGTTCTTGGCGGAAGCCTCAATATAATAGTCAACGTTCGGATATTCAGGAAAAATATCTTTCAGCTTAGAGAACTCATCTTTTGCTGCCGAATAAAACTCGGACTTGAAAAGGCTCATTGCTTTATCGAAAAGTTCTTCAGCCTCTTTAGGGATAATATACATTGTGCCTTGCCTTGCTTTTGTGTTAATGATAGAATACTATACGTTAACCGCTTATTTCTTGTCAATATAAGTTTGTTCACACCACCATCAGCAGGAGGAGGGTTTTTCATGGATTCCACAGTCGGAGTCAAAATGAAATTCTGCGAATCTCTAGACCGGTTCGTCGCAATTAAGGCGTTCACCCCGGAGCAGAAACAGCAGCTGTTCAAGAACGTTAAAATCACAGACAAGAAGTCCTATAAAAGACTTATTATAAACGCTGCGGTAGTCAACTATCTGGATGAGATAGCGCCGCTGGTTTTTGGCAATAATGAATACCCCCTTCTCGGAGAAATCATCGAGCAGGAATTGTACAATCTTTGTGTAAAGGTGAATCCTTCTCTTGACATCAAAGAAGTTACTATACAATTAGATGAAGATTCGGCTAAAAGCTCGGCCATTCCCATGCTGGGAGCAGAAGACAGCAGCAATTCTTCGCGGCTCATGGAAATTGAGTCCTGTCTTAAAGAACGCATTATCGGCCAGGATGAGGCTGTCTCGGCGGTAGCTCAGGCAATCCGCAAGGCCAAGGTCGGCTTGCGCAATCCAAAGAGACCTGTGGGAAGTTTTGTTTTTGTCGGTCAAACAGGCGTAGGCAAAACAGAGCTTGCTAAAGCTCTTTGCGAGTTCATGACAGGCAAAGAAAGCGATTTGGTAAGAATCGACTGTTCAGAATATGCTATGAGTCATGAATACGCAAAACTCATCGGAGCCCCTCCGGGATATATAGGCCACAATGAAGGCGGATATCTTACGGAGGCCGTTAAAAACAAGCCTAACGGAGTGGTTGTTTTCGACGAAATCGAAAAAGCTCATGAAAAGGTTCATAACCTTCTTTTGCAACTTCTCGACGAGGGCATACTTACCGACAGCAAGGGCGAAACGGTAAGTTTCCGTGAATCTGTTATAATACTTACTACCAACGTTGGCGTATCCGAGATCTCGGCCGAAGAAAGTAAACCTGGTTTCAGACCCGACAGCTCAGAAGACAGTTCTGAAGCTGGAAAACTTGATGATCTTTCTCATGAGAAAAAAGCCAAAATTACCAGAAAGACCCTTGAAAAGCGTTTTCCGCCTGAATTTTTAAACAGAATCGACGATATTATAGTATTCAGAGCTCTCACTAAAGAAGACAATCTGCAGATACTCTCAATTCTTCTTAATGAGATAGCCGGAAGAGTTGAAAGTCTTTCGATGAAACTAGAGTATACAGACGAAGTCAAAAATTTCCTCGTAGATAAAGGCACAGACCTTAAATATGGCGCAAGACCTTTGAGACGTACGGCTCAAAGATACATAGAAAATCCCTTGGCTGAGCTCATACTTAAGGGCGAGTGCGGCAAGCTCGATCATCTTCTTGCTGAAATGGGCAAAGATGAAGACGGCGAAGATACCGTGATTTTCAATAAGGTCGGTCAAGTTGAGCTGCAAGAGGAAGAAAAAGAAAATGGCGAAGAAAACGACAAGGACAGCCCCAAGAGCAGACCGGAAGCCAAAGAGGGAAGTCCGGAAAACAACTGATTCAACTCTGACTGAAAGAGGCGGATTTAGAGGCGGATATGCTTCTGCTTCTAGGAAGCCGGGCAAACAAAAATCTTCCGAAACTTCTTTTGTCGAAAAAAAAGATTCCGCTTTTTCTAAGAAACGGCAATTCCCCTCGCGCAGAACCTCTGCCGAGGGTTTAACTATTTTCGGTCTTTATGAAATAGAGGCTGCGCTTGCCAATAATTTTCCTATAAAGAGAATAGTGGCGGACGAGTCATTTTTGCCTGATGCCAAATCTGCCAGGATAAGTGAAAGCGAAAGAAGATTTCAGGCTCTCTTTGAAAAAGCGGAGTCTTTGAATGTATCAATAGAATATCTTTCCAAATACGAATTTGCTTCGCTTTTCGGCGAGAAAAACAGGCGAATAGCGGCTTTGGCTGATTCTTTTCCTTATACTGATCTGAGCGAAGCCTTGGCATTTGCCAGTGAGGAGTCTTCGGTAATAGTAGCTTTGGATCATGTAGAAGATCCAGGCAATCTTGGCGCTATAATCCGTACGGCGGAGGCGATGGGAGCTTTGTGCGTTCTGATTCCCAAGGATAGAGCGGCTCAGATGACTGAAGCGGCTATACGTACCTCTCAGGGGGCGGCCTTTGTTTTGCCTGTGTGCAGAGTCACTAATTTGGCGAGAACTCTTGCTTCTTTAAAGGAAGAGGGCTATTGGATTGCGGGTCTTGATATGTATGCTGAGCAAGAGCTTAAAGGCTTTTCTTCTCCTGCGAAAACTGTTTTGGCTTTGGGCGGAGAAGATGCCGGTCTTTCGAGATCTGTCATGGAACAGCTGGATTTTACTCTGAGAATTCCTCTTAAGGGCAAGACTCCTTCGCTTAATGTTTCAGCCGCTGCAGCAATGGCTTTATATGAACTTTTGGCTGCTCCTTCAAAGGCTGAAAAATAAAATATTAATATTTTTTAAAAAAGTTGTTGACTTTTTGATTTTAGTTCCGTATAATCATCGCGTTCTCACGGTACAAAACCACGTTTTTTACTTGGAACAACATGCCGACATAGCTCAATTGGCAGAGCAGCTGATTTGTAATCAGCAGGTTGCGGGTTCGAGTCCCATTGTCGGCTTGGCAACTGGAGAGGTGCTCGAGTGGCTAATGAGGGCAGACTGTAAATCTGCTGGCTAACGCCTACGGTGGTTCGAATCCACTCCTCTCCACTTCGCCTGTATAGCTCAGAAGGTAGAGCACTTGCATGGTAAGCAAGAGGTCGTCAGTTCAATTCTGACTGCAGGCTCTTATCACGGCAAGATGAAAAAATGAAAGATTTATCTCTTTTTCAGGAGGACGCCAAATGGCAAAGGAAACCTATGTAAGAAATAAACCTCACGTTAACGTTGGAACCATCGGTCACATCGACCACGGCAAAACCACGTTGACATCAGCTATAACAATGAAAGCTGCCATTAACACCGGAGCTAAGATCATGAAATATGATGAAATCGACAAAGCTCCTGAAGAAAAGGCTCGTGGCATAACTATCAGCACATCGCACGTTGAATATGAAACGCCCACAAGGCACTATGCTCACGTTGACTGTCCTGGACACGCTGACTATATCAAAAACATGATTACCGGCGCGGCTCAGATGGACGGAGCGATTCTCGTTGTTTCAGCTACCGACGGCGCTATGCCCCAGACCAAAGAACATATCCTTTTGGCCAGACAGGTTGGCGTTCCCAGAATTATCGTTTTCATTAACAAATGCGACCAGATTTCCGCTGATGACGAAGAACTTATCGAGCTCGTTGAAATGGAAGTTCGTGAAATTCTTTCCAAAAACGGATTCCCTGGCGATGACGTTCCCGTAATTCGCGGTTCTGCTTTCAAAGCAACCGAAGAAGGCGGCACAGGCCCCTACTCCGAAAATATCCAGGAACTTCTTGACGCTCTTGACAGCTACATTCCTGAGCCCATGAGAGAAGTCGACAAACCCTTCCTTCTCCCCATTGAAGACGTTGTCACAATCTCTGGCCGCGGAACTGTTGTTACAGGCCGTATCGAACGCGGAATGATCAAAGTCGGCGACAAGGTTGAAGTCGTAGGCATCAAAGAAACTCGCGAAACCACAGTCACAGGCGTTGAAATGTTCAGAAAGACCCTCAATGAAGGTCAAGCTGGCGACAACGTTGGTCTGCTTCTCAGAGGTATCTCCAGAGAAGACATTCAGCGCGGCATGGTTCTTGCCAAACCTGGCAGTGTTAAACCTCACACCAAGTTCAAAGCTGAAGTTTATATCCTCAAAAAAGAAGAAGGCGGAAGACATAAACCCTTCGTAACTGGATACAGACCTCAGTTCTACTTCAGAACCACTGACATCACCGGCACCATCATTCTGCCCAAAGACAGAGAAATGGTAATGCCTGGCGAAAACGCTGAGTTTACCTGCGAACTGATTCACCCGATCGCATGCGAAAAAGAACTTCACTTCGCTATCAGAGAAGGTGGACATACAATCGGAGCCGGCGTAGTCACCGAAATCATTGAATAATAGTTTTCCGGGGGGAGACGGCGAAAAACAAAAAGCCCTTTCCCCCTTTTTTCGTCAGAATTTGATACCTTTTTTCAGGTAAAAGCCTTATAAAAAGGCTTACCGGAAAAAAGAAACCTATCCGGAGGATGGAGAAATGCGTGAAAATATAACTTTGGTTTGCACCAGCTGCAAAAGAAAAAACTATACGTCTGAAAAGAACAAACGCAACAATCCCGACCGCATTGAGCTGACTAAATATTGTCCCGCAGAGAGAAAACGCACTCTCCATAAAGAAGGAAAATAATTTATAGCTTTTGCTGAAGGCCAATAGCTCAATTGGCAGAGCACCGGTCTCCAAAACCGGGGGTTGTGGGTTCGATTCCCTCTTGGCCTGTTGATTTACCCCAATTCAGACAGGATGTTTAACTTTATATGAGTAAAAAAGCAAGTGTCATAACCAGATTTACAAACTTTGTCAAAGAAGTTTGGGCTGAAGTGAATCCGAAAACCGGCAGAGTGACTTGGCCGACATACGATACGGTCAAAGCCTATACCTTTATGGTAATAGTCGGTACTATGATGGCATCGGCCTTCATAGGACTTGTTGATCTCTTCTTCTCCCGTATGGTTATGTATTTACTGAAAGTGTGAAAGTTTAAGGACAGAACGAGTGGATATTCTCAAGGCCAAATGGTACGTAATTCATACTAATTCGGGATCCGAGTATAAAGTCAAAAAAAATCTCGAGAACCGCGTGGAACTGCTGGGCAAATCAGACAGCATTTTCCAGGTAGTTGTGCCTGAAGAGCAGACCGAGAAAGTACAGAACGGCGAGTCTGTTGTTCTTAAGAAAAAGATTTATCCTGGCTACGTGCTCGTTCAAATGGATATGGATGACGAAAACTGGACCATCGTCAAAAACACCCCTGGCGTTACAGGTTTTATAGGTCTCGGCTCTAAACCTACGCCTCTCCATGAAAAAGAAGTCCAAGCCATGCTGCGCTCCGCCGGAATCGGCAAGAGATCGCCTGCCATGACACCAATCGGGTTCACCGAAGGACAGTCGGTTAAGATTGTCGATGGTCCCTTCACCGATTTTATCGGAGTTATTAAAGAAATTAATCAGGAAAAACGCAAAGCCAAAGTGCTCGTCTACATCTTCGGACGCGACACCGCAATCGAAGTTGACCTTATCCAACTGGAAGAATCCTGAGGTAAGTGCTTCAAGCCCGGAGTATGGCGAAAAAATTGTTTTTTTCTTCCATAAACAAGGAGTTTAAATTATGGCCAAGAAAGTAGTAGCGCTAGTTAAATTGCAGATTCCGGCCGGAAAGGCAAACCCTGCCCCCCCGGTAGGTCCGGCGCTTGGTCAGCACGGCGTCAATATAATGGACTTCTGCAAAAACTTCAATGCTAGAACATCCAAAGAAGGCGACGCTATAATACCTGTCGTCATCACAATTTACGCTGACAGATCTTACACTTTTATTACCAAAACGCCTCCGGTTTCCTTCCTGCTCAGAAAAGCTGCCGGCATTCCCAAGGGTAACCAGACACCTGGCCGCACCAAAGTAGGCAAAGTGACCATGGCTCAAATCAGAGAAATCGCCGAAAAGAAAATGCCCGACCTCACTGCAGCATCCATAGAAGCAGCTATGAATACTGTTAAAGGCACTGCAAGAAGCATGGGCATGGAAGTCGTCGACTAAACACTAATTACTATCTTTTAAAGAAAGGAGGAACAAAGCTGTGCCGAAACACTCCAAAAGATTCAGAGAACTTAAAAAACAGGTAAATTCTGAAAAGCTTTATGGCGTAGATGAACTTTTTGCGGCTCTCAAAACTACCGCAAACGCTAAATTTGACGAATCCGTCGACGTTGCTATCCGCACCGGACTGGATCCCAAATACGCCGATCAGCAGCTCAGAGGCAGCTGTTCTTTGCCCCACGGACTTGGGAAAACAACCAGAGTAGCCGTTTTCGCTGTTGGCGATAAAGCAAAGGAAGCTGAAGAAGCAGGAGCAGACTTCGTAGGCGCCGAAGATTTGGTCGCCAAGATCGAAGGAGGCTGGCTTGGTTTCGACGCCGCCGTCGCAACTCCCGACATGATGAGACATGTGGGTAAGCTCGGCCGCATTCTCGGGCCCAGAAACCTTATGCCGAACCCCAAAGTCGGAACTGTCACCAACGATGTTGCAAAGACAGTTGTCGAACTTAAGGCTGGCAAGCTCCAATACCGCACTGAAAAATCAGGCATTGTTCATTCAGCTATAGGCAAAGTATCCTTTGATGCCCAAAAGCTCAAAGAAAACTTCTTCGCCTTCTACAGAGCGATAAACAGAGCCAAACCGTCAGGCTCTAAAGGAACCTACATTAAGGGAATCACCATCAGCTCTACTATGGGACCCGGATACAGACTGGATCTGGCTGACGCCAGAACAGCCCTTGAAGATAAATAAGTTTTCTTAGAGCTTTTCCTTTGAAAAAGCTCTAAGGTCAAAGACCGCAGGTTGAAAAATAATAGGCTTTCACTTAAAGCCTTCCCGCCGAGACCGGAAATGAATTTTTGCAAACACAAAAAGACCCTTTCCGATTCTAGGCGAAAGGGTCTTTTTTATTGCCGCTAATTGCAAGGAGGTGACAACATATAATGAAAAGCATGTCGGAAAAACAAGCTTATGTTGACGAGTTCAAAGAAAAACTCTCCAAAGCCGGCGTTGTTGTAGTAACAGGCTGCGCAGGAGTTACAGCTAATGACATGACAGCTCTCAGAAAAGCCGTTAGAGAATCAGGCGCTGAGTTTGCCGTAGTCAAAAACACTCTGCTTGCCAGAGCTTTGGCTGACACACCTATGGAAGATTTGCAAAAAGACATGGTAGGCAACACTGCTATAGCCTTCGGTTACGAAGATCCAATAGCTCCTGTTAAAGCCATGTTCGAGTTTGCCTCCAAATCTCCCAAACTCGTATTCAAATCAGGTTTTATGGACGGCGAAGTTCTTGATCCCGCCAAACTTGAAGCTATATCCAAGATACCGGGCAAAAAGGAACTCTATTCCATGCTCGCATCCGCATTCCAAGGTCCGATTCGCAAGTTCGCTTGCGCTATCGACGCTCTGCGCAAAAAACGCGAAGAAGAACAGGCTGCTGCCTGACCTGGCGTTTTTTTGCCTATCTAATCAATATTTGACAGCCAATTAAGGAGTTTTGAAATGACTAAAGATCAAATTTTGGAAGCAGTAGAAAAAATGACTGTTCTGGAACTCTCAGAACTGGTTAAAGCTATAGAAGAAAAATTCGATGTAACAGCCAATGCGCCCGTAATGATGGCAGCTGGCCCCGCAGCCGCAGCGGAAGCTGAAAAAGACGAATTCGACGTAGTTCTCGCCGAAATCGGCAGCAGCAAGATCAACGTAATTAAAGCCGTGAGAGAACTCACAGGTCTTGGCCTCAAAGAAGCCAAAGAATTGGTTGAATCTGCTCCCAAGGCAATCAAAGAAGGTGCCTCCAAGGCCGATGCCGAAGCTATGAAGAAGAAACTTGAAGAAGCCGGCGCTAAGGTAGATCTTAAGTAAAACTTTCAGTTTTACCCAAAAAAAGCAGCTATGCAAAAAGCATGGCTGCTTTTTTGTTCGTGGTGAGTGGCGGGTGACGAGTGACGAGCTTAATTAAATTATAAATTTGAAAGTATAAATAATTGTTTAGAACTCAATCTCTGAAACTGCTCATTTTTCTAAGCAGCTCATAAACAGCTAAAGCTTTAATGTTAAAAAATCCTGATAATACTTAGATGGCATAATTCAAATAGAAAATATTGCAAATCGCCCTTTCTACCCACTGTTTATCCGTGACCAGTAAAAAGCTGGAAAAAATCTAGAAAATAAAAAAAACTCTGTCCTTTTTCTGAGTATTCTGTGTGTGTTCTGCGGTTTACAAGGTCTTTCTTCCGGTTCTTGCTTCTAACCCCGCCCCTGCTCTCTGATTTCAAACAGCGCTTGAAATCCTGTCTTGCTTAAACTCATAAACTTCATTAAAATTAAAAGAAGATGAGGAGTGAAGCATGGGGCAGCATGATAAATCTCACAAAATTTTGCAAGCAAATAACGATGTCTTCGCTGACATATTCAATGTCTTGCTGTTTAAAGGTGAAGAAGTAATTAAAGAAGACAGTCTTTTTGAAGCTTCCGCTTCTTCTGTTTTCATGGATGAAAAAGGCAAGTTGCGAGAGCAATTTCGCGATGTTTCCAAATATTGGGGCAATACAGAAGTAAGAATAGCGCTTTGCGGGATTGAAAACCAAACTTCGATTGATCCTGATATGCCTTTACGTCTCTTCTCTTATGACGGTTCAGCATATAAACAGCAGCTGATTGATGAACCGAATAAAAGCGGACAACGTTATCCGGTGATCACTATAGTGCTTTATTTCGGTTCTGTTCCTTGGGAGAGATATAGAACTCTCTACGACACTTTTGCAGAATTTCCTGAGAGACTGAGACCTCATGTAAACAACTATAAAGCAAATGTCTATGAAATATCCTTTTTGTCTGATAAAACAGTTAATTTATTCAATAGTGATTTCAGATTTATAGCGGAGTATTTTACTCAAATACATAAGAAACAGGAATATAAGCCGTCTGCTCGAGATATCAGGCATCCCTATCCTGTTTTTAACTTTTTGGCAAAAGCAACAGGCGAACAATTTTTTGAATATGCGGCAAAATTGCCTATGCCGCAGACAGGAGGAGTCAAAATGACAAATATTATGGACCGTTTGTTAAATGAAGGCATGGAAAAAGGCATGGAGAAAGGCATGGAGAAAGGTCTTCTCAGAGGGCAATTTGAAACTTTGATAAAGCTTGTAAATCAGAATATAATTACTGTTAAGCAGGCAGCTGAGCAGCTTGGAATGAGCGTAGCCAAGTTTAAAAGCACTGCCAAAAAACTTGCTCTGACGATTTGATCTTGTAAACAATTCAACCCGCCACTCGCCACCAGTTCTTAGGCTACTCCCTTAAGCACAAGCTGCGCTTAAAATCCCATCTGTGCTTTCAAAGAGGTTTTTTCAGTTCGTATTTTTCGTGTATTTCGTGGTTAAATAGTTTGGGGTTTTGTTGTTTCTGTTATAATGAGATAGACAACAACTTGAGAGAGGCGAGGATATGAACTTCAAGAAATCTGCTTTTACTCTGATAGAGGCTATAGGCGCTATAATACTTGCCAGCCTTTGTTTTTTGCCTGTCGTAAGCTCTGTCAATAAAGCTTCGGTTCAAACCAAAGACTTTGCTCATTCAGATCGCCTCAAAAGACTCACCCGAAACATCTATAACGAAGGTTTGGCAGCTCATTCCGTATCAGGCGGAGTTCCTCCCTCACAACATATCTATTATTATTTGGGTTATTACGACAGCGCAGATACTAATCCTATATTGCTTAAGCGGGCTCAGAAGGACAAAATTGAGCCGGCTGTTCCCAATGGCTCGATTGACTATTGGAGCGGGGGCAGCTATTCCAGAGCTGATGCAAGCGAAGAAACTTCTTTTCCTTTGGATTCTGCTGTCTTAACCAAAGACAACACCATAGCTATTTATCATGTGAATACTTCTACATATGAGAAGGTGGAATATATTTCCGACAGCATATCCGATGGCATATATATTCCAGGCACGGCTCTTCCCTCTGAATATGTGAACTATTCTTCTCTAGATGGGACAGGTGTTTCCCCAGTAGAACTGGAGAATATTTTGAGTTTGAATGTAGAAGGCAAGGTTTGTTGGGAGGCGGATGGGCAAGAAACCAACTTTGCTCCTGTTTCTTATTCTGTTTTGCTCAATATTCCTAAATCTACATACAAGCCTTATATATATGTGGGAGTTTACACAAAACCTAATGAAAGTAATCGCTCTTGGAGGATCTTGAAAATAGATCCGCTCAGAGGCGAGCAGATCACAGAGTCGGATATTGTTTCATCAAGTGATATGACAGGCGACATCGGCTATCCGCTTAATATAGCGGTTTCTCCTGACGGCAAGCACATAGTTGCTCAAACCAATAATAAGGTTCTTGTTTATAATGATCGTTTAGGCTCGCCAGCGGCAAAATTTAATATGATGCTGCCAGCTGCCGATCCTCCGGCAAAAGAATGGCAGTCAGGGAAAAATGTTATGAATACTGTGAGGCGATACGGAGGTGTAGCTTTTCGCCCTGACGGCAAATATTGCTTTGTGCCTTTTTATTGTGCAAGTGATTCGGTTCATTTTTTGGTAATTGATTTCAGCAAAATTATTGATGAGCCTAATGGAAATCATGAGCCCGCCGCCTTTGCTATTGACTTTAAGTCCGGACCCGCAGTGTCTTTTCCTGAGGATTATGTTTGTTTTGCGGGTCACGATGGCAATCTCTATTTCAGCCTTGGCGATAAAATTTATCGTCTTCCCATGTACATGCCATGGAATCCTGGTGTAGCTAATGGGAATTTGGTTGTGGAGATGAAATTAGATTCTTTAGAATATATAGCTTTGCCTGGCAGCCGTAAAGCTTTGGCAGCAGATATGACAGCCGACGGTCAGACTATTTATATTTTAGCTCGTGGAACAGGTCCCTCAGAAAAAGAGCACAAATATCTCTTTATTTACGATGCTCGCTCTCTAAGACAACTTCACGAAAGCCCAACTCCGATACCAAAAAATGCGGCAGAATCTATGACTTTTTCAGGCGATTCCCGTCTGCTTGCTTTTGCTCCTTTTACTGTCTTCAATGCCAGCTCTGTTGATGTTTTTAAAGTCTATGACCTTTTAAATACTCAAAAAAACATAAATCCCAATTATTTTTCAAGTCCACCAAGTCCACTAAGTCTAGATTCTTGGCCTAACCCTGAATCTAATCGCGACTGTAATTATTTTAGATACTACAAGGATGAAAGACTTCACTTTGATGGTTCTCATGCTGATTCTGTTTGGATTCCGGAAATGAATACATTTGTTGTTGCTTTGGCTGATCCAATTGCTGCAACTGCTAACACTAGACAAGGAGGGATTTCTGTCAAGGGGGAAGCCTGTCGCAGGCTGCATTATTATACTCTTGTAGAGCAGGTTAGAGGAGATAAAAATGCTTATTCGAGATTAAAAGAAACAAAAGTTAAGCTTGCTGACGGAACAGTTGTTGAGCCACACATGGCCTTGCAGATAGAGAAAGACGAATATTTTTCAGCCATTGCCACAGCCAGGCCTCGCAATACTTTAGCCTATACCAGTTTTAAAGGAGGCACTGAAAAACAGGCCTATGCTTCTTTTCTGAATATATCTCAAGCTGTGCCGGAGGCAAAAGAAACTTACTGGCGTGAAAATGATGCTGATCAGAATCTTTTCGTGAAAGCTCCAGGGGCTCGTCCTGTTTGGGCAAATGAAATTTTAAAATATTCTTTCACCTATAATGGGATCAACTCAGATGATGGTGCATATGACAAAAACCTCTCTAAGACTTATTTGTCGCCGACTGGGCATTATTATTCTTTTAATGTTTCTAATGGTCTTGCTCAAACAGCGGCTGATAAACAAAGGAGTTTGCATAAGCTTGTGAATCACGCTCAAAGTTTTGTGAACTATGTTACTGAAGCAGATTCAACAAAAAAGCCGGATTCTATAATTGATAATAGAACCTATGTCGATGCTTTGAGCACAGGTTTGACATTTTTAAATGACGGCTTGGCAGTTCTTTATCCAGAAATTGGAGACCCTGGAATACTTAAAGGCTTGTTTCCCAGTTTTTGGGTAGCGGAATTTCACAGAAAAAAAGCCTTTGGAAAATATGATGACTGGCAATATAACGGTATTTATGGAGCTGTGAACAGGATTATAGATAGAAACTTGGAAAATTATTATCCTGGCATGGGGCAAAATGGCAGCGATAATAGATTTATTATTGACCGAGTACTAATGACTAAAAATGATTCAGGCCCGACATGGTTTTCGGCGTGTACAGCTGCTTTGCGCAAAGGCGGCGCCATGCTGTTGAATCTGCGCCTTAAGGATGGATACGGAGCCGATGAAATTGATGAGGGCGGCGGTTCGCAAATAGACTATATCGGCAGATTTCCGCGGGATTACAAAGAACCAGAGCTTCGCTCTGTAAACCGCCCTTTCGCAACTTGGACCAACGTTTCGACAGGTTCTGTAGTTCAAGAAGGTGATCTTCTAAGGGTTCCTGATGTGGGTTTTGGCGGTTGGGATTCTGCATATAAGCATGAGGCAAGGCTTGTTGTGGTGCAAAACTCTTTGGCGGTTGGCAATGTTGTCGAAAAGATGGAGTTTACCAGATCAAAATGGAGCTCAGGACGGAACTCAAGATGGGTATTTGAAGACGTTCCTCGTTTAATTTATCCTGTGATTCTTGAGGTGCAAGAACCAGGCGATCAGGTTAAAAAGGTATATGACTATGCGGATCCCATACTTGTTTCACCTAATTATATAAACTATAATATTCCTCTTACCTGGAGGAAAAATGGAGGGAAAATTCCTGCTTCCCCATCTAGGAAATATCAAGCAGGCTGGTTTAGATTTGCCAGAGTACGCTATTGGCGAAGGACAGGAAGTAGATATAGCAATATTTATCTTCCTCTTTTTTCAGATCCCCCAACTCCTTCTGTAACAATGGATGGTTATAGTTGGCAATACGACTCGGCTAACTACTATGATGAGTTGGATGATTTGAGAAAGGTTGGAGTTATATCTAAAAACTCAAAGGGCGGCAATTCTGACTTTAAGATTTATAGTCCATCTGTGAACAACCAAACTGAATTTGATAATATTTTGAATGGGAGCAATCTCAATTGTGATCCTTTGGGTAATATTCTTAAGCTTCAGGCAAACTTTATACTCAAGTCATCAGCAGGCACTGTGGCTCCGGTAGAGAAAAATTTCCCTCCGGCTTATGCCAGAAAACTGGCTTTGTCTGCCGATGACATGCTTTTAGCTATAATGGCTCTTGAGAAAGATGATGCAGGAAATACTCAGCCTAAGATTTATTTCTATGATATGGCTAATATAGATTTCGGCGATAAAACAGAGATTAAAGGTGTTTTAAAACACCATAAAAACGTCAATGGGCAAGCTGCAGCATATAAATATTCTAGTGCTTCTACTTCAGGTCATGAGTTAAGTTATGACAATCTTTGCGAAACGGATAGTGGGGCAAATAAAAATTCTTCCAATATCTTTTCCGCCTTCAGTTTTTTGAATAAGAAAGGTGGCGGTTACAGCTATGAAACCAGTTACCTTAGATATAAGCTCACTCCCTTTGCTTTTCGTTCTTCATTGGATCGTTCTGATCGCAATAAACTTGAATACACCAATTTAACAGGCTATTTGATGGCTCCTTTCAATAGAGATATTTCCGGCTTTAACCTTGATTCTCCTGATGGGTCTAATAATACAAATCTAGCACGACCAAGCAATATCATATTTTTCGATAAAGATTCGCATCTGAAGATAGGAAAAGAACAAGGAAATGACCTGAACAGCGGCAACTTTAAAATGTCCAAAACCTCCATGGCTCCCTTTCAGTACATGGTGACAAGACAAAATGAATTCTACAGAGCGAATTTCTTTGATAATACTACGAACATTCACAGGTTATTTGCTGCAGACCCGCATGCAAAGTCTTCTTGGCTTGGTACAACGAAGTGGGCGCAAGCAGGTGCCAGAAAGTTTCTGTTTGAAAACGATGATTCTGGCTCTGAAGAAACAAAATATACAAATTATCCTATGGGCACAGCCTGGTCTAAGGTTTTCAACTTCAAACCCATTCTGATAAAAGAACTTGCCTTTGATATTTCTGCTGCTCCAATTTCAGCAACTTCATATTTAGCCCAAAACTCTTTGGATCTTCACAAGATCAGCTTTATATTCGACAGAGATACATCTAATCCGCTTTTGCTGGCCGCTATGCCCGTAAGTGCTGCCAGCGGCAAGACTCTTATAATAGGCGTTTTGCCTAACAGCATGTATTATAAAACTGCTCTTGTGGATTGTGATGAAGACTCTCTGACTGTTACTTCAGACGGAACTGAGCTGGCTGTAACAGAAGCTAAACAAGTCAAGCTTTATCAGATAGCCGAAATAAAAAAAGCTCTTAAGGGTTCAGATGAAGATTTTGCCAAAGTCTTTAAAGGTCCCTATGGTGATGGTGATAAAAAACCTAGAGTTTGGAGTCCAAGCGCAGATTATGAAGGAGATAAGGCTTCGCTTGCTTCTTTGCCCTTCAATCAGATTAAAACTTCGCCGCCTAATGGCAAAGCAACTTTATTGGGCAACAATACAGACTCAACCGCAGCATCGCCAATAGCAGACTTGACTCTTTCTGGCAAGCTGGCAGGAGCTGCCTTGGCGGAAGGCGGGCTTTACCTTGCGACAGAAAATACTGAGGATGGCAAGAGCTTAGGCAGGATTTACAAACTGAAATTTGAGAACGGAGGCTTTTCTTATGATGAAAATCCTTTCGCTGTCACTCCCGGGGCTGCTATTGCGGCTATGGATGATTATGTCTATGCTTTCGGCGGCGAAGCTAGGAGATATAATCCGGATCCCGCAGCTGATCTTACATCAACAATCACCCGCTATTCGGCCGAAGTTTCTTCATATGACATAAAACGCTGGGGCGACTCTGCAGCGAATCGAAACGGCAGCTATACTGATTTGCGAATAAGCCATATAGTGCCTAATGCAAGAGATAGCAGCGACACTCATTACCTTGCTTTGCCTTTGCCTTATTCCTTATATAGAGGAGGTTTTCATGGAGAAGGTGAAGCTGGTAACAATAATACACAAATTAACAGTTATGTACAGGTTAAAAATTCAGAAAACCAACCTAATGACTTGTTGAATAATCAAAAGAGCATTGCAAATGCAGAAGGTCATGTGGCTGCTGTTTTTTGTGGTCATGACAAGTGTTTGAATGATCTTGCTCCTTCAACGTCATGCAAAAATTATATAAATCTAGCCACTATTGGCGGCAATCACCAAATAGATAGGTTCACATATGGCAGTCAAAAGGAATCTCATGCTTATTGTTTTAATAGAATCTATTTCAGAAGCGAAAGAAACCAAGTAAAAACTATCGAAATAGATACAAGCGCTACAACAAATGATGATAACTTTATCAGGTATCCCTATAGAGAAAGTCATAGTGATAACCAATTTAAATATGAAAAGAGCCGAGGGCAGGATGTTGGAACATCTGAAAGTACAGGAACAACCCCAGGTTATGTTACAACTATTCCAGTAGAGCCGAAATTGCAAAAATTCACAAGATTCCAAAATTCGTCTAGCGGCACTGAACACATCTATGAAATGCAGCTATGGCTTGCAGGAGTGAAAAGGCTGATCCCGCAGTATTTATCTGTTGCGAATTCGTCTGGAGCAAAAGCAGTTCTTAAAGGCACAGCGGGCGATCTGGAGGTTACAATAGAGCGTGCCGATGATGAAAACACAGACATTTCAGCTTCAGACCTTTTAAAAATGTTTAATCGCCAGCCGCATCTTGAAAATCTTGGTTATGCCGGAAGAAAAGGAGATACTGAAAATTCCTTCTTTTGGAGTAAGCTTGATGACGAAGTATTTATAGATTCAAGCACTAGCTGGCTGACAGGGGGGAAACCCTATCCTGATTCTGCGGGTGTTTCTTACGATAAGCCTTTGGTTATAGATTTTAAATTCAACAAACCGGTTAAGCCTGATATTGTCTGTGTATGGATTGATGTGAATGATAAAGAATTGGAGGTGGACTTCGGTTATCCAGATCCTACTGACCTTACGGATCCTAAGAAGATTGCCTCGAAATTAAAGTTTGGAAGTCTTAAAGAAGAGAATGTAAAATATTTGTTTAAAAAACCTGATGAGACAGGACGCTCCAATGCTAAGTATCAGACATTTTTTGTGAATGATCCTGCTCTTCTTTCTTCAACTCATTTTCGGCTTAAGTTAAAAGAAGACTCTTCTAATACAAAGATTATGCAAATAGGTCTCTTTCAAAGGGAAGAGAATAAAAACACCAAGATAAAGAGAGACTCTGACAACTGGAAGGAATATTCAGGCTTCAAAGGCAGCTCTTGTGTTACTCCTTACGGCATATTTTTGGCAGGGAAGAGTTATGGCGAGGATCAAATGCTATACAGTGACACGAATCTTCCTGCAGATAACTACACAGCCCTCTTCTGGCCTCATGCCGTTCAAAGCAGCGAATCAGGACAAAACAGTGAGCGGGGCGTGTTCCGTGAAGTTAGAAATGGCAATGTCGGTTATCATCCTGGCAATCCTGGCACTAATTTTCCTCTTTGCTATTCTGATGAAGTGGTTTATTCCGCCAGAGGGAGTGATTTATATGTTTACAATATTGGAACTGATAACGCTGCCGATATGAATAGTTGGAAACAACATGCCAACATTTTTCCTGCAGACTCAACTATAGATTCAACCTCAGCTATGTGTGCTCTCAATGGCGAGATATTTATATTTAACGCTCCAGGAAAAGACAACTTTGCTGTCAGAAAAACTGCTATGTCGGGTTTGTCATCCGGTTTCACTTACAAGTCTTTTTCTGTCCGCACTTTGCCCTCGCCCGTTAAAATAGCTGATGTGCCTAATTTTAAGAGAGTTTACGCGGTTCCCTGCGGGTCGCAGATATATGTGATCTATTATTGCGACACGCAAAATATGGCAGATCCAAATAGGTTTACAGCCAAGATATACAGCTATACGCCCTAGTGCTATGTAACATCTAAAAGTTGCTTATTATATTCTCCAAGTTAATAAACTCAATGTTGCATAACAGATTTGCCGCCGCACTAGAGTGACGAGTGGCGAGTTGAATTGTTTAGCTCCCCCTAGCATCGAACATCAGCATCTGTCCTTAATCAGAGGCTAGGGCAAAAATTGTGATTATGCGGTAGCAGAATGCAATTTTTGCCCAATTTTGCCCTC
>JAAYNI010000026.1 GCA_012520995.1 Candidatus Rifleibacteriota bacterium
CGTTGAAGATTTCATTAAGAACTTTTTTCCTGAATTTAATACTATATGCCATAACACATTTTCCTTTCTCCTTCACGAAAGGGGAAATATTGTCGGAAAATGTGTTACCTTTTTGGGGTCCGGATCAACTGACATAACATTATCTTCTGCTGAAAGCTAATGTTACTCTGCCTTGTATTCTGTGGTTTAATAAATGTATTTGGTGCTTTTCGTGTGGTTCGTGGTTGAAAATTGCCTTTGTCTTTTTCGTGGTTCAGAAAAGAGTTTTGTTGCTCTGAGATTCAGCTGTGATTGCCTAATTCAGCTGATATGATTTCACAATCGGGCGTAAGTATAAAGGTTGCCGCAAAGATGCTTCCGGCACGGCCTGCAAAATTAGCGTGGCGCATATCTGACAAAAGCACTTTGATATTGCCATCCTTCATCACAGATGTTGTCGCACGGCTCATATTCATAGAGAATCTTTTGAAGAGTTTTCCATATTTATGGTTATAAACAGCTTCAGTATATTTATTTTTTTCTGAAAGAAGTTTAACTGGTTTGCTTGAAACCTTGTTTTCAAAGACAGAGGTGTCAGAGAGCATGAAATTTCCGTCTTTGTCTCTGCCTAGCAACCTAAAACGCTTTATAGTACTGAGTTCCGGCAAAGCTCTTATTTCTTCAGCAACAAAACCTTCTTCCGCAAAAGCTTTACTGCCTATTCTAACTGCCAAAGCCGAGTTCGAAAAACCGCATATCAAATAAAAAGTAGATATTATCAGGGAATATTTAGCATACTTTTTCAGCTTAGGCTCTGCTATGCGAGAAAAGAGAGCTAAGCCTGTGATAATAAGCAATGGCAAAGAATAGAAAATATCAACTATGGCGACTGAATCCAATGAAAGCCTTTCTCTGGTGAAAGGATACAAAACCTCTGTGCCATAGGAAGTAAGCAAATCTAAAAGCGGATGAGTCATCAAGACCAAAGCTGAAATTGACAGCCAGTCTTTGTAGGTCATATCTTCCGTCTTAAAAAGCTTTTTAGCAAGCCATGCCGTTAGGAAAGCCAAAAGAAAAGTGCCTGGCAGAGAATGCGTAAAAGAACGATGAAAATCAAGATTAGCCCAGCGGCCAAAGAAGCCCGCAAATGAATCGGCATCAGGCAACAAGCCAATCAGAAATCCTGCCAAAGCCTTTTTCTTAATATTCTTAGGCTTGCCTGTAGCAGTTGCTATAGCCGAACCTAGAAGTCCTTGGGTTATAATATCCATCAGCTTTTATTGCTTTTGTTTCGAGCATCGCAATGCTCTTTCAGGAGTTTGAAACCTTCTTTCATGCTGACTATAGGCTCATAACCGAAATCACGCTTTGCAGCGCTTATATCAAACCAGTGCGCCGTTGCCATTTCACCTGCAACCCATCTTGTTAAAGGCTGTTCGCCTTTAAGACCAAACCAACCTTTTTTGTATACAAACTCACAAAGCGCGCCCATCCAATATGCCACTTTCACGGGAATATGAGATGTAACCGGTCCACAGCCAGCTGCAGCAAGCATAGAGTTCACAACATCTTTCAAAGGCATAGGCTCGCCGTTGGTTATAAAATAAGCTTTTCCTGCATTAGGAGAACCCGGCGCTAAGGCTTCTGCCGCTTGAATATGAGCTGTTGCCGCATTCAGTATGTAAGTAGTGTCTACTTTGTTGGTTCCGTCGCCTATAAAGCGCATCTTGCCGGCTCTGGCCTTAGACTCAATTCTAGGCAGGAGATTGTTGTCTCCGGGACCCCAAATCAAGTGCGGGCGCAGTGAGGTAGTTGCCAAGTTTTCAGAGTTTTCCGCCAAAACAGCTTTTTCTGCCATACGTTTCGTTTTAGGATAATATGGAGAGTCTTTGGTATCTTCCAGATAAGGCAAAGACTCGTTTGCTCCCTCAATATCGCCATCTGCAAAAACAACCGAAGGAGAGCTGGTATAAATCAGCTTTTTAACTCCATTTTTCTTGCAAGCTTCTATAACTGCTAGGGTGCCTTTGTAATTTATTCTTTCAAACTCCGAATAAGGTTCTTCAGTGCCGGCTTTAGCAGCCATATGAAAAACCATTGTACAACCTTCGGTAGCTTTCAAAAGCAAATCTTTATCAGATATCTCGCCCTGAAATACTTCACAGCCTGCTTTTTCAAGATCAGGATATGTTTTACGCCCAGTAATTCGGACTTTTGCTTTTTTTTGGAGGAGAAGCTCTACTGTAGCTCTTCCCAAAAAACCGCCGCCGCCAGTGACAAGAACAGTATCATCGCTCGTAATAGGATAATTGGAATAAGTCATAATTAAGCAGCCGCTTCCTTTCTGAGAAGTTTAATTATTAAATTCGTCCTTTTAAAGCCTCCGGTGCCAATTCCGCAAGCTTTTCTCTATTGATTTTGGCATTGTGCCTTATATCAACAGGGAAAGAGGGATGGAGCAGAAAATGCTTGATATCTTTTGTATGCTCGTGTTTGCTTCCAAGCTCCATAAGTTCCTTTATAAGAGCTTCAGGATTTATATCCTGAGCATTTTTTTCAAGTTCGCAGAATATTACAGGTGTTTGTTCGCCGCGTTTGCCCATTCCGACCAAAGCGGTTCTGAAAACTTTCGGATGTTTATTATAAATTCTTTCACAAGGTATAGTGAAGTAAACCTTGTCTTTGGCGACTACACGCTGATTTTTCCTGCCGCAAAACCATATGCGACCCTGAGAGTCCAGTTTGCCGACATCGCCCATTCTGTGCCAAAAGCCGTCACCATCTTTGATTTTCGCCAAAGTGTCTTGTTCCGGTCTTTTAAAATAACCTGGAGAAACAACAGAACCCTTAACCGTAATCTCGCCTATCTCACCTTCCGGGAGTTCAAGATCAGGAGTAAAGTTTTTTATAGGCTCATCAGTTATTTTAATTATTTTAACCTGAATATCGCCTGTAGGAAGGCCTACGCATGTACCGCCTCCCGCGTCTGTTTCAGCAGCTGTTTCACCTAATATCATCTTGCTGCCGATAGAGCTTACAGGCAAAGCTTCAGTAGCTCCGTAAGGCGTGTAAATCTCAACTCCTTCGTTGAGAGCTTTCTGAAATCGTTCAAGAATATCGTTTCTTGCTGGAGCGCCACAGGAAATTACTCTTTCGAGGAAAGGCAACTTAACGTTATTTGCTTCACAGTAACGACTGACAATGTCCACCACGGCCGGAGAACCAAACATGCAAGTGGTTCCATTATCCTCCATGGCTTGTATAAGCTTTACAGGATTAGATTTTCCTGGTTTGGCAGCATTCATTTCCGGGACAACAGATGTCATTCCTATACAAACGTCAAACAGCCCGAACAGAGGGAAAGTAGCCAAGTCAGAATCTTTCGAACCCAAATCATAGAGCTCTTTTATATATTCTGTTTGCGTAGTAAGCATGCCATGGGTATATATAGCGCCCTTGGCCACACCGGTACTGCCTGAAGTGAACATTATGCAGGCTGGTTCATCAACACCCATTTCTGCTATAGGAAATGGAGAGTCGTCTGACTTCATAAGGTCTTTATAGGCATGACCGCCAAAAAAGAATTTGGAACCCACACATACGTTAGTCTTAATAGTCTTTGAACCCCATCTGAAGAGGATTCTTGGTATGTGGGAAATAGGAATGCCTATATAAGCATCCGGAGCTACTTCCTCTATGCAGGTCTTCATATTTTTAAGACCCATACCAGTATCTATCATGACCATAGTCGCGCCTATTTTACAAAGAGTAAAGAAAACAGTGTAAAACTCCAAGCTCGGCTTGATCATTACTATTACACGGCTTCCGCGCTTGATTCCCAGAGAGCAAAGTCCTCTGGCAAGATTGTCCGTAGCCTGTTCCAGCTGTTTAAAAGTATAGCTTGCATAAGTGGCAGAGCCATTTTTTAGAGGTTTAAGCCCTGGAACGACTACAGCTTTTTTATAAGGTGTTAAAGCAGCATTCTTTCTGATGAAAGAAGCCATGTTTACTCCGTTTTGTGTCATTTTAGCCTCGTTTTGAGTCTGACTCTAGGAAATTTCTCATTAAAGGGAAAACTTCATCCGACACATCTTCCAATAGATAATGACCGGCTTGGAAGGAATGGGTTTCTGCATCAGGAAAGTGTTTTACCCACTCATCAAAGAAAAACTTCTTGAAGCAAACGTCTCTTCTGCCAAAGCAGATAAATGTAGGCTTATCCTTGAGAAGCTTTAGATTGTTTTCTATGTGAAGAAGATCTTTATAAGATTTATCTCCAGGCTCCAGAGGAACATCTAAAACAAATTGCGTGGTAGCAACTCGGTTAGCAGGTGAATTATATGGGCCTATAAAAGCTTCTCTAACGCGTCTGTCCATTCCCTTAAGGGTGCAGACATAGCTGGCTATAATAGAAAATGCGTTAAACTGATTATTTAACCAAGGACCTAACTCGGTAAATCTAAATAGAGCTATCGCCCATGGGAAAGGCCGTCCCGCAGGAAGTCTAAATGCAGCCGAGTTGAAAATCACCAGTTTTTTAATGCGTTCTGGATGTCTAACTGCGTATCCCATACCTATTACAGCACCCCAGTCATGAAGAACCAAAGTCAGCGGATACTTAGGATTGGCATAATCCAAAAGCTTTTCAAGTCGATCGACGTGTTCACTGATTTTATATGGAAAAACATCAGCAGACGGCTTGTCTGACAAACCGCAACCTATATGATCAGGAACTATGCAGCGATAGTCTTTCGAAAATTCTTTTACAGCATCGCGATAAAGAAAAGACCAAGTCGGGTTTCCATGAACCATGACTAATGTCTCATCAGCTTCCCCTTCATCAATATAATGTTGCTTTAAAGAATCACTGTGAACAAAAAAGTTACTTTTAAAAGGATATAAATCCCTGTACTGTGCTATATCGAATTTCATGTTACCACTCCCATCCGAGAACCATGCTGTTCAAACCGCTGCCTATACCGATAAAACCTACTATATGCCCTTCTTCCAGAATACCGCGCTCTTCCGCTATGGCAGCCGTAACAGGCAGAGAAACAGTGCCCATATTCCCCAAGAAAGGAAAGGTTGAAAAATCTTTTTCCAAAGTCAAATTCATATTGCTAAGCATCGCATCCCTGTTTGAGCTGGCAACTTGATGAGATATAACTTTATCCAGCTTCTCAGGGGAAAGTCCGAATTCCTCGTAAAAAACTTCACCTGTATATCTTATGAGGGCTCCGCCATGCCTTAACAAACCAATCGCATTAGTCTCCATTACCTGAGGATAGCGGGGAGGGATATTTTGGTCAGGCCCCCATCGGCACATTTCATAATGCTCAGGCGCGCTCATGGCTATACCTCCAAGCAGTTTGTGAGTATCATTGCCATAAGAACCATCGCTTAATATAACAGCACAAGCGCCAGAGCCTCCTGTCATAGTTGCCAAGGCTTGCTTAAAAAATTCCATAGTGCCTTCTTCAAGCATTTTTTGGATCATAATAGAAGTAATGTCTCTGGCCGTTTCACAAGCTACCACCATACCAGCTTTAATCTGTCCAAGCTCAATCATATTGGCTACTTGAATAATGCCGGAGAGAACTCCCAAGCATGCGTTTGAGATATCATGAACCGTGCATATAGCAGGCAAATCAAAGGCAGAAGCGACATGACATGCGGTAGCAGGCTCAAAATTATCTCTGCAAACTGAACAATAAAGCAAAGCTCCTATATCTTTTTCAGGAATGCCTGTTTCTGCCACAGCTTTTTTAGCGGCCTTAATAGTTTCAACCGCATTTATATGTCCAGGTTCCCACCAGCGTCTCTCACGAACACCAGTCAAGGCTTCGAGCTGTCCAGGATTGAGATAAAGCTTCTTGTACAATGGAGCCAGCTGCTCTTCAATCCAAGCTGAAGTGACTATGTGATTGGGCAGTTCGTATGCAATAGTTTCGAGGTGTACACGATTATATTTCATAAGTTCAAACTTTCGTGCTGAAGTTTAACAAAATAATAGAGCAATTACAAGTTTTTTAGAGCTAGCAGACTGTTACACATAAAAGCATATTATCGGGTACATTGATTTGAGGCTTTACTCTCCGCTTTTCAAATTTAAAAGTCTCAACTATTTATCAGCATCTTAAAGCAGCTGTCTATTTAAACAATTAGCTTGAAAAGAATTTCAGCGCCCACTACCCTGCATCCACTGTCGTTATGTATCCGCCGCTAATCAGAGCCAATCACTGAAATGTTAATAGCTTAAAAATCCTGATAAGCAAGTGTTGTTTGCGTTTTTGTGTTCAAGCATTGGTTTCTGATGCCTGTCTTAATCAGCGTAATCTGCAGTTCATCTGGATGGCGTTCCTCACCCGCCACTCGCCACGGTTCACTCAGCACTGATTTTAAGCTATGCTTAAAATCCCGTCTGTGTAATCTGTGGATAGAAAAGTTTTACAGTAGAAAAGTTACTGGCTGGCAAGCAGCTTGACTCTTATTTGAGAAATGTTCCCCGTGAAACCCTTTACCGGAATTTCAAATGAGGCCGACTCATTAGGATTAAGCTTAAAATATCTGTTTTTGAGAGAGCCTCTCGAGGTCTTAAGCAGCTTGCCGTTTTCACCATAAAGCGCCGCCTCTAAAACCAGCTTGTCCATAGGAGACTCTGAAATATTTTTGATCCTTCCGCTTACATAGAGAGTATTCATTTCGATATGAGAACCTATATCTTCTATGGCATAAAAAGGAAGAGGAACCCCCAAGCTGTTATCATAAGCAGTTTTGGAAACATGTCCGCTCAAATAGGCCTCTACTGCAGAATCATCATAAAAAGTCCAAAGAAGAGGATTCATAGGCTCATGCATCAAAGCCGCCTTGAAACCTTCTTTAGCCGCCGAGTATCTTTGAGCATCAAAAGCTTTTTTGGCCGCCTCCGCAAGAGGCAAGGCAGGACTGTCGATTTCCAGACCAGCTATGTTTCCGGTCAGATTTCCGCCATAAAACTTGGGAGAAGAAAACACTTTTTTGCCCTGCGCATTAAGTTTATATTGAGCCAAAAGCACAAATGGAGAAGATAAAAAAAGCAGTAAAAACAAAAAAGCTACCCCGCTTATTTTTTTTGCTAATCGAAAAGATATCATTGGCATCAATTTCTTTGAGAGGAAACCGCATTCAAAATCAGGCGATAAAAACATTCAAAGCCCTTTAGCAAAATCCCGCTTCTAAGCATGGAAACCGCAGTATATCCCGCATTGGATTCACTTTCTTTTAACATACCTAAAAGAGTCTGATGATCCAAAGGCATTATAGAAGCCGTCACATTGTTGGCAGGAAACATTGAGGCCACCGTCGTTGAAACAATTTCATCGTTAAAGTCGTCATCGGCCTTCAGGAACATGAAGTCTATAATTTGAGGCGCAGGATCGGGCACTAAATTTTCAGCCGACTGAGCCGCCTCAGCAAAAAGCTCGGGAGTCATTAAAAGTATCGCGTTGGCTCTTGTGCCCGAATTATTTGCCACAACGTCTTCTATTTTCTTGAGAAGTCTTGCCGCCGCAGGATAAGCAAGCTTATATTGTTCTGTCTTCTGAGCAGAGCCTAAAGCAAGCAAAAGCGCCGAAATAGAATTATCAGGATTAAGAGAGCATTCTTTGGCTTTACCTTTGGTTTCAATGGTCACCACCCCCATATCGGCAAGCTGGTGAATCCGGTTATAAGCTGTTCCATAAGGCATAGAAAGCAGCTTCGATATTTTATGTATGGACATGAAACCCGCAGGCGCGTCCAAGAAAATTTGCGTTATATCAATGTTCGTTTGCATTCTGCGAATAGTAGCGCAAAGAGAAACAATTATCAATATTTTGAAACATGGGATAAAAAACCGTTTCTAAATTACAGAAAAAGACATAAGACCATTTTCAACCACTGAACACACAGAATACACAGAAAAATTCCAAAGAATAATATTATCCACTGATTACGCAGATGGTCACAGACTAAGGGCAGTATGGACAAAAATCTTGCAAATTTCTGTTCTTAATTTACGACTTGCCACAAATGAATTTTCTTTAAATAATTCATTTACTGTCGATTTTTGCCTTATAAAAAAAAACACATAACCAATCTTAAAGCAGTTATTGGCTGTAATATTAGACCCAAAGAATTTCACTACCCACCACCCACCAAGCACTACCCACTCTAGTGCGGCTGCTACATCATATAAGCATGAATTATTTCTTGTCTCGGTTGTTTTTGAATATGCAACTTTATAGATGTTACGCCGCACTAGATTTTAAGCTGTACAACATTTTTTTTTCTTTTTTCCTCCGACTGACTTGACATTAAAAATAATCGGTGATAATATTACGGACTCCATGTCAAGAAGGTTCTTGGCATGCAAATTGCTAAGTCTTCGGAGAAGCTTGCTGATCCATGGCTCAGACTGTCACTAAGTATTTTTATAGAATAATTGAACACTTCACTGGCAAAAAAACATTTATATGTACAACAAGCGAACCGCTCTCAGTTTTACTGAACGGCGGTTTGCTTATTTTGTTTTAGAGATACCGAATTATTAATATTCGGTCAGTTTATTAAGGAGCAGGGCATAACATGGCGACAAAACAACCGGCATTCAAAAAATATTTGATGGCCAGGGAGAGAGTATTTGATAATATTCCCAACCTTATCGACGTGCAGCTCAAATCATTCGAATGGTTTCTGCAGGCCGAGAAAGATCCCGACAAAAGACTAAGACAAGGACTGGAAGAGGTCTTTCAGGAAGTTTTCCCGATACAGGACTACGTCGGAAATCTTTGCCTCGAATATAAAGACTACAGCTTGGGTTTACCTATGTGCAAAGACTGCCCCCAAGCAAAGCTCCGGAAAAAATGCCTTTACGATGACTGCAGTTTCACTGAAAAAGACTGCGAAATCGCTTTCATAGGCGAAGCCCCATATAGAGTCAAAAACAGTCCGGATCAATGCAGCAAAAGAGACCTCACCTACTCGATTCCTCTTACCATAAGAGTACAACTGATCATGCAACAAACAGGCGAAGTTAAAGAGCAGGAAATTTTCCTGGTCAACCTCCCCTGCATGACAGAACGCGGAACCTTCGTTATAAACGGTGCTGAACGCGTAGTAGTCAGCCAGCTCCACAGATCTCCTGGCGTTTACTATAGCTTTAACAGAGCCAAGAAGCTCTACTCCGCCAAAATAGTTCCCTATAGAGGAGCTTGGATGGAATTCGAGCTGGACCTTATGAAAGACGCCATTTTCGTTCGTCTCGACCGAAAAAGAAAGATTCCTATAACCACCTTTATAAGAGCGCTGGGCTTTGACACAGACGAAGAAATCGCCGCTCTCTTTGACAACAATGACACCATCATCAGCTCTCTTAACTATGACAAACAGTCAGTTTCAGAAAAAGAAGGCGAAGAAGCTGTTCAAAAAGCCGTTATAGATTCTCTAAGATCTATTTTCAGCAAACTGCGCCAAGGCGACCTATTTGTTGAAGAAAACGCCAGAAACCTCATAAAGAGCCTCTATTTCGATCCCAAGAAATACGACCTCGGAGACGTAGGCAGATACAAAATCAACAAAAAACTGCGCCTCGTTGACAGACTTACAGGCAAAACCGCATTCAAAGATATTGTTAACCCAGCCACAGGCGAAATCATAGTCAAAGGCGGAAAGAAGATCACAAACAAACAGGCCGATATTCTTGAACAACTTCAAATTCCCGCTTATATAGAAACCGCAGACGCAGCTAAAGGCTATAGAATAATGTATTCTCCTGAATGCTCCGTTGTAGCCTTAAGCGATGTGGAAAAAGGCATCAAAGATCTGATTGGCCGAACCGCTTTTGAAACAATAGTAGATAAAGCTACAGGCGAAATCATAGTCGAAGAAGGACACGAAATCTACGATTACATAGTTGAAAAAATACAGGAAGCTGGCATTACAGAAGTAAAGGTTCAAAAAGACAGAGTTCTTTGCGTCGAAGACATAATTGTCGCCGTCGGTTATCTCATTGACCTCACCAACGGAATCGGCAGAACAGACGACATCGACCACTTGTCCAACAGACGTATCAGAAGATGCGGCGAACTGCTTCAAAACCAGTTCAGAATTTCGCTCTCCAGAATGGAAAGAGTCATTAAAGAAAGAATGACTATTCACGATCTGGATAGCTACACACCGCAGCTTCTTATTAATACCAGACCTGTTTCAGCTGTTATCGATGAGTTCTTCGGAAGCTCTCAGCTCTCTCAGTTCATGGACCAGAATAACCCTCTTGCCGAGCTGACACACAAAAGAAGGCTTTCAGCACTTGGACCAGGCGGTCTTAAACGCGAAAGAGCAGGTTTTGAAGTCAGAGACGTGCATCCGACTCACGACGGAAGAATATGCCCGATTGAAACTCCTGAAGGACCTAACGCAGGTCTGATAGCCAGCTTAGGCGTATTCTCGAAAATCGATGACCACGGCTTCATAACCACTCCTCTCTGCCCGGTAGATCCCGAAACAGGCAAAGTAGATTTCAAGACTATTGAATACAAAGACGCTTACGACGAAGACAGATGCAAAGTAGGCGATCCCGACTGTTTGATCTCCGATGACGGCAAAATAATGGAAGACTATGTTTCGGCCAGATTCTATACAGATGACTATGAATTTGAATATCTTCCCAAAGAAGAGATAGAATACATGAAGTATTCTCCGATTCAGATGGTCAGCGTTGCCGCAGCTCTAATTCCATTCCTTGAACATGACGACGCAAACAGAGCGCTGATGGGCACCAACATGCAGAGACAGGCAGTACCTCTTATACAAACCGAACCTCCTCTGGTAGGAACAGGACTTGAACCCAGAGCAGCTCACGACTCAGGAGCTGTGGTTCTTGCCAGAAGCAACGGTGTTGTTTCCTACGTTGACGCTGAGACAATCAAAATCAAACGCGCCAGCCGCAGAAAAGAAGACGAAACCATTGCTGTCACTGAAGCCATGTTCAGAAAACATCAGGGACGCAAAGTAATGGACACCATAGTTGACGACCTCACAGGCGAAATAATTATAGAATCAGGACAAACTCTCGACATAACCTATCTCTCCAAACTTAAATCAGTCTGCGATTCCATCCGCCTAAGACAAGAGTCTGAAGACATCTACAGGCTGCAAAAATTCATGCGCTCCAACCAGGGTACATGCATCAACCAGAACCCCATAGTTCAAATTGGCGACAAAGTCAGACCTGGCACTGTTATAGCTGACGGTCCTGCTACTTCCGCAGGCGAACTGGCATTGGGTAAAAACCTGTTGGTAGCCTTCATGCCTTGGGAAGGGTACAACTTCGAAGACGCTATCATACTTTCTCAGCGCATGGTCGAAGATGACACCATGACTTCTATTCATATAGAAGAGTATGAAATAGATGCTCGCGACACCAAACTTGGTCCTGAAGAAATTACCAGAGACATACCTAACGTCGGAGAAGACTCTTTGGCCGACCTGGACGAAAACGGCATAATCAGAATAGGCGCCAAAGTTACAGCCGGGGATATTCTGGTAGGCAAAGTCACTCCAAAAGGAGAAACAGAGCTTACAGCAGAAGACAGACTCCTTAGAGCTATATTCGGCGACAAGGCCAGAGAAGTCAGAAATACTTCTCTCACGGTTCCACACGGCGAAGGCGGCAAAATCGTTGATGTCATGGTTTTCTCCAGAGACAATGGCGACGAACTTCCATACGGTGTAAACAAACTTGTCAGAGTTTTTGTAGCTCAAAAACGAAAAATCACAGTCGGCGACAAGATCGCAGGACGCCACGGCAACAAAGGTGTTATCTCCACCATAGTTCCTGTAGAAGATATGCCTTATCTTGCCGATGGAACCCCAATAGATATTATCCTCAATCCACTGGGAGTTCCTTCCAGAATGAACGTCGGACAAGTCCTTGAAACTCACCTAGGGTGGGCTGCAGCAAACCAGGGAAGACGCTATGCCACATCGGTATTCAATAAAGGCCGAATGATCGACGGCAAAGAAGTCAAAAACGAAGAATTTGTTATGCAGCAACTTCAAGAGTGCTATGACAAAGACCCCCATCATCTTGTTGACAGCGAAGGAAAAGCTGTGCTCTATGACGGCAGAACTGGACAGCCTTTCGACAAGAAGATTATGGTCGGCTATATGTATGTCATCAAGCTTCATCACCTGGTAGACGACAAAATGCACGCTCGTTCCACAGGCCCATACAGCCTTGTGACTCAGCAACCTCTAGGCGGTAAAGCCCAATTCGGCGGACAGCGCTTCGGAGAAATGGAAGTTTGGGCTCTTGAAGCTTACGGCGCCGCACACCTGCTGCAAGAAATTCTCACAGTAAAATCAGACGACGTGGAAGGTCGCGTTCAGGTTTACGAGTCTATTATCAAAGGCAAGAACGTAATGAAGCCCAGCATACCGGAATCCTTCAAGGTTCTTATATCTGAAATGCAGAGCCTTGCCCTGCAGCTCGACCTGAAAAAAGATACTCAGGAAGTTCAGATTACAAGTCCCAGCGAAAGAGGCTTGCTATTGGAACAAGAAGAAGACTGGATGGAAGACTCGGATGATGATTTGCTTGTTGACGCATTTGATTCCGACGATCTTGAAGACTCCGATGACGATGATTCGGATTCAGACGACGAAGAGTGAGTGACACTCCGGACAGAATAGAAAGGGTAAATGCAAAATGTTGGAAATGGACAAATTTGATGCTTTACAGATAAGTATTGCTTCACCGGAAAAAATAAGATCTTGGTCATACGGCGAAGTCAAAAAACCCGAAACTATCAACTACAGAACACACAAACCGGAGCGTGACGGGCTTTTCTGCGAAAGAATTTTCGGACCTCAAAAAGACTGGGAATGCTTCTGCGGCAAATATAAGAGCATACGCTACAAGGGCATAGTTTGCGAACGCTGTAACGTTGAGATCACCAAATCCTCAGTAAGACGCGAGCGCATGGGACACATACAGCTGGTTACACCTGTAGCACATATATGGTTTTCAAAAGGCAGCCCCAACTACATAGCTCTTTTGCTTGACATAAGCGCCAGAGAACTGGAAAAAGTTCTTTACTTCCAAAGCTATATAGTCATAGATCCAGGCAATCTGCCGCTCTCCAAGAAACAGCTGCTTCCCGAAGAAGGAACAGCTGGAGAAATGGGCTACAGAGAGCTAAGAGAAAAATATGGCGATATGTTTACAGCAAAAATGGGCGCTGAAGCTATCAAAGAACTTCTCGCTGAAATAGATCTGCCTAAGCTCGAAAAAGAACTGACAGAACAACTTAAAACAGCTCCCGCTACCAAAAAAGCTCAACTTATCAAACGGCTTGACTTGGTAAAAATGTTCAGCCGCTCCATAAGCAGACCTGAGTGGATGATTATGGACGTTGTTCCGGTTATACCTCCGGATTTACGCCCCATGGTTCAGCTGGATGGCGGCAGATTCGCCACCTCCGACCTGAACGATCTCTACAGAAGAGTCATCAACCGCAATAATCGTCTTAAACGCCTTATCAAGCTTCAAGCTCCTGACATCATCATCAAAAACGAAAAAAGAATGCTTCAGGAAGCAGTCAACGCTTTGATAGACAACGGCAGACGCGGCAAAAACGTTACCGGTCCCAACAATCGTCCTCTCAAGTCTCTCACCGACATGCTTAAAGGTAAACAAGGACGATTCAGACAGAACCTTCTCGGAAAGAGAGTTGACTACTCAGGCCGTTCAGTTATCGTAGTTGGCCCGGAACTCAAACTTAATCAGGCCGGTATTCCGAAAAAGATGGCTCTGGAACTCTTTAAACCTTTCGTTATGCAGAGACTCCAAGCCAAAGGTTTGGCAGCCAACATTAAGAGTGCCAAGAAAATGATTGAGCGCGAAAAAGACGAAGTCTGGGACGTTCTGGAAGAAGTTATCAGAAACCACCCGATCCTTCTGAACCGTGCTCCGACACTTCACAGGCTTGGTATTCAGGCATTCGAGCCTGTTTTGATCGAAGGTAAAGCCATAAGAATTCACCCCATGGTCTGTACCGCTTACAACGCAGACTTCGACGGTGACCAGATGGCCGTTCACGTTCCATTGATGCTTGATGCCCAGGTTGAAGCAAGGCTTCTCATGATGGCGAGCAACAACATACTGAAACCTGCGGATGGAAACCCTGTGGCCTTCCCGACTCAGGACATGACAATAGGCTTGTTCTACTTGACTATTATGACACCGGAGAATGATTCTTATCCGAGAACGACCATTACTCTTGGAAAGAATGAAACTTGGGAAAACTGGCTGCTTCCAGAAGGAAGACCTACCGACTTCGTATTGGCTGAAGACGCTTCTGATACTTTGCACAAAGGATTTGTATTTGACGGCCCCGAAGCTATAAAGGCTCTCAAAAAAGACAAAGTTGAATCTGTCACAGTCTACAAACCGCAAGTTTTCGCTTCAATTGAAGAAGCCAGAAACGCCTACGAAACAGGCAACTTTGAACTTTCCGCTCCCATATACATGAAGAGAAACCTCTTTCTTCAGCCAGGAAAATCAGAAGAAGCCAACTTAAGCGGCAACCCCTACTTCAAGACTACAATAGGCCGCGTCATATTCAACGACAACCTGCCTGCAGACTTCCCCTATCAAAATGCTCAAGTCAAAAAAGGCAATGTCTCTGCGATTATCAAACAGCTCTACAACAAATATGACCTCCATTTAGTTGGCAAAACTTTGGACAGACTCAAATCCCTCGGTTTCAAATATGCAACCAGAAGCGGCTTGACCATCTCCATAGTTGACATGATTGACCCGCCCAAAAAAGGTGAAATTCTTGAACAAGCCGACAGAAAAGTTCAAAAAATCCGTGAGCGCTGGGCAAACGGCGAGCTCACAAGAGACGAACGCAAACAGGCTGAAATAGACGTCTGGACCAAAACAACTGAAGACGTCACGGACGACCTGCTGCAAGAGTTTGAGCATACAGCTAAATACGGCGACTACAATCCCGTCTATATGATGGCATTCTCAGGCGCTAGAGGTAATATGCAGCAAATCAGACAGCTGGCAGCTATGCGCGGTCTTATGTCAAACCCCCGCGGCGACATCTTGACTTTCCCGATTAAATCAAACTTCAGAGAAGGATTGAACCAGTCTGAATACTTTATTTCTACATACGGCGCAAGAAAAGGTCTGGTTGACACAGCTCTAAGAACCGCCGACTCCGGATACCTGACCAGAAGGCTCGTTGACGTTGCTCAAGACGTTGTCATCATTGAACCCGACTGCGGAACTGAAAACGGCGTTGAAATAGCTCCTGTCAGACAAAACAGAACCTCCAGCAACATCATGATCGACGACATCATGGTTCCCATACGATATAGAGTCGAAGGCAAACTTCTTGCGAAACCTATCCTGCATCCGCTTACCAAGAAACCTTTGGTTATAGAAGTCGGAGGCGAGAATATCACTCTCAATGCAGGTCTTTACTGCGACAATGACATTTCGGCAGAAATTGAAAACTCCTGCGAATTCACCATACCTATGGACAAGATCGAAATAGGTATGATTAACGCCGAGCAGATAATAGATCCTCGCACAAACCGCCTGATTTTACGTCCTGACAGGGAATTCAATGAATATGTCATAGACAAGATGAAAGAACTCAACTTCATTGAAGCCAAAGTAAGAAGCAAGATAGTAATGAGATCTCCTCTTACCTGCAGATGCAGAACTGGCATATGTCAAGCCTGCTACGGTTCTGACCTTGCAACAGGTCGCAAAGTCGACATAGGCGAAGCTGTAGGCATTATCGCAGCTCAGTCAATCGGCGAACCTGGCACACAGCTGACAATGAGAACATTCCACTTGGGCGGCGTAGCTCTGGCACAGCGTTCATACATCAAAGCCAGAACAACAGGTATTGCCAAGTTTGATATGCTGCGTCTTGCAAAAATTTCAGACAGAGCCAAGTTTGAAATAGGTTCCGGACAGGAAACTTTCGATAAAACAGAATTCGGCTCAACAATTAAAACAGTAGTTGTTGGCGGTCATCTCGTAGTCGAAAACAAATCCGGCAGAAAAGACCGTGTTCATATACCAGTCGGTGCTGAAATGCGCGTTGAACCAGGCGCAAAAGTTACTCCTGGCAAAGCTTTGGCAGAATACAACCCCAACAATATCATTACAGGCTATACAGGCGAAGTAATTTTCGACGATATAGAACTGAAAGACGGTATGGTGGTCTCTGACAATGGCACTATCAAAATTCTGACACAGGACTTCGACCCGGTAACAAAAGACTTTATTATTGAAGACTACAAGATTCCTCAGGGAGCCGTTCTGCGCGTTGAGGACAACGAAATCATACACGCAGGCAATCTGCTAGCCGAAATCTATGCAGAGTCTCACGCTGCTATCGCCAGAATGGACGGAGTTACCAAGTTCGAAAATCTCAGGATTAAAAATAACCAGGTTATCAGCGACAACGGTATGGTCTTTGTTTTCCCGACAGACGACAAAGAAGGCGAAAGAGCTGAATATCCTCTGCCCAAGAGCGTAAAAGTGGCCAAGGACGCATCACCTGCTACCACAGGTCTGATTCTCAATGTCCGCAACGGCGACATTGTTTATCCAAACCAGAAGCTCTTCTCGGTTGTTTCGGAAGAAAACGGCGTAATCCAACTCTCATCACATGACACTAAGATTTCCGTAACTAAGGAAGTTAAAGAAGAATACGAATTCAAGGGTGAAATGGCAGCCGCCATCGATGAAAAGAACAAAACACTCTCGCTTATAGCTCCTATATCAGGCGTTGTAAAAGTAATAAGCGAAAAGAGCGCAGCCAACAAAACCCAAGACCGCAAGAGAGTCATAGTCAAGAACGAAACTGAATATGACGTTCCCAGAGGCGTTATTCTCAGACCTAAAAAAAACTGCAAGATTCCTAACGGAGGCGAAGTTGCCGAAAACGGAGAGCTTACCAGCAAACTCTTTATACAGGCTGAAATAGACGGCGTAGTTGAAATCACTTCTATTAAATCTGAACACCGTGTCAGACTGATAAGCGACGACCTTTCAATTCTTAATGGAGCAACATTGGCAAGAGCTGCTATCGACAGAGAAACAGAAGATATCATAGCCGATGCCGGCACTGTTATAGACGAACCGCTTCATGAGCTTCTTGCTACCAATGCTGGTGCTATCAGAGAAGTCTACATACTTAAAGGCGAACAGGAAGCCGTAAACGTTGTGGGCGAAGACGGAATGAAGCTTCAATATCCTGTTCCCGAAGAAGCCGAAATCTGCGTTGAAGATGGTCAGCTGGTAAAAGCAGGCGACAAACTTGTCAGCGACATAGATCCTATGATCAGCGAAATCGCAGGCAAAGTGAACTATATCTACGGCTACAACAAGATAATTTGCGAAGAAATAATCGAAAAAGTCCTTGTTTACAGCGGTGTTGAGTTCAGCTATCCTGCAGCTCTCAAACTGAAGTTCCCTCCCACTGTTCTTCAAAACACTGAACTAACAATGGCTCCAATCCCATTTGAAGCTTATGAGCAAGTAGAAGATACAGACGGAACTCCTGGCATACTGATTAAACAGCGTGTCTTGAAGGCCAAAAAGTACGCTATCACTAAAGAAATGGCAGCCGACGGTTCTCTCCTTGTTAAAGACGGCGATACAGTCAAAGAAGGCCAAATGCTGGCAATTCTTAAGTCCAAGAACAAAGGCGTAGTCCTTCTTGAACATGATGCCACCAAGACAGGCAAACTCAAGAGCACTATCAAAAACATAATAGTGCAGCCTGGCGAATCCCACCAGATTCTAGACGGCGCTGAACTGAGAATCTCAGAAGGCGACATGGTCAAAAAAGGCGAGATACTTGCCAAGTGGGGCACAGCAGCCAGAAAGACTACAGACATTGTTCAAGGTTTGCCGCGCGTAGCCGAGCTCTTTGAAGTCAGAAAGCCCAAGAAAGAAGCTGTCATAGCAGAAGAATCAGGCGTTGTTCACGTTACAGGAACCAACGTAACAATACTAGATCCTAATAGTGGCAGTGAAAAAGCTGTCAGAGTCCAATACGGTTCTGCCGGTTTGGTAGTTCATGACGGCGAATACATTGAAGCAGGCGATCCTATAACTGACGGGCAAATCTTCAGCAAAAAACTGGTCAAGGTCGTAGCCCTGCCTACAGTAAGACGCTATCTGAACGATGAAATTCAGCGCGTTTACCGAGATCAGGGTGTCAGCATCAACGACAAACACATTGAAATAATTGTCAGACAGATGCTCAGAAAAGTCACCATAGTACATCCTGGAGATTCAGACTTCACTTTGAACGACTCCATCCACGTCAGACGTTTCGAAGACAAGTGCTCCAGACTTTCTGCGAAAGGCAAGAGAATCCCTGTTGGCGTGCCCATGATTCAGGGTATCACCAAGGCCTCTCTGACTACAGACAGCTTCATATCTGCAGCCGCCTTCCAGGAAACTACCAGAGTTCTGACCAAGGCTGCTATAAGATCCAAGATTGACTATCTGCGCGGTCTAAAGGAAAACTTGGTAATAGGCAAGCTGGTTCCAGCCGGTACAGGCTTGGCAGCAAACAGAAACATTGAATACGCCAACCTGCCAATTGAAGTTGAAAGAGTCGAAGATACTCCTGAAGAACTCTTCAAGAGCATGGTAGAAGGCGAAGACAGAGATCTGAAAGCTCTGGAAGAAGAACTCTTCATGACTCCGCCGACTCCCCTCTCCTCATCTGCTGAGGATATTGAAGATGAAGGAGATTTCGACGACGAAGACGAATAAGAGAAGGGGGCAGAGGGTAGTGTTTGGGGAATAGCATACAAAAAATCCCCAAACCAGCTTCGAAACTCATCTATCTGTTTCTTATAAAACTAAGAATCAACAACAAAAAAATCGCAGTTTTAAAAACTGCGATTTTTTTGTTGCTTAACTCTGCTGAATAAAACTACTTCAATATCAAATACAAGGATGTCATGATAATCACATCTTGCATGAAGTGAATAAGCCAAGCCCAAAAGAAACCTTTAGTTTCATGTATACTTTTCGATAAAAACCAGCCAAGAAAAGCTGCCAACAATACACCAGCCACTCCTCTTGGCACTCCAAAGTAGTGAACAGCTCCAAAAATAACAGCAGAGAGTGCCTTAGAAATATTAGGGTTAAGATTGTGGTATTCAACAATACTCGCAAAAGTGTGACGAAATGTCACTTCCTCAACAAAGCTATTAATAAGAGCAAACAATAAAATCAGAACAAAAACTCCTATTGTAAGAGTTTGAATTACTCCGCTTTTTAAAACTTGAAAATACATGATTATTGCCGTCACTATAGAAATAGTAATAGTAAATAAAAAGCCAACCTTTTTCCAAGAATCTTTATTGTTTTTAGTTAGTCCCATCCAAGGTTCAGGAACAACATCCCCGTCTATCTTGCAAAGCGAGAAAAGACTAATTGATTTAAATTCAGTTTGAAAGGCGGTAACAAGCACAATCAAAAAGGCAAGAATAAGCGTTGTAATCTGATATGAAGCGACCTTGTTCAAATAGTAAGTGCTAAGAGCTGTTAACTCAAAAAGAGAATTTTCCATAAGATAGAAAATAGCGAAAATCATCAATCCTACAACTACAAGCGTAAGAATTAAATTAGCGGCAACCTTTTTCATATAAGAGTTTTCCTAGAGTTGAGATTAGTTGTAATCCTGCAGTTGAACTTTGCTTCTTTAAATATATCAAGACAAGACAAATCAGCGAGTAAAGACTTTTAGTTAGTGTTTTTTGTGTGTTTCGCAGTTTAGAAATCTCCTCTTCTTGCTTGTAAAGTGACTCTGTGTTATAATCGCCATGCTTTAGCGCTTGCGGGACTTTTGCCAAGATGCCTCTTGAAGCATTTCAGTTAAAGGGATTTCTGGAAGTCGCCTTCAACTTGGACAAACCTAACCGCACATTTCAAAAAGCGCTTAAGTTTTTAATTTATACGATCTTGTGCCTATTTTGAAGCCGAGATTGCAATGGAGTTATTTGTGACAAAAACAGAAAAAAACAAGACTCAAACTGACAGCAAAGTCAGTGAAGAGATACAAAAAGAATTCTCGATAATAAAAAAAGCTCTCAAAGACAACAGCAAGATAATAATAAACCGTCTAAAAAAACAAGTCAGCGAACTCGACTGGGAATTTTTCCGCATGGATTCCAAGCTTCCGGAATCAGCACCAGTAGATCTGCTCTTCAGGGCTCCAAACGGAAGAAAACACGACTATGTTATTGTAGACGTAGCTGTCCCCCACCTCTCAATAGGACAAAAATACTTGCTTCCACAAAAGGGCAGAGAGTTTCAAGCAGCTCACAAGGTAGCCGCCAACAGAATAAAAAAGGCAATAATACTAATAAGAAAAGGCACTGAAAATATCAGTGCATACAGCAAAAGAGTCCGCTGCCCCATTTTTGAAATTTCCTATGAAAGCATAGTAAAACCTCAAAAAGACCACTTAAAAAAGGAACCTCAACCTCAAAACAACCAAAGAGAGAACAAAGAATCTTCTCCTTCACCTAACGAGAGAGGAAAAAAAGAACGATTCAATAAAAATCAAAATCGCCAAGAAAAGCAACATCAACAACCAACTAAAAAGTATGTGCCTCTCGACCAGCCTCTTCTTGAAGCCTTAAAACTGGCGGTTTCTTCAGAAAGTCTTGCCACAATCTACAAAAGACGTAACAAATACGTTTGTAAAGGTCTCTGGCGTTGGATAGAACGTGAAATATCAGATGATAACGTTCATTTTTTTCTGATAATATTATCAAGTATTTATCAAAGTAAAACCGGAGACATCCTCAGCAGGCGCTTCAAGACTCTTACAGACTATACTGAGAATCCCGAGCAGATATCTGAAGCGATATTTTCAAAAGAAAACAATCTGGTAGACGAAATAAAAAAGAGTTCAGAGCGCCACAAAAAAGCATTGGTTAAATTTCTGAGATCTTTTTCTCAAACAGGTCCCAGCGACTATTTGAAAAGCCTTTTCCTCAAAGACTTCCGCACTAACGCTGACGGAACAAAAGCCAGAATGTCAGTTTACAGCACTCTGAAACAGTTTTTGGAAAGATGTGGCTACGAAGGCGAAAAAGAAACAGAATATCCTTTGGAAATTCTCGATGAAACCAAGCTTTTTCAAAGCTATATGGCTGGCGACTATACTAAACTCAGAATTGAAAATGCTTCTAAAAAGCTCAGCCATCTGGTTCCTCAGGTGGAGTGGACAGAACAAAACATTTACCATCTGAGACAGTATCTCGCTAAATCTCTTAAACAGCCCACAAACGAATTCAACCTGAATGCTTTCTTGCCTCAAACATTTGTACAGCAAGACACAAAACTCCAAGAAAGCAACAAACTCCGCCAGACTTCTTTGGCAGGCGGACAAAAAACAGAACATGTTGAACAGGAAACACCGCAACCGCAAAGAGATAAACGAAGGAAAAACGACCGTAAAGAACAACCGCAGCAGAAATCCGCATCGGAGCTTACTTCTCAAGAAATTCTAGACGATCCCTATGCCTTCACTGGAGCAAGCAAACTTTCCAAGCAAAAACCAGAAAGAAAACAGCCTCCGGAAAAAGCAAGAAACTCTTTCAGCGCCTCTCTTTATGAAGCTGAACACAGACACTTTGAGAACTTTGGCGGAATAGCCGAAGAAGACAGTGAATCACTCCGCATGTCCCTAGCCATGCTGAGACATTCTTCTTTGCAGGAACAACATGCCAATAGCCCAAAGGAAGAACAAGAACTTCCCTATGAGCATTTTGATCCCGAGCTTGATTTAATGCATGCTCCTCCAAAGCGTGTCAGAGATGCGGAAGCCCTGAAAAATGCTGAAAGATATGACCTTAATCCCCCAAAAAAGAAAAGAACTAATAAAAAGGCATCTTCAGCCAACAGGAGACAAAACACAAAGAAGCGTCGCAAACGCTCTTCCGGCAATTTCTCTCAACAGCCTCCAAAAAAAAACAAGACCCTCTCAAGCCAGGTAAAATAGATGAACAATTACACAGTAAAGCGAGCAATATTCATGCTCGTTCTCCTTACCCCTATTTCTTTGATCACTCAAAAATATTTTCCTGAACAAGCTACCCCCATAATTGCATCTTGCGCAGGTATAATCGCAGGAGTCAGCGTAGTCCTCTTCCCCTCCCCTGAGCACTTGCAAAGAATAAAGCAGCTTGACGAGAAAGCCAAAGAAGCTGCTGAACAAAAGAACAACAATTGATAACTAATCTTTGCGAAAAACAGTCTCCAAAAGGCATTATTGTCGGCTTGGACTTAGCCGACAAATTTGGAGTCGGCGTTATGGAGGCTTCTTCGCGCAAGCTGTTATTTAGTGCCACATTTAAGCTCTCAAAATATGGCAAAGACAAACGTCTTCTGACACTCAAAGAGATCATCAGCAGAATATTCGATGCTTATTCTCCCTCTGAAATAGCCATTGAAGACGTTTTTCTGCCTATTAAAACCAGCAGAAGAACGCCCATAGCCCTCGGTGAACTCCGAGGGGTTGCTTCTTTGTGTGCTCAAGAGCGAGGAATTCCAGTGTTTTTTTATCCTCCCAGAAAGATCAAGTTAGCTATAACCGGCTACGGCAATGCAGCAAAGGAAGATGTAATAACTTTCGTAGAGCGGGAGTTCGCTGTAAAAGTCAAAGACGATAACGAAGCTGATGCCATAAGCGTCGCTTACACCCACATAATGGAAAGGGAGCTGGCATAAAAACAGTGGACAGTGATTAGTGGGCAGCGGACAGAGAGGACAAAACTCCAAGGGTGTAGGGAGTAGCTTAAGAACCAGTGATCCAGCGAGTGGCAGGTGGCGAGTTGAATTGTTCAGACTCAATCACTGAAACTGATAACTGCTTTAAGAAGTCGATAGATAAATAACCGTTCTTCATCTCTTTCTGTGGAATTGTGCCTTTCTGCCTCTATAATGTTTCTTAGCCAAAATCGGCACAAATTGCAAGTCTATGTTAATAGAATGCAATTTAGGTAGACTCTCGGAGTAATACAGAGATTTTCAAGCTTACTTGTAAAATCAATGGTTTAAACCGAGAGCGAAAAAAAGCAGATATGCTTTTTCGAGATTTTCCTTTGTCAGAGACTTTTTCTGTGTATTCCGTGTGTTTCGTGGTTTAGAAGGGTTTTTAGTTCTTCATCTGCGTAATCTGTGGATAAAAAATTTTTTAGAGGTCGCTCTAGTTTTTGTTGCGGTCGCGTTCTTTTTTAATGCCGAAGACCAGTCTTTCAGGATTCAAGATTATGAGTATGTCGTTATTAATCTTGCCAACTCCTTTTAAATAATCCAAGTCTACATTCTCAACAACCGCGATAGGCGGCTCTATCATACTTTCCGGGAGTTTTATAACTTCACTGACCCTCTCTACAAGAATACCGGTCTTTATCTTTTCTTCTTCGAAGGATAATATCAAAATCTGCATATCCTTGGTATTGTCAATGTCCAAAGGAAGACGCAAACGCCGCCTTGTATTTATAACAGATATAATCTCACCTCTCAAACTGATTACACCATCTATGTGTTCCGGCGCCTTGGGCACTCTTGTGATCGGGGTTCTGTTGATAATTGTTTCTACTTGTCGAATATCCATCCCATACATTTCACCTTCCATTTTGAAGGTAATTATCTGGATAAAACCAGCATCTTGCTTAAGTTCTTCAGCAGAATGCAATTCGTTGCTCTCATAGCTTCTGTTGACCAAACTCTCCAACAATCTTGTTTGTTTCTCCAAAAGAGTTTCAGGCCTTGAAACTTGCTCCTCAGAATCATAATCATCTTCTTCCATCATAGGTGGCTGCAAAGGCATCTCCGCTGCCACCCGCGGTTTAATTTGAGAAGGGTTTTCAACTCTGCGCCTCATCTCCGAAGCTTCTCGCCTTTCTTGAGAAGCCGCGGACACAGATGGCCTATTAACAGAAGCTGTCTTAACAGATGAGGAAACAGTTGATTGTTTAGGCTCAGGAGGCCTTGAAGCAACTTCAGGTTTTATGTGAGCCTGAGGCTGTTTGCCTTCGCTTTTTTCCGATATTGATCGCTTGCTCTCAGACACAACCGCAGCTGTTTGTTTTGCAGAGAAATCTGGCTGAATCTCGGATTCAGAAGTATTAGTCAAACACTCAAAAGGAATAAGATATACCGAAACATCTTCCACTTCGGAAATATAACCAATTGATTCTTTCAACTCCTCTTTCTTGCCCTTTGAGAGTATCAGCAAATCAAAGGAAAGATCAAAGTTTTCATTTTCAAGGTCTTCCAAGCTAGGATTAGCTTTTATAACACTGCTATAAAGCTCTTCAATAGCTCGCAACACCATAAAAACGCGAGCACCCTTCAATAGGCAATCCGGAGCCAAGTTCACTCTTATAAAATATATGCTTTGCCCAGGAATTATTGAAGAAATCAATCCGGTTTTTTCATAATCAGAAAGAGCCATAGATTCAAGAAGCGACAAAGCTTCGGCACAGGGCTCTTTCCCTACCCCACTTTTCTGAGAAGTCTCTGACGAAGGTTTGGCAGTTTTTGAAGAAGCCGCTTGGAACTTTTTGGAAAGCTGAGAAGCAGCTGACTTGAGCTTCAGGAGAACTGGTTCTGAATCCACTTTGGTATCCTGAGAGGAAAAGCTGTCATTTACAATTCTGCGCAGAACATCAAAGCTTTCAAAAAGCAAATCCACAAGTTTGGAATTGACCTTAAGCCTGTTATCTTTGATAACTTTTATGAGCTGTCCCATTTCCTGAATAAGAAGCTCTATTTTTGTAAAGCCCATAGCAAGAGCTAACTCTTGTATATTGGCAATAGCCTTGGAGATTTCTTCAAAGGTCTGGATATTTTCAGGATTCTGTTCAATCTGCAACAAAAGCCTGTCCATCAAATCCAAGTTCTCTTTGCTGCATGCAATATAGACTTCCATCAATTCTTCATTATTCATTCCGTCCATCAGCTTTTCCTCCTTTCTTCAGTTTTTCAAAAAAAGGCTGATATATCAAGAATCAAGGCTATGCTTCCATCGCCTCTCATGGTAGCGCCCATAAGCCCTGGCACTCCGCTGAGCAAGCCGCCGAGAGACTTAATAACTATTTCTTGCTGCCCCAATAGCTCATCAACTATCAAACCAGCCATCTTGTTTCCTGAAACGCATACCACAACAGGAATCTCAGTTTCCTGTTCATCCAAAGCTTTTTGCTCCTCAGGTGTCGTAGGCACATCAAGCAATTTGCGTAAATGCATTATAGGCAAAACATCGCCGCGCATGAGTATAACTTCTTGATGCTGAACAACGCTGATATCCTTTTTGTCTATATCCATATTTTCTTGAATGGAAGCCAAAGGAATAGCAAAAACCTCTTTTCCTACTCTAACCATGAGAGCAGGTAAGATAGCCAAAGTTAAAGGAAGCTTTACAGTTATTTTTGAGCCCTCGTTCACCTTGGACTCCAAAAGCATGACTCCATTCAGCTCTTCCAGTTTGGCTCTTACAGCATCCATGCCTACGCCTCTGCCGGAAATATCGCTTACTTGAGAAGAAGTGGAAAAACCTTGCATAAAAATTATCTGCTGAATCTCTTCGGGAGGCATCTTGGCAATTTGCTCCTGAGTAAACATGCCCTTTTCGACCGCTTTTTTTCCAATAATTGTCGGATCTACTCCCTTGCCGTCGTCAGCAATTTCTATCAGAACGCTATTTCCTTCATGACGGGCAGATAAAGTCACAGTACCGGTCTCAGGTTTTCCTTTGGCTACACGTTCCTCGGGAAGTTCTATTCCATGATCTACCGAATTCCTGATTAGATGAACCATAGGATCGCCTATCTCATCTATAACAGTTCTGTCCATCTCTGTTTCTTTGCCCTCTATGACAAGATTGATCTTTTTATTCAACTTTTTAGAAAGATCTCTCACCATGCGAGGAAATCTGTCAAAGACCTGCTCAATAGGAACCATTCGCACTTCCATGACTACCGTTTGCAGAGAAGTGCTTATCTGAGAAACTCTCAAAATAGTTTCATTCAGCTCTTTGAGCTTATGAGTCATGCCAATGTCTTCAAGCCTTGTGCGGTTTATGACAAGTTCCCCAACGAGATTCATCAACTCGTCAAGGCGACGCATATCAACTCTCACTGTTTGAGCTATTTGAACCTGTTGCCTTTGTCTTGGAGGCGGAGCTTCTTTTTTGTCAGCAGGCTTTTCCAATGATTTTACAGGTGCAGGTTTTACTGGTGCAGACACAGAAGGAGCCGCTTCAGCAGAACGCCTTTCTTTGGATTTCTCCGATACTTTTTTCTCTGCTGGCTCCAGGGACTCTTTTTTCTTTTCTTCCGGCTCAGCAGAAGAAGCAAAAGCGGCTTTAAAATCGTCAGGAGTCAAGACGATCATCTTCGCCGACTCTATCTCTGTAATTTCTTTGATTGCCTCTTGCAACTCTTGAGGGTCGCCAGAACCTATCATGAGAAGCTTAAAATCCAAATCAAAATTTTCGTCTTCTATGTCTTTTGCACTGGGCACCGACTTAATATTTTCGTAACCAAACTCGCTTATTGCACGGTTAACCATGAAAACGCGAGCAACCTTCAAGAAGCAATCATCATCTAAAGTAATGTGGAAAAAAAGAACATTTTGTCCATTTTGAAAAGTCTCTAGTATAACTTGACTCTCAAAATCGTTTATATCAAAAACTGCCAATGCTTCTCTTATTACGGATAGCGAAGGTCTCGAAGAATCAGGTTTTTGCACTCTCTCAACGGAAAGCGATTTAGAAGTTTCTTCAGGTTCTTTTTTCTCTTCCTCTTTAGATGCCGGCCTTTCATTAATAGTCGGCATTCCCTCCGTGGCACCGCCCGTGAGAAGTCTAAGTCTGCCAGTAATTTCATCTAAGTCTATAACAGAATCTGTCGCTTCAATGCTGTCGTTGACCAGCTGCCGCAATATATCAAAAGTATCGAAAATCGTATCTATTATGGACTCGTCAGCTTCCAGCTCTTGGTTTCTCAGCTTATCCAAGACACTCTCCATCTCATGTGTGAGATGCGCTATCTTTTCAAAGCCCATAGTAGCAGACATGCCCTTCAGGGTATGAGCGGCACGGAAAATTTCACCTATTATCTCCAGGTTTGACGAGTCTTGCTCAAACAGCAAGAGGTTTTTATCCATCAAGTCGAGATTTTCTCGAGCGCCGTCTATGTACATTCCCATATATTGGGAATAATCAATATCCATCTGAGCCTCATAAAACGAATAGTCCGGAAGAAAAGCCGGCGACAAAGATTATAACGCATTGAGCCCAAAAGGTAAATTAAAAAGGCGGAAAACTCTCTGAATAGCTCCAGAAAAATAAGATGCGGAGAGGGCGGAACTCTGCTATAATTCTAATTTAGATTAAGATTAAAGAAAAACTGCGAGGTGATATAAAAATGGCTTTTACCATGTATCCCCAAAGGCTGAAAATAAAAAAGCGACCAGAAAAACTGGATTTATCCAGAATTTATAAAAATCCTCACGTCATTATGGTTTTTCTGACCATATTGGCACTGATAGGTGTAGTTATCTATCACTTTGCCACCTACGACAATAAAATACTAAAATCAGATAAAGGCGAAAAAATTTCATTTACTCAATCCAGACATTTCAAGGAAAAACAAGAAGAAATTTACACAGCCCAACAAAAGCGTCTTATTGAGCAAATGGACATATCCGCAAACGCCGAAGTGCTTTCTCCAAAAGCCGCAGCCGACATTAAAATTGAAAATATAAAAGAACAAAGGCAGCTGGTGAATATCCGCAAATACGAAGCCATACGCTATACCATGGAAGAACGCAATCAGGAACGCGAAGCTAGAAGAAAACACCTTGAATCGCCTCAAGCTGCAAGATTAAAAGATGCAGTAATGGCTCTGGAAGATTCCGAAACTCTCGGAATCTTGAAGCTGGAAAGTTTTATTAAGGACAAAGGCTACAGCGCCACCCCTGAAGAAGCTGAACTTGTAATTTATGCCTATGATAAGCTTGCAAAAGCTTACATGGATAAAAACCTGCCTTCCAAAGCCAAAGAAACCTACAGCGATATGCTTCAACTGATGAAAAAAAATGCCCCCACTCAGGAGGCATCAGCAATGTTAGATAGAGGAATAAAAAACTTGCAGGAAATACCGGACAATCCGACACTTCCTAGCGGGCGTTAAACGCCCCGAAAATTCGCTTAGTTCGTTTGGATTTCCCTGCTATAGAGAATGCAGTTTTCTTCCAAAGGTATTCTATGATTCAAAAGAGGCTCTATTTCAGAAGCAGGTCTGACTATCGCAAAGCGTCTGATTTCGCGAGGTTTGATGTTAAGTTCATCGCGAGTCATGCGATTTTCAAGCTCTGCGGAATTTTCCAATTTGCAATCGGCAAATTTAGGAAAAATTCTCACGTGCCTGATAGTCTCATCGCTTGTATTAACAATATATCCGCCAATGTAAACGTTCTTTTTGCCCACTTCAACGGCGGTCTTTTTGACAATAACTCTCTCCGCTTTCACTTCAGGAAGAGGGACAAGATTGTCTCCGACCTTTTTGTAAGCATAAGCTTTCCCGAATCTGATAGAGCTGGTAGTTTTTCTGGCAGCCTGGGCAAACTGGCTGTTAAAATTCAAGGCAATAAGTGCTATAATAATAAGCCCAATATGCTTTTCTCTGAGTTTCATTGTTTGTCCCCTTACATATCTACTATCTGAGAAATATATCGGCGCTAATCCTTAAGGAGTTTAGAACTTTTGAGCAAAACCAACCTAGCAAAAAGAGGCGTTACCCTGATAGAAGTCCTCATAGCTCTTTTATTAGGCTCGCTGATGATAATTCCGATTTTCACTATTTTCGGAGTCTCCGAGAAAGTAACTTATAAAAGCACTAACGAAGTTGTTGCCTGCAACTTGGCTCTACAACGAATCGAAGAGTTTAAAAGCAGACCCTTTGCTGAGTTGCGAAAAAAAATAGAACAAGCTGCCGCAGACCCGCTAAACGGTCCTTACACAGAAGTTGTGTTTCCGCTTGAAGCCAACGCATACTGGAACTCCCCGGGAGTAGAATATTTAAGAGAAACCAGAATTTCATTCTATCCAAATATAAACCCTGACGTTTCCCTCTCCAACTATGAACAGCAAAAGCTCAGAATACGTATAAGAGCAATAGTCAAGTTCACAGAAACTGTATCGGGACAGAAAAAAGAAAAAGTATTTGAACTGGCGACAATAGTCACAGACGAAAACTACGCATCCGGCCTTGTTTTACAGTCAGCTCCTGAAACCCCGGCCAATGAGGAGGATAAGCCGTGAGAAACTCAAATAGAAAAGCCTTTACTCTGGCTGAGCTCCTTATATCAGTTTTGATCCTGGCTCTTGTAACCGGCATGGGTTACATGCTTGTAAACAGAAGTCTCGTCAGTATGAGACGTCAGCAGCAATCTATGGACACTCTCCATGAAGCCAGAAGCTTTCTCATGCAAATAGAACGGGATTTACGTCAAATGACAAAAATTGTCGCATTGGATACTGTTTTCAAACCATATCTCTTTGACGAGCAAAACGCCCTATTCTACAAAATGACAATAGAAATTCCTTCCGATGACGGAGCCTCCACTCAAAGGGTCACATATACCTATGAGGGACCTGACTCCTATGACCCCACAGAAGGAGCTGTAAAAAGAATCTACAGAGAAACCCAATCGGGCGGCAAAAAAATGTTAATAACAAAACAGCTGGACTACCTCAAAGTCTGGGGCACAGACGGCGAAATCATACGCAACAAGCTGGAAAGTGAAAGTATGGAAAACTATGTTTCTTACCTCACTCCGCACTATTACCATCCGACTAATCCAGCTTCTGACGGATTGAGAGACATATCAAAAATAAGAGGAATCGAACTTCAGCTTTCCATGCACGAAATGCTCGACAAAGATAACAAACCTATCAAGCAAAGAACCTTTACAACAAGAGTTTATTCCAGAATGCTGAATCCAAAAAATGAATCATGAATAAAAATCAGAGGCTCCCCAAAAGACAAGCGTCAACATTTCTTTGAAGTTGCTAAAAGCAGCTGTTGGCTGTAGTATTGAGTTGCCAAATTATTCAATGCGCCACACGTCATTCGCCGCTAGCCACTGACTTAACCTAAGTAAAAAAACTGTCCGTGTCTATATGCGGAAAAAAAAGTTTGACTTAAAACAAAGCGCTGGAAACATTATATAAAACACTCTTAATAGGACACTTCCGACCAAGAATCAAACAGGAGAATATGCACTTGAAAACGAACGAAATACGTGAAAAATTCTTAAAATATTTCGGCAATCATGACCATAAAGTATACAAATCAGCATCCCTGATTCCGACAGATGACCCGACACTTTTGTTTACCAGTGCAGGAATGGCATCTTTCAAGGCGTATTTTCTCGGCCTCAAAAGAGACGTCTCAAGAGCAGCCTCTTGCCAAAAATGCTTCAGAACAACAGACATAGAAAATGTCGGCTATACAGCCAGACATCACACTTTCTTTGAAATGCTCGGCAATTTCAGCTTTGGAGACTACTTCAAAAAAGAAGCCATAGCCTACGCTTGGGAATTCTCAACAAAAGAACTCAACATACCAGGCGACCGCATCCATATCAGCGTTTTCAAAGATGACGATGAAGCCTACGACATCTGGAAAAACAGCATGGGCGTTCCTTCTGAACGCATAGTAAAACTCGGGGAAAAAGACAATTTCTGGACAATAGGCGTAGGTCCATCAGGCCCCTGTTCAGAGCTTTATGTGGATCTCGGCGAAAAAGTCGGCTGCGGCAAACCCGACTGCGGTCCAGGGTGTGATTGCCCAAGATTCCTCGAGTTCTGGAACCTCGTCTTTACGCAGTTCAACAGAGCCGAAGACGGAACACTGACTCCCCTTGAAAGAAAGAATATAGACACAGGCGCAGGCCTTGAACGTGTCGCAAGCATACTTCAAGGCAAAACCGACAACTTCGAAAGCGACGCATTCACTCCTATCGTAAACTGCGTTGAAAAGCTTACTGGACACAAGTTCACCGAATCGCAGCAAGTCAAAACCGCCATAAAGGTAGTTTCTGATCACGCAAGAGCATTGGCCTTCGCTATTGCTGACGGAGGCATGCCCAGCAACGAAGGCAGAGGCTATGTTCTGAGAAAAATTCTAAGAAGAGCTTCCAGATTCGCTTACAGCTACCTTGACCAAGATAAGCCCTTCCTGCACAAAATTGTGCCTACGGTTATAGAGGCAATGCCTTCTTATCCAGAAGTGAAAGAAAACCAAGCCTACATAACCAGCCTTATGATCGGCGAAGAAGAAAAATTCCTGCAAACTCTTAAGAGCGGCAGCAGAATTTTGGATGACTATATCTATGATCTGAAAAAGAAAAAAGACACAGTTCTGCCTGGTGAAAAAGCCTTTATGTTGCATGACACCTATGGTTTCCCCCTGGATCTGACCAAAGAAATCTGCATGGAGCAAGGCCTAAAGGTCGACGAAAAGGGCTTTGAAGCAGAACTTGAAAAACAAAAAGAACGCGGCAGAGCCAATGCGGTTTCCGCGTTCGTCAACTTCAGCGCCATAGACCCTGCTAACTATACTGAAACGCAATTCACAGGCTACACAGATCTCGCAGGCGAGGCCAAAGTCCTTGATGCCATAAAACATGAAGACGGTTCGGCAATAGTAATCACTGACAAAACCCCCTTCTATGCGGAAGCTGGCGGTCAAGCTGGCGATGCTGGAAAAATCACAGCCGGAGAAGCCATCTTTTCGGTAGAAAAGACAGAACAAGCCGAAGGCGTTTACATGCACATAGGCAAATGGGCGACAGAAAAAACTTTCGCCAAGGGCGACAAAGTAACAATGCAGGTTGATGCCCAACGCAGAATGGATACAAAACGCAACCACACATCCACACATCTTCTTCACAAAGCTCTAAAAGAAGTCTTGGGCGATCACGTAAAACAAGCAGGCTCATACGTTGGCCCTGACAGACTCAGATTCGACTTCAACCACTTTAAAGCCGTTTCTGATGAACAGCTTGAAGAAATTGAAAACAAGGTCAATGTTGAAATACTTAAAGCTGAACCTGTAAAAACACAAGTCATGAACTTCGACGAAGCCGTAGCCTCAGGTGCTCAAGCTTTATTCGGCGAAAAATACGGCGACACTGTAAGAGTGGTTTCCGTAGGAACCTATTCCAAAGAACTCTGTGGCGGAACTCACCTTGCCAACTCTTCTGAAGCGGGCGCATTCACTATAATTTCTGAATCCTCTATAGCTTCAGGTGTCAGAAGAATTGAAGCTCTTACAGGCATGGCGGCTATAGACGAACTTCACAAAACACGCAAACGCGAAAAAGAAGTCGCCAAAGTTTTAGATTGCGATGTGCCTGGCATTGCCAAAAAAGCTGAAAAACTTTTGTCTTCTGCAAAAGAGCAAAGAAAAGAAATAGAAGAACTCAAGCAGGAACTCCTCAAAGCTGAAGTTCACAAGCTTAACAAGTTCGCCAAAACACAAAACAACGTCACCTACATATCGGCCAACATGAAAGACCTGAGTGTTAAAGATATGAAGTCTCTCGCTGACGACTACATGTCAGCCAACAATTCCACAGATCTCATTTTCCTTGCCTCTGCTGCAGACAAGGCCAACTTTGTTTTGAAACTCTCGCCCAAACTCGTAGATAAAGGTTTGAACGCTGGCAAACTTGTAAAAGAAATAGCCCAGTTCGCTGACGGCTCCGGCGGTGGAAAACCCGACTACGCTACAGCTGGCGGCAAATCTCCTGAAAAGCTGGCAACAGCCATGACTGAAGGAGAAAAAATCATAAAATCCGCTTTGGACGCTATATGAGAATAATAGCTCTGGATGTAGGTACAGTAAGAATAGGCGTTGCGGCATGCGACAAGCTCGAAATAGCCGCATCGCCCCATTCAGTTGTAAGAGCTTCGGGCAAACCTTGGAAAGAAATAGCCAAGATAGCCAAGCAGCTTGAAGCCGAACTTATAGTCATAGGTCTGCCTGTTTCTCTGGACGGGCAAGAAAAAACTTCCTGCGTAAAAATCAGGGAATTCGCCGAAGAGCTTAAAAAACATACTAAGGTTCCGATAGAGTTTTTCGACGAAAAGTTCACCAGCAGAATTGCAGAAGCTTCTCTGATTGAGGGCGGAATGCGCAGAGAAAAGCGCAAAGATGTCATAGACGCGGTCGCTGCTTCCCTCATACTGCAAGGATACATAGCTTACAAAAACAATAAAGGACAAACTCAATGAAACTCAAATATATGATCTTTTGCGAAGACATACGTCATGAAGTCGGCGGCAAATTCACTCTTGTCGGAGTAATTTCGAACAACCTTTGGACACAGGAATTTCCCCTTGTAATACCCAAACTCTGCCTTTTCATGGAATGGGAAGGTGTAACCAAAGATGCAACTGTCGCATTGAATATAATCCCGCCCAAAGGACTGAAAGCTCCCGACACCAAGCCAATCATGAAAATTGGGCACCAGCCTGGAATAAACGCTAGAAGCATAATGGCTCTGGCAGGTTTTCCGTTCCAAGAACCAGGTGAATATACCTTCTCTTTGGAATGTGATGGCAAAACAATAGCTTCCGAAACCATTAAGGTCGAAAAATACGAACCAAGCAAACACGTGAACTGACGAGAGAGACATGACTTTCAAGAAGCTTTGGGAATCAGCCTATAACGAATCAGGCGGCTCTGCACAAACTGCAGACACCGTTCCTCTGACCGAAGAACAAGCCAACTTTCTCTTCGAAACTTTGCGAACAGGAAGCATACATGACAAACAACAAGCGGTCGAAACCTTTGCAGCCTACGGAAAAGAAGCCGAAGTTCATATTGCAAAAAAGCTGAATCTCAATGATATCTCTATGTTCACTCATCTGGCCGATATCTTGGGACGTATTGGCTCCAACCTCTCTGCAGAGATACTTTCCAAAGCTCTTGCTACTAAAAAAAATGAGATAATTCTGCCAGCAATTAAAGCCGTCTCACTAATGGCCGATATGAAAAAAGCGGCGAATGTTTTGGCTGACTTTTTCATATCTTGCCAAGACGAGCCCATGCTGGCAAGAAGTATAAGATATTTGCTGAACCTCAAAGAAGATATTTCTCCCATATTCATTGAAAAATATGAATCCTTGGATGAAGAAAAAAAGATGTACATCTTGCGATTTTTGGCTGAAGCAGCTCAACCCTGTGCCCTCCCTCTCTTTGAAAAACAAGCAAAACAAACCCCAGAGGAATATGGGCTTTACTGCATAGATGGCCTCGGAAAACTCGGCTCTGATGAGGCTGTAAAAGTTTTAGACAAACTCGCCTCTCACTCAGAGTGGTTTTTAAGAAAACGAGCCGCAACAGCTCTAGGGCAGACAGAAAACAAGAGCGCCGTCCCAATATTGCTCAGACTGCTCTCTGACGAATCTAACTTAGTGAGAGCCTCTGCAGTAAAAGGGCTTTCAATAGTGGGAAAATTTGCCCCCGAAATCATAGCAAAAAAACTAAAAAATGCGCCCCGTTTAGTAAAAATCAACCTTATAAGAATCATGGGGCAAATAGGCGATCACCTGTTTCTGGAACCTATCCTCTCGACTCTCTCTGAAAGAGACACTCTCTTTTTCTCTATAGACGCTTTGGGCGACTTGGGGCATAAAGGCGCCGAACCGGCTTTGAGAAGGCTTTTAACTGACGAAGTCTGGTTCAACAGACTGAACGCGCTTGAAGCCCTGGACAAGCTTCAATGCCAATACATGCCTCAGATAGCTGAAAAGGCTCTCCAGGATGAAAACGATATGGTTCGAAACTCCGCGGAACGCATACTTAAAAACCTGCGAAGTTAACCGCCAGAAGAACCCAAAACTATCCACAGATTACTAGAGATAATTATAGCAAATCCATGAGCATATCCCGTCTGCGGCAAGAGCAAGACTGCCAGTTTCACTTTGAGAGTTGGGGAGAACCAACAGAGGGTCAGGATCGCTATTTGTCTTTATCTTGATTAGACACCATTCTCCTTTAAGAGATGCAGGCCGAATAGCTTGCGGAGGCTTGCTTGTGCTGTAAACGTATCTGACTGTTCCATTCTCATCTTTAAAGTAGAGTTTTGTCTTGCCGGAATCCAGCTCATAAGTCCAAATCAGGATGATCAGCTCCGTCGTCAGCTGTTTTATATTCCGAGGTTTCATTATTAGACGAGATCGAATAAATTTCTCCCGTGTAGTTTCCTTCACTATCAAAGGAAACTGTGACAGTTTTTGATGCCGAGTTTGCATTAACTTTCCATAGAGTCTCAGTATCCCCTGTTTCTGAATTCAAGTTGGCAGGTGTTTGTTCTGAAGAAGAGGGCGGTGACATGTTGACAAGCTTCCATGTACCTGTAAGCACAGGAGCTATTTTGGTATAAACGGAAGCCGCAGGGTTTTTGTTTCCGCCCCCGCCTCCGCCGCCGCAACCAGCAAGCGTCAAGGCTCCAATTAAAATAAGCGACTACAAAACACAAAGTTTATTTCTCATAGGACTCTCCCAAATGAAATAGTCGCCAAGTGGCGATTAGTGAGTGGCGTGTGGCAAGCTTTAATAATGTAAAATGCAGAATATAAAGTGATTGAATAAAAATCCATTGCCGCCTAATGCCAAGGACAAAAAAAAGAGCTGGAGAAGACATAAAAAGAACTTTCCCGCTTTTGTTTTAAAGATGTTAAAGTTTTTTGGTTGGAAAACTCGCTGCTATTTGCTGCAGAAGCAAAATACGCCTCAGAGCGGATAAGAAACTCCAGGCAACTATTACAGCTGCTCGCCTTGTACAGAATTCTTTCCATAGAAAAAGAATAGCTTCTTAATCTGTTAAATACAACAAAAATCGACCTGAAATTGCATTTTTTCAATAAAAGGCAACTCCCGAAAACTTTTTCCGCTCACCTTCTTTTAGGTTTATACTCACGCCTTTCTCTATGCCTTTCATTCAACTGAAATTTTTAAAACTTCACACAAAAGACATATTGCCGCCCCTTGAATGACATAAAAAGTCTTTATAGTAAAGTTGACATCAACAAAGGAGAAATAGGTTATGAGCAAAAATCCAAAAACACTTTCAATATTAATAATGGCCTTAGGCATAATACTTGCTAATGGACTGCCTGCAATGGCTATCACCCAAAGTGAAATGGTTGAAATACTCAGCGAGGAAATGACAGCCAACCATCTTTACAGCGAACTTGCCAAAAAATATCCTGAATACAAGATATTCTCCAAGCTGGCTGAATCCGAAGGCCGCCACATGGAATCCCTCAAGAGATCTGCTTCCAGACTGGGTCTTTCAATAGAAGAAGCCAAGATTGCCGACATCAAAATCCCGGAAACAAAAGAAGAAGCTTTGGTATTTGCATTGGCCTTTGAGCAAGAAGACATTGACATGCTTGAAAAGCTGATTGCAAAAGAAGAAGATGCCCGCACAAAAAGAGTTCTCAACAACCTTCTCAAAGGCTCCAAGAACCACCACAGCAGCATCAAAGAAGGCATAGACAAAGGCATTGAAAACTTGACTTACCATGATAGCCGACACTACAAAAACAGAGCCGATAATCAAGGCCAAAGAGGCGGATTAGGTCAGGGAGGCCAGCGACAAGGTAAAGGTCGTAAAGAGTTCAATCATAGAGCGAAAGGTTATCGCAAAAATTCCAGAGGTTTTCAAGGACACAGAGCAGGCCAAGATCTGAGACAACAAAAAGGCTTTGAAGAAAAAGACCTGAGCCAAAGAAAAGGTTTTAAACGCGAAAAATGTGAATTTGACTGCCCTCACCACAAAGACGAATATCGTAAAAACTTCAGAGGTCTTAAGAGACACGGTGAAAGGAAAGCTTTCAGAGACGGCAAAGGCAAACACCGCCATTTCAAAAGAAACAAAAACTTCAAAGGTTTTCCTGAAAGACCAGAAGGATTCCCCGAAGACTTCAATGGCTTTTCTGAAAGACCAGAAGGATTTCCCGAGCACTTCCAAGGCTTCCACGAAAGAGGCTTTGAAAAAAGATTCAAAGACGACAAAGGCAGACATCAGCATTTAAAGAGACATACAAATTTCAGAGGCTTACCAAAAAGAGGCTTCGGAAAAAGATTCAAAGATAGCAAAGGCAGACACCCGAATTTCAAGAAAGACAAAAATTTCCCAAAGAATTTCAAAGGTTTCTCCAGAAGAAATCCAAGATTTCAGCAATTCGACAACCCTGCCAACAACCAGATTGACTACAGATTCTACAGAGGCTTAGGCAGAAGCCGCAAAGAATTCCCTCGAAGAAAAGAAGGCTTTCCCAAGGACTTCAAAGGTTTTCCTCCGAAAAGACACTTCAAAGAGGACTTCATAGAAGAATTCGAACAGCCAATAGAAGAGCAAAAGCCTGCTGAAGAAGTTGAAGAACTTGAAGAAGTTGAACAGCTCAAACAGGTTGAGCAAGTTAAAGAGGCAGAACAAGTTAAACAAGCCGAATAATCTAAAATAAAACAAAAAGCAGGGTTTAAAACCCTGCTTTTGCTATTAGCTACTGCTAATGCTGCTTTTTCACTAAAATTTACCTGTCAGCCCTTCAAAATTCACAAAGCAATAGCTGCTAATAGTTATGCCGCCGCACTAGCAGTGGAGGGCGGATAGTGGAATTGTTTAGACTCAATTCACTGCGAGCTGATAATTGCTTTGCCATTACTTCTATAGTTTTTTTAAGGGTAAAAATAGAGTAAAATCTTAGCCAATGCAATGAACTAAGATTTTACTCAGGTCTCAGATTAAAAGAGCTTTTTAGCAAAGTTATTTGATAAAGAGTTCGCTTTTCGGAGACTAGCGAAAACGAAGTTTTGGCGTAATTTTTAGCTTTTATCGGTCCTCCATCTGTGTGAATCTGTGTCCATCTGTGGATAAAAAAAAGAATCTACAATATAGTGAACTTTTAGGCACAATAAACTACTAGCGAGGTGATTATGACCAGGATATTGATCGCAGACGACAACCAAGACATTGTAGATATTTTAAAAAGGTTTGCTGAAAAAGAAAATTTAAAAGCAGACACAGCCTTCGATGGACAGGAGGCTCTAGAGCTTTTTGAAAAAAATGATTACGATTTAATCCTCTTGGATATAATGATGCCCAAAATAGACGGTTACCAAGTTTGCAAAACTATCCGTAAAACATCGATGGTACCCATCATCATGATCACCGCCAAAGGTGAAGACTACGAAAAAATTATGGGTCTGGACTTGGGAGCTGACGACTATATAGTCAAACCTTTTTCCGTTGCTGAAGTCATGGCAAGAGTCAGAGCCATTTTGAGGCGCATTGAAAAGAAGTCCGATCAGAACTCCGCATTGGTTATAGGCCCTATGAAGCTGGACTTGGGCTCCTACACCTGTGAAGCTGATGGACAAAACATAGACCTTACAAAAAAAGAATTTGAGATTCTCTGGACATTGGCTTCCAATCCTTCAAAGGTCTTTACACGTGAAAACCTTTTGGACTCATTGTGGGGTTATGATTACTTCGGAGATTCCAGAACCGTCGATACCCATATAAAACGTTTAAGAGCAAAACTGGCTCCATTCCCTGAGTTAAACGAACTCATAACAACCATTCGCGGCGTAGGCTATAAATTTAAAGAGCTCGGAGATTAAATGAGAAACAAAATAACAAAAAAACTCATTTTTTATTTTCTAATAATTGTCATAGTCAACTCCTTGATTTCAAGCGCCACTTTTGTGCTTCTAGGACGCAAAGCATATTTAGCTGCCTATAAAGATGACTTGGCCCGAAGAGCGAATAATATAGCTAAAGAAATCTCCGCCAATATAGAGATTTTCTCTTTCAGAGATGAGCTGCCCCCTCCACCACCCCCTCCACCGCCAATGAGAAAAGGGCAAGGAAGAAATAATCCTCACAGAATGAGAATGGCACCCAGATATCTCAACTGGATGGAGCAAGTTCTGGACTCCAAGATCTGGCTCATTTATAAAACTGACAAAATCTTCCAAAGAGGCAATCTGAATATTCAACTTTGTTACGATGATTTGTCAGACAATTCAAAAGTCGTTATAGACGAAGCCTTTGAAGGAAAAACTGTCACTACCGAATCATTTGAAAACATTTTCGAAGAAGGCAGCCTCACTGCTATAGCTCCGTTACAAGACTCAGACGGCAACATCTATGGAGCTATCTTAATACACGAAAACATAGCCTTGGCAAGAAGCTTCATCAACTCAGCACTCTATATTCTTCTTATTTCAGTTCTCTTGGGCATTTTAATCGCTTTAATAATGGTAGTGTTTTTCGCCAAAAAGTTCATAAATCCTATCAACCTCATAGATGAAGCGGCCAAAGTCATGATTGAAGGAAACTATAAAGTACAAACAGGAATCAAACAAGATGACGAGATTGGAGACTTGGCAAACAACATAGACGAATTGGCTCTCAGACTCGAAAAGGGACGATTAGAAAGCGAGAATCTAGACCGCTTGCGAGATGATTTTATCTCCAATATGTCTCATGAGCTTAAAACACCTGTCACAGTTATTAAATCATCAATAGAAGCTTTGGTTTCCGGGGTTATTCCAGAAGCTGAAACAAAAGATTACCATCACTTGCTCTATGAAGAAATCTGTGTTTTAGAACGGTTAGTAATGGATTTAATGGAACTCAATACGGTAAAGAACAGAAACTTCCCAATGAATTTTCACGAAGAAGATCTGATCGCCATTTTAAGAGATGCCGCCAGAAGTCAGAGGATTCTGGCTGAAGAAAAAGAAATTGAGGTGCTCTTGGAAATCAAGGACTCATACCATATGATGGACTGCGATTACACCCGCCTGAGACAAATGTTCATCACTGTAATAAACAATGGCATCAAATATTCCAAACCGAATGAACCTGTAATAATTCGTGAATTTAAGGACGGAGAGCAAATCAAAATTCAAGTAATCAATAAAGGCGAGCCTATAGAACCAGAAGAAAGAGAGCGTATTTTTGAATCTTTCTACCGTGTAAAAAATGCTCAGGAAAAAGGCTTCGGCCTTGGCCTTGCGATAGCCAAAGAAATCGCCGACCGCCATGAGATCCTGCTTCACACCTTCAGTAATATAGAAGATGAGACAATTTTCGAATTCGTTATAGGATCGCAGGGCAAGAAGACAGAATAATCCGCAGACTGTAAAAACAGTGGGTTATGGGTGGTGGATAGTGGGCAGAAAGAACAAAACACAAAACTATCCACAGATTACACATCAACACAGATGAGGACAAATCTCGCAAAAATGCTTATGCTACCGCATAAATTCTGTTTTTGCTCATAGTCTCTGATTAAGAACAGATAGTGATAATCCACACAAAATGGTTCTAAATAATTCAGCCCCAGAGGGAAAAAGACCGTATTTTTCACCAGCGTTTTACTTCAGGTTTTTGATTTCTTCTACTGTCAAGCCTATGACATCCGCTATTTGCTCAGGGGAAATTCCTGTTTGCAGCATTTTCAAGGCAATTTCCAAAGCTTTCTTTCGCTCACCTTTTGCAAGCCCTTCTTCAAGACCTTCTTTGCGACCTTTTCTCAGACCTTCTTTCAGACCTTCTGCTCTGCCTTTATCCATGCCTTTCATTATTGCAGATTTATGAGCGCTTCGTTTTTGTCGGATTAAGTCTATATAATCATCATATGCCTTGCGGTCTTCTGGACTCATGCTCATTACATCCAGGACAGCAGAGGCCTCTTTAAGACCTGGAGCCGTAAAATCACTTTTTATAGAGGAATTTTTCAAAAAGTATATCCACTCATCCAAGGGAGTTTTGGCATAATCGTCAAAGTTCTTTACTTTTATCAAATAATATTCAGGATAAAGCTCTGCCGGATACTTTTTGCCGAAAAGCTCGGTTTGTTTATCGTCGAGTTTAAGAACGTCGTGCTGATGCATTCCAATGAATTCGGTTTTGCCCACATAAACATAGTCTTTGCCTCTTCCGAGATCGAAGTTTAAAATGTTTATTGAAATAACCTTAATAACCTTCTCGTAAAGGTTTCCTTTATACATGTGTTCAGTGATCGCCTTGGAGGTTCCGTAAAGCATACGTTGAAAGAAATCATGCTGATAGTCATATTGAAGTTCTATGAGTATATATTCCCTTTCACTGGCTTTGACCTTGATATCAAGACGGTTGCTTTTATCATCGGGGTGTTCTCTGTTGCTTTCGCTCTCGGCAATAGAGTCTATCTCTATTTTTCTGTTCAGAAGTACGGAAAGGAATCCCTCAAGCACGCCTTTATTGGCTTTGCTTCGCAAAACCCGCTTCATCGCCCAATCGAATGATATTAGTTCTCTTTCAGCCACTTGCTCTCACCTCCAGCCTACTCACAGCTTAATTATAACACATATGAAAAGACGGTTATAACCTCTACTTTTTTTGCTTTTGCTTCTTCATAGAACTTTTACAGCAAGTGAGCATGGATAAGAACGTAAAGCAGCCAATTCAGTTTGCAAGGTTTACTTCTGCTACAGGTCTGACAATGTTAAGCAGCCCTTGATAATTCTCAACTTGTCTGAAAACCAGATTTTCCGTGGAAATTTCGTTAAAAAGCTTTACGGCACAGTCTATTTTATGTTTCTCTATTTCTCTGAGTTGCCAACTATCCATACTTCCTTTGGTTTCCGCAATAAAGTAAATATGTTTGACAGATCCTTTATGAAAGGCAATAGCCCAGTCAGGCGTATAATTTCCGACAGGCGTCGGGATATAAAAACCTCTTGGCAATTTAGCATACACACAAACTTCAGCCGCTCCGTCCAAATCTTCGGCAAAAGTTCTTTCAACAGACTTTTCAGCTGTACCGTCTGTAAACACATATGGCTGTATATGCTTCTTAGCCCTAAAAGCTTTGCCTAGATTATTGCGCTTGTCTGCCGTAAAAATCGACGTATCATACTGTCCGTCAATCTTGTCGTAAGAAATATGTTTAACAACCATATTGCCCTTTTGCTCTTTTATAAGTCTGGAGACCTCTCTTATAAACTCTTCGGGATTCTGCTTATAACAAGCGAATTTATCAATTCTTATCCCTTTAAGAATCTCCACAACTGTTCTTCTTGTCAGCACTGTGGCTTGTGCAATTTGCCCTACCAAGTCGTATTTGACTTGACTGGTTTCATGAGGTTTCAAAGTTCTTGTTTTGGATATAAAAGCCTCAAATGAATCTCCCTCTCTGACAGCATCAGCAGTCAGCTCTTCCTTTTGTTCCGAGGCAGACATTGTGTATTGCAATCCAGCCACATGCAAATCTTTGTTTATGGTTTTTATCGAATTTTCAATCAATTCATTGCTATCAAAAGATACTTTATAAGCATATTTATGATTGAGCTTAGACCATAATTCTTGAAACTCTTTCCTATAAAAGTTTTCATTCAATTCATTTACTGATATTTTGGTTTCATGCCCATCAGCTATCATCTCGTCTAAAAGCTTGTCATCAAAGAGACTTTGAATCAACTTATGAACACTGTCGCTAATAGATTTCAATTCTTCGAATCTTCCCTCAAATGATGCCAGCTGATTATTATTCAAATCTTCATGATATTTTTCTGAAACACTGTCATACTCATCAATATAGTTGTTTATCGCAAGATATTGCCAAATTGAAAGAGCTTCCTTTTTAGTGATTGAATGAAATTCTCTATGTAGATCATCTTGATCTTGCCAAGATATGTTTCTTGCAAAAGCTTCAAGACTTCCAAGTTGTCGCCTTCAATATATAGATTTTCAGTATTATCGAAATTGACACTTTCTTCTCTGCAAGGTCTCAGGGTTTTAGATATTGGAGCATTTGCCGAAAGTATGGCTTTTCTTTTATCCGGCCATGTAAATTGATAACGTTCTTCTCTGCCTTCCACGACTTCTGTAGATATTTCCTGCATTAAAATATCTTTATCAATAGCTCTGACTAAATTACCATTTTTATCTTTTGTCTCAGTAACAGCATTCGAAAAGAGCTTTTGTAAGACTTCGAACTTTTTATCAGCTAAATTCTTTGTTTGCATGGGTAATTCATTCATTTAAAGGACTCCTTTAATCAGTGGAAAACGGACGGTGTACAGCGGCTAGAACCCATGCCTCTATATTGACAGCCACGGAAAGACTGATAAAATTTCGGAGACAAAGAACAAGAGCAGCAGAGACAAGCTTTTAAATACTGGTTAAAAGCAGGATGTACAGCATGGAAACCAGATGGCATCAAAACCCCGCAAGAAAGAACAAAAAATGCCAAGCGACTGATTAAAGTCAGTTGGCTGTCTTTAAAGTTTATTTTTTGGGAAAGACTGTGAGTCGAAAGAAAATGCGAAAATGCCTGAGAGGGCTGAAAAAGCTCTAGGCGATTATAATGGCTGCTTGCTTGCTTGCTTGCTTGCTTGCTTGCTTGCTTGCTTGCTTGCTTGCTTGCTTGCTTGCTTGCTTGCTTGCTTGCTTGCTTGCTTGCTTGCTTGCTTGCTTGC
>JAAYNI010000003.1 GCA_012520995.1 Candidatus Rifleibacteriota bacterium
CCCGTTCCGAACTCAGAAGTTAAGCTCCCAAGCGCCGATGGTACTGCGGCGGCGACGCCGTGGGAGAGTAGGTTGCTGCCGGGCCTATAAAGCCCCTTGACGTTAAACGTCAGGGGGCTTTTCTCATTTCCAAGCTCCCGCTTGCAATGAGAAAAGCAAGGGGTTAGGGGGCGGGGTGTGTGAGGTACTGAGGACCAAACGAACAACAAAACTCCAAACAGCCGAACATCCGCAGATTAAGAAAAAGAATTTTTTTAAACCACGGAACACACGGAATACACGGACATCATAACCAAACGAGCAACATTCTGCATGACAGAATGTTTGCCGGAGTCTCTTCTTAAAGCTGAATATTTACTAAGCAAGCTTTCTAAATATTCAGCTTCAATCAGAGCCTCCCGTAAAAATATAAATATTTTTACTTGGCCGTTCGGTTCTCTTTAGCTAATTTGTAATTGACAATGATTGTCGCTAAGCCAAGTAAACTTCCAGAATATTCGAGTTTTACTCGGAGACTTTGCAAAAATTGAAACCGTTTTTGCATCACATTGCTTTCTTAAACGCAAACAACAGTTATTTATAAGGATTTTAAAGCAATTATTAGTTTCAGCGATTGAGTCTGGTTTTTCGCTAGTCCCTACGTCCTATACCCTACTCCCTATAGTGCGGCTGCTGCATCAACTAAGCATGAATAGATTGCTGACTGGTTTGGTATTAAATATGTAACTTTTAATGAAAAAGCAGCACTAGGCATTTGTGGGAAAAATCAGTATAATTATGTACCTAGGGAGGAGGAATCAAGAAGATGAAAATAAGAAGAATAATATTAATCCTGCCATTAACAGCTCTATTTTTTACAGCTACCTTAGTCACTGCTTCACAAAGTGGAGCTTACAACTCTTATCTTTCTGCTTATCAGGCTTATAAAGAAGCAGTTAGCAGCGGTATGCCTTCTTCCGAGATCGAAGTAAGACTTAAAGCCTATCTTGGTGCAAAAGCAGTTTATGAGTCTGAAATTAGAACGCCGAATACCGATATCAACTATCAGGCTCCAGTTGCAAATAATGCCGAATCATCGAGTCTTTCTGAAAAGGATTCTGCCACTTTAGCTGGCTCTCTTTCTGATTATGGAGATCGTCTCCAAGATCTTGTCACATCAGGGGCCTCAAATCTTGCTAGTCGCAAAAAGACTATTGCTTTGCCTAAGAATCTAAAACATCTCATTGACAAGCTTTGGTCAGATAATATTGATGAAGCCAAAAAAGCCCTTTCAGATTTGGAAGCTTACGCAGAATCGGTGAACTCAGAGGAGCTTAAGCAATTAGCTCTATATGAGGTTGCAAAAGGCTATGATTATATAATGGACGACATGGAAACTTCCAAGGCTGTTTTAGCAAAGCTTATTTCAATGAGACCTACTTCAAAAATTGGTAAACTTGCTCAGGAGCGCATAACCTATCTCTCAGAGAAAAAGACCTCTCTGAATATGAAGCAGCGGATAAATGAGAAGTTTAAAGTAACTGATAAAACCTATAAAGATTATAAAAAAGTTTCTTGGGCTTTATTGCCTTATAAGCTTACAAAATGGACAAGCTATGCAAGTTCTAATATGTCTTTTACAAAGGCTCAGAACGATTATACTAAGTCTATGCTTGAGTATGAAGCAAGAAACGCAAGGTTTGCTCCTCCTGTAAATGTTGTTTTCAATACCTTTAAGCCTGAGATAAACAGGGAAGACCCTGCGACCGTTAGACTTATTTATTCCAATCCGGAAGCTTGGTATGCCAGATGGAAAATAATTGAAGAAGCCAAAGATACTATTGATGTACAATATTTTATTTTGGGAAAAGATACCTTTGGGTATTCTTTGTTAGGTTTGCTTCTCAAAAAAGCTGAAGAAGGCGTAAAAATTAGAATGCTCCTAGATTCTCGTGGCACAAAAGATTTTGCTCGCCAATTCTTAGGGCAGGAATATTTACAGCGTCTGGCTCTTTCACCTAACATAGAAATAAGAATATTTAGTCCTGTCACAACAAATATAGTCAGTATGTTCCATGATCCGAGAAAGATTCTTGCTTCCAACCATGACAAGATTCTCATAGTTGACGGTCAGTATTCGATCATGGGCGGCAGAAACCTCTCCAAAGAGTATTATCTAGACAAGCGTGACAATTCAGGTTCCTATGTTGATTGTGATATTCTTATAGACAGCGCTTTAGTTGCAAAGGAATTGAAAATTGCTTTTGACGGTGAATATGATGGACTTAAAGTTCACCAGATCTCTTCTTCCGGCTTGAATAGACTTAAGCATGAAGCAAAATTGAGAGCAGCTCATGACACAATGTTTGCTCATATATCAAAAGACAAAATTCGGCCTTTAAGAGAGTTCGCGGAAAATCGCAACTATATAGCCTATGTTAAAGACTTCTATAGTGAAGTTAAAGACTGGAAATATCTTAGAAATTTTGGCGACTTTGTTCTCTTTGCTGACTGCGTTGAAGCTCCAGTTAAGATTATGGACAAACACTCTATGCATGGCCCTCTTAATGAAATGACAGATAATATAGTCAAATACATTGATGGCAGCCAAACTGAGATTTTCATGCAGAATCCTTATGTTGTCTTCACGGATAGAATTTTTGCGGCATTGAAACGTGCTGATAAAAAAGGTGTCAGTATCATATTGGCCACAAACAGCCCGGCATCAACTGATAACCCCATTACTCAGGCCATGTTTGTTCATGACTGGAAAGATATTTTCCGTCAGACAGAAAACTTCCGCATTTATGCTGCCAAAGAACAAAAACTTCATGCTAAGAATTGGCTGTTTGACCGTAAAATTAGTCTAATTGGCAGCTATAATCTTGATCCTATGAGTGAGGATATCAACTCTGAAATTGCCGCTGCTGTAAATTCGATTGAGTTTGCTAAGCAGCTTCGCAAAGCTTTGTTGGAATATATCAGCGAAGCAGCTGAATATCATTACATTGAAGATGAGCAAGGCAATGTGGTTTCTTCGGTTGGTCCTGATGATTATAAAGGCAAGTCTACTGCGCTTTTGAAGATCCTCTCTTGGATGCAGTTTATTCGCCCGCTCGTATAAAAGATAGTGGACAGTGGTCTGTGGGTAGTCTAAGAACCAAATGAACAAAACCTGCCTAAAACCTTTTTAGCCACGGAGCAAAAATAGAATAAGACCTTTCAAGAACAAAAAAACAGCCCTGCTTGAATAGCTTAAAGCTCAAGCAGGGCTGTATTTTTTATATCAGATTTTTAGTTAGTTATAAACTATCGGTTCAGCAATTGAGTCTAAAACTTTTCTGTTAGCCTTTCAAAATTCACAAGACAATAGCTGATAATAATATGCCGCCCGCATTAGTAATTGTCACGCCGGGGTTTCTGTGTGGCTAAGTTTATGAAACAGAATGTTTATCTTGTTTAGCAGATATTTAACGGGTCCGTAAAGCCCGAAAGCCCAAAATAGCAAGAATAACATTACTGGTGGATGCAACAAAAGAGCAACGGTTATAAGCAACACCAGCACACGTCTCATTCTGTCAGTTTTCTGAGTCTTTTTCATAGCAGGATATTCTATTTTGCTGACCATCAATAGGGATGTGGCTATGGCTATAAAGGGTATGGCTCTTTGCGGGAAAGTAGCTATTCGGAAAAACTGAATGTCGAAAATAGTCATAGTGACAATAAGTCCAGCAGCACCTGGTATGGGAAGACCTTCGAAAACACCATGCTTGGAAGCGGGCGTTACATTGAATCTTGCTAGGCGCAGGGCTCCGCAAAGTACAAACAAGGTGGAAATTATGCCGCCCATTACAGGCATAGTTACAAAATAGCGAGTAAAAAGCAAAAAAGCTGGTGCAACTCCAAAACTGACCAAATCGCAAAGAGAGTCTAATTCAGCTCCAAAACGTGATTCTACTGATGTGAGTCTCGCTAAACGGCCGTCTAATATGTCAAAAATGTTGGCAATTATTATTAACCAGCAAGCTACCAAAAACGCACCAGAATGGGCGGCTATAATTGCTGAAAAACCGCAGACTAAGTTCATGGAAGTACAGGCATTCGGAATAATCGAAAGCTTGTTGAATTTCTCAACCTTGATTTGTTCTTTTTCTGCCTTAGCTGTTATCTGAGGTTTTTCGCGTCGTTTTCGTTTCATTGTTTGGGAGCCGCGAGAGCTATTACAGAGGAAGCTCCTTTGACTATATCGCCAGGCTTAACTTTTACTTCTGCGTCCATAGGTAAATAGAGCTCTGTTCTAGAACCGAATCTTATTAGGCCGAATCTTTCTCCTTTAGTAACCCAGTCGCCAGGAACTTTCCAGCAAAGCACTCTGCGGGCAATCAAACCGGCAATTTGCTTGACAAGGATCTTGCTCCCTGATTCTGTCTCTATGCCTAAAGAGCTTTGTTCATTGAGATCAGAAGCTTTTTCTTCAGAAGCGACATAAAACTTGCCTGGCTTATATTGTCTGTATGTGACTTTTCCTGAGTAAGGAATGCGATTGATATGGATATTGAATACCGAAAGAAAAATACTTATTTTCTTGGCAGGACCATCAATAAAAGGGGCATGCTCTACCACGCCTACATCAAGTATTTTGCCGTCAGCGGGAGAAACTATAGCCCGCTCGTCAGCTGGAATTTCTCTTTCAGGATCTCTAAAAAAGTAGAGAGTGAACAAACCTAACGCACAAAGTATACGAGACAAAGCTTTAGAAAATTTATTTGAGAAATAAGCGGCTGCAAAAAAGAAGCCAGCCATTGGAAAACCTTCTTTGTGTATAGGAATGCGCATGTCTGTTCCTCCTTTTAATTTAGTGACAAATTATATAGCTATTGATTTCCGCTGTCAACCAAAAATACAGTTGAACTACTGCTTTGTTTCTCTAAAACTTTCGTATTTGTTTTTCAAACTTCACAGAATAATAGCTGCTAATATTTATTCCGCCGTACTAAGAAAAGTGGACAGTGGAATTGTTTAGCAATTCAGCATTACAGGCAATAATTCCTTTGAGATGCTGTTAAACAGCTGGAACTTTTAGATTTGAAAAACAGAGGACAAAACTTAAAAAAAATCTACTTAATAAAACTTTTAGAGAAAAAGCAGCACTCGATCAATACTTGAAAAAACATTGACACTATATCTGCTCCAAGGGTATTATACCTCTAATGAAGAGGGTCTATGCGGCGAGAGGATTCTGTACGGCACGAGGATTTTGAACAGAATTTGCGGATATTTGAAACCTTAATGTTTCATTTGTTTGTTTATTTTGTAAGATTATCTCCTTTGGTGTCTCATAAATTTACTCCTCTCCCATTTATGTGGTTGTTCTGATACTTTCTCTCTTCTTGCAATGATGAATTGATTTTTTTCAGGGAGTATTTTATGAGAAAAATTTTTGCTCTTATATTTTGTGCAGTTTTAACAACACTGCTTGTTCTTTCTGGCTGCGGCGGTTCAAAGTCTTATGACAATGTGAATGCCTTTTCCTCCCGCTCCGATACAAAGAATTATGCAAAGGAAGATGATGTTTCTTTAAAGTTCGGAGATGCGACTCTGAATATACCTTCTAATACCGCTAAGAGCAATTTTACCCTTAAAATTACAGAAATTCCTGCTACTGTTCTTCCAGAGGAAAAGAAAGAAGAGCTCAGACAGGAATACGGAATTCCTCCTAAGTATGATATTGCAAGTTCTCTTTATGACGTAAATATTACCTATTCTTCTGCCTCCAAAAGGTTTTCGACAAGGTTCTCTACAGCAGATGATATTACAGGAAAAGCAGAGCTGATAATTAACTTTATTGCTTATGCCGGTAAAAAATATGTTGTAATGTTTGTTTCCAAAGATCGTTCCGCTAAGCTGTTTACACCGCTTTATGATATTGGAGTGGGGCCTGTTACAGTAAGATTGGAAACAAATAACCTTTCAGGTGTCTATATTATATTGGCTTTACCTGATGATTTTGATGAAGCTGCTATTACCGGCTTTAATATTCAAAGCGATAAACTTATATTGGTCGCTCCTGCTTCAGAACCAAAATTTCTCTCTGATCTAACGATAACTTCTATTTTGGAGTCTTCCAAACCTTCTGATTTTGCATCTCCGATTCTTAAAATAAAATCTTCAGAGCCTTTTGATCTCGGAGCTGGTTTGATAGGCAGCTTGGAAGATGGTTATTACAAGGCGGAAGCTCATTTCCCTAATGAGGTTAATATTACAGCAGAGATTGCGGCTCGTATTTTCACAATTCCAATGCGAGATGTCCTTTATAATCCAGAAAAGCATCCGCCTCAACTCTTTGTCTGGGCTGAAACTCCAGATGCAGACGGAATTTATCGTTCCTCGGATATCCTTTCTATTGGTTTTGGCAGAGAGCCTCGCCTTGTTTCTTTTCAACCTGCTGAAGGTGCTCAAGATGTCCCTGTAAATACTCCCATAAAGATAACCTTTTCTGAATCCATGGATGAGTCTTGCACAAAACAGATCATAGTCAAAGATGACGAAGGTGAAGTCGCTGAACTTGCCAGAGCTTTAAGCTCTGACAAGAAAGTTCTGACTGTTCAACCTCCTGCGACATTATGGAAGAGCAGCACCGCTTACACGGTAATTGTGCCTGATACTGTCAAAACTGTTGTCGGAGCGGGTGTTGCCAGTGAGACTTTCTCCTTTACAACCGCAGAGAAACCTTACGTGGTTTCTACAGTTCCTGCAGACGATGCTATTGATGTTACTGTTCACTCTCTTTTAAAGATAACCTTCTCTGAAGCTATGGATCTTTCTTGTGCAAAACAGATTATAGTGAAAGATGGAGAAAATAAGCTTGTTGATCTTGCTGGTAGCTTCAGTTCGGATAATACAGTTTTGACTATTCAGCCTCCCGCAACATTATGGAAAAACGATACCACATATACAGTTATTATTTCTGAAGAGATGAAGAATGTTTCAGGTGCGAGTGTTGTTCCGGCAACATTCTCCTTTACAGTTATATCTGCTTTTAAACCTTATGTGGCTTCTACTGTTCCTGCCGACGATGATAAAGATGTGGAATCGAATAGTCCTATAAAGATAATCTTTTCAGAACCTATAGATTCTTCCTGTAGCAGTCTGATCACTGTAAAATGCGGAAATGATACAGTAGAATCCCTTGCAAAAAGCTTCAGCAATGACAATAAAGTTTTGACTATTCAGCCTCCATCAACATTCTGGGAAAGCGGTGCCACATACACAGTAACTGTGCCTAATGAGGTTAAAAATCTTTCAGGTGCAAATATTGCTCCTCTAACCTTCTCCTTTACCATAATGTCGGATTTGAAACCTTGTGTAGTTTCTACTGTACCTGCTGAGGATTCTATAGATGTTGCAGTAAATACATCGCTAAAGATAACTTTCTCTGAACCGATGGATCCTGCTTGTGCAAACATGATTGTTGTAAAATGCGGTGATAATACGATAGAAAACCTTGAGGGAACTTTTAGCTCAGATAATACAGTTTTGACTATTGAGCCTCCCGCAACATTATGGAAAAACAGTACCGCATACGCAGTAACTGTACCTGATACTGTCAAAACACTTTCCGGTATGTTTGTTATCAGGAAAAACTTTTCTTTTGTCACTGCTAGACAACCTTATGTAATTTCCCATATTCCTGCAGATGACGGAAATGTTGGAGTGAATACCTCTATAAAGATAACGTTTTCTGAACCTATGGATGCATCCTGTGCTAATCTGATTACTGTGAAATGCGGGGACGATACAGTAGAGCCACTTGTGAAAAGCTTCAGCTCAGATAATACAGTTTTGACTATTGAGCCTCCCGCAACATTATGGAAAAATGCTGCTTCATATCTTGTCTCTGTGCCTAAAAAGATGAAAAGCCTTTCAGGTGCGAATGTTGTTCCTGCGACTTTCTTTTTCACTGTGAAGCTGGCTTTAGATAATTATTTGGATTCTGTAACCCCCCTTGACGGAGCTTCAGCAGTTCCTATAAACACTCCTATTAAAATAAGCTTTCTTGAGCCGATTGATCCTTCTTGCGAAAATCTTGTTTTAGTGAAAGAGCTGGCAAAAGAAGGAGAGGATGAAGTTATCCTTGAAAATCTTGTCAGAAGCTTCAGCTCCGACAATAAAGTTTTGACTATTCAGCCCCCTGCGGCATTGTGGAAAAGCGGCACTCCATATACTGTTACAGTGCCTGATACCGTCAAAACAATTTCTGGAATGGCACTTGTGGCTAAAACTTTCTCATTTGTAACTGTTCTGAAACCTTATGTGGTTTCTCATGAGCCTGCAGATGGTAAAGAAAATGTGGCTGTGAATGCTCCTATAAAGATAACTTTCTCAGAAGCTATAAATGATTCCTCTGCAAATGTAAATTTAATAGCTGTGAAATATTTGGATGCTAATAATATAGAGCATACTATGGAAAACCTTTCAAGGACTTTCAATAATAACAAGACATCTCTGACTATTGAGTTACCTGTCGGAACATTATGGAAAAATAGCACTGAATATACGGTCACAATACCGGATACTGTCAGAACACAAGCTGGTATGGGCGTTGTAGAAAAGAGCTTTTCTTTCACAGTGACAGGGCCTTTGACGGTTGCTTGCGGTAATGTTAATCCTGCAAATGACGAGCCATTTGTTCTGAATTTCAGTTCTGTTCCTGATCGGGCATCATTGAATTTAAAAAATGTTACTCTCAAGCAAGGTGATGATGAACTGATACTTGGCGATGACTATGATTTCACGCTCTCAGATAAAACACTTTCTATTGCTCCTTTGCCTAGTGGCTCATTCTGGAAGTGTGGAGAAACTTATAGTGTAACCCTTGGAACAGAAATAAAAGACAAAACTGGAAACGCGATGGCAAAGGATGTTACATTCTCCTTTGTTGTGACTATGTTCGGAGGCGGAAGCGGCAGCATTACTGATCCTTATATTGTCAGAAATGTTTATCATATTGATAATATACGCGCTGGTTATCTTGACAAACACTACAAGCAGACTGCGAATATAGATTTGAGCACACACCTCGCCGAATATTATCAAGATGATGGCTGGCTCCCAATAGGCGATGATAAAACTCCCTTCAGCGGTTCTTATAACGGCCTTAACCGTTCTGTGACAGGTCTCTGGATAAAGAGAAAATCAGACTCTTATGTCGGTTTGTTCGGAAAGATCTATGAGGGCGCTGTGGAGAATCTGAATGTCGTGATTCCATCTGGCGCAGAGATCTTGGGATATTCGAATGTTGGCGGTATAGCTGGTCTTTTGGTCGGAGAACGTGCTAAAGGAAAAATAGCGAATTGTACTGTTTCTGGCAAAGTCAGTGCTATTGGCACTATGGTAGGCGGTATTGTCGGAGAGCTTGGAGAATATAACAAAATAGATCTTTGCAGTTTCTCTGCTGGAAAAATAGAAGGAAATGCTTCTGTAGGCGGAATTGCAGGAATTATTCGTGCTAAGGCGAATGTCTCAAACTGCAATGTCATTCAGGATACACAGGTCATAGGCCGAGGAGATTCTGTAGGCGGTATTGTGGGTTGTGCAAACATAATGTCTCCTGTTGATCCTGGCAATCCTTCAAAGATTCTTGGCTGCAGCTTTAATGGCTATGTCATTAACTTGGCCGAGGTGCCTCCCACAGGTTCTTCGTCAGCAGCAGGCACTGGCGGTATAGTCGGGAACTGCTCAACAGACTTTGACATAGAAAACTGTACGGTTCAAGGCGCAATCAAAGCTGAAAATGTTTGTGAGGTTGGCGGTATTGTAGGACACAGTGAAGCTGCTTTGATTTTCAATTGCTCTTTTAACAGTGCTGAACCTATAGGTATTGTAGGTGATGACATGGTCGGCGGAATAGCTGGATGGTCTGAGTTTATAGCTGCTCCGGCATCACAGGAAATAAAAGACTGCGGCGGCACTGCTAATATACTAGGAAAGACTAATGTGAATCCTATTGTCGGATATGGAAAGCCAACTTTGAACAATACTCCAAACTCCGGCAACTTTAAAGTTAACCCATAAGCTTATTTACTGGCTTATCTGCAATAGAGCTTCAGAGGAAAGTTTCTTCTGAAGCTCATTGCATACTATACGTCTATTCATTTCTAATTATCAGCTTTTACTTGTTGTACGGGTAAAAATAAGCTACAATAATCCCCCTATATAGAAAAACACGGAAAATAAAAACGGCCATGTTTTGGAGGCTTTGAGTGAAGTATCGCAGACTTATAACCCTTTTGCTTGGTTCTCTATTATTTTTATGCAATATTCAAGCTTTCGCAAGAACTGATTCCGGTGCCAGATTCGCCAATCTGTATGGCGAAGTTAACGTGCGCCCTGATGATGAATCAGACGGAGCTTATGAATATGCTGAAGAAGATACGATTCTTTATGTGAACGATCGAATCAGAACCGGTACAAATTCGGGAGCGGCGATAAACCTTAGAGATGCCACTTTGACTATTATGAAACCTGAGAGCATTCTTGTATTGAAAGAAGCTTCTCCCTCCAAGATGGCTTATAATGTTGCTGGAGGCAAGGTTTGGTTCAACTTTAAGAAAATAATGACTGAAGGCGCAGTGACTGTGGAAACCAGCAATGCGGTTGCAGGTATTGAAGGTACAACTTGTCTTGTCGAAGAGGATACAGAAAGAGGTTTGAGCAAATTCAGTTTGCTTAAAGGAAAGCTCAGAGTCAGAAACAAATATACTGACGAGTTTTACACCTTGAATGCAGGTGAAATGCTTTCGATCAGTAACAGAGGCGGAGCGAGAAAAGGCGCTGTTACAACCAGTATGCTTGCCAGGGAATTAGCCTCTGATTTTTCAGAAACCATAAAGCGTTCAAAGAATCAAGAGGCTCTTACAGAAGGATTGATCGAAGTCTATACAACAGATTTGGAGGAAACTTCGGCTTCTTTCAAGAAACGCCTTGAAGAGCTTAAGTCCAACAGAAGCAGGGAAGACTGCTCTAAGCTTTTGCAAGATATAAGAAGATACAGCGGTGTTTTCTTTGAAGCTGATGCGCTGGTAACCACTGTTAAAAAAGATTATCCTTCGCTTGCGAAATCACCTGCTTTCTCAAAATTTATAGAAGTTTTGCAAAATACAAGAACATTGTATGCCAATCTTTTGAGGGAAGCCGAAGATCTGATGAAAATATCCGCTGATACAGCTCCTGTTGGAAGCGGTAAATCGGCCGAATCGGAAAAAACTGAAGAAAAATCTAAAGCTGACAAAAAAACAGAAAAAAAGAAAACTCAGAGCCATTTAGGCAGTGCTATGAGTCCTAGAGATGCTGCAATTCTTGAAGAGGCTCAGAGAAATCTTTTGGATAGTCTTATAAAGGTTCGTGATCTGGAGCATGATGCTGCTCAAGTTAGGAGTCAAAAATGGTTTAAAGCTGCGGCGACTACCTGTACAAGAGAATTGGAACGGCTTCAATCAGTTAAAGAATCTCTGTCGCTCATTTCTTCAGACAGAAGAAGTTATATCAGGATAAGAGATACAGAGCTCAAAATAGATGATGCCATGAGACTTATAGGAATGAAAATTCAAGATTATACAGTCTATCAAATACCTAGTGAATACTTGGATTTGATGCGCGATTTGGAGCAACAGATAAGCAATTTCGCTAATACCTCTTCTTATGGCGGTGCAGCTACACCATCTCCTTCTATGAGGCCTTCAACTCATATGAGTCCAATCAGATTGCAGGCATCGGCAGCTTCTGCGCCTAATCTTTCAGATCTTACAAACCTTTATCGCAAAGCGGAAAATGTCTATAAAACAGTTGAAAGAGCTTCTGCAAACGACAAATATACAACTCTTGAGAAACGCCAGTTTACTCAGAATTGGCAGAGCGCGCAGAGCCTTTATAATGCAATAGCTTCTTACAAACGAACAGATCCCGATTTTGCGCAAAAATTTTATCAGGGCTATACAGGCGGAGAACGTTTGCAAGCGGAAATCGATAAGCGTGAGCGTTCAATAGCTAACTCTCTGGGTATGTCGATATCTCAAGGTCAAAATACTATTGACGATAGAATTGATGAAATAAATCAAGAGCTTGCTGATAAGAGAAGCGAAGCTCAAAGTCTGAAATCAGGCATAAGCCAGCAAGAAGCAGCAGTTGCAGCTGCACAAGCAGAATTAGATAGCTTGCTTGCTTCTTTGAACGCATCGGAAGAACAAGTGGCACTTAAACGAAATGAATGGCTGCAAGCTCAGCAGGCTCTTGCAAGATTACAGGCAGCCCTTGCCGATATTCTTGCGGAAGCGCAGAACATTCAAAATGAGATAGACCGTCTGGATGAGCAAAGAAATGGTTTGTATAGTGCTTTGCGGGATGCTGAAAGCCAAAAAGCAAATTTGCAAAATGAAATTGATAATTTGAATAGTCGATTATCTGGTTTTTACAATGACCTTAATGAGTCTAATGGAGACTTAAGAGGTGTTAACAGCCTATTGGCTCAAAAGACAGCGGAAAAGCAAGCCATAGAAGCTCTATTGGCTGAAATCAATGCGAATGCTAATGTCCCGGGACAAAGTTATAGTCAGTTTGATGATGATGATATAGACGAATTGGAAGCTCAAATACAGAGTTTGCAGAATGAAATAGGAGGTTTGCTTGTCCAAAAGAATGATATTAATTCTGCTATCACTTCAACGAACAATAAGATCAGCAATTTGCAGGGAGAAAAGCATGGGAAGGAATCAGCAAGAGATGCATTTGCTGAGAGTATATATGGAACAAGTCAGGAGATAGCAAGCCTTGACGGCGATATTGATAGACGGAATAAACTTCTGGAAGATGCAGAATCTGCTCTGGCTCGCCTTGAAGGTTTTTATGATGAACAAAATAGTGTCGTGACAGGTTATAAAGAAGCTTTGGATGACGCAGAGGCTGAAAGAGATGAGGTCAGGGGAAATGTAAATCTTGCTGAATCAGATTTGTCTGAACAGGAAACTGCTCTTGAAGAGGAAAAAGGTCTTTTAGATGCTGCAAACAAAGCCTTGGAACAGCTTGAAGCTGAAAAAGAATTCTTGGAAAACGATGAGTAAATCTTATGAGCTTAAATAAACTTATTTCTTTCAGACTTGTTCTTCTTGCTTTCTTGGCGCTTGGCTTAGCGTTTGCTTCAATACAGGAGGCAGCGGCACTGTCTGCAGCTTCTTCTGCAACATTGCAAGCTTTTAGACGCTATGAAAAGACCTTTTTGCAGGCTGAAAGTGAGCTTAGGAAACTTCAACAAGATCTTACGGCGGCTCTCACTGCAGGCGATGCTTCCACAACTCAAGAACTCTTGGGTAAGGCTTCCCAAAAAATGCAATTGCTGGCAAGAGGATATTCCGATATGGAAAATCTTTATTATTCCACTCTTGCAAGCAATAAACCTGATGGAAGTCAGCTTCATGCAGGTTTTATGAAAATATATGATGCTTATCATAAAGCTTTTATGTTTCATAAACACAATATAGAGAGCTTGCCCGAGCAATTTGCTGCTAATCAGCATAAAACTGAGGAAAAGCTTGCTGCTTTGCCTTCAGCAACGCAGTTGCCAAAAAAACAGGCAGAACTGCCTGTTGCTTTGTCAGAAACCAAAGAGCTTGTTGAAACAGGGGACTATGAAGGCGCATCTTATACTCCCAGTGAATTGGAATTGCAGATTGATACTTTGCTTAAGTCTTTGTCCAGCAAAAGAGCTTCCTTTACAGAAACGGCAACTGCAAAGGGAGCCGCTTTAAAGATTAAAGGTTCGTTGATGCTCAAATATTCTGAGATCAAGGAGACTATAACTGAACAGAATACAGTTGTTCCTGTTGTTACGGCTAAGAGTACTCTTTATGACAAATTGAGCCAAGCAAAGCTTTTTGCTGTTTATAATTTCAACAGCGGCAGTTTTACTCTTCAGGAAGATTATCAGGCTAGACAGAGAAACGAAAAGATTCATGAGCATTTCTTGACATTGGCTTATAACAAGAAAATGACCAGCAATGTTACTCTGGTTTTACGAGACAAGCTCAGATTGGCTGATTATCCGGATGAAACTTACAAAAACTTCAAAGACAATACAGCAGAGATTGTTTTAGACAACCAGCGGGGCAACAATAACTTTTCTTATTCAGCAGGCCTTGTTAACAGGCGTTATAAAGATATATCCTACTCAGATTTTGATCAGATACTGATGAATTTCCAGCAAAGCTCCTATAATGAAGGAAAAACCTTTTATCTGGATTATGCTGGCGAGCTTACATCCTATAAGAGCTTTTCTGATCTTGACTATGACAGTCATAGCCTCTACGCGGAATATAGCTCCGATTTTACGGGAAATAACAGCACTCTGCAGTTTTCTGATTCTTTCATGTATTTTAATTACATTTCGCCTGATTTGATTTTCTATAGAGATGATTATATAGATAATACAGCTCGTGTTTCATATTCTTTGCCAATCAACTCCAAAGCTGACTATACTATTGAAACAATTCATAACAAAAGAAAGTATGACAAAGACCATTTGAGAGGTTATCAGGAACTGGACTTTTTTAATCAGGTGATCTATGAATTCTCTCCGAAAGAAAGGGTGACACTTAGCTTCAGATATATTGATAATGATGAGAACATTAAGAAAATGTCTCATGAAAACTATGTGTACACAGGTTCATATAGACGCAGACTCTCTGAGCAGGTGATCTTCAATTTCGACAAAATTTATCGCAAAAGAGATGGAAACAATTCTATAGTAGGCAAAACGATGGATTTTGACGAAAATCAATATAATACCGCAATAACTGTCAAAGCCAGACAGCATTGGATGTTCAGTTTGAAAAATGTCTATCTGGAACGCCTTTATGATTTGCCTTGGTATCCGGACTACAGATATAATCATTTCTCGGCTGAGGCCAGATATATGCCTCCTGGAAATGAAATGTTTACTATTGCTGTCGGGAACCGCCATTTTTCTTTCAGAAATTATAATCAGGCTCGCAAGCCATGGGAAACAAGGCATCAGCCTGTTGGCGAGATGATTTATACCAAGAGACTCAAAAAAGATTTAGACTTCAATCTGACTCTTTCTTATGAGAAGACTTGGCAGCAGACTTACGATATAGTGACACAAGAACTCCTTTATGACTTCAGCAAACCTCGTACAGACCGAGAAATAGTGCTTTCACTTAATCTCGACTTCTGAGAACGAGAGCTTTTTAAGCTTTAAACTTCTCGTCAGGAATGGAGAAAAACTCGAAAAGCGAAAGAGGCAGTTATTTAGCAAGAACCTTGGCTATAGCCTTGGTTCTTTTTACCGTTGTTCACATGCTTTTGGCGACTGGAGTTTTTGTTCCTTCAGAGACCTATATACAGTCTTTGATTTACCAGATGGGGCATAATCCTAAGGCTTTGCTGAAAAAGAAAAATGCCAAATATACTCAGAGAGTTTACTTGGCGAAGAAGGATCAGACGACTACCCATCTGATCAGAAAAGACCCTAAAAGGGAAGATTTTGCTTCTATAATAGAGTTCTTGTCCTCTAAGCATGAGGTTAAACGTCCTTTTGCGCCTAGATCTAGAAACTATGAGATTTTTAGGCTGGATTTCGGATATTTTCCTAACATCAAAAACTTTTTGCCAATCAGAACCTCTTTTACTGAATGGGCTTATGGTAATCATTCGATACCCGAGGATCTGCTTCAAGAAGCTAAAAACACTTCTTCAAAAGACAAACTTACAGAACTTTTAGCTTCTACAGATTATAGAAGTGAAGCCTCAAAAATTTATTCACAGCAATTTTCAGCACAACCTTCAAGTCGCGGTATAACTTCAATTGTAAGATTAGAAGAGTATATTTTCCCTCCGCGCGGGAAGAATATTTTCAAGGTTTTGGCAGGCGTTTCTGAAGATCCCATGATGCCTTTTTTGCTTTTTGGCAAAAGGGATAAGGCCTTTTGGGATAACTTTGAAAATGATTATGCCGAAGCTCTTGCAGAGCCAACATTCAGGCAAGATAAACTGTATGAGAATCCTTATAAACTGTTTTATGTCTGGGAGAATATTTTTGCGAATCTGCTGACATCAACATTTTCTTTAGAGGTGAAATTTTTTCCGACTATAGAAAAGCCTTGCGGATATGATGAGCCTGATTCAGAACAAAAGTCCTTTGTATCTATTTCCCTCAAACTGCATACCAAAGGTTTGGCGCCTACATACACAGTAGAGCCGGCATCGGCAGTTGCAGTTGACTTCGTTCTTACAGGCAGGCTAAGGCCTGAAACAGACGAAAGGCTTGCAGCTGTCTTAGAAAACTCTTCTATTCCGATAGTCTTGGCGGAATTTCTCAGGAAAGAAGAGTCAGCTTCCCAACTTCCAATGGATATTCCTGAGGCCCCCAGAATACATGAAGAGGGTGAAAAAGGGATTGTGACAATAAAACAGGAGTTGAGAGAAAGCGCTCAGACTGTCTATGTCACAGCAAAGCCTGATCCCATGTTTACAGAAGGTTCAAATATTTCGAGAGCTTTGATTAATATTAAGGTTTCGAGCAACGGTTTGGTAGACTCTATGCCCTTGTTCGGTTATGACCATGGCGAGGATGTTTTGAAGCCTTCATTTGCCTTGCTTACAGCAGTTTTGGCTAAAGACAGGATTGATGCTACGGGCGGAACATATGAACAGGCAATGTATGAAGAGCTGGCTAAACACAAAGATAACGTTAAAAATGGAATATATCCGAAAAGGCTTGTTATCAATGATATCGATTTGCCATTGGATAATAATGGCGGTCTTCAAATTTATTATTTGGGAACCACTGTCAGCGACAAAAACGGAAATCCGCCCGCTTTCATGTCTTACTCCTTTTATGAGCTTTATGAAGAAAACTTGGCGAACAAGTATCTGAATCTCTATCCTGAATCTTCTCTTTTGAAACCTGATACGCAAAATGCTCACAGAAGATCTTTGGGTATTTCTTCTGGCAATAAAGCGGGCAAAATTATTATGATGGGCACCATGAAGCTGACGGACATGGACTTTTATCATACGCCTTTTACTTACAGCACTCCTTTTACAAAACAGTCTGAAAAAATGGCTGGTATAGAAATTCAAGCCAATGCTGTGGCTAATATTCTTGACGGTCTATATCTTAAACCAGCTGATCTGCGTATGTCGGCTGCGGTTTTGTTAGGTGCAGGGCTTTTTCTTGCAGTTTTGCTTTCTTATTGCCCGCCTGTTTATGCCGTATTTCCAATGTTTGCAGCTATAGCGGCTGTGTTTTACAGTTCTTATTATTCATTTCATCATCTTCACCAGCCTTTGCACATAGCTCATATATTAGTGGCTATGCTGGCAGTTTGGGCGGCTACTCTTATCAGACATTATGTTTGGCAACGAAGAAAAACTGCATCTGTTAAAAATATGTTCTCTAAATTTGTTTCAGCGGATGTAGTCAAATACATGGTCGAGCACCCTGATTTAGTCAAACCTGGCGGAGAAAAGGCAGAACTCACTATTTTCTTCTCTGACTTGGCTGGTTTCACGACAATTTCAGAAAAAATGCAACCAGAAGCCTTAGTAGAGCTTTTGAACGAATATTTGGCAGCTATGACGGACATTCTCTTTAAATACGGCGGAACTCTTGACAAATTTATAGGAGATGCAGTTATGGCTTTCTGGAATTATCCAAAGCAGGATGAGAATCATGCACTTCATGCTTGTTTATGTGCCTTGGAAATGCAGGAGAAAATCAGAGAACTCCAAATAGGGTGGAAGGATAGAGGATTGCCGATTTTATCAGCAAGAGCAGGTTTGAATACAGCGGAAGTAGCAGTTGGCTATATGGGAAGCGAAAGGTCTCAGATGAACTTCACCTGCATAGGAGACGGTGTCAACCTGGCTTCACGAATGGAGGGAGCCAACAAAGAATACGGTACTCAGCTGATGATCAGTGAGGCTCTGTTAAAGAGAGTTAAAGATGACAGGCTTACTGTGCGCTTTTTAGATTTGCTTACTTTGAAAGGAAAAGCGAAACCTGTCAAGGTTTATGAACTTATTTGCAGAGCCGAAGCTTGTACTACTGCTTTGAAGGAGAAAATCGAAAAGTATGAGAAGGCTCATAAGCTTCATTTGGAACGCAAGTTTGATGAGGCTATAGAGTTGTTTGAAGAGATTTTAAAAGAACACCCTGAAGACGGGCCTTCAAAAACTTATCTTGAAAGATGCAAGCATTACAAAGACAATCCGCCTAATGAAGATTGGGACGGCAGATTTATAATGACAACCAAATAATTAGGGGTTATAGGCTAGGACAAAAATTGTGATTATGCGGTAGCAGAATAAATTAGAAGTTAGAAATTAGAAAGTAGAAAGTATAAATTAGAAATAAATGTTTCAGTTTTTTCTGCAGTTTCTGTCCTATTTCTTTGTTTTGCTTTTGCTACTCCCTACTCCCTTTCCTTAAGTATCTGTGTCCATCTGTGGATAGAAAAGTTTTAGAGAAAAAAATCAAGAGATTAATTTGAAGAGGGTGAGGTAGTTGTCGGCTTCAATTTCTGCTGAAAATTCTTCTCTGATACGCTTTTTAAGGGTTTCGCCCAGTTCTTTTTTTTGTTTGCTTGTCATTAACAGAGCATTTGCTAGAGCTTGGGAGCACTCGTTTGCGTTGCCAGGATGAAAGAGCAATGAGTTTGCTTCTTCCGGCAAGATTTCTTTTACGCCGGGAAGAGCTGAGGCTATTGCGGGAATTCCGAGAGCAGAGGCTTCTAAGAGAGTGTTCGGCAAACCGTCATAATGGAAAGGCATGGCTACAAAGTCACAAGCAGGATACTTGTGGAGAAGCTCTTCTCGTTCCATGAAAGGGATATGAATAATATTAAAGAAGTCTTTTTTGTCTTCCAGCCAGTTTTTAAGGCCTTCTTCTAGGTTTCCTATCAGCAAAAAATAGATCTGGTCGTGGAAATTCATCTTAAGGACACAATTAAAAAAGAAGGATAGTCCATTTTTTTCTTTCAGCTGGCCTATGATTCCTATAAGAATTTTATTGTCTATGTTGTGTTCTTGGCGGAATTTGGCTGCTTGTTCATAGTCGCTTTCAGTTGAGTTCCAGTTATCCAGGCATATGGCGGGCGGAGTTGTTACTACGTTTACGTCAGGATAAAAGGATTGGAGACGTTGTTTAAGGTCGTCAGAAAGCACAGATATCATATCTGCCGCATGTAAAGCGTCATGTAGCAAAGAGCGTCTAACAGGGTTGAATATGCTGGCTGTGAAATCATTTCCGCGAAGCAGTATTATACCTGTGGCCTTCAGCCAAGCTTTCAGCGGGGAGAAGGCAAGTACGGGCTGATAGCCGCCAAAGGCCACCAAATGAGTGTAGGAGATGTTATTTGATGGGTCAGACAGATAGTTGTATAGAAGGTTAATAGTGTGAGCTGGATCATCTGCAAAGGGCATGGTTATGAGTTTTCCGCCCTTAACTTCTTCAACTGAAAAATACTTTGCAGTACGGCTGAAGTGAGCGACATCTATCTCCAGTCTGTGTATGCGGCGCAAGCTAGAGACAATTCGGTCGCAATCTTGAGAGGTGCCGCCATGATGCGGAGGAAAGCTTTCGGTTAACCAAAGGATTCGCATACTAATAGGCCGAAACGGCAAGTTTGCCGCCTTTCTTTGATGTTGATGTTGTAAAATTACATTCTATAGGCTTATTGCAGTTTCTCATTGCATTTCTCCTAAGGCTTTATCGGTTACAAAATAAATTTATTTTCGACAAAAGTCAACTTGCCCTAATTGGATTTCTCTTTTACACTGCCTGTTGTGTAATATCTGCAAAGAAATTCTATTAAAAAGGAAAACGAGATGAGAACTGATTTAGAAATAGCAGAATCTATTAAGTTAAAACCAATAAAAGAAGTGGCGGCATCTATAGGCTTAGACCCTTCTCATTTAGATCTTTATGGCAACTATAAAGCAAAAATAAATGTAAGCTCAGTTTATAAAACAGCTGGTGACAGACCTGACGCCAAACTGGTGTTGGTAACCGCTATTACTCCGACACCTGCGGGTGAAGGCAAGTCTACTGTCTCTATAGGTCTCAGTCAGGGTTTGAACAAAATAGGCAAGAAGTGCATTGCCGTTTTGAGAGAGCCTTCCTTGGGACCTGTATTTGGAATTAAAGGCGGGGCAGCAGGCGGCGGTTATTCGCAAGTTTTGCCTATGGAAGACATCAACTTGCACTTCACAGGTGATTTGCATGCAATAACAGCAGCAAACAACCTGCTGTCAGCCATGATTGACAATCATATTCAACAGGGCAATCAGCTTGGCATAGACCCCCGCCAGATTATTTTCAAGCGATGCATGGATATGAATGATAGAGCATTGAGAAATATAGTTGTCGGTCTTGGCGGCAAACCTTCAGGAGTGCCTCGAGAAGAACACTTTACAATCACTGCTGCCTCTGAAGTAATGGCGACTTTTTGTCTTGCTTCAGATTTGGAAGACCTTAAGAAAAGGCTTGGCAATATTTTGGTCGCCTATGACTATACAGGCAAAGAAATATTTGCAAGAGACTTGGAAGCTCAAGGCGCAATGGCTCTGCTTCTGAAAGATGCTATCAAGCCTAACTTGGTGCAGACTTCTGAAAACACGCCGGCAATAATTCATGGCGGGCCATTTGCAAATATAGCTCACGGCTGTAACTCTCTTATTGCGACAAAGCTTGCACTGAAGCTTTGTGATATAGTGGTTACCGAAGCAGGTTTTGGTGCAGATTTGGGTGCTGAAAAGTTTGTTGACATCAAATGCAGAATAGGTGAATTGAAGCCTTCGGCAGCAGTTTTAGTAGCTACCATCAGAGCTCTAAAGATGCACGGCGGAGTTGCTAAGACTAATTTGGCTGAAGAAAATGTGGATGCTCTTGTTAAAGGTTTTTCAAACCTTCTCAGGCACAGCAGAAACCTGAAAAAAATGGGCTTCAGGAGCATAGTAGCTTTGAACCGTTTCTCAGGTGATACTGAAAAAGAAATGCAAGCTTTTGCTGAAGAATGCAAAAAGCACGGAATTGAATTCGCTTTGTGTGACTCTTGGGCTAAGGGTGGGGAAGGCGCTACGGAACTTGCTGAAAAGGTTTATAACCTTGCCGAACAGGGCAGCCAGACTCCTGCTTTCCTCTATGATACAAACCTCAGTATAGAAGAAAAACTTTCCAAAATCGCAAAGAATATTTACGGCGCTGAGAACCTGATAATAAGAAGTGAAGCAAAAAAACAGATAGCAAGTCTTGTTAAAAATGGCCATGCTTCTTTGCCTGTTTGTATTGCCAAAACACAGTATTCCTTCACTGATGATCCTGCACAGGTTGGAGCTCCTGACAATTTCGAAATCACTGTTGAAGATGTTCAGCTTTCTAACGGAGCTGGCTTCATAGTTTGCAGAACTTCCAACATAATGACTATGCCTGGTCTTTCCAAGACTCCGGCAGCGGCTAAGATGGACGTTAGTGCAGGCGGCAAAGTCAGCGGATTATTTTAATTTTTAAATTAACTTGCTAACTATTGATTTTTTTGTTTTTGTACGTTAGAATATTCGCACTGCATCAGCAGTGCAAATTATTTCGGAAGGAATACACAAGAAAATGAGTACTACTTCAATGAAAAGCCTCTTGGAGGCTGGGGTACATTTTGGCCACCAGACTAAACGCTGGAACCCTAAGATGGCCAAATACATATTTACAGCAAGAAACGGTATCTATATTATCGACTTGCAGAAAACTATCAAATTGCTTGATGAAGCATGTGAATTCATCAAAACAGTTGTAGCACAAGGCAAACCTGTTTTGTTTGTAAGCACGAAGCGCCAAGCTCAAGATATTATTAAAGCTGAAGCTGAAAGATGCGGCATGTATTATGTGAATTATCGCTGGCTTGGCGGTATGCTCACCAATTATGTTACTATTGAAAAACGCATTCGCAGGCTGAAAGAACTCAACGATTTGGTTGAGAGCGGCAAAATTGAGTCCTATCCCAAAAAAGAAGCTGCCAAAATGCGTCAGGAACGCGAAAAGCTTGATAGAGCTTTGGGCGGAATTCAGGATATGAACGGAATGCCGGGCGTTATTTTCGTAATCGACCCGCATAAAGAAGCCATAGTTATAAATGAAGCCCGCAAAATGGGTATTCCTCTGGTTGCAGTAGTAGATACCAACTGCGATCCTGACAATATTGACTATGTTATTCCTGGAAACGATGACGCTATCAGAGCTGTTAAACTCATCACTAGCGTTATAGCTGATGCGGTTCTTGAAGCCCTTGAAGGTCATTCTTTCGCCGATGTCAAAGAAAAGGCTGAAATTCAGGCCGGTATGATGGGCGAAGATGATGAAGATATGACATCCGCATTGGCTAACGATGAAGACGACGAAGAAGATGAAGATGAGCCCGAAGTTTTGGTTATAGACTGATTTTGAAAGGTAAAGCAAATGCAAATTACAGCTAAAACAATTAAAGAACTCAGAGACAGAACCGGCGCTGGCATGGTCAATTGCAAAGAAGCTTTGAACGAATGCGGCGGCGACATAGAAAAAGCAGTTGACTACCTTCGCGAAAAAGGCCTTGCCGCAACTAACAAACGCTCTGGCAGAACTACTGCTCAAGGCATAGTGCTTCCCGTTATGACAGCGGACAGAAAGAACGCCGCTATCATCGAAGTTAACTGTGAAACAGACTTTGTGGCAAAGACCGAAGACTTCAAAAACTTTGTGGCACATCTTGCAGATCTGGCTCTTAATGATCCTTCTGTTAAGAATATGACAGATCTTGAGACCAAATCTTATGATGGCCATACAGTAGCTGAGCATGCCAAAATGCTTATCGCTAAAACAGGCGAAAACATCACTCTTAACAGAGTTGAAAGATTCAAGGTTCCTGCAGGCGTGAACGCAACTTTTGAAGTATACAGCCACGGCGACGGTGCCATAGGCGTTATCGTTCAGGGACAAGCTTCCAAACCTGAAACATGGAAAAATGAAGCGGCAATAGATATTCTTCACGAAACTGCTTTGCAGGTTGCCGGCATGACTCCTCTCTATGTTTCAGCGGAAAATATTCCTGCAGAAGCTGTTGAAAGAGAAAAAGCAGTAATTTCCGGTCAAATGAAGAACGAAGAAGCAGAAAAGAAAGCTGCCGATCCTGATTATAAAGTCAGACCTGACAGCGTTCTTGCTAAAATTGCCGAAGGCAAGCTCAATAAGTTCTTTGCCGACATTACTCTTTTGAAACAAGAATACTTCAAGGAAAATAAAACAACTATGGAAGCCTATATTAAGAACGCTTCCAAACCTCTTAATGACTTGGTTGTTATTAATTCCTTCACCAGATGGGCTTTGGGCGAAGAATCCGCTAAGGACGCATCAGCAGAAGCTGCATGCTCAGCCGGAGCCTGATTTTGACATTTCTGAAATAATTTGCTTGACCGGGAATCGCTATTAGCGGTTCTCGGTTATTCTTATAACAGAACATCAAAAAAATGAGTGAAAAAAAATCAAAAAAATATTTAAGACCCTTGCTAAAACTAAGCGGCGAAATGATGGGCGGAAGAGCTGGAACTGGTTTTGAAGCTTCATCAATTGAGTCTTTTGCAGATGAGATAGCTCTTTTAGCCAGAAACGGCGTGGTTCCCGGGGTCGTTATAGGCGGCGGAAATTTCTTCAGAGGCGGCTCATCCCAGCTGGCTCCTTTACGCCGTTTCAGAGCCGACTATATCGGCATGCTTGCGACAATTATGAACGCAATTTGTCTTTCTGATTTTTTATTGCAGAAAGGCGTTAAGAATATTCTTTATTCTTCTATGCCTGTGGGCACGGTAACAAAAGTTTATGATATAGAAGATGCCAGACAAAAGATGGCGGAGGGCTATGTTTGTATTTTTGCAGGCGGAACAGGCAGCCCTTACTTTTCAACCGATTCAGCAGCGGCATTAAGAGCTGCTGAAACGGTCTGTGATCTTTTGGTTAAGGTTACAAAAGTAGACGGAGTCTATGATAAAGATCCTGCGAAGTATTCCGATGCAAAAAAATATGAAACTATAACCTATGATGAAATTTTAGACCAAAAGCTAGGGGTAATGGACTTGGCGGCAATTACCATTTGCAGAGACAACCAAGTTCCGCTAAAAGTTATATCTCTTGCTGAAAAAGGCATGCTGCTGAGAGTCTGTCAGGGTGACCCTGTAGGGACTTCAGTCATACCATGATTTAAAACTCCACGAAAGGACTAGTTAACATGGCAATCGACAGCGTTTTAAATAATACGAAAGAAAAAATGCAACAAACACTGGAAGCCTTGAAAAAAGATTATTCTACCATGAGAACTTCAAGAGCTACTCCTTCATTGCTTAATCGCGTTACGGTTAACCAATATGGCTCAGAGGTTCCTATACAGCACGTAGCTTCGGTTTCAGCACCGGATCCCAAGTCTTTGGTTATCCAGCCTTGGGATAAAAATATGCTTTCTGAAATTGAAAAAGCAATTCAGAAATCAGATTTGGGGTTGAATCCTCAGAATGACGGAAACCTTATCAGGCTACCAATTCCTCCTCTGACTGAAGAACGCAGAAATGATCTTGTAAAGAATGTCAAGAAAAAAGCTGAAGATTATAAAGTCAGCATCCGAAACACAAGAAGAGATGCAAATGACGAGTTTAAAGCTATGGAGAAAAAAAGCGAAATCTCCAAGGATGAATTAAAAAGAGCCAGCGATCAAGTTCAGAAGCTTACAGATGAGCATGTAGAAGCTATACAGCAAATTTGTGACGCTAAAGAAAACGAAATACTTGGCAAGTAATTAAGAAACTAATATAACTTAGCTGCTTACATAGGGAAAACTGGAAAATTGCTCTACAAGATAACTGAAAGATGTGTTTCTTGCGACACTTGTCGTTCGGTATGCAGATTTGGGGCTATTTTGCCTGGTTTTCCCTATAAAATTTTACAAGAACGTTGTAAGAAATGTGGCAAATGTTATGATTGTTGTCCTTCTGAGGCTATAGAAAAGCTGACAGATTCGGATTGAGGAGTTAATGATGACTTCCAGCATGGATGCTATACTTCAAGTAACAGACAAAACCAAGCTTCCGCAGCATGTCGGAATCATTATGGATGGAAATGGCCGCTGGGCACAAGCTAAGGGGAAAGAACGCGTGCAAGGTCATTATGCTGGTGCCAAGCGTGTAAAGCCTATTCTCAAGCTGGCAAAACGCTTGAAGATAAAATATTTGTCGGTTTACGCTTTTTCGATCGAAAATTGGCTCAGACCCTCTTTTGAAGTGTCTTTTATTATGAACTTGATAAAGGACTATTTGCAAGAACTTCGACAAGAAATGATCGATGAAGGCGTCTTTTTCAATTTTATGGGTAGAAGAGAAAATCTTTCAAAAGCCGTTATTAAAGAAATAGAGCTTACAAAAGAAGCTACTAAAAATAACAATACTATTACTTTGAATCTTTGTATTAATTACGGCGGCAGAGCAGAACTGGCAGATGCTTTCAAGGCGATGCTTCAGAATAATGTTAAGCCTGAAGATGTGACAGAAGAGCTTATCTCCAAATATTTATATTGTCCGGAAGTTCCTGATGCTGATCTTATAATCAGAACAGGAGGCGATATGAGAGTCAGCAACTTTTTGCTTTGGCGTTCAGCTTATTCTGAGCTATATTTTACGGAAACCTACTGGCCCGATTTTTCTGACGAAGAATTCTGTGATGCTGTTTGGTCATTTATGAACCGTGAAAGGCGCTTTGGCAAAACAGGAGACCAAGTAAAGAAAAAATGAAAAGTGCTCTTAAACGTTTACCTCTAATTATTCTAGGAGTTCCGGCTCTTTACTTTCTTTTGCTTAAAGGCCAGCCGAGCTTTATTATCTTGGCTTTGCTTACTATAACTTTGTTTGCTCAAACAGAGCTCAACAATATGCTGTCAAAAAGCGAGGGGGGCTCTCTTCCTTACTTTGAAATGATTTCTGCAGCTGTTTATCTTACGTCTCTTCACTTCTGGGAGCTAGGAGCAGTTTTGGCGATATTTCCTGCATTGATAGCTGCAGGTGCTTTTGCAGCTGTTTTTAAAGGACTCCAGCCCGATTCTACAGAAAAGTTTAAAAACTATGTTTTTTCCTTGGTTTATCTGCCTCTCTGTTTGGGATATTATTATTTGATATTCTCAGAATATACAGGCGGGTGGGTATTCATTATTCTGGCTTCTGTCTGGTGCTTGGACATAGGTGCCTATATCACCGGATCTTTACTTAAAGGGCCTAAGCTGGCTCCTTCAATAAGCCCAGGCAAAACTATCTCAGGCGCTATCGGAGGCGCAGTTTGTTCGGGGCTTTTTCTTTTTTTGGCCAATAAGTATTCTCTTTGCGGCTTTACTTTGTCCCCTAAACAGCTGACTGCTTTGATATTAATTATAACTACCACGGCACAAGCGGCTGATTTGTTTGAATCGGTTCTTAAGCGAACATCTGGCGTTAAAGATTCCGGCGATCTTTTCGGTGCGCATGGAGGCGTGCTGGACAGAATCGACAGCCTTATCTTTACTGCCCCTTTGGCATACGCTGTATTTTTACTTTTATAGATTGCGTTAGAAAGGTTTACAAATGGTCACTTTCCTCGGTATTTTAAAATTCATTTTAGCTTTCTCTTTTGTGATGGGTTCGATAGCTTTGGTACACGAGTTCGGTCACTATATCACGGCAAAGCTTTCAGGCGTATGGGTTTTGGAATTCGGCATAGGCTTTGGCAAGAGAATTTTTAAAATAAAGCTCGGCGAAACTCTTTATTCGCTTAGACCTTTGCCTGTTGGCGGATTTGTGCGATTGGCAGGCATGGATAATGTCAAGGAAGACTATGAAGAAGCTCTTAAAGAAGCCGAAGAAAAGGGCGAAGAATGTGAGATAGAACTGGATCCCGATATTCCTATGGTCTCACGTGATGATGATCGCAGTTTTGAAAAGGTCAACTCTTTCGCTAAGCTTGTGATCTTGGCTGCCGGCTCCATAATGAACTTTGTTTGGACAGCAGTTTTGTATTCGATAATAGCCATGATCATGGGTGCCCCTATGACCAATATTGAAGTTAAAAGAGTAATGCCTGGAAGGCCTGCTGAGGTTGCTGGCCTCAAATCTGGCGACATCATAATGGAAATTAATGGGCAAGTTTTGTCTGACTATAATGATGGTCTAAAGATTATTGAAAAATCTTATGCTAAGCCCTTGTCTGTAAAGGTTTTAAGAAAACACCCCAAGACAATGTCAGCTATAGGCGGCGGAATCACTATGAAAATGGACGCTGCCGATACTGCGACTTATGAAATGTTCACTTCTGAAAAGCTTGATTTTACTTTAATGCCTGATGGAACCGAGACAAAGGCTACAATTGGCATTGAACTTACAGCCAATGTTTATGATTATAAAGAAGATGTTTCTGTTTTCGAAGCTATGAAAATGGGCACAGAGGCTGCAGTTAATGTGATAGCTCGCACTATCATGGCATTAGCAAGCATGTTTTCCGGCAAAGCTCCTGCAGACTTGGCAGGCCCTGTAAAAGTTGCAGAAATGATCAATACTCAGACCCAAAAAGGTTGGGAAGAGCTTCTGCACTTGACAGCTTTGCTTTCGGCAAATATCGGTTTAATAAACCTTTTACCTTTCCCTGTATTGGACGGCGGCAGAATTATTTTTGTAATAATCAGATTTTTCCTTGGAATTATTAATTCTATCTTAGGCCTTCACCTTGTATTTAAACGAGAGTGGGAAGAATATGTGCATTTTGCGGGTATGTTTGTTTTGCTGGGCTTGATAATATTTGTTACCTATAAAGATATTGTCAGCTTCTTCTAGTTGTTTGTTTTATCAAAACGTTTCTAGAATTTATTATCCACAGATGGACACAGAAAGAATTTTTAAGCTAGCTTAAAAATCAGTGCCGAGTGGTGAGTGGCGGGTGGCGGCTAGCGGCTAGGAACCAACATCCATAACAGCCGTTCTATCCGCAGATGAGGGCAAAATTAGTCAAAAATTGCATTCTGCTACCGCATAATCACAATTTTTGACTCACCCCCTGATTAAGGAATAGGGAGTAGGACTTAGGGCGTAAGGTGTAGCAAAAAAACAAAACAAGACAGGCAGAAATACTGAACATTCATTTTTACACTTTACACTCTATATTTCTATTAAAATTTGCCACTCGCAACTTACCGCCAACTGTTTTATATTCTGTGGATAAAAAAGAACTGTTGGATATTGCATAGCACGAGAGTTTTTATGAGTAAGAAAAGAAAAATGCGAATTTCCTTTTCACCGCCTGATATTACAGAAAGCGAAATTCAGGCGGTAGCTGAAGTGCTCCGCTCAGGTTGGCTTACAAGGGGTCCTAAAACCAAGCTTCTTGAAGAAAAAACGGCTAAATTTTTGCAAACAGAAAAAGTAGTTTGTCTCAACTCGCAGACCTCATGTGCAGAGATGACTTTGAGACTTGCAGACATAGGCGAAGGCGATGAAGTTATTACTACAGCTTATACCTATACTGCTACAGCTTCAGTTATAGAACACGTAGGCGCGAAAATAATTTTAGCTGACACACAAAAAGATTGTCTTGAGATGGACTATGATCTTCTTGAGAGCTTAATCAACGAAAAAACCAAGGCTATTATTCCTGTTGATTTAGCTGGCATTCCTTGTGATTACGATAGAATAATAAAAATTTCCAAGTCTGCTGAAAGCAAGTTTAGAGCTAATTCATTTATCCAGGAAGCTATAGGGCGTCCGATTATAATAGCTGACTCAGCTCATGCTTTTGGGTCCCTTTTTCATGGAAAACCTCTTGGCTCTTTTGCAGATTTTACAAGTTTCAGCTGGCATGCAGTAAAGAACTTTACAACAGGCGAGGGCGGAGCCCTGACTTGGAGACCTCTGTCTGGAATAACAAGCGAAGATATTCATGAGCGTCTGCATCTTTTGTCACTTCATGGACAAGATAAAACCTCTCTTGAAAAAGTCAGCGAAGGCTCATGGGAATACGATATACTTGGCACTTGGTATAAATGTAATATGACAGATATTGCAGCGGCTATTGGATTAGCTCAGTTGCCAAGATACAAGGGCATGCTTGAGAGACGTCGCCATGCTATAGAAGTTTATGATCGGGCTTTTAAGCCAATGGGCTTAAGGCTTTTAGAGCATTTTACCGCAAACTACGAATCATGCGGGCATCTATATATGACTTGGGTGCTAGGAATCACTCTTCAACAAAGAGATAAAATAATATCTGAAATGTTTGAACGAGGCGTGCCTTGCAATGTACATTATAAACCTCTTCCTATGCACACTGCTTATAAAAAACTTGGGTTTCGCATAGAAGATTTTCCCAATGCCTATGCAAACTTCATAAATGAAATTTCTTTGCCTTTGCATAGCAAGCTTACGGATGAGGAAATTTCATATGTAATTGATACTTATAAGGATGTTTTGAAACCTTACATATAAGACAGTGTCTAGTGAATGGGGAAAGTGGCATTGACATTGTTTATGAAATAAATACAAAGGCGCTCTCTATTTGCTAAATTATTTACATGACCATTTTCTTAGATTTAATGTCCGTTCTTTGCTCAGAGACTCGGTCAAAAATTATAATTCTATGGTAAAATAGATAGAGAAATTGAAGATTAGCTTTATTTATTATTTTTAGCATCAAAGTTCTAAACATTCCCACTGTGCACCGCTACTAAACAACAGCTGCTGTACTATTTAAACACCTGCAACAATTATTTGCTCTGGAGCAAGCTCATTTCAAAAGAAAGTTTTACCTGAAATAAAGCACTGGAGGAGTTTAAATGAAACGCGAAATCCAGAACTTCCTGCTTTTAGCTCTCTTTATAGCAGGAACCCTTTATTTGAGTTCTCTTATAGGTTTGTTGCCGAAGCTGGATTATGAGGTTAAACCTCGATTTCTAAGCAAAAAAAACTCTGAATTGTCTTTGGAAAAAGCTGCTGGCAGGGTAGATCGCATAATTGATGAACAGGTTATAGTGGTTTTTAAAGATCCTCTAGACGGACGCTTCAATAAGGAAATAACAGTTCCTCTTGAAATGTTTAAGCAGCGGATTCCAGAGGAAAATGACAGCATCACTTTGAATATCGCTTATAAGTAACTGAGGCTCTTTTCCCTGTTGGGACTTGTATTAATCTCAAATTAAATAGAACATATTGCCGTGATTCAAATAGACACAGGAGTTATATTTTGAAAAGAATACCAGTCACACAAACTATTTTTACTTTACTTCTTACAACAATTTTTGCTTTTTCCTGCTTCTCTCTCTTGAATCCTTTGGCAGCTCAGGAAGCAGCGAAATCTGGAACTGCAAGAAATTATCTTGAAAGTCCAAAAAGCACTTTACGTATGTTTATGAGAGAAATGAATAATGTTGTTCATTTCAAACATCTGACTATAGACAAAGCTTTAGAAGCTCTCCATTTGGACAGCGTGCCTGAGGCTGCCAAACAAGCTAAAGGGCAAGAGATGGCTTTACAGCTTTATAATCTTCTGGATTACTATACCTTCAAAATAGAAGCTTTGCCTGGCAAAGGCGAGATTACGAAGAATACTCTGACATTGCCTTTAGGCGAAGACGAGAATATTAAAATAACTCTCAGGGCTTATTCACAAGATAAATGGCAGTTTTCTTATGAAGGCACTTTGGAACGTCTGGATGAATATGTGGCAATAATAGAGAAAAAAAAGGAGTCGCGCCAAAAGAGTACAACAGCAGACCCCCTTCTTTATTCACCTAGAAATGCTGTTCGCCTGTTTTTTAATCAGGTCAACCAAAATACAAAAGAAAGCTTTCTTAAAGCCTCTAAAATTATCAATGTTAGCGATTATGATCGTCCAATTCGCACTGAAATGGCTCTTGGTGCGGTTAATATGCTCAACTTTGTGTTTTCTAAATATAGATATATAGACTTGACGGAAGTGTCAGATGATCCTGATTCTCCTCCTGTAGTATTGCTGGATAACCCAGAAGGTCAAATTGTTCTGGAAAAAGTCAAAAATCCTGAAACAGAGCTCTACTCTTGGAAGTTTTCAAGTCAGACCGTTAAAGACCTGCCTGCCCTTTGCGATGCCTATGAAGGTAAAGCAACTATAGAGGATGCGGTAAGCACTGTTGAAATGCCTTACTCGAGGCGTGTGAGAAATTATGTCAGACAGAATTTCTCATTTTTGCTCAAGGAATCCTTCTTTTTGGAAAATTGGCAATGGATTGGTATTTTTATAATAATCCTTTTGGGTTTGATAGCAGGGCACTTTTCTGTTTATATTCTCAAAAAATTTATTGCTCTCTTTTTTGAACGTAAGAATGTTGAATTGATTGAAGCGACACAAAAGCGATTTTTGCTGCCTGTTCATGTTTCTGTGGTTGCTTTGATTGCTTGGGGCGGCTTCTACATGTTGGCCCTTCCTCCGGCAGCAAGAAGTATCCTGGTGGCAGGCTCTAAAGTTATAGCTGTTATTGCGGCTATATGGGCGGCTTACAGACTTATAGATCTTATAGGCGATTATTTGTTAGGCAAAGCCCTTAAAACTGATAACAAGTTCGATCACCTGCTTGCGCCTCTTATGACTAAAGCTTCTAAGGCGCTGGTTATTATTTTCGGTGTGCTCTTTGTAGCAGACATGTTTGATTTGCAACTTAACAAAGTGGTTGCTGGATTAGGACTTGGCGGTCTGGCTGTCGCTTTGGCTGCTAAAGAAACAGTTTCGAACTTGTTTGGTTCTTTGACAATTTTGATGGATAGACCTTTCCAAATTGGAGACTATATTGAGGTGGGCAGCACAGCAGGTACGGTTGAATCGGTCGGTATCAGAAGCACTCGCATAAGAACTCTTTATGATTCTGTTATTACAATGCCTAACTCTATCTTGATTACCAGTCAAATAGATAATCTTAGTATGAGAACATACAGAAGAACCAAAACCAGTGTAACTATACAATATTCTACTGCCCCTGAAGTTGTAGAAGCATTTCTTGAGGGCATTAAAGAACTTATTAGACTGCATCCCATGACCAGAAAAGACTATTTCATGATTAACATGGAAGACTTTAAAGAGCATGGTCTGGTTATCTTGATTTATTTCTATCTTGCAGTTCCAGATCGTGCTACGGAACTAAACGAAAGACAGCGTCTCCTTTTGGATATTCTGAGACTAGCCAAAAAGCTGGGTATTTCCTTTGCGGTTCCTGCACAAACCATTTATATGGGGACTGGTGACAGAATGCCTGCTTACACCGATGTTGACAGCAGCTGGAAAGGTTTTGTGGCAGAAGGCCAAGCTGCCGCTAACGAAGTCGCAACTATAGACAGCGAATACACTGTACCTTCTCAGCAATAGAAGTTATAAAAACAGTGATTAGCAGACATTTGTCTGCTAATCACTGTTTTTATAAATAGATAATAAATGCGATTGTGTGGATTATTGTCTGCTAGTCATTTGTTTTAGCTGACGGCTCTCCGTGTTTGCTACATTTGACAGTATTATTTTCAGACAATATGTTTGAATATTCTCCATTGCCAAGGCATCTTGGTATTTCTGTTAAATAACCCTTTTGATATAGTTCTGTAAATACAGAAGTGTTATTGTAGTGTGCTAATGGTGGGATTTTCTCTTTTTGCTCTTTATTGTAAAGTTCAATTGCTTTTTCTATTGCATCAATATTGGAAAAACACAATTCTTTTTCCTTGACGCTCCATCTATCAAACGGCGAAGCATGTTCACTGCACCATACTGTGTCAACATACTTCTTTTCAACATTGATTTCAATTGAGTAGGTTCCTTTACTCGGGCATTTTGATCGTTTTTTTTCTAAGTAGCCTTTATTAACCAGTTCTTCCACTTCTATTTCTTTTGGCATTTCCTTAAGATCCATATAGTATATTTCAGCTCTACTATATATTTCAGATATATTAGAGTGACATTCTTTTTTTGTTTTATATTTCCTGCTTTTTTTTATGATTACGAATATACTCTCGCCGTTAGCCATATATATAAACGTTGAAATAATAGTCAGAATGATAAAAACTTCAATTAGACCTTGGATAATGTGTTTTTTTTTTATTTGCATGATCTAGAAAATCTTTTTTATCCTTACTTTAAGTTTAGGCTGGTCATAGAGAAATTCTCTTTTGCCAGCCTAAGTTTTTTGTTATTTATTGGTTATTGTCAGCTTTAGTTTATAGCTCCATGTACACTGCATCTGATTTTGCAGTCTTCTATCAGATTATCTCCGGAATAGGTTCCGCCCGAGGGGCATGTTGTGTATTCGGGTTTCATATATTTAGCTTGAATAAGCTTGTCGATATCCAGAACATTCATCATTTCCATGTGATCCATATTGTACATCTCAACTGCACCTTGCATTATAGATATATGAGAATGGCAGGCTTGTTTTCTGCTTTCTTGCAGCTTTTCTCCAATGTTTTCTCCTATGCTTTTTGCTTCTTGCGGTTGAGAAGCCTCTGACTGTGTTTTGTCGGTAGCAGGAGCAGGAGCCTTCTTTGTGCAGCAGGCTGTCATGAAAATAGAAACGAATAATAATGAAGCTGATAGAATTCCAATAATCCAATTTGAACTTTTCTTCATGGGTTTTCCTTTTTATTTTGATTTAGCTTATTAAAGCAAAGCTGTTTTGCGGCACTATATTTACCGAGTCTTGGTGCCATGTATGCTACACTTGATTGTTGGTCTTTCGCCGAGGAGATCGGTACCTGAATAGGTTCCGTCTTGAGGGCACTTAGGAATCTCTCTTAAATATCGGCTTTCATGCAATCTTTGCAGATCTAATTGTGTCATTGGTTCTTTAGGCTGATAGCTACTATACTTGCTGGACATTTCGTTACTTTCGTTTACATCCAAGTTGTACATTTCAACTGCGCCTTGAATTACGGCCATATTTGAATAGCACACTTTTTCTCTGGCACTGTCTCTGGCTTTTTTGAAGCTGGGAATTGCCATGGTTGCAAGTATTCCTGCTATTGAAATAGTCAGAGGTTTTATTACGAGATCTTTATCAGGGAAATGTAAATACACGCTTGAGGCGTCTTGCTTGACTTTTATTGTGTTTAGGCTGTCTAAAAGATTAGCAAGGGAATACAGGTTGCTTATGCTAAGCATTGCTTGGATTAGTGGAGCTTTTTTTGCTTCTTCTGTATTTTCTTGCAGTTGTGCTCTTAGAGCGGCAAACTGTCCCATGAATGTTTGGAGAAACTTTGATAGCTGTGAAGCAGCCGAAGAATCTGTGAGATCGCTTAGAACGTAGAACTCAGAATCCTTAAGACAGGCGCCTATGAATTTGAATTTGTCTTGAGACGGGATCTCAGCAGGCCATTGGCTTGGAGGAATAGAGCTGCTGAGTAATGAGGAATCGAATATGCCTGCGAAGGAGAGCTGTTTATCTATCAGTTGAGCTATTCGTTCAGGCATAGGAACAAACCATATTTCTCCGGAAGCCATTCTTGGAATAAGTTTTTCACTGCAAATCAGCAAGAATTGTTTTCCTGAGATAACAGCCCAATCTTTAGCTTTAGCATAGTAGATTTGGCTGTTGTTAATGGTCATGCTTTCCAGTTTTCCGCCTTCGGAGTCAGCAACGGCTTTTAAAATGGCAGAGGGTGAAAAATTGCCTGTAAGGTAGAAGATGAGGCTTTCTTCAGGTTTTCCTTCTATTAGAAAAAGACCGCCGCTTTCAAGATCTCTCTTAGGGTTCAGGTTGAAGTGTTTCATTGAGAGTTCATAAAGAAATGTGTTTATTTTTTCAGTTTCATGAAAACCGGAAATATTCTTATGAAAAGGTGCCCAATCTTCTATTCTGAAATGGAGCATAGCAGCAGTTTTCGTGAAGAATACTTTTTGTTGTGCTGCCAAGTCGGCAGGTAAAAATGCTAACAAACAAAAAAGAGCTGAAAGAAACAGGATTTTTGATTTTTTCATATTGTTCCTTTCAAAAGAGTCTAACTCTTTCAATTCTAGAGCATCAGAGAGTTTATGTCAAAGTTCTTGTGTTTAATGTAAAGTCTATTTTTTAGAGAAAAATAGTGTTTGTTTTTCAATCCTTTAAGGAAAGGTGGAAAAGGTTAATGAAAAAAAATATTGCCAGAAAAAACTTTTAGAGTATAATGCCTGTACACAAATATTTCTTTTAAGAGGAGTTGTTATGTCAGAATATACAGAAGCCACAGAAACTAGTTGGGGTTCCCGCTTAGGTTCATCCATTAAGGGAATTTTTACAGGTATTGGTCTTTTCCTTTTAGCAATAGTATTGCTTTTTTGGGGAGAAGGTCGCTATGTAAAACAAAAAAAAGCTATTGGTGAAGCCCAAGATATAGCTATTACTATTGATGCTGCTAAATTGGATTCAGCAAATGAAGGCAAGCTGGGTGTCTTCCATGGTGATATCAAAGTCAATGATGAAATTGTTGACCCTGTTTTTGTTACAGCACCTATGAAGGCTTGGAGAATCAACAGAAAAGTTGAATTCTATCAATGGAAAGAAATAGCTAAGAGCAAAACGGAAACCAAGACTGGTGGCAAACAAGTGACTACAACCACTTATTCATATCAAAAAGATTGGGTTTCCAGTCCTATAGATTCCAGTTCATTTAAAAAAGCTTCGGAACATGAAAACCCTCCCTACGATCCTAACATTTTCAGATCGGAAACAGTATATCCTGAAGATGTAAGTTTCGGCGCATTTGTTTTGCCTGAAAATAAAATAAGATCTATTTCATCACAGGAAAAGGCTATACTTGTTTCCCCAGAAGAAATCAAAGAAATGCCTGAAGCACAAGATGTAGCCATGGCTTCTTCCAGGATTGCAGGATCTTCAATTGTTTATTCTTTTTATACGCAACCTTCTGTGCCAGCCGCCAAGGCAGTTACACCTGATACAACAGAAACCACTACAGCTGCACCTGATACCACTACAGCTGCACCTGATACAGCTGCAACCGCTAAAGCCGCTACAGCTGCAACAGCATATACCCCTCGAATTGGTGACTGCCGTGTAACCCTTTCATATGACAAAGCTCCTGAAAAAGCTACTCTTTTGGCACTTCAGGATGGCAATTCATTTAAGGATTATTTTTCCTCAAACGGTCGCGACGTGAGCTATGCCAGGGCTGGCATTCAAAGCAAAGAAGAAGTTTTCGCTTCTCTCTTCTCAAGCAACAATATGATGAAATGGATTCTTAGATTTGTCGGTCTAATGATGATGTTTATGGGTGTTAAGATGGTATTTGAACCCCTTAAGGTTCTCAGCGATGTTATACCTTTCTTTGGAAGTATTGCAGATGCTGGCACCAGTATTATAGCTTGGATTATTTCAATTCCCAGCGCTTCAGCTATAATTTTGCTTGGAATGCTGTTCTATAGACCTTTCTTAGCAATATTCTTAGGCGGTATCTTGGCAGTCGGATTGTTCTTTGCGATTACTGCTCTGAGAAAAGCAAAAAGAAATCCGATGCTCCTGCAGCAGAAGAAGCTCCTGCTCTTGAGGAAGAACCTCAAACAGCCTGAGCATACTTTATAGAGTCACTTAAAAGCTTGTCTCGTTTGAGACAAGCTTTTTTTTAGAGACAGATAACTGGTGGTTCATTTTCTCTTAAAGTTTACTATATTGTATATCTTTTTTTTTCCACAGATTACACAGACCCTTAAGGAAGGGGGGAGAGGGTGGGGCGTAGGGAGTAGAAAGGACAAAAACCACAAAAAAATAAAAGACATATATTTATTAGCATCTTAAAGCAATTATTAATTTCAGTAATTGAGTCTAAACAATTCCTTCTGAGATGTATCTGGGTGCATTTTCTTTCCCAACACAAGAAGCCTATGAGTTATCAAGTGATCTCTCTGAGCAGATCTCTATAAAACCAGAGGAAATAAAGGCTCCATCAGGTAAGGAGTTAGGTTTTGTCTCTTCCAGAATAGAAGGTTCCTCCATAATCTATTCTTTTTATGAACAACCTGAAAATAGCACTTACAAGCCATCGCTAGGAGATTGCCGCGTAACCTGTGCATATGAAAAACCGCCCAAAGATGCGACAGCTTTGGCTATTCAAAAAGATGAAAATATAGTTCCTTATGAATCTCCGAGTGGTACAGTAAAATTTTTTGTGCCTACGCGTTATACTGTGTCCGGAGCATTTTCAATGTTAAGTGCGGCAAGTGTGACAGCTAACTGGATTTTTAGATTTATAGCCTTCTTTTTCTTCTTTTTCCCGCTTTTGACATTGCCTTGGCTGGTAAAATTTATTAGAGGGAGTTTTCCTCTTTTAAAAGTGATTCCTGAGCGAAAAAACTTTTGACGGTTTTTATTGTTTCTATATTGTTGATATTTCTTTCAGCTTTGATCGCTTTAGTTTCTAAATATAAGATACTTGCAATAATATTTTCAGCCTTGCTTTTGGTGGCTCTCTTTAGCCGATTAGGAAGCATGAGAGTTCTCGAAGAAAACGTCATGGAAGAGCAGGAGAGTTTTGAATCATCTGAAACATCATTTACTTAGGCAAAAGTATTTTTTTACTTCTTGCATTTTCTTAAGATCTTTTAACCTATAATAGAGATAAAAGATAGATAATGGAGAAAGGAGCTGTTTATGTCTGAGAATGAGAATACTGTAGTCGAAAAGAAAGGTTGTTTTAGCCGCTTAGTTGAGTCTTTTCAAGGTGTTTTTTTGGGTTTGGGTTTTATTGCTGCCTCTGTAGGGTTACTCTATTGGGGAGAAGGTTACATACTCAAAGACTTGAAAGCTATTAAAGAAGGCCAAAAGGTTGCAGTCGAACTAAACGCGGATAAAATTAATCCTGCAAATGAAGGAAAATTGGCTGTATTTACAGGTGATATCGTTGTTCACGATACAATCACCGATCCAATTTTCAAAACAGCTCCTATGAAAGCTTGGAGAATCAGTCGGGATGTGGATTATTATCAATGGAAAGAAACCAGACGAACGGATGATGATGGAAATACACAGTATACTTATCACACAACTTGGGTGTCAGAACCAATAAATTCTCGTGCTTTTAAAGATACTTCCAGTCGACAAAATCCAATTTACTTGGGAAATGTATATAAGTCGCATACAACCTATCCCAAAAACGTTAATTTTGGCGCTTTTGTTTTGTCTGAAGACAAAATTAAGGGACTCTCATCAGGTGAAGAGGCTATCGCAATCAACCCTAAAGAGATTGTAAATAAGCCTTCAGGTAAAGAAATAGGCTTTATTACCTACAGAAGCTCAGATACATTTCTAACTTACTCAATGAAAGCTGGTACAGGTGATCAATTGGGCGATTGCCGAATAAGATTACGCTATGAAAATCCTCCTGCTAAGGCCACTATATTAGCGGTTCAGAAAGGCAACTCGCTTGTTAATTTCACATCATCGGAAGGTCACAGCATATCTTTTTCTGAACCTGCTATTTTAACAAAAGCTCAAGTCTTTGAAAAGCTTGATTCAAGACATAAAATAATGAAGTGGGTGCTCAGGGGTTCGGGTTTCGTTATGATGTATTTAGGTGTCCTAATGTTACTTGCTCCAATTGAAGTTTTCAGCGATGTTATACCATTTTTGGGAATAATTGTCGGATTTGGCTTAAAATTGCTGGCTTTGATTATTGCAATTTTGGGTTCTGCGGCTGTGATAGTTATTGGAATGACTGGAGCCCGCTTGCCTTTCTAGTGCTGTGTTGCAATTTTAAACTTGAAAGAGAGATATGAAATGAGTTTTGAAAAGAAAATAACTAAATATGCGGAAGTTGCTGTAAGGATAGGGGCTAATGTCCAGCTGGGACAACTTCTGCTGGTAAGCAGTTCTGTTGAGCAAGCCCCTTTTGCCCGTAAAATAGTAGAAGCTGCTTATAAAGCTGGAGCAGGTGAAGTTATAGTGAGCTGGTCTGACGGCATTACAGGAAAGCTTACCTTACTGAATGCTTCAGATGAGGTTTTGTCAGAATATCCTCAGTGGCAGTTTGATAGAGCCAAATATTACCAAAACAGAGGATATGCAAGACTAAGCATTTCCAGTCCTGAGCCAATGCTTCTTGCTGATGTGGATCCTTATAAAATTAAGCTTTCCTCTGAAGCTGGTGCAGAAGAATCAAAAGAATTGAGAGAATATAGCCTCAAAAACAAAGGTCAATGGACTGTCACAGTAGCTCCCAATCCTTCTTGGGCCTCTATGGTTTACCCTGAACTTTCAGAAGATGCAGCAGTTGAAGAGCTTTGGAATGACATTTTTGTCATGAACAGAATCGGTGATGACAATAATTCTGTCGATGATTGGAGAGCACATGCCGAGAGCATAATTGAACATGGCAAAAAGCTGACGGCTTACCAATTTAAAGAGCTTCGTTTCAAAAATAGCCTTGGAACAGATATAACCATAGGTTTAATCAAGGATCATCAGTGGGCTGGGGGAATGGAATTTACGCCTGAGTCAGTAGGTTTTGTGCCCAATTTGCCCACAGAAGAAACATTTTGCATGCCCCATAGAGATCTTGTAAACGGCAAGGTATATGCCACAAGACCTTTGAGTGTTCAAGGAAAACTTGTGAAAGATTTTTGGTTTGAGTTTAAAGATGGTTTAGTAACAGATTTTGGAGCTTCTGAAAACTATGATAGCCTTAAGAATCTTTTAGAGACTGATGAAGGAGCTAAGCGTCTTGGTGAGATAGCTTTGATCTCTTATGATTCGCCTATTTCCAATATGGGTAAATTGTTTTACAACGGTCTCATTGATGAAAATGCGTCTTGCCATATGGCTTTGGGCAATGCTTATCCGTCTAATATACGCACAGATGAGCCTATGACAGAAGAACTGATAAAGCTGCGCGGTGGAAATATTTCTTTGATTCATTGCGACTTTATGTTCGGAACAAAAGATTTGTCTGTAATAGGAATAGATCAAAATGGCAAAGAAATAATTGTTTTCTCTGATGGTAACTTCGCATTCTGAGGCTTTGTTTTTGTTGCTATTGTTTTCATTTTTTGCTAAAATGCCATTGCATCAGAAAGCTTTCTGACGCATCGCGGGAGTAGCTCAGTTGGCAGAGCATCAGCTTCCCAAGCTGAGGGTCGCGGGTTCGAGCCCCGTTTCCCGCTTTTTTTTATGCTTGTTTTTCTGTCCTTGCCGTGTTTTACTGTTCATACACCCAGCAATTAAGAGACTTACAGCTGACTGTGAAATACAGTAAAAACCGAAAAAATCATTAAGTAAAGTGTGATTTGGTGGTTAAAAATGGTGGTCAATGCCAAAAATCATAAAATCATTGACCGCTGGGAGAGAAAAAATGAAACCAAAAGCAAAGATGGGAAGACCTACCGATAATCCGAAAACAGAGCAATATCGCTTGAGAATGAGCGATGAAGATGCCTTTATGCTCAACTTCTGTGCAGAAAAAACAGGCAAGACAAAATCAGATATATTACGTGAAGGCATAAAAATTATTTACAATCGTCTTGTTGAAAAAACAGAAAGAAGCGATTTTTAAAATCAATTCGCTTTTTTCATGCTTCCGAAACAATATTCTTATTAATGGAAAAATCTGCAGCTGTTTAAAGCAGAATACCAGCAAAGTGTTAAAGTGAATTTAAACTAAATAAAAAACTGGCATCAATAGCCAGTTTTTTATTTCATAAACTTAGGTAAGCGGCCAAATAGAGAGAAGAAAAGCAGTTATATGAACTTTATGATTGTAGCTTCAGATATAATTGCAGGGTGCATGCTCTTTTTTTTCAGCTCTAAGGCTTTTTCTATTTTTTTTGCGTAGCTGCCATGTTTCCAATCACGGTTTGTTAGATCTCCTATGACAAGATAATCAAGTTTTTTATTGATTGAATCTTGTATGATTGCGCCTTTTGCCATTAAAAGCTCTTCGACTTCTTTTGGGTGACCAAAGTTAAACTTGCCGATAAAGCAGAAAGTTTTATCAAAAGGTTCAATATGTTTGGGTGGCGGATTGTCCAAAGGTAAGGCTGAAGCATGGACTGTCAGCAGTTCATTTTCTACTAGTTGCTTTAAAACATTAAAAAGCTTTTCTCTGTCTTTTTCTGTGATATTTTGAGGATCCACATTTTCCAATATCGCTGCGACTTTATCAATAGGAAAGGCTTTTTTGGCCAGCGGGTTAGCATAAAGCCAATTTATAAGACAAACTATCTCAAGATCGGCTACCTCTTTGTCGGCTATGATACCTTTGCATAGGCCTGTAAACTCGGCAATATACCTTCTTTGATTATCTTCGGGATTGTAATAAACATTATCAGAATCAGTCATTTATATTCCTCTCTTTGGGTGTTTGGTCTTTTTCTGTCCTGTTACTCAATTATCTGAACCAAGCATATAGCGTAATGGCAGATACAGGCGCTGATGCCAAGACTTTTCCGAGTGAGTGGCACCTATGACTTCATGGTAACGCATATTTTTGCCAAGTTTGCTGATCTCATTAGCCAGTTTGCGGGTAAACTTGATGGAATTTTTCTTTTCGCGACTGCCCATGTCTATCCATATTTTGCCTTGGTAGCTGGCAATATCGTGCTCAAACAGCCAGTCAATAATAGCGCCGTTATTCCACCAAATAGAAGGCGACATGGCAATTATGCCGCCGAATGTCTGCGGATATGCGATGCCGGCATAAAGCGAGATCAGACCGCCGAGCGAAGAGCCTCCAATAAAGGTGTTTTCACGATTCGGCAGTGTACGAAATTCTCTGTCGATCATAAGTTTGAGTTCATCGACTATGAATTTGACATAATTGGCGCCATTGCCGCCACTGCTGTGGTTTGGGTCGGGAAAGGGTGTATACTCGCTCATGCGCTCGCTTGTATTGTAAATGCCTACTACTATAGCTTCATTGAGCTGCCCATAATTTGCTCCGATAATATAATCAAGCATTACTTCGTCCATTCCCCATTCATTGCCGCCGAAGGCAGTATTCGCGTCAAAGAGATTTTGTCCGTCATGCATGTAAATGACTGGATATCGCAACATAGGTGCACAGTGATAAGATGGCGGCAACCAGACAATAACGTCTCTGGCTGGTTCAAGATATTTTGATTTTACCGATCTGAACACAGAATACAGCCCGGAAATTTCAGGCTCTGCAGAGGTTGGGATAAGTTGGTCGGCCCAAGCCTCTACGCTTATATGTTTGTTCTGTGTTTGGTTAGTGCCGATACGGATTTTTCGATTGGGTATTTCGTGACCCTGTACATTCTTTTCTATGCTGGCAAAAGTGCCGCGATTGAATTTGAACTCAAGTTCAGTGCCGCTAACAAAGTCAGCGACAAACTCATAAAGGTTAGGCTTAATTTTTTTGAGCTGGGCACCCTTTGCATTCCAGTTTCCTAGCTTTTCGTGATTGCCGGTTATCCAGATCTGTGCATCATCAGGTGTTGTTTTAGGCACGGTTACCTGCAGAACACAGTTGGCGGCAAAAGCGGTATTAAAAGATAAAGCCAGAGCAAACAATAGTAAAACAACCGATAATCGGTCAAAATATAATTTTCGTATATGTTTCCTCTCCTCAAATTCAATTTATCAGGCTTTTATCAGAGTATGATAATATTAAGATGCTATCTGATCAAGCTTATTTCAGCATTATTAATAGCTATGATTGAAGTGCTTATGGATTAGTAGACAGTGAACAGATAGGGCAACTATTACAGTGATAAGTGGATGGTGCGGGTTTAAATAATGTAAAATGTAGAGTGTAAAGTCTAAATCTAAAAGAAAGATTTAGATCTTCAAGAAAAAGGTTTGATTTTTAGAAAAATGCATAAGATAATAAGCAAGATAATAAGCAGGATGATATTCTGAGGATGAGTGAATATATACCGCCATATACAATTTCAAATCAAATGCTTAAGCAGGTTTCAGCTATATCTGAAAAAGCAGGCATGATTGCAACTTATAATGCATTTGAAGCTAGGCCGCATCTTAGACGGAATAACCGTATCCGTTCCATTCACTCCTCGCTTAAAATCGAAGCAAACTCTTTGTCTTTAAGCGAAGTAAGAGATGTCATTAACGGACATCTTGTCTTGGGTGATCAGAAGGAAATACAAGAAGTCAAGAACGCATATGCCGCATATGAAAAAATACCGGAAATCAATCCGTTGAGTATATCAGATTTGAAAAAAACACATAAAATCATGACATACATGACTGTTGAAGAGTCAGGTATATTCAGAAAAGGTGACGTGGGAGTTTTTTCAGGAGATAAATGTATATTTGTTGCTCCTCCTCCAGAACAGGTTGATCCATTAATGCAAGATTTGTTTTCATGGATGAATCACTGCGAAGATAAAATACACCCGCTTATTATGGCAGCTGTGTTTCATTATGAATTTGTATTTATTCATCCTTTCGCGGACGGTAATGGCAGAATGGCAAGATTATGGCACACAGCAATCTTGTATAGATGGAGAAAATTATTTGAGTTCATTCCTTTGGAAAGCCAGATTGAGAGATTTCAACAAAATTACTATGATGCAATAGCTGAATGTCACACAAATGGAAACTCCAATGTGTTTATTGAATTTATACTCGAAATGCTGGAACAGATTTTGGACGAGGTCATTATACGGATAGCTAAAACAAATGCAGGAACAAGCGAATATGTGAAACGTCTGCTGGAGATAATGGAATATGACGTGCCGTATACATCCAACGACCTTCTGAATCTGCTAGGATTAAAATCGAAGGAAACCTTACGTAAGAATTATTTGAATCCAGCTATTGAACTCGGTTTTATCAGAATGACGCTTCCAGATAAGCCTAGCAGCAGAAATCAGCGATATGTCAGACAGTGAAGGGGAGAAAAGCTGCTCTGTGACAACTGTGCATGCCATAATCTCATGGTGATTACACTTCACAACCAAAAAACACCAAGCCTGCTACGGAATGTAATTATTCTTTGGCAAAAAAAAAGCCTCTCAATATAGAGAGGCTTTTTGAGTTTTTAGTAAGCCTAGTGAGATGCTATTAATTACCCGCAGCTGCGGCTTTTGCTTCTTTAACTACAGGAGCCTGAGCTCTTACTTCTTCTGATGTTTCAGAAGCATATTTTTCGAAGTTCTTGTTGAATCTCTTGGCCAGATCATTTGCAACTTCGGCAAACTTGGCTTTGTCAGTCCAAGTGTTGATCGGGTTGAGTATTTCTGTGGGAACTTCAGGGCAAGATTCGGGTACCAGAATCTTGAATATAGGATCCGGATTGTATTTTACCTTTTCAAGATCGCCGTTCAGAGCTGCTGTCAGCAATGCTCTGGTATGCTTGATGCTGATGCGCTTGCCAGTGCCGTTCCAGCCAGTGTTTACAAGCCAGATGTGGGTGTTATGCTTTTTCATGCGTTCAGCAAGCATTTGGGCATATACTGAAGGGTGCCTTACCATGAATGGAGCACCGAAGCAGGTTGAGAATGTCGCCTGAGGTTCAGTGACACCAGCTTCTGTGCCTGCTAATTTTGCAGTGTAACCTGACAAGAAGTGGTACATTGCTTGAGCAGGTGTAAGTTTGGAAATCGGAGGCAAAACACCGAATGCGTCTGCTGTCAGGAAGAATATGTCTGTGGGATGTCCGCCAGTGCCTTCTTGTATGCAGTTGTCAATGTAAGAAGTGGGGTAGGTGACTCTGCTGTTTTCTGTGATAGAGCCGTCATCATAGTCGGGAACTCTGTTTTTGTCGACTACAACGTTTTCAAGAACTGAACCGAATCTTATAGCATTGTAAATTTGGGGTTCATTTTCTTTGGAGAGCTTGATGCACTTGGCATAGCAGCCGCCTTCAAAGTTGAAAATGCCTTTGTCGTTCCAGCCGTGTTCGTCATCGCCGATGAGTCTGCGGTTAGGGTCAGCTGAAAGGGTGGTTTTTCCTGTTCCGGAAAGACCGAAGAAGAGAGCTGATTTGTCATCGTGGGAGACGTTGGCTGAACAGTGCATTGTGAGAGTGCCCTTGGCAGGAAGCAGGTAGTTCATTACAGAGAAAATACCTTTTTTTATTTCGCCGCCGTAGTGGGTTCCGCAAATAAGTATTGTCTTGGCTTCAAAGTTCAGAAGAACAAAGACTTCCGAGTTGAGACCGTAGTCTTTGAAATCGGGCATAGGCATGTCACATACGTTTATTACAGTAAAGCCGGGTGTTTCTTTTAGGAGGTTGGATTTTGTGTCTATGAAGAGGGTTGTAGCGAAGAGAGCGTGCCAAGCCTTTTCAGCTATTACACGAACTTGAAGGCTGTTTGATTCGTCAGCGCCGGCAAAGCCGTCAAAAACGAATATGTCTTTGTCAGCCAAATAATTTTTTGCTTTGGTGAAAAGTCTGTCCCAGCTTTCTTTCGGGAAGGGCTTGTTAACATCGCCCCACCAAACACCGTCAGTGTTGTTGGTTTCTACAACAAATCTGTCATTGGGTGAGCGACCGAAACGGTTGCCGTTATTTCCAGCTATAAGAAGCGCGCCGTTTGAAGCAAGTTTGCCTTCTTTTCTCAAAAGAGCTTCTTCAACCAGCTGTGCTGCGGGCAGATTGACATATACATTTTTGTTAGTTTTAATTCCGATATAATCCAAGACGTTGGTTGACATAAATTCTGTCTCCTTTCAAGGAATCTGCGGTATGATACTCTTTTTAGCCAGCTCTTTCAATGGGTTTTCACAAAAGATTTTTTATGCTAAATCTTAATTATAAGAAATATTGATGAGGTCTTTATGTCAGAGGAAAAGCAAGCGATTGTCAAAAATATTAACGAAGGTCATCGAGAGAGGCTTAAGTTGCGTTTTGATCAAGCAGGCTTTGACGGATTTGCTGAGCATGAAATCCTTGAGATGATGCTCTTTTTTGCGATTCCCAGAAGAGATACTAAACCAATAGCTAAACTGCTTTTAAATGAATTTAAAGATTTGAACGGGGTTATTTCCGCAACTTCTCATCAGCTAAAGAAAATAAAAGGTATAGGCAAAGAATCGGCCAGATTTTTAACCTGTCTTCGCGAATTTTGTTCCTATATAAACAGAACCAGCGCTTTACGGGAAGAAGCGGAAATTACTGGCTCATCTGCTCTGATACAATATTTGAGAACCAAGATGACCAGATTGATTCATGAAGAGTTCAGAATTTTATATCTGAACATCAAAAACATCATTATAAAAGATGAGGTGCTTTCAGAAGGCACGGAATCCCAAACGGCTGTTTATCCAAAGAAAATTGTTAAAAGAGCTTTGGAACTTGGAGCAAGCGGCATAATAGTTGCTCATAATCATCCGGCAGGTTCTTTAAAGCCGTCAAGGGCAGATATACTTGTTACCCGAAAAATTAAGGAAGCTGCTGAGCCATTGGATATTCTCTTGCTTGATCATGTTATTATAGGCGGTTCAGGCGAGGGTTTTTTCAGTTTCCGCCAAAACGGGCTAATATAAAAACAAGGACATTTCTAAACCACGAAATACACGAAAGATACGAAAAAAATTCCAAAACTTCTTTAAAACCTTTTTAAACCACAGAATACACGGAATTTTAAGCATAGCTTACAATCAGGGAGCAGGGGTTAGGGTGTAGAGACTAGTGAAATTGTTTGGCAACTCAATATTACAGCCAATAACTGCTTTAAGATGCTGATGAATAGCTGAAGCTCTGATATAAAAAAACTAATAATGCTTAGATGACATAAGACAAGAGAAAATATTGCAAATTGCTCTTTCTATCCACTATCCACCACCCACAACCCACTGTTTGTTGCGCTCTGTGTCATCTGTGGATAAAGTTTTAAATAAAAAAAAGACCAGGTTTTAAAATCCCGGTCTGAAAAATAAGGAGGCAAACAAATCCATAAACACTTTCGTTTAAAAGGATTCTTTTTTTAACCATAAACCTCATATTTTTTTTGAAAAAAATAAAAAATAAAAACAGCAGTTATATGAAAGTATAACTGCTGTTTTTATTTAGTTTTTAGTCCGCTTTTATTAGTTGACAGTTCTTAGTATCAAGTTTCTAAACAATTCCACTGTCCAGAAAATACTGCCAACTGTTCGTCAGTTTTAGAAGTTTTCGAGAGTTTCTGCAATTTTGTCTGCGGAAAGTCCGTAAGCTGCGAGAAGTTCCTCTGGTGTGCCTGAGCAAGGAACAGAAGTTACTGCGGAATGTTTGAACTTTTTGATTGTGCCTGCAAGATTGCGGGAAACTTCTGAGCCTATACCGCCATTGGGGGAGTGCTCTTCGAACACTGCGACTTTTCCGTTGGTTTTCTCGACGAGTTTTTTAAGTTCTTCTGTAGGGAAGGGTTTAATCGAATAGAGGTCTACTACCTGTACGTCTACCTTGTTTACAAGAGACTTGGCAGCTTTCAATAGTTCGTGCAGAATAACACCGGAAGCTATTGCTGTAATTGTGGGGCGTTCGGGAGCATGAACTACTTTGAGTCCGCCTATTTCGAAGGTTTCATCGGGGTTATAAATTATTGGCGATGAAGGTCTGGAAAGTCTTACGTAACCAGGACCATCGTGTTTGATGAGGTTCAAAATGCACTTGTAGGCGCTTACGCCATCAGACGGATAGAAAACAGCTCCGTTAGGCAGAGTTGCGAAGAAGGCCAAGTCTTCAAGAGCCATCTGAGAAGCTCCGTCTTCGCCAATGGAGATGCCAGCGTGAGTGCCTATGAATTTTACGGGAAGACCTGAGAGAGCGGCCATTCTGATTTGGTCGGCTGCTCTGACTAAGAAAGCGCCAAAAGTAACTGCCACAGGCACAAGTCCTCTTGCTGCTAATCCGGCTCCAACGCCAGCCATGTTTTGTTCTGCTATGAAGCATTCTATGAAGCGTTCAGGATATTTTTCTGCAAATTTCTGAGAATAGGTGGAATTTTGAGTGTCGCCATCTATTACCCATACGCGTTTGTCTAGACCGCCAACATTGACGAGAGCTGGTCCTACTGCTTCTCTGGTTGCCGCTTTGCTGCCTTTCTCGTAAGGAGCTTTTTCAACTGAAGCATAGCTTTCAGGCTTAGTGGGTAACGTGCCTTTAACAGCTGCGGGTTCTTTAATCTGGGGTGCGGGAGGATTTTTCATAATATCGACAGAGACATCTTCAATGGCTTTTGCTCTAACCGCATCGTCTTTGAGGGGTTTGCCGTGCCAATTGTCTTTGTCGGAAATTTCAGTCATGCCTGCGCCTTTGAAGGTTTTGAGCAAAATGCAGACAGGTTTACCCGTCACGGTTTCAGCCTTGTCAAATGCTGCAAGAACGCTTTCCACATCGTTGCCTTTTTCGACTGTTATTGCTTCCCAGCCGAATGCCGCAACGCGTTTTTCATAGGTTGCCATGTCGTGTCCGAGGATGGTTTCACGGCTTTGGCCAAGTCTGTTTACGTCGACTACTGCTATTAGATTGTCAACCTTCATTGCGGATGCCAAGCTCATGGCTTCCCAGACTGAACCTTCAGCCATTTCACCGTCGCCCATGAGAACGTAGGTTCTGGCGTTGTTTTTAAGAACGCTTCTTTGCTGAACGGCAATGCCAAGTCCGCAAGCCAAGCCTTGTCCCAAAGAACCTGTGGCAACATCTACAAATGGCAGTGATGGCATGGGGTGTCCTTCAATTCTGGAGCCCATTTCACGAAGAGTATAAAGTTCTTCTTCTTTGAGATAACCAGCTTCAGACCAAGCTGCGTAAAGTGCCGGAGCCGCATGTCCTTTTGAAAGAACAAGTCTGTCATTAGCTGCGTTGCCCGGATCTTGCGGCAAGTATTTCATGCTATGGAAAAACATCACTGCTAATGCTTCCGCACAAGAACAGCATGATGTTGGGTGTCCTGAACCTGCTTTCGCGGTTGTTTCAATTGAGAGAAGCCGAATTTTAGCGGCTCTGTGTTTTAGTTCCTTTACCTTTGATTTATCGTAAGGCATAGATTCCTCCGTTTATTTTTGTTCGCCTCTATCCTAACCTTGAATCATTTAAATTCAAAGCTAATTTTAAAAAGAGGCTTTTTATTATCAATTCGTAAACTATAAAAAAATAAAAAAGGTGATTAGTGCTTGGCGTGCAGCGGGCAGCGATATTGTATTAGTAATAAATCATCAAAATTTAATGTGAGTATCAGGGTAGGTTATCATTGGCTATATCTGTTCTTAATCAGAGACTCGGGCAAAAATTGCGCTTATGCGTTAGCAGAATGCGATTTTTGCCCAATTTTTTATTATCTGTGAAATCTGTGTCCATCTGTGGATAGTTTGTTTTTTTGCTATCTGTCCACAGTCCACTGCTTTTTCATCAGTTCTTATTCTGTATTTTTGCCCAAGAGTCTTTCAGACCTACTGTACGGTTGAAGATCAAGGCGTTTTCTTTGCTGTCTTTGTCTTTTATGAAGTAGCCAAGTCTTATGAACTGTACGGCTTTGTCATTAGGAATGTCTTTGAGAGCAGGTTCCAGCTTTGCGTTTTTGATTACTGTTAGAGAATCGGGGTTCATGTATTCAATGAAAGTTTTTCCTTCATCGGTTCTGTCTGGATTTTCTTCAGTAAAGAGTTTGTCATAAAGATTGACTTGAGCGGTCACAGCTTCTTTTGCATTTACCCACTGAATTGTGCCTTTGACTCTGCGGTTGTCAGGCGAGGAGCCGCCCTTGCTTTCAGGATCATATGTGCAGTGAATTTCTGTGATATTGCCTTCTGCGTCTTTTATAACATCGGTGCAAGTGACATAGTAAGCGTGTTTGAGTCTTACTTCTGCTCCAGGAGCCAGTCTGAAGTATTTTTTCGGCGGATTTTCCATGAAGTCTTCTCTGTCTATATAGAGTTCTTTGCCGAATTTCACTTTTCTGGTACCGGCATTGGGATCTTCAGGGTTCATATCTGCGTCAAACCAATCTTCTTGGTTTTCGGGATAGTTGGTTATAACTACTTTGAGAGGGTCTAAGACTGCCATGTAGCGATCAGCCGTTTTATTAAGCTCGTCTCTTATGCAGCTTTCAAGCATGGCAAAATCGACAGTGCTGTTTGCTTTGGCTACGCCGATTTTGTCGCAGAAATTTCTTATAGCTTCGGGTGGATAGCCTCTGCGTCGCATGCCTGATATGGTAGGCATTCTGGGGTCGTCCCAGCCGTTTACCAACTTGTCTTTAACCAGTTTCAGAAGCTTTCTTTTGCTCATAACAGTATAGGTGAGGTTAAGTCTTGCAAACTCAAACTGGTGAGGCTCAGCGGGCACTGGAAGCACTTCTATGAACCAGTCATAGAGAGGTCTGTGGTTTTCAAATTCCAAAGTGCAGATGGAGTGAGTGATGTGCTCAATGGCATCCGATTGACCGTGTGTGAAGTCATACATCGGATAAATGCACCATTCTTTGCCCGTGCGCGGATGTTCGGCGTGAAGAATGCGATAAATAATAGGGTCTCTCATGTTTATGTTAGGAGAGGCCATGTCTATCTTAGCTCTTAAAACTCTTTCTTCTTCTGCGAATTCGCCGTTTTTCATTCTTTCGAACAGCTCAAGATTTTCTTCTATGCTTCTTTCTCTGTAAGGTGAGTTAACTCCAGGTTCGGTAAGAGTTCCGCGGTTTATTCTTATTTCTTCAGGAGTTTGGTCGTCTACGTAGGCAAGACCTTTTTTAATCAAGAAAATTGCCCACTCGTGAAGGGTGTGGAAGTACTCTGAGGCATAATATTCATGTTCGCCCCAGTCAAAGCCAAGCCAGCGAACGTCTTCTTTGATTGAGTCGATATACTCTTGTTCTTCTTTGATAGGGTTGGTGTCATCAAAACGAAGGTGACAAACGCCTTTATAGTCTTCCGCAATGCCGAAATTCAAGCAGATTGATTTAGCGTGACCTATGTGAAGGTATCCGTTAGGCTCAGGCGGGAATCTGGTTATAATTTTGGTGTATTTGCCGCTTCGTAGATCTTCATTGATAATGTCTCTGATAAAATTAGTTTTTTCTGTATCTGGAATTAAATCCGACCTGTTTTCTGATGTCATGTTTTTCCTCGTGAATTCTATTGTTATGACTGTGAAATCCTACCACAACTGGACAATAACAGCAATTAGCATTACAATACTCAGGATTTATTCACCCTAAATGAGGAAAACAATGCCCAAAGAACCCTTAGCAGAAGCTGACAGCAATCAAAAACCAGAATTGAAAAATTATATTAATTGGAAACCTGCCAATATTCTTGAGAAGTCTTTCACAGAATCAGATTCTGTAGAAGATGCCCAATCAGAACCAGGAAAACAAGATGCAGACGGAGTTTGTTATGAAACAGACGCTTTTGAATTCAGCAAAATCCGAAAATATGCTTTTTACTTTTTTTCTGCCTTAATGTTTTTCTCCCTTTTATGGACTTTGATATTTTCTGTTCAAGTTTTTTTGGGGATGGCGTTTATCAAAGATGTTCCTCAAGAACAGGAACGTTCTGTTATTGCTTTCCGTCTCTTTGCGGCGATTACTGTCTTTCTTTCTGTTTGGGGCTTAAAATATCTGTCTAGAACGGTTAAAGACAGAAGGGCTTATCACAGAAGTATAAAAATCACAAATAACTATGTGCTTTTCAAAGAGACAAATCTCTCAGGAACAAAAGAGTGGAAAGAGAAAATAAAACGCTATGAATCAGTTGTGCTTACCCAAGTAAAGGGCAGTCTTAAGGGCAATTGGTTTATATATTTGAAGCATAAAGACAACACAAAAAATATTCCTATTTTTTACCCTATGCCAGGAGAAAAACTTCCTACAGAAGAAGAAAGAGACGAGAAACTCAATGAATATGCGGCAAAATTTAAGCTTCCCGCTTTAAATCGTTTTAAAAAGCAGGCGGATACAGAGAAGGCTGTATCATGAAAATAGCCGTTATAGGTGCCGGTCCTGCCGGAATTATGGCTTCATTGCAAGCAGCACAGGCAGGAGCCAATGTCTCGTTGTTTGAAAGTAAGCCTAGAATAGCTTTGAACTTGGGTATAAGCGGCAAAGGTCGTGGCAACATTACCAACTCTTGCTCTTTTAAAGACTTTTTAAACCATTTCAATGATAAAAGATTCTTAAAATATGCTTTTAAAAGTTTTTCAAACACCTCTCTTATTGCCTTTTTTGAAAATATGGGAGTGAAGCTCGAAGAAGAGCGCGGCGGCAGAGTTTTTGTCGCCAGCGGCAGAGCTATTGACGCAGTTAACGCTCTCTATCGCAAGCTGAACTCTGAAAAAATTGAACTCTTTCTAGCCACTCCGGTTGACTCTCTTATTATTGAAAAAGGGGTTTGTAAAGGACTCATTTCCAAGGGTAAAAAAATACTTGCCGACAAAGTTGTTTTGGCTACTGGCGGAATCTCATATCCGCAAACTGGTTCTACTGGTGACGGGCTAAAGTTTGCAACTTTAGCAGGACATACTTTGCAAAAACCTTATCCTTCATTGGTTGCTTTGAAGCCTGCGGAGCTCTTATCCGAAGAATTGGAAAATCTTAATTTGATAAATATTTCCGCCTCTCTTTGGTTGAATGGCCGCAAAGACAGTGAGGAGCAAGGAGAAATGCTTTTCAGAGATGGCATGCTTGATGGCCCTGTAATCCTCAAGTTAAGCAGAAAAGCTGTGAAACCATTGTTTGAAGGCATAAAGACTGAAATAGTTATAGATTTTAAACCTGCTCTTTCGTATGAAAAGCTTGATAATCGCATATTGAGAGACATAGAAAAGAAAAAAACAAGCAATCTCTATGATTTAGCAAGGGGATTGGTTCCTGCAGCTTTGGTCAATTTTTTGCTGCAAAAAGCAGGTCTTTCTCCAAAGTTAAATCTTTCAGATCTTAAAGCTGATAATCGCAAAAAGCTTAGAAACATCCTTAAGGAAATGAGATTTGAAATAACTGATTGCGGCGGTTGGGACAGAGCTATAGTTACTTCAGGAGGCATTTCGTTGCGTGAAGTCACCCCGGAGACTATGGAGTCAAAATTAATAGAAAATCTATATTTTGCCGGGGAAATTTTAGATATTGACGCAGACACAGGCGGTTACAATCTTCAAGCAGCTTTTTCAACAGGCTATGTAGCGGGCAAATCAGCTAGCACTTTGCTGTAGCTAAAACTTCCTTTAAGAAGACATTTTCTTCAACAATAAATCATTGTTGGCACCTCCTAAGAGCACACTGTGGCGAGTTGAATTGTTTAGAATTCAATTTCTAAAATTGATAATTGTTTTGAGATGCTAATAAATTATATGTTATTTGTTTTTGTGGTTTCTGTTCTAGGTATTGGTCCTCGCTACCCCCGACCCCCTAACCCCTCCCTTGGAGTTTTTGCCACCCACCACTCATCACTAGCTGTTCGTTACAATTGAGGCTTGCCTGTTTTGCTGGATAGGTGTATTTTTACAAAGATTGAAAATGACTCGACAAGACAACGAACAAAACGAAGAACCAAAAAACGCCCATCAAGCTGAATCCCTAGAGCCTACTACCTTCGTGGAGCATGTCTTTTATGACAGTGCTCTAATGATTTTCTTCAGCACTATTTATAATTTTTTGCCCTATTTGCAGGCCGGAGAATTTAAAAATACTTTTGCAAAAGCCTTGAATGTCTCTTTCTCAGCCTTTATGACAGCCCTCGTTTTAGCTTTCATATATCAGCTTTTCTATTTTAAGCCTGTAAAGAAGTTGTTTATAGTTATAACAGCTCTCATACCCATGATATTTTCGGTCGCTAATGTTGTGCTCAAGGCCATATTTGGCATGGGTTTTGGCTTTGTGGTAATGGATATCATTGCAGGAACCAACTTAGGTGAAGTGGAAGGCTTTATTCAACTTTATCTCGATGAAAAGTTTATTGGTTATATTTTGCTTGGTCTATCTCCATTCATATTGGCTTTTTGTTTCAGAAAGCACATAAGGAAATTTGCCGTTTATCTGGCAAGAAACCCTCGCTATATCATTGTTTTCGTTGTTTTATGGGCTTTGATAATACAGATAAATCTTGGAAAAGTCTTCGGGAATAGTTATGAGTCGCCTATAATTTCTATGTTTCGTTATGCCAAAACCTATATAAAAGGTAAGTTTTATGGAGGTTCTATATATGAGGAAGGTGCCTTTAGAGCGGAGATTACAAGGAACGACTCAAGTATTCCGAATATAGTCTTGGTTATAGGTGAGAGCGCTTCCAGTGACTACATGGGTATATACGGACATAAGATCCCGAATACTCCTGCCTGCGAAACTTGGGAGAACAAAGGAAACTTGGCGGTTTTTCATAATGTTATAACTCCCAGGCCTTCAACCTATTACGCTGTGCCAATGATGATAAGCTTTATGGCATATGATGCTCCCGAACTGACAGATCATACGGCTAACAATATTTCTGAAATTTTTCAGCAGTGCGGTTACAAGACTTTTTGGATTTCCAATCAAGAGCGGGATACCAACGGAAGCCTTTATACGACTTTCACGTCAGACTATCTGAGTGATTACAGTCATTATCATTCTGGTTCCCGTTTTAACATAGAATCTTCGAAAACGCTTTCAAACTTTGACGGGTTGGTTGCAGCAGATTTTCTTAATAACTTAAAAAAGGAAAGAAAAGCGGAAGCAAAAGGTTTTTACGTGCTTCATCTTCAAGGCAGTCACTATGCTTATAATTTACGTTATCCGCCGCAGTTCCAGCGATGGAATTCCATAGATTTGCTTGATGAACCTTTGCAGGAAGACAAAAAACAAAACGTGGCTGATTTCATCAACAGTATGTATTATACAGACCATCTCTTGGATGTAATGATGCAAAAACTCAATGATGACGAATCAATTTTGATTTATGTTTCAGATCACGGAGAAGAGTTGGGACAGAACGGCAAATACAGAACACACTCAAACACTGAGGCAGTTTCGCAAAGCATGTTCCGTATTCCGTTTTTGATTTGGATGTCTGACAAGTTTATCGCAAATAAACCAGAAAAGGCTGCACAGATAAAAGAGGCTGCTGTAAAGCATAATCCTTGGATGACAGATAGTTTGCCTCATTTGATTTTGGATTTAGCAGATATAGAAACAACTCAATATAAACCTGAGAATAGCCTTATTAATCCTGCTTTTCAATTAAAGGATAGAAAAATATTTGGAATTAAATTTGAAGACTTGGAGCCTTGAATGTGATGAAAAAATCAGCATTAAAAGCGCTATTTTGCAGATGTAAATTTAGAGTTTATACTGGCAGCTCCTTTTTTCTATTTAAAAACCTCTAAAAAATATTATGTCAGCTGAAAAAACAGAAGATAAACTCCAAAATAACTATTTACAGCCTGAAACATTCGCAGAACGAGTTTTTTATGACTCGGCTCTCATGATTCTTTTTAATACTATTTATTGCTTTGTGCCGTATTTACAAAGCTCAAATACTGATTACGCTGCTTTTATAGCTTTAAACAAGGCTCTTGTAGGTTTTACGCTTGCGCTGTTCTTAGCTTTTGTTTATCAGCTTTTATATTTTAAACCCATAAAGAAATTTTTTGTAGTTGTAACAGCGCTTATACCTCTTCTTTTTTCTGTAACTCAAGTTGTTGTTAAGGCGGTTTTGGGAGCAAATCTTAACTTTTCAATTCTGGATTTAGTGACAGGCACTAATTTAGGTGAGGTTAAGGGCTTTATACAGCTTTATGTTGATTGGCAGGTAATTGCCCTTGTTTTATTGGCGCTTTTGCCATTTTTTCTCGCTTATGTTTTTCGTAAATATGTAAGAAGTTTTGCGGTTTACTTGTTACGACATCATATCTGCCTTATAACCTGCCTCATAATAATCGTGTTTTTTTGGGTTTTGTTTATGGGGATAAATTTAAGCAATCTATTTGCTCGTGCTGAATCTCCTATAACATGGTCATTTCGTTATGCAAAAACATTTGTCAGTCTAGATTTATATGCTGCTGCTCTTCTTAAAGAAGGAGCTTTTAGGGCAGAAATAACAAAAAATGAATCAACTATTCCAAATGTGATTTTGGTTGTTGGTGAGAGTGCTTCCACTGATTACATGAGTATTTATGGTTATGAAATGGATACAACACCTGTTTGTGCTAATTGGGAAAAAAATGGCAACTTAGCAGTATTTCATGATGTAATTTCTTCTAATACTTTAACAAAATACACTGTGCCAACTTTAATAAGCTTTATAGGCGGGGATAAAACATCTGGACTTTCAGATAGCACGGCAAATAATATTTTTGATATTTTTTCTCAATGTGGTTATAAAACCTTTTGGTTATCTAATCAAGATAGAGATACCACTGACACGCTTTATATGAATTTTACGTCTGACTTCCTAGCAGATCATAGCAAATATTATGCAGGTTCACGTTTTGCCGCATACTCTTCTAAAAAATTTTCTGCTAAAGATGGAGTGCTTGTCGAAGACTTTATTAAAAAAGTTGAGAGGGAAAAAGAAGCCTCCGGTAAGAAACTTTATCTGCTTCATCTGCTAGGCAGTCATGCTGCTTATAATTTGCGTTATCCAGCAGAATTTGAACGATGGACTGCCTCAGATTTGGCAGATGAGCCTTTAAAAGAAGATATGAAACAACGGGTTGCGGAGTATCTCAACAGCATTTACTACACAGACTATCTCTTGGGACAAATGATGGAAAAACTGAACTATGAGGAATCAATTATTTTATATGTTTCAGATCACGGAGAAGAATTAGGGCAAAATGGCCAATACAGAGGACATATTCTTTTGCCGGCAGTTTCGCAGGCAATGTTTCGCATCCCTTTTCTTATCTGGATGTCTGACAAGTTTATAGAAAATAATCCAGAAAAGTCACTTCAAATAATGGAAGCTGCTGAAGAAAGCAAGCCTTGGATGAGCGATAGTTTGCCGCACCTGCTTTTAGATATAGCTAATATAGAGACAACCCAATACAAGCCTGAAATGAGTGTTATTAATCCAGCTTTTGTGGTAAAAGAAAGAAAGATACTTGGAATTAACTACGAAGATTTTGAACCCTAGATGAAAATTGAGAGGAAATGATGAAAAGCGCATTATTAGGCATATTGCTCGGAGCCGCTATTTATCCGCATGCGGCAGTTGCAATCAAAGAAGTCGCAGGAAAAGATGCGGATAAATGCCTTCACACTGTTGAAGGCACAGAGAAGCTCGGGAAAGCAATTCAAGAACTGGCTCCTGACACCATAGTTATAATATCGCCCCATGGTATAGCTTTTTCTGATGCTATAAGTATTGCTATAGAGCCTGAGATGAAGGGCAGTTTTGCCATGTTTAGGTGCCCTGAAATTAAGTTTTCTTTTCACAACGATCTTGACTTGACCAAGGCTATCATAGATTTGAGCAAAGCCGAGGGAATCCCTGTGATAGAGATGAATAAATCCACAGCTCAAATGTACGGACAGCGATACGAGCTGGATCACGGCGTTATGGTGCCAATGCACTTTCTGACACAGCATTATAAGCCATTTAACCTAGTTTCCATTACTTATGCTATGCTTTCTTCTGAAACTCTTGCTAACTTCGGAAAAGTTATAAGAAAAGCTGCGGAAGAAAGCGGTAAACGGGTTTTGCTGCTGGCTTCAGGCGATCTGTCGCATAGGCTTTCTAAAACTGGAAATTACTCTTTTTCGCCGATGGGCAAAATTTTTGACGAGAAAATAGTTGACTTGGTCAAAAACAAAGATCTTGACGGAATCATAAATTTTGACGAAGAAGTCAGAGAAGAGGCAGGGGAGTGCGGTCTTAACTGCTTCAAGATAATGGCTGGAGCTTTAAAAGGCCTTAAACTGGAATCAGAAGTTTTTTCTTATGAAGGCCCTTTTGGAGTTGGCTATATGACAGCCATTTTGAAAAATGTTGGAGCAAATATGAAAAGTGAAAACGGAAAAGGCTCAATTGAAGCCGAAAGCAATAAAACAACGGATCCATACGTGGCTCTTGCAAAAGCAAGCCTTTCTTATTATTTGGAGCACAAAAAGCTTATGCCTGTACCGCCGGATTTGCCTGCAGAAATGCTCAATACAAGAGCCGGTTGTTTTGTCTCTATGAAAAAAAGAGGAAGACTGCGCGGCTGCATAGGCACTATTGTTGGATATCAAAAATCTCTTGCAATGGAAATAATCTCCAATGCTGTTTCAGCGGGCATGAATGACTCCAGATTTTCGCCTGTAAGGAAAGAAGAGTTGGATGAGATTGTTTTTTCGGTTGATGTGCTGAAAGAACCGGAACCAATAAATTCCATTGAGGAGCTGGATGTTAAAAAATACGGCGTAATAGTCACTTTCCGAAACCGCAGAGGTTTGCTTTTGCCAAATCTTGAAGGAGTTGATACCCCTGAAGAACAGCTCTCTATAGCTATGCAAAAAGCCGGCATTTATCCTGACGATCAGTATAGATTAGAGCGTTTTGAAGTGATACGCCATGAGTAGCTGCTGTGCAGGCTTTTTAAGCAAAGCTTAAAAAGCAGTGGAGAGTGTTGAGTGGCGTGTGGCGAGTTTTAATAATGTAAAGTGTATAGTGTAGAATGACAAAATGAATGTTCGCTTTTTCTGTCCTTTCTGCCCACTATCCACTACCCACAACCCACTGTTTTTACAGTCTGTGGATAAAAAAAAGAAAAGGAATAATTGATGAGTAAGTTTAATAAAAGATATGAGTTGTCCGTAACATCTGAAATAGGCAAGCTTGAAGGAGTTATACTGCATACGCCAGGTCTTGAAATTGAACACATGACACCTGCTAATGCTGAAAGAGCTCTTTATAGTGACGTTTTGAATCTTTCAGTTGCTTCAATGGAATATGATCAGCTCAAAGGTGTTTTGGAAAAAACCGCCCAAGTTTTTCAGGTGGAAGACCTTTTGGCAGAGGTTTTGGATAACTCAAGAGTAAGAAATAATTTAATACAGAAGATTTGTGCCAATTCAGAAGCTCATGAAGTTTATGAAGACTTGCTCAAAATGTCGCCTGCCGATCTTTCGGAAGCTCTTATGCAAGGCGTTTTGATGAAACGTGACAATCTTTCCAGATTTTTGAGTAACGAAAGGTATTCTTTGCGTCCCCTGCACAACTTCTTTTTTACTAGAGACCTTGCAGCAGTAATCAATGACAGAGTTCTGGTTTCCAAGATGGCGAGCCAAGTCAGAAGCCGAGAAGCTTTGATAATGGAGACTATTTTCGACTATCATCCTATGTTTTCGGTAGAGACATTAGACTTGAACCACATTGATAATGCCCATATAGAAGGCGGCGATGTTCTTGTCGCAAACGAGAATACTCTCATAATAGGCTGTGGAGCCAGAACCAATTCTGTGGCTATAGATTATTTGATTGAAAGCTTTAAAAAAGAAGGCGGAGTGCAACATATTCTGGTTCAAGAACTTCCGCTTGAGCCAGAGTCATTTATTCATCTTGATATGGTATTTACCCTCCTGGATAAACATACTTGCATGGTTTATAAACCTGTGGTTATGGACTCTGCTTCATTAAAGACAGTTTCAATAACAATTGATAATGGCAAAGTTTCTATTAGAGAAGAAAAAGATTTGCTCAGGGGTATGGAAAAACTTGGAATGGAAATGGAACCTGTATTCTGCGGCAGCACTTCAGATACTTGGATTCAAGAGCGCGAGCAATGGCACAGCGGAGCTAACTTCTTTGCTCTTGGCGAAGGCAAAATTATAGGTTATCATCGCAATGTGAATACTATAGAGGCATTGGACTATGCTGGCTTTAGCGTTATAGATGCTGTGGATGTCATAGAAAACAAAGTAGATCTTGATTCATACGACAGATATGTAATTACAATTGATGGCTCTGAACTGGCCAGAGGCGGCGGCGGTTGCAGATGTATGACTATGCCTATCCGCCGTGCACCCGTTAAGTGAGGGTGACGGGTCTTGAGTGGCGGGTGGCGAGTTGAGTTGTTTAGACTCAATTACTGAAACTAATCACTGCATTGAGATGCTAATAAATAGCTGAACCTCTTAGCTTTGAAAAGAGAAGAAAAATCGACTATAAATTCTAAGTTCTTGTTTCTAATTAAAGACAAAAATCAGTAGAAAATTCAATTTGATAAAAAAGAGAATTGAATTTTTGGAAGAGTCACGATGAAATAGGTGAATTAGAAGATTTATTTTTAAGTCACCTGTTGTCACTGACGGAACAAAAACATGTTACATGTTTTTGAGAGATTTTTGGTCTGTCGGTGTATTCCGTGTGTTCTGTGGTTTAAAAAAGTTCTCAGTTTTCAATTTGTGTTTTTCGTGTGTTTCGTGGTTTGGCGATTTTTAAAATCTCATACCAGAAGACCGATAAAAACGCCAACAGAGCTGACTTTGCAAGCAGTTCAAAACTCAGGCCTTCCAGCTTCAGATAAGAGGCTAGGGGAGTATATAGAATAACAAGCAAGAACACTGGAGTAGCAACAAACACACTTCTCATAGTATTGTCTTTTAGCAGTTTTTTCAGGGTTTGAAATGCGTATTCCTTCTCTGAGCTGACAACCATGACCAAAAACAGGTTTGCAAGAATCATTACTGTCAGACCCGCTGAACGGGCTAAAGCTGAATTTTCCGGATTGGAAGACAAGCGGCTGTAGTAGAGGCCGAATGAGGCAAGGAATATGACAAAACCTTGAAGCAAACTGGAGAATAATTTTTTGCTTGTGACTATACTTTCTGATGGGTCTCTAGGTTTTCTGTCCATTATATCAGGCTCAGGAGGCTGTCTTTCTAAAACTATCGAACAAGTCGGGTCTATAAGCACTTCCATTAAAACAACATGCAACGGCAGAAGCATAAGCGAGGCTGATGGAATGCCTAAGAATGGTCCTAAAAGCGATGCGAGGGCAATGGGCAAGTGAATAGCAAATACATAGCCGACAGCTTTTCTTATGTTGTCATAGATGCGCCTGCCGTCTTTTATAGTTTCAACTATAGTTGTAAAGTTGTCGTCCATTAAAATCAGGTCGGCTGCTTCACGGGCAACTTCGCTGCCGCGTTTGCCCATGGCTATTCCTATGTTTGCATGTTTCAAAGCTGGAGCATCATTTACGCCGTCTCCTGTCATGGCGACTATCTCGCCTGATTCCTGAAAAGCTTTGATAATATTCATTTTGTGCTCGGGTAAAACTCTTGAGAAAACAGATACCTCTTTGACAGCTTCACAAAGCTCTTCTTGGGTCATGTTTTGTATCATGTTGCCAGTGATGCAGACTCCCTCTTGGCATATACCTACCTTTTTTGCTATTGCCAAGGCTGTTTCAGCACTGTCACCTGTTATCATAACAACTCGGACTCCCGCTTTTTGACAAAGAGCTATGTCGTTTTTGACACTTTCTCTTGGGGGATCTTCTAAACCGACAAGCCCTAAAAAGTGCAATGAGGAGTTCTCCAGGGAAGCAGGTAAAGCCTTGAGATTGTCTAATCCAGCGTATGCCACAGCTATAACCCTGAGACCTTTTTTTGCCAAAAGCCGCATTGTGTTTTCAGCTTCCTTTTGGTCTTCTGCAGAAAGGTTGCAGAGAGGCATGATTTTTTCAGGACTTCCTTTTGCTGCTATAAAAGGCTTTTTGTTTATTTTCCAAACATGTCCCATCATCTTGGTTTCATTTGTGAAAGGATAGTCATGCAAAAATTCACGTTCAAAAAGCTTTGCCGTGTCTATAGCTTTTTCATTGCAATAAGCGAGCATAGCCTTTTCCATGGGATCGTAAGCTTCGCTTTCGCAGGCAAGAGCCATAGTTTCAAGTAAGAGCGTTTCTTCTGTGTTTTTAAAAGGGGCTATTTCCTGAACTTTCATTTGGTTCATGGTTATAGTGCCTGTTTTATCAACGCAAAGCACAGATACTGAGCCGAGAGTTTCTACACTTTTCAGGTTTCTTACAAGCGATTTTTTTTTGGCGAGCCTCCAAGCGCCCATTGAAAGGAAAACTGTTAATATTACTGGAAATTCTTCCGGGATCATGGCCATAGCCAAGGTGACTCCGGATAGAATGCTTTCTGTGAGGCGCTCCTTAAAAGGATGATCGGAAATATTAAACCAGGTGAAGAGAGCGACTGTCAGCATCAAAATTCCTGCGACAATAGCTGATATTTTAACTAATTTATCTATCTGCTTTTGCAGAGGACTTTTCTCATCCTCTGCGGCAGAAACGTTTAAGCCTATTTTGCCATATTCGGTTTTGGCTCCTGTTTGTTCAACAAGAATTGTCGCTGTGCCGTGCAGAACAAGAGTGCCTGCATAACAATGATCTTTTCCCCAATGTTCGTCTTTAACATCAATTTCAGTGGTGTCTGAGGTTACTTGCGTTTTCCAGACAGCTGTGGATTCGCCTGTAAGTGAGGACTCGTCAATTTGCAGGTCGGCGCAACTTAGGATTTTGCCGTCTGCGGGTATTCTTATACCCTCGTGGATGAGCATCAAATCTCCGGGAACCAAATCCTCGCTGAGTATGGCTGTTTCTTTGCCATCTCTTATTACGGTAATATGAGGTCCTGAAAGTTCTTTGAGAGCTTCAAGAGTTCGGTCTGTTTTCCATTCCTGGAAGAATTCTATGCTCATAATACCAACTACGAAAATGAGCATGATTGCTCCGTCTCTGGCTTCGCCTAAAATGAAGTAGACTAAGGCTGCTGCAAGAAGAAGCAAAAACATGGGTTCTGCAAGGACATTTAAGAATCTGGTGAAAGGGTTTTTCTTCTTTTCGGGCACCAAAAGGTTTTTGCCATGTTTCGAAAGGCGTTCTTTCGCTTCAGCAGAGGAAAGTCCAGATATGGGTAGGGCAGGTTGATTCATTTTTTTTATCTCCCTTTATAGGGCTCAGTTATAAGCCTTAGTAAAACAATAAACTGTCCCGCAGGAGATATTTGAAACCTGCTGCCACAAATGAGCGGCCCGGCTTGCATTCCTTTTAAGAAAGGAACAGCCTGTTCAGTTTGTACTGTTGATCTCGCATTTCAACTCTATGGAAGAAATGTAATGCAGTGCAAAGAGGTTTGGTTGCAGAATGAACTATAGCAAATAAAGTGCCTTTTTGACAAGGAAAAGCGAATCAATATATCAAGTGCTTTGTTACAGCTAAGTAACAGGATTTTTTGAATTCAGTACTGCTTTGAATTCGTATTCTATATTTTCAGTTATTACATCCGAAAACAATTTTGTTATTTTCATAAAGGGGAAGTCCCCTTGCCTTATTCTGATAAAATCATATAAAACACTGCCTAACATTTCAATAACATTGCCTGCAAAGGCTTGGTGCATTACGATATACTTATGCTGTAGCAGTCTTATGATTTTTCTTCTAAAAAGGAAAGTAATTCTTTTTTTGCAGAGAAAGCATAAACATAATTTGAGGTAAAAATTTATTCTTGATAACAGGTTGAGCAATAGAAGATAAAATTTGTATAAAAATGTCAGATGTATTCTGAATACAATGCTCTAACACTTCAAGTCATTTGTTAGCCACTTTCTTCAAAAGTGCAATAAATTCGTCTGACAATCTTAATGAAAGGGCATTTGAAACAGCAAGCAATATTTTTGCGGAACTTTTTAATCCCGTAAATTTGTTGTTACAGGCATTTTGAATGTCTGGAACGGTAACTCTGGGACAATTAAAAGCTCCTTGAAACATTGTTGTTCTCTCCAACCAAGTTTTTCGCAAAATATTATCAAAGGTTTCTTTAATTTCAAGGCGGAAAGGGCTTATCAATAATTGATTGAAAAGAAAAAGGTGAGCCCCAAAAAGATAGTCTGGAACGCCAAGATTATCTACAGACACCCGGATTGCAGCCAGAGTTCTCAAGAAGTCATCTTCATCTTTTTTTTGCATTAGGTTTAAAAGTTCTGTTTCAGATAAATCTAAAATTTGCTCAATTTGTTTGAGGGATTGACTTCTATATTCTTTTTCTTCAAAGTTTGTGATTTGTAAGTGCCAGTTTTTTAGAAGTCATAGTGAATTCCTCTCAATAAATTGTTAAAAGCAATCAATATAAATGCTTTTAGCAAATTCTATTTTTTTGCTATATCGCATATTCTTGAATTTATGCGTTATGGGGGATAGAAAAGTTTGTATTAGTTGCTTGATGAATTATTTCCATACTTTTTCAGCGGTTCAGACATTCTATCCTCAAGTTTTTCATCTATTCCAAACAGCTGTATATAATCCTTAAGATAAACAGGGGAATTCTAAACAAAAAAAAACGGGACTAACCAGGTTAGCACCGTTTTTGGTAAACAAACTTACAATCTGCTTTAGCAGCAGAGCATGCAAAGGTTCGTTAAGATTTATTCTTTTATTGTCAGACGAGTTCTTCGAGAGGAATAATCTCTACGGCATGTCTGCCTTTGTGTCTGCAATAATTGACTTCGCCGTCAACTAACGCAAACAAAGTGTGATCTTTTCCCATGCCTACATTTTTGGCCGGGTTGATTTTTGTTCCTCTTTGTCTTACGAGAATGCTGCCTGCTGATACAAGCTGACCAGAAAATCTTTTGACTCCAAGCCGTTGGGCATTGGAATCTCTTCCGTTGGTGCTAGAACCTTGTCCCTTCTTAGTGGCCATTTTAATTACCCCTTAAATCAATGTCAATTGTTCCGGATATGACTCTGCGATTTTCCGAAACCCATGTTTAAATACATTTGTTAATAATTTTAGCTCGTCAGACTTGTTTTCAGGCACTTTAATCAAGATGTCTGCGTTGCCTTGGACTATCTTGCCTTTGCATACAGCATTCAGAAACTGTTCCGAACCGGCTGCAAAAGTCTGTGTTAGAGCCGATACAGCTGCACAAACTATATCTTCGCCTTTGGGTTTTAGACCCGAGTGTCCTTTCACTTTGAAGCGGACAGAACATGACTCTGCCCATTCAAAGGAGACAGAAATCATTAGGCGACTATATCTTCAATAAGAAGTGAAGTGTAGTGCTGTCTGTGACCGAGTTTTCTTCTGTAATTCTTTTTGCTTTTATACTTGAAAACGAGAATTTTTTTGTCTCTTCCGTGTTCCAATACTTTCGCAGTTACTTTTGCGTTGGCAATATAGGGGGCTCCTATTTTTACGTCGTCACCGTTTTTAACCATAAGAACTTTGTCTAAAGTCAAGGTTGAATCAGCGGGAGCATCAAGTTTTTCACAGTGGAAAAACATCCCTTTTTCTACGTTGTATTGTCTACCACCTATTTCTACTATGGCGTACATGATATAGCTCCGATACTAATTTAATATGCTTGGATAAGCAAGCGTTAGGGCTCGTGGGCTTAAATATTAACATAAAGTCGCAATAAAAGGCAACATAAAATTAATTTTTGTGTTTTTTTTGTTTATTTTCAATGAAGATGTCTGTACACATCTGGTGCGATGTAACATCTAAAACTTTTTAAACCACGGAACACACAGAACGATTTTTATTTGAATATAAATTTGTAATGTTTCTCTGATTGATATGACATCTAAATATTATTAGTTTTTTTTACATCAGAGCTTCAACTGTTTATCAGCTTAGAGCAATTATCAGTTTCAGCGATTGAGCCAACCAATTTCACCAGCACCTACTATCCACTACCCGCAACCCACTATTTTCTACAGTTCTGCTAATAGATCTTGATAGGTCGGAAGCGGCCAGAATTCTTTGGCAATCAATGTTTCTGCCAAGTCGGCTTTTTCCCTTACTCTCTCCATCGCGGGCTCACACTCTTCAGCCATATAATAGGCTCTGCTCCTGCAATTGTCGTGTTTGGCGGCATTTAAAAGCAATCCTTCCAGCTCAAGTGTTCTTGCTTTGAGACTTGTGTATAGATTTTCCAGAAGTTTCACATCATCGTAAATTGCCAGTGAAGTCTCACCTGTGACAGACTTGTAGGCCGCTCCGGATGCGGAGACCTGTCCCAAATGTTTGAGAATGGCCGGCATTATCATGGTTCTGCACATCCTGGCAGTCATTTTGTATTCCATCTCTTTTGTTTTGACGTAGGTTTCATACTTTATTTCGGCCTTGGCGTACAGTTCTCTTTTTGACAAAACCTTCGTTTTTTCCATCAATTCTGTAACGTCAGGAGTAGTGTAGAACTCGAGCGCTTCAGGAGTGTTTTTCGGGTTGGGCAGCCCAAGCTCTTTAGCTTGCATAGCCCATTCTTCTGAATAACCGTTGCCCTCAAATCTGACTCTGCGGGTTTCTTTTAGCACATCTCTGATGACATTGAAGATTGTCTCGTCTAAGTCTGTAGCAGGGGATTTTGCAGTTGCAATTCTGCGTTCCAAAATGTACATGCCATAGGCGCAGAGTTGGTTGAAAACTGTTACTGCTTCAGAAGGATTTTGCGAGGAGCCTACTGAGCGGAATTCAAACTTGTTGCCGGTAAAAGCTATAGGAGAAGTGCGGTTTCTGTCGGATGAATCTCGGGAAATTACAGGCAGATTTTTTACCCCCATGCTTATTTCTTTTATGCTGTGAGAGTCGAATTTGCCTGTATTCTCAATTTCATCCAGCAGGCCGGTAAGATATTCTCCGAGATAAATAGACATAATTGATGGAGGGGCTTCGTTGCCGCCAAGTCTGCAATCATTGCCTGCATCCGACACTATAGCTCGTAAAAGACCGCTGTATTTGTCTATTCCAAGGAAAAAGGCTGCTAAGGTCAGCAAAAAAGTTATGTTTTTTTGCGGCGATTTTGAGGGTTCTAAGTAGTTCTTGTTCGTATTGTCTGAAATAGACCAGTTTACGTGCTTTCCGGAGCCATTTAGGTCTGCGAAAGGTTTTTCATGCAAAAGCACGACAAGTCCATGTTCTTTAGCAACACCTTTGATTACGTTCATAAGTTGCAGGTTGTGGTCTATCGCTAAATTTGCGTTTTCATAGAGCACCGCTGCCTCAAACTGGTTAGGCGCAGATTCGTTGTGACGAGTTTTGGATGGGATTCCTCGTCTATAGAGTTCGTGGTCAAGCTTTTCCATGAACCGCATCATTCTTTGGGTAAGAGTTCCAAAATAATGGTCTTCCATTTGTTGGCCTTTTACGGGGGCTGCTCCGAAAAGTGTTCTGCCGCAAACTTGAAGATCAGGGCGTTTGTCGAAAAGCTCTTGAGAGACTACAAAATATTCTTGTTCCGGCCCGCAATTCACAGTGATGCTTTTAGCGGTTTTATTGCCTATTGCTCTTTGCAAACGTATGCAAGCGTCGTTTAAGATTCTGTAGGAGCGGAGAAAAGGTGTTTTGAGGTCTAGAACTTCGCCTGTCCATGAAAGGAAAACAGAGGGTATTACCAAAGTTTTGGTTTTGCCTGTTTCAGAAAGAAATGCCGGCGAGGTAGGATCCCAAGCAGTATAACCTCTGGCTTCAAAAGTGGTTCTCATACCGCCTGTCGGGAAGGAGGAGGCGTCAGGCTCTCCTTGAATCAGCTGTTGTCCTGTGAAGCGTTCTATCAGATCGCCCTCTGGAGTATAGGTGATAAAAGCGTCGTGTTTTTCTGCTGTGCCTCCGCGTAATGGCTGAAACCAGTGGGTAAAGTGAGTAGCTCCGTTGCTTATTGCCCATTCTTTCATTGTATGAGCTACTTCTGCGGTTACTTCTTTGCTGAGAGGCAAGGATTCTTCTACAGAAGCTGACAGCTTTTCAAAGGTTTTGCTGCTCAGCTTTTCCTTCATTACGTTTTTATTGAAAGTAAGTTCGCCGAAAAAACTGGTTATGCCCGACATAGTTGCGCTCCGATTTATTTTCTTTATCTGCCGGAAATGCCTATGAAAGGAGTCTCTGGCAGCAAGGCAATAATATAGGTTTTGTCATCCAGGGTCAACTTGTTTTAAGCAAAGCCTATGATCAGTGAGTAGTGGATAGTGGACAGTGGACAGTGAATTGTTTAGGGCTCAATCGATGAAATTGCCAGCTGCTTTGGCATTATTTCTCTGGTTTTTAGCAGACACTCTCCACTGTTGCGACAATCTATGTTTAAGAAAGCAATTTTAGCAAAAACGATTTTAGTTTTTGCAGAGTCTGCGATTAAAAGCTCTCGTTGAGCAAATTTATTTGGGCAATATGGCTTTTAATCATAGACGTGGACAAAAGAATTTTGTCATTGGTTTCTTTATCTGCGGCCATCTGCGTCATCTGCGGATTTTCAAAGTTTTTGGTAGTTTTTGTTCGTTTGGTCCCCACGCAACACTCGCCACTCGCCACACGACACTGATTTTTAAGCTAGCTTAAAAATTTTATCTGTGTCCATCTGTGGATAGAAAAGGGTTTAGAGTTTTTCCGTGTATTCTGTGTGTTCCGTGGTTTAAAAAATTTCAGAGAGAAAGCGCTAGACTTCATCCAAGTCGATCATCTTAAGCAGCATTTTAATATGAAGGGGCAATCCAGGGAGTTTTTGGTCTTGGAAAGTGTATTTTATAGCAGTTGACAGTGCCAATGAAGCTTCATCGAGATAAAGCTTTCCCAGTTCTGGGTCGGCCATTGAGGGGGTTCCTATGTATCCATTGTCGGCGCCCATTTGCAAGAAAGAAAAATTTCCTTTCAGCATTTCCCATTTTATATTGACCTTTTTAGGAGGGAGATCCGAAAGAATGTCAGTTTTTACAAATGAAGGATTTATGGCCAGCATTGCACTGGTTGTTTTTATATCGGCATATAGCTCGTTTTCATATTTTAAACCTTTCGCTTCCAAATATTCTTTGATTGGCTGGCTTGGGGAAAAATTCCAGACAGAAAGGGGATCAAAGGCTTTTATTCTGGAAAACTCAGAAAGGTCGTTGATAGCTGTATCAATTGCTTTGATAGTCTCGGGTGATATAGAAAGGTTTACAAAATATAAATATTTAAAGTCTTCCTGAGCAAAGGTGCGTCCTATATCATAGAGCATATCTGAAAAAGTGCGAGGAGCAACAGAGAAGACCGCGTTAAAACCAGCGGTAACATTGGAAGGAATGAAGTTGATAGTCGGTGTGATTAATGGTGTCAGACCGTCTATAGAGATGTTTTCGCCAGCTTTGTAAGCGATCATCTCAGCCAAATTGCTTTGGGTTGACAAAGGCAAATGAGGACCATGCTGCTGAGTTGTGCCCATGGGTATCAGTACAGCAGTGACATCTCTGTTTAGTTTTTTTACTTCCGGCGCGGTTAGATCTGATAGAAACATGTGGATAATATATAAATCGGAAGGGGTTCAGTCAAGCACTTAGCTTCCAAAAGAAAATAAATAAAAAATCTTATATTCATAAAGCTGGAATAAATGATTAAAGCAGGAAATTTCTTGTTATATATTTAGATATGAAATTAAATTATTATATTCAGCTTGAAAGTTCAGCTCTTTTTAAATTTTTCTTAATCTTTAAAATACTTTACAATAGGAAAAATAACAGGTTTATTTTCTATAGAGCAATTATTTCTATCTAAAATTGAAAGGGGTACCTCATTGTCATTGTAAGTAATCAAAGAAAAAATTAAAGACAAAATATTGACTGTTGTTGTTGCCTTTGTACTTATTGGAATTTTTATGCCTTTCGGTTATATAAAAATTCAAAGAGAAGAAAAGGCGGTTGAACATTGGGAACTGGCTAAGCGCCATGGTGAAAAAGCAAACTTTGAGCAGGCTATTGAGGAATTGTTGAAAGCCCATGCGATTTTGCCGAAAGAAATACCTGTCCTAGAGGGACTCGGCGAATATTATTTTTTCACAAATCAATTTGAACAGTCAAAAGTATATGTTGACAAGGCTCTGCCTGAGATAAAGCGGCAAAAAAATAACAAACAAGAGAGCATACTGCTTGCGCGTTTGTATGAGAAAAAGGGTGCTTTGTTTGTCATGGAAGAAAAATACTCTGAAGCATTAGAGCCTTTCAAGCTGGCGGCAGAGGCAGACCCTGACAACGGAGCCCGTTATACGGCTCTTGCTTATACATATATCCTTCTGAAGGACTATGAAGCGGCGGCAAAATACTCGGAAGAGGCTATCAAGCATAATCTGGCAGATGACATTGCTCAAATTTATGCGGCTACGGCTAAAGAGCTCGCCCCTCTTATGTTGTCTAATCTGGAATTCCGCAAGGCTGTTGAAGATTCTGTAAGGGATAAACACACAATTATATCTCGTCTTTATGGTTCATTGCGGTATTTTGCTTTGGCTGCAGAAGAGATAGTGAAAATTCACAATCTTTATCCTGAGGAACTCAATGCTATAGAGCAAATAATCAGTTTATACTCTCTTGCAGCTAAAGGCGATAAAGTAGAAAGCTTTGCCAAAAAGGGAATAGCTTTGGCGGAACGTCAAGGAAATACGGAGGCGGCATTTTCATTTTATGACATTTTGGGGACTAACTACATAGCACAGGAGAAATATTATCAAGCTATGGATGCTTACAAGTCAGCTTTGAAAATCAATCCTGAAAATCCTGAAGCTAATCTGAATATGTCTCTTGTTTATCAATTGCTGGAGGATCATAAATCGGCATTGCAATGGGCTGAAAAAGCTTTACAGCTTCCTAGCTTGACTGAAGAAGAACGCGAGTTTGCACAAAAATTTAAAGAAGAGTGCTTGCAAAATCTGGCAGCAAAAAAATAATATAAATGTAATTTTTAGAAAATTTATTTGATACATATAGGGCTTAATAAGCCCTATTTTTTTTGCCTAATTTCTTAAGATATTCTATTATTCCTATAAAGAAGATAGATGATAGAAGAGGGGGATACTATGAAAAGGTTTTTTTTCCGCTTTTTTCTAGTGTGTTTGCTTACAGGATTTATTTCGCTTTTAGAGCCTTGTAACTATACTCCCTGCTACAAACTCTATGTGCACAGTGAACTGAAAGCTGAAGAGAATCTCCCGGATGATGTGGTAACCTTGACTTCCCATGCTGAATACTACTATTCTTCAGGAGAATATGACAAGGCTAAAGCCTGTGCAGAAAAGGCTTTGACCGATATCAAAAGGCAAAAACACCTTGAGAAAACCACAAAAAAGCGGGGTTCTCAGCTGGACTATGCTAAGGCTCATACTCTCTATAGAATTGTGGGGCAGGTATATATCGAAGAAGGAAAGCTTAACGATGCTGCAGATATGTTAAAGCTGGCTTGCGATGAGGCTCCGTACAACGGCGATCACGCTGCAAGACTTGCGCAATGCTGTGAAATGCAAGGGAATTATGATAGGGCGGTATATTAGTATGAGAGAGCCATAAAATGTACGGCTCATCATGACTATGATATCGGAATGTTACAATATATGCTGAAAGACGCGATAGACGCTAGAGATCATAAGGTGGCTTCTAGGGAAATATACATGGATAATGCATATGCTTATTCCAAAGCCCAGGAACATGATTTGGCAATTGAAGAAGCTATGAAAGCTTATGAGCTTGATCCTGAGAATGAGATGACTATATCTGGTCTGAGGAATTGTCTTATTAAGGCCAATCGTCTGGAGGAGGCAGAACATTTTGCCAAAATAGGATTGGCTCTAGTAAAGAGTAAATTGGAAGATCACCCGTTTATTATAGGCTTTTACGATGATCTTGGAGATATATATGATGCCCAAAAAAAATATGATGATGCAATAAAAGCTTATCGTAACGCCATTCGTGCAGCTCAATTCTCCTGGACTACCGACAAATACCATCTTAAGGTTGCAAAGACCTGTCAGAAAGCAGGCTACTATAAACGTGCTATCTCATATGCTGAGGGGGCTATGTCTCGCGCTCGCATAGGCGGAGAGAACTATAATGAAGCGGAAGCCCTGATTGACGGCTGTTCACGTGTGTTAAAAATAAAAATGGAAGTCGATGGGGAAGACGGTGAAGAACCTGATGAAAAAAACAATAAAAACGAGAAAGATGCTATTAAGGAAGAGTTGCTTTTATTTATGAACGACTACTTAGACTAATAGAATGATTCTTATGAGAGATTACAAGCCTTAAAGTCTGAATGTTTGCAGAAGTTGGGAGAGCGACAAACAGATTGATATTCTTTGGCAAGCAAGGGGAGCACAGGCTCCTCTTTTTTTTGCTAAAAAGATAAAGATCCTTTACAATTACTGCTTAGAAATAAAGCGAAGAGTTAAAAGATTTGTAAATATGCTGGAACTTATAAAACTTATTCTGTTGTTGCCCTACGAGATTTTTAAAGGCATTTGGGAAAGTGCGAAAGAAGAGCCTGCAGGATGTGTAATTCTTATCCTGGTATTTCTTGGAATTGCCTTGACTTATGAGAGGCCTCCAACAGAGCAAGAATTAAATAAAAAAGTATTTGTATATTGGGAAAAAGGCCTTGAATACGCAAAAAAAAGGAAGTTTAAGTCAGCTTCTGAGCAACTTATTGAGGCCAATAAAATTTTGCCTGACAACATAATGATTTCAGCCAGGCTATCTCATTATCTTTATATGTCAGGTTCCTTACAGGAAGCGGAAGCATATGCTAAAAAAGCTCTCAGAGAAGCAGAGCGGCCAAGAGATAAGTCTTATAGAGCTTCTTTATACAGCACGCTCGGAGATATCAGTATGAGCGAAGAACTCTTTTCTGCTGCTATCAGAAATTTTAAGACGGCTATTGAAACAGATCCTGGGCGAGGGGAGCATTATTTGGTTCTTGCGCTTGCTTATAAAACCCAGGAAGATTATGAAAAGTCTCTACACTGGGCTGAAGAATCCTTAAAGCGTGAGATGAAGGAGAAAAATCAAAAAAAAGCGGAAGAACTGATAGAAGCCTGTCGTCAGAAGTTGCCTGATAAGACAGATGAGGGTATGGGAGAAGCAGAAGAACTTTGGCAGAAGGGTAACGGCTATTATGATAAAGAACAATATGAATTAGCCGCTGAAGAATTCAAAAAACTTCATGTACTTTTGCCTAACGATTTGAACGTCTTGAATGCTCTCTCCGCGTCCTTGGTAAACACCAGCATAGACGAGGCAAAGTTGTATTCGCAGAAAGCTCTGGTTGAAGCAAAAAAACAAGAGAATAATGAAGTTCTTGTCCAGTTATATGATCGAATGGCCCTCATACATTGGAAAGAAGAAAACTACGCTGATGCTCTCGAACCTTTACAATTATGTGTAAAACTCAAACCTGAAAATCCTTTGTTTTATCTAAGTCTTGCTTATAACTATAAGTTTCTCGGGGAATATGAAGAGGCTATTCTTTGGGCAGATAGAGGCTTAGAACGAACAGCTGACGAAAATCAGCGCATGCAATTTGAACGATTAAAAAATCTTTGTTTAGAAGAATTGTCACGAGACGAATCTTCAGATGAAGCAGAGGAAAATAATGATAATGAAATGAATGACTCTGAAAAAGCTGATGAAGCAGGAGAAGGAGAAGAATAGGCTACCTTATGAAAAAGTTTTTAACTGTTTTGAAATACTTGGCAATTCTAACATTGCTTCTTGTTATTTTAGTCGGCGTTTTCTTTCATAAAGAAATCAAGATGAAAGCGGCTGAAGAATACTTATTCCAAGCTGACACTCATTTAGGGGAAGGCAAGCGTGATTTAGCTATCGAAAAGTTTAAAAAGGCACTTTTGCTTTCTCCGGGGCACATAGATGCTTTGGTAGCCGTTTCATTGGCTCTTTATCAAGAGGAAAGATATCCTGAAGCACGTATTTATGCTGAGAAGGGGTTAAAGCAAATAGAACTTCAAGAGGCTTTTGAACATGCTGAAAATATGTTGCTCTTAACAGGAATAGTTTCCGAGTCGCAAAAAGAGAATCCTTTAAAACTCGACTAGTGTTTTGTGTTTTTTATCTAAATGTTTATTATCGGGTACATTTATTTTAGGCTTTGGTTCTCTGTTTTTCAAATCTTAAAGTTTCAACCGTTTAATAATATCTTAAAGCAGTTATTGGCTGTAATACTGAGTTGAAAAGTATTTCACTACCCCCTACGCCCCACACCCTATAGTGCGGCGGCTGTATCAATCAAGCATGAATAGATTGCTGACTGGCTTGGCATTACACAGGTAAATTTTAGCTGCAACACAGCACTAGTGCTGTGTTGCAACTAAAACTTCCCAATTTTGCCATCATCTGTGTGAATCTGTGTCCATCTGTGGATATAAATAAATGTACCCGATAACAAACTTTCAGCTGCAATAGTCTACTAGTTCCTCCGAGAAGCAGCAGTGTGTTTCGTGATTTTAAATTGTTCTTTGCCTTTATTGCGGTTTCATGCTAAAATTTTACACGCAGGGTAGCAGTAAATAGCAAAGGGTAAGGGCATGAAAAAAACTTGGGTATTCATTTTATTCACTGCCGCTCTTTTCATATTGGCTTATATTTCGCTGCATGTTGGCAATTATGAAGTGTCGCCTGCTATTGTTTTCAAGCTGCTTATCGCCAAAATTTTCAATCGGCCCATGCCTGAAACTGGCGATTATGCCAGAATAATAGTCTTGGAGATGCGCTTGCCCCGCATTCTCTTAGCTATAGCGGCCGGAGCAGTATTAGGCATGACGGGAGCTGTTTCTCAAAGCGTTTTTAGAAACCCTTTGGTTAGTCCCTTTATTTTGGGCATATCCTCTGGAGCTTCTTTGGGAGCGGCCATAGCTATAGTCTTTTTTTCTTCTTCAATGCTTGCTTTGGATGCTTTTGCCGCTCTTGGCGGTCTGCTTGCAGTTTTGGCATCATTCTTTATCGCCAGAAAGCCTGACGGCACTATGCCGCGCTTAAGTCTTGTGCTGGGCGGTGTAATAGTTTCTTCTTTTGCTTCTTCGCTCGTTGGTATACTCAAATACGTTGCAGACAGCGAAACTCAGCTTCCTGCTATTACTTTCTGGATGATGGGCGGCTTAGAAAGTGCTGATTGGGAAACAGTAAAGCCTGTTTTGTTTATTACTCTGCCGATTGTCATCTTGATTGCTGTTTTTGCAAGGCATCTCAATATTCTATCTCTCGGAGACAAAGAAGCCGCATTTTTAGGCATGTCACCAGAAAAATGGAAAATGTTTTTTATTTTCTTAGTAGTAGTTTCTGTCGGAGCATGTGTCGCCCGATGCGGAGTAATCGGCTGGATAGGTCTCGTAGTGCCTCATATGGCAAGAGCCATCTTGGGAGCGGAACATTCCTCTAGCGTGCCTCTTTCAGGGCTTCTAGGAGCCGGCTTTCTTCTTATTTCAGACAATATAGCCAGAAGCATTACAACGGCAGAATTGCCTGTAGGTATAATAACGGCTTTGATAGGCACGCCCTGCTTTATTTATTTCCTTAAAAAGCGGGAGGGCGGGGTATGGAAGTGACAGACTCCTGCAGAATAGAAGTCGAAAACTTGCGTTTTACTTATAAAGGCTCTGAAAGCTGCGTTCTAGATAATATTTCTTTTAATGTTGCCCTTGGTGAGAAAATAGCTCTATTGGCTCCTAATGCAACAGGTAAAACTACACTTTTTAACATTATAACCGGTATTTTAAATTATTTTGATGGCAGTGTTAAGATCGGCGGAGTCTCAGTAAATGACATGACCTTCAAAGATAGGGCACGCAAAATAGCGATAGTGCCCCAAAAACACGAACCTCTTTTTCCTTTCACTGTCCGAGACTTTATAATGATGGGCAGATATCCGCATCAGAATATATTTGGCTCCAGAACTTCAGAAGACATTGAAATAATTGAAAAGGCTGCAACTCTGACAGGGGCAGACAGATTCTACGATAGACCTTACAATACGCTTTCAGGCGGCGAGATGCAGCTTGCTGTTATAGCAAGATCTTTAGCCCAAGAACCGCAGATTCTTATTCTGGATGAGCCCGACAGTCACTTGGATTTCAAAAACAGGTTCGCAATTTTCGATCTTATAAGGCGAATTTCTGACAGCAAAAACATGACTCTTATAATGTCTTTACATGACCCTAATGCAGTGTTGCGTTTTGCAGACAGGGTTTTGGCTATGGACAATGGGAAAATAGTCGCTGATGGGAAACCTTCGGAGGTTATAACGCCTGATTTGCTTAAGACAGTGTACGGCGTAACTGTTCAAGAATACCGTAACGAAAGAGGTGAAAAACTCTACCTGCCGGAGGCTCTGGCAGCACAAAATTAGAGAGCGGGGGATTCAATAAAGTATAAATTAGAATGTATAGATTAGAAATATATGCAAGACCGTCCTATATTAATGCTCTCTAGAAGCAAACGAGCCAAGTAAAAATATTTATATTTTTACGGGAGTATCTGAGTAGAAACAGATATTTAGAAGATAATGTTTAGTTGTTAGGTTCTTTTATCGGTGTCTGTTTCTCCTAGATCTTGATCCTCACTCGCTACCCACCATCCACTACCCACTGTTTTTTTTATTGGAGGTTTATATGTATAAAAATCGAAAGTTTTTGACACTTCTATTGCTGCTTTGCATGGCATTCATACCTTTTAAATCCGTTTTTGCTGAGCAGATTGCAGACCAGCAGGGTGTATTGCACAATGTTCCTGAAAAATTAGAGAAACTGGCTGTTCTGTTTCCGCAAAGTTTCGGTTTGGTCTATATTCTGGATTTGTCTGACAAGCTTGTCGGTATTCCGAAAAACAACTTGAGAGTAGCAAGAACTCCTGATTCGCCGTTTTGCGCAAAATTTGTTCCTCAGGTGTACAAAGCTGCGGATGTTGGCAGCCCAGGCAAGCCCAACATGGAAACCATCTTCAAACTTAAGCCCGACTTGGTTCTTTCACTGACTCACGTGCCGCAAATGGGCAAGTTCAACAAGCTCATGAACAACAATGGTATACCAGCTTTCACCGTAAAAGCAGGATTCGGCAGTATGCAAGATTGGTTGGAAGCTGTAGAAAAAGTAGGTAAGATGACCGGCAAAGAAAACGAAGCGTTGAAATATATCGATTATGTAAACCTGAAGTCTGATTTTATTAAAAACAGGCTATCAGGGGTAGAATACGAGAAGCGTCCCAAGGTTGTTTTGGTTAATACCTTCGGGGGACAAATGTCCATAAGAGGGGCGAGAACCAATTTTGCTTCTTCTTTAATTGAATTGGCAGGCGGTCGTCTTATTTCTGGCGATAAAGACCCGGCTGATGCTGCCGCATGCGGCGAAATGCTTTTCAAATTCGATCCGGATATCATCATAGATGATACAGCTTCCGGAGAAATCAATCGCCCTTCTTGGTGGAAGGAGTTGAATGCGGTAAAAAATGGAAAAGTCTATGAAACTCCATATGATGATGAAAAAGCTTGGTTTACTAACTGGCTTTTTCAGAGTCACTCTCCTTTAGGGGCTATGTGGCTGGCCAAAAAGATTCATCCCGAGCTCTTTGCTGATGTAGACCTTCGCAAAGAGCAGGAAGAGTTTTACACGACTATATTAGGCAAACCCTTCACCCACCGCGGCACCGGCTTCAACTGAAAACTAGGGAGGGTAGGGTGTAGGGTGTGGACTAACACCAAACGATGAGTGATTAGCTTCGATAAATTAGAAATTATAATGTAAAATGTAGAGTGCAAGGTGTATGATCTGGACAAAATCAAGAAAAGAAAAAACACTCTGCCCTTTTCCGTGTATTCCGTGGTAGATAAAGGTTTTGGATTTAGTTTTCGGTTCTTATTTCGTGTATTTCGTGGTTTGAATCCTATTTTTTCTGCATCGTATTTCCGAAATGGTGTCGCAGCAGCGCTTCCGTAGTAGCGTCTCTGCCTCTGAACATACGGTAGACCTCAGAGGGATGCATGCTGCCGCCGAGAGCCAGAACAGTGTCTCTGAACCTTCTGCCTATTCTTCTGACTGCTTCTTCATTGTCTAGACCTGCTTCTTCAAAAGCAGCAAAGGCATCAGCGCTAAGAACTTCGGCCCATTTGTAGCTGTAATAGCCTGCGCTGTAGCCGCCTGCGAAAATATGAGAAAAGGCGCACAAGAACTTGTCATTTTCGTAAACAGGGGCAGAAGAACAAGTTTCTTTGGATATCCGCACGAAAGCGTCAAAAACTGATTCTTCATCGTCATCCGGGTCATAATCGCCGTGCAGGTAGAGATCAATCTTTACGAAAATCAGTTGCCTTTGCATTGCGTAAGCATTGCGGAAGTAGTTTGAGGCTTTAACTTTTTCGTAAAGCTCTTTTGATATGGTTTCGCCTGTTTTGTAATGTTTAGCCATTTGCATAAAGGTTTCTTCCTGGAGGCACCAGTTTTCCATAAATTGGCTTGCAAGCTCTACAGCATCCCATTCTACGCCGTGAACTCCGGCTGCGTCATAATCATCTATGGTAGTTAGCATTCCTTGCAGAGCATGACCGAATTCATGATATAAGGTGTTTACTTCATCGAAAGTCATGAGAGATGGCTGATCCCCTATGGGAACTGTTCCGTTGCATATTACATAAATAACTGGTCTTGTGAGTTCGCCATTTATCACTCTTCTGTTTCTGCATGTGTTCATCCAGGCTCCGCCGCGTTTTTCACTGGGTCTGGAGTAGGGATCCAAATAGAAATGGGCGATAAGAGACATATCTTCATCGTAAACGTTGAAGAATTTTACATCTTCATGCCATTTTGGAATATTCTCGTATTCACTTTCTTTGATTGTCACGCCGAAGAGCCTGTTCGTGAGAGCGAAAAGGGCATCCAAAACTTGGGGCATCGGGAAGTATTGGCGCATTTCTTCTTGTTTATAGCTATATAGGCTTTCGCGCAAGCGTTCTGACCAATATTGCATGTCCCAAGGCATAAGTTCTTCAGTGAAGCCGTGTTTCTTGGCAAATTCAACCAGTTCTTGATGTTCTTTTTCAGCTATAGGTCTGGCGGCTTCTTCGAGTTCTTGAATCATGCGAAGGACATTGTCCAGTTTGCCAGCCATTTTAGTTCTCAGTGTGAGTTCGTCATGGTTGCGATAACCCAAGAGTTGAGCTTTTTCTTTTCTGAGTCGCAAAATTTCTTTTATTACTTCAGTGTTGTCGAATTCGCCTTCAGAAGCTCTGGTAGTGTAGGCGTGATAGACTTGGCGTTTTTGCTCTCTGTTGGTTGAGTTTTTCATAAAGGGCATATAAGTGGGTATGTCCAGTGTTATTGCCCAAGGACCGTTTTCAGAGTCAGGCTCCTGTTCTGGATAGCGTTTTGCGTAGTTTTTAGCTGCTATTTTTTTTAAAGTTTCAGGCCAAGTTTCAGTATCTTTTTTGTCTGTGATTTCCAAGGCGAAAGCTTTGGTGGCATCCAGGACATTGTTTGAAAATTTGTTGGAAAGCTCGCTTAGACGTTTGGTAATCCAGTTGAATCGTTCTTTTTCTTCTCCGTCGAGAGCTATGCCGCTGTGTTTTGCAGATATAAGCTGAGTTCTTATAATGCGTTTTCTTGCGTTGCTGAGTTTTTCAAACTCTTTGCTTTTTCTGAGTTCGAGGGTTGCGTCATAGATGCTTTTGCTCTGAGACATTTTCAGCATCAGATTGATGCAGTCTGGCATCAACTCGTCATAGGCTTCTCTCAATCCGTGGCAGTTTTTCACTGACTTGAGGTGATTCAAAACAGCCCATGTGTATTCGAAGTCAAAGTTTGTTTCTTGAAAGGGCTCTTGAAGGGCTTCCCAAGTTGGCTTAGGGTTTTCTTCTACCGATTTAAGTATCTGCTCTGTTTTTTTGAAAACATCTTGAACTGCGGGAACGAAGTGTTCAGGTTCGATTTGATCGAACATAGGCAGACCAGTGCGTTTGTACAGTGGGTTTTGCTTTGAATTCATCATGCTGGATACTCTTTCTGTGATTATGTGTACATTTTTGCTGCTGTTAGCATTTATAACCTAGTTAATCGGAATAATCCAGACTTTTCTTTATTTTATGGCTTTTAGCTGTCAGTATTTCAGAACCAAACGGCGTAACTAAAAAATATTTATGTTTGTAAGCGAAGCTGAACAAGATTTGTATATTTAGGATATGTAACTAAACAACCCTACTTAACACTTCTTCCAGATCTTCTGGTGATTAGTCTTTCAATTCCTAGTCTGTGATTTTCCCAGAACCAAACGAGCCAAGTTAAAATATTTATATTTTTACTCAGGTCTCAGGTCTCAGATTAAACGAGATATTTATTTGTATTATGTGCTTCAAAGTAGAAAATCGAAAAATTGCATCGCAATTTTTGAGGAGTAACATCAAAGCATTTGTATTATTGTTCTTAATCGGCGCTTTTTTGTCCTTTAAGGAAAGCAACTAAAGCAAAAAGAGTTTTTTTTGTAAAGCTGTTAATTAAAGCCTAAAGAGAGTAAATTCATTTAATCGTTTTAGCTTTCAATTAACGCCTAGAGTGAAATTCTTTAAGAATTTTAGAAGTTGCTTTCCAGTTCTGCCCTTATCGCTGTATGTTTGTCCTAGGGCTGTTTGTCCTCGCTACACCATACACCCCACGCCATTTTCTCAATGGTCTGCGTAATCTGTGATAGAACGGCTGTTATGGATGTCTTGGTAGTTTTTCCGTGTATTCCGTGTGTTCCGTGGTTTAAAGAGGTTTTAGATAAGTGAAGAAATGCTTGAAAAAGCATTCTGTTTATAGTATTCTCAGAACCACAAGCCGGTATAGCTCAGTCGGTAGAGCAGCTGTTTCGTAAACAGCAGGTCGCGGGTTCGAGTCCCATTGCCGGCTCTTTTTTATGCTTCTTAGTCATGCAACAAGGCTTTGACAAGGCTTTGGAATGTTCTGGAGTTTTTTTTGTGGTTTTTGTTCTAGGTATTGGTCCTCGCTGCTCCCTGCACCCTAACCCCTGTTCCCTGATTTTTTAGGCCATATTTTTAAGTTGTCGTCTATTTCGTGTATTTCATGTATTCCGTGGTTCCAAGCTTTGTTATTTTCATCGGCGGGAGTTTCATCAATACCTCCAAAACCAAAAGCCGTTAGGTAGATCATTGTTATAAGGGCGACAATAGCGAACCATGTTGCAAAGCAGAGCGGCGGTATAAAAAGAGCTTCTGCTATATGTCCTAAAACTTTCTTAGATTTTATTTCGTTTGGTTTTCTGTAACGCTTCTTCTTTCCGTCTTCTGTTATGGTATAAATCAATGGTCTATCATACAGCCATTGAATTCCAAATCTGACAAGGTATATGGGGACAACAATTACTGTTAAAAGAAACCAGGCTGCCGAAGCGCTAAGAGTAAGCCTCTCAAAGTCAAAGCCATTTATAAGCAAAGCTATGATCACAGGGAGAAAAATGACCGTGATGCCCAGCAGCAGCATACGGAGCAGTCTTTCGACTGAACGGAAAGTATAGGTTACAGCTACCTCTTTTCCGCCTAATTTTTGTCTGAATACGGGGTTTTCTATCTTGCGTTCGAGAAGGTCTTCTCTGAGAACCAATTTTCCGCGTTCCCTGCGGTAGGTTTGTTCACCGGAAGAAAATATGTTTCTATAGTTTATCTTGTTGAAGCCATCGCTTGAACCGTCCTCAAACATTGCGGCAAATACTATCATATAAAGCAAGCTCAGTATCCCGGTTAGTTGCAGGCTGTCATGCAAATCCATGCCTCCGAGCAGCATTGCATAAAAAGTTAGAAAACTGGCTGTAATTAGCAGAAGAATGGCTTGCAGCCACCATGGCAGAGCTATATAGGTGGACTCTTCTTCACTGAGCACGCTTATCTTGCCTGTTTGGCCGTTCACGGCAGCATGAACCTTTCCGTCAGCAATATAATAAGCTGGAAGCAATACAGGAACTTTTACGACCGGAGCTGCTTGAACTTCGAGATCAATAGCTTTTGTACCCCAAATTTTTTCCATGCCTGGGCGATAATTTTCCGCCGCTTCGGAATTAAGCCTATTCATGGCTTCTTTATCGTCTATATCCGTAATCTTTACACGCTGTCCGGCAACATAAGCAAAGTCGAATTCTTCCAGAGAGTCAAGATTGTAAGGTTCCATGCAGTCCAGAACCAGGTTGTCTAGCTGGGATGAACAGTTGATAAATTCATCCTTCAGGTAGCCGTCTGCTTTATAGTATGTGTAATCTCCGGTTTTGTTGACGGAGCAAGTAACAGGTCCGCGTACCATTTCATATGGGAGGTAATAACCTTTGAGTTCTGTAATTTTCTCTAGGAGGTTTTTCGCTTCAGGCTTGCGATGGTTTTGTTTGCACCAGTCCTTTATGAGGTCGGAAGCTTCATCCTTTGTTACGGCAAAGGGTATGACATATTGCGGCATTTTTGGATCATATACATATGATTCTCTTGCCAGGCTTCGTCCGCAAAACTCGCAATTGGAGAGGGCTTCATTTTCTTCGAAAATAAGTGTCGCTCCGCAGCTGGAGCAAGAGCTTGTAAGAAGGGGAAAGTCTTGAGCTGATTCTTTTAATTTCTCGCTCTGTTCTTTCTGAAGTTCTTTTTTTCCTTGGCGGGCATCTTCAATCTTTACTTTTCCCTCGCAATAACTGCATTGGTAGACTTGATTGATAATATCAAACTTTGCTGGTGCGCCGCACTCCGGGCAATATATATTCAGTATGTCTTTTTTCATGAAAACCTCTCTGTGCACCGTCCGCTAGCCGCTGTTTGTTATATGTTGATCCTTGCTTCTCCTGGCTCACCAATCCTTGGTTTTAAGCTCTGCTTAGAATCCAGTGTATTCAGTGGTAGAAATGTCCTGTCAATTCCCTTCGTATGAAACAACTTCCTCATTCCTCATAGTTTCCTCTTTGGAATATTGCTTCAGAACATATGAGCTATGAACAAATCCCTATGCCTTGATTTTATCATATGAGTCGAAAAAGGCAAAAGCAAAAGCAATTATAAAATCTGCTGGAAGTTTGCAATCACTGAATGTTTAGTAGTTTGCTTCTTAATTTGAAACATTTTTTCGCCATCTGCTGCATTTGTGGAGAAAAGTAATCTGCCCTGCTAAAAACAAATTTTTCCGTAACTCAATAAATTTACTAACCTTGACATTTCTGAGTTTTATTACTATTATAATAAATGTGGTTTTGTGGAAACAAAAATAATAAACGTGGTTTTGTGGAAACAAAAAAACAAACACCTTGCCTAAGGTGTTTGAGTGTAATTTGTCATGAATTTGTAGGACTATCCAAATTTGAGCATAGCTCAGAAAGGGTTTCTATATGAAAGTAAAATTAAATTTTATGGAAGTATCAACATTGTTTTTTTCAACCGCCAGAAACAAAGTGCGACGGCGGTTTTCAAGCTCTTCTTGTTAAGCTTCAGAGACAAGTAGAACGATCCAGTGGCATTATCGTGCTTTCCGAACAAGATATTGAAAGAATTTTTCGCTGTACATGGAAATACAACAATGGCGGATGGCAGAACAGGCTGCTTTGGATTTTCGGAAGAACCCTTCCAGGAGTACTATTTGGGTGGAGCAAATACAAATTGTATTCATAATTGTTGCGAGATTTCACACCCCCGCGTTTGCGGGGAAAATTATTTGATGTATGTTTTTGTGTTTTTTTACTGGGATCACTCCCGCGTGTGCAGGAACAAATTGCTAACATGGATTATAACATATCTTCGGATAATAATTGCAATAGCTGCGGAGTGAAAACACAACGGTGCTTTTCAACTCTTGGAAATCCTGCATGTTCTGCGGTTTGATAAGTATTTGAGTTTTTTCGGCTGGACCAAATAGATGAGAGTGAGTTACAGTTTTATAAATCTAAATAGAGAAGAGGATCTTGGGCTTACGAAACTCCCAGATTTAATGACAAAATTTGCATAAAAAAAGAGGATGCTTGAATAATGACTGAAATTCCAAATTATTCGGATATCGCTGGCTGTTTTTGGGCGAAGAAAAGCCGTTCGAAGGACAATATGCTTTTTTGGCTTCCGCTCACTCAGCATTCGCTTGATACCATGAATGTTGCAGGCTTGCTTTGGAAAGATTGGCTGAGCGATGGTCAAAAAAGACTGATTGCAGACTCGCTTGTGTTGGCTGAATCGTATGATCCCCAAGATGCTTTTATAACTGCTAAAAATCTGGTCGAGTTTTTAGGGGCAGTTCATGATGTGGGCAAGGCTACTCCAATCTTTCAAACAAAAGAACATATTCTTGATTCGCATGATTTACGCAATAGGCTATTGGAAAAGCTTGAGCAGGCGGGATTCGCAGATATATTGAATTTACGGCTCGCCAATTATGAGAGACCGCATCACGCTGAGGCTTCCGAGGTTCTCCTGCTAAGTTTCGGAGTGGAGGCGGGTATAGCCTCAATTGTCGGTGCCCATCATGGTGAGACCTTGGATAAACTCGCTGATGAAAAGTCTTATGAAGCTGCTTATTTTCAGAGCGATCTGTCTGGAGACCTGATAAAAGACAAATGGTATAAAAGTCAGAAATGGCTTTTTGATTCTGCTCTGAAAATGAGCGGCTTTGCCGCTCCTGAAGAACTGCCTTCTATTTCGAATCAGCAAGCAATGGTTCTGTTGAATGGTCTTCTGATAATGGCTGATTGGATTGCCAGCAACGAAAATTATTTTCCTCTGATTTCCATTGAAGACGATGGCAAAGAGATTAATCAGAAAGAGCGGAAGAAAAATGGCTGGAGTAAATGGTTCAAAAACTCCATCTGGAAACCTGATTCTTTCGCTAATTATGTTAAACTATACGAAGATCGCTTTAATTTTAAGGATCCTAGACCTTTGCAAATAAAACTTGCAGAAATAATCGGCGCTTCTGAGAATCCAAGCATATTCATCGTTGAAGCTCCCATGGGGGAAGGGAAAACAGAAGCCGCATTGGCAGGTGCTGAATTGCTGGCTGCCAAAACAGGGCGCAGCGGAATCTTTTTCGGTTTGCCTACTCAAGCCACTTCAGACGGCATTTTTATTAGAATACATGACTGGGTTGAACAGCTCGAAAAAGCGGACGATGAATCAAAATCTCTTCGCTTGTTGCATGGCAAAGCGGCATTGAACAAAGATTTTGCCAGTATAGCGCGAGGCATAGATCTGGATGGAAAGAGCGGAGTTTTTGTAAACGAATGGTTTTCGGGCAAGAAAACAGCAATTTTGGATGATTTCGTTGTTGGCACTGTTGATCATTTCTTGCTGGCTGCATTAAAACAAAAGCATCTGTCTTTGCGTCATATAGGCTTAAGCCAAAAGGTTGTGATAATAGACGAGGTGCACGCTTACGATGCTTATATGGGTGAGTATCTCTATCGGGCTGTGGAATGGATGGCTTCCTACAAAGTGCCTGTGATTATTTTATCAGCCACTTTGCCTGCTGATAAAAGAGTCGCTTTGATAGAAACATATGCAAAAGGAAGAGGCTTAAAAACTCTGAGATTGCAGGCTGAGGAAGGCTGGAAGACCAACAGGGCTTATCCGCTGATTACAAGTCTTGACGGCAATTCAGTGAAGCAAACCCATATTGAAATGCCTTTTGCCAAGGAGATCAAAGTCATAAAAATTGAAAATAAGAATCCTGAAGATGATAACTTGGATGAAATATATCAAATACTTCAAGAAAAGCTTTCTGATGGCGGTGTGGCGGGCATAATTGTTAATACCGTCAGACGCGCTCAAGAAATAGCAAAGTATCTTTCTTCTGAATTCGGTGATGAAACTGTCGAGCTTTTTCATTCGGCTTTTATAGCGACTCACAGAATAGACAAAGAAAAAGAACTGATGCTCTCTATCGGAAGAGGAGCAAAGAGACCAGCTAAAAAAATAATAGTCGGAACACAAGTTCTAGAACAATCCTTGGATATAGATTTTGATTTGCTTTTGACTGATTTGGCTCCTATGGACCTTCTTTTACAGCGTGTTGGCCGTCTCCACAGACACAAGAATGTTGCAAGACCTGAAAAGCTCAAAGAGCCTTGTCTCTATGTAATGGGAACGAGCGATATTTTCAACTTTCATGAGGGAAGTGCCTGTATCTACGGCAAATATCTTTTGATAAAAACGCAACATTATCTTCCTGATGCCATAAAGCTTCCTGAAGATATCTCTGTGCTTGTTCAAATTGTTTACAGCGAGGAAGAACATCCTGACTTTGATTCCGAAGAATTGGAAACTGTATACGAAAAAGAGAAGGTAAAAAGCGACAATAAAATTTCCAACAAGAAAAACAAAGCAAAGTCTTTCATTCTTCAAAGAGTGGAGACAAGAAGGTCTAAATCTCTTCATGATTGGCTCAAAAATCCAAGCCCAGCTATAAGCGACGAAAGGGGAATGGCTCAAGTTCGTGATACGGAAGAAACCATCGAAGTTATAGCTGTGCAGAAATGCAGTGATGGTTATAGCTTTTTCGGAGAAAAAGATGATTTAAAAGAAAAGATCGAAGATTTAAAAACGGCAAAAGAACTGGCAACTCAAACATTGAGGCTTCCTGCAATGCTTAGCCGTTTTTACAATATAGACAAGACGATAAAGGATTTGGAGGACGAAAATAGACTGAAATTGAAAGAATGGCAAGAGCAGCCTTGGCTTAAAGGCTCTTTGGGATTGATATTTGATGAAGAAGGCAATTGCGAGCTTAACGGCTGGAACCTTTACTATAACGACAAATACGGTTTGGAATACGAAAAGGCGGTTAAAGATGAAAGAGTTTAATTTACTCAAGGAACCTTGGGTTGCTGTCATGACAAATGACAAGGGCAGGGTGGAAGAAGTTTCCCTGATCGAATTGTTTTCCAATGCCCACGAATACAAATGCTTGGCAGGAGAGACACCTGCTCAGGATTTTGCTGTTCTAAGGTTTTTGCTCGCTGTTTTGCATACTGTTTTTTCGAGGTTTGATAAAGAAGGAAACCCGTATGAAGGTATTGAGCTGGATGAACGATTTCAGCAGACCAATCAAATGCACTCGGATTATGAAGATGACTATAGAGCAACTGCATTTGAAAGATGGGAAGACCTCTGGAAAATGCCTAGGTTTCCGAAAATAATAAATCAATATCTCGAAAAAAACTCAGATAGGTTCAATTTATATGACGAAAAGTATCCTTTTTATCAAATCAGCAAGACTGAGATGAATAGTCTTTTCGATGAACCTGCAGAAAGCACAAAGGGCAGAATTTATTTCAAATACATAAATCGTCTGCTCTCTGAGAGCGAAAACAAAACAGAGCTGTTCGCTCCCGCAAGTGAAGCTTTCAAAGACGAGCTTTCCGAAGCCGCTCTGACACGCTGGCTGATAGCATTTCAGGGATACACCGGCACAAGCGACAAGAGAAAGTTTCCAGGCATGGTCGGGAGCGCATCAAAGGGCTGGCTGCTTGGTCTTGGCGGTATTTATCTGTCTGGCAAAACTTTGAAAGAAACACTTCTTCTGAATATGATCATGTCGGGAGAAATGGATTCTCAGAGGCAAAAGCCTATTTGGGAGAAAAGCTTTGCTGAAAAAATCAATGATTTGACGACAGGGCGAATACCGGATAATCTTGCGGATCTTTATACAAATTGGTCGAGATTTCTTTTGATAGACTCTGATGAAAACAGAGGACAGTTTTTGCGGGCGGTTCAGCTTCCTGGCATAGATCCGCAGGAGTTTTTCTTGGAACCCATGACTATTTGGTATTATCCGGAATCAGGTGATAATAAAAATCACTATATTCCTAAAACTCACGATTTGAATAGTGCTTTTTGGCGTTCATTTGGGCTTTTAGACAAAAATAGCATGATTTTCTCAAAGAGCAAAAAAACGGTAAGACCCCCTGGAATTCTTGATTGGCACAGCGATCTGATTAAAGAAAAATATCTTTCAGAAGACTTGGTAACTCTTCGGGCTGTTGGCTTAAGCTATAACAGAGATGCTTCTACAATGCCGAATGATGATATTTTTGATGAATTGAATATTTATAACGAGGTTTTGGCTGATCTTGATTCTACTGGTTGGGTGAAAAGAATTGCAGAGACGGTGGAAACAACTAAGACCGCCATAGACAGAGTGTTAAAAAACTTTGCCAAAGATATTGAAATGATTAGAAATGTTGCTGGAGGTGGTTTGCCAGACAGAGTTTGTCAAGAAGCTTATTTCGCTGTCGACTTGCCATTCAGAGAATGGCTTGCAGGGCTTAGACCTGAAAATGGCAAAGAAGAAAAAATAGCAGAGTGGAAAGACACATTAAAGAAGATAATTTTTGAGCAAGCCGACA